>JAFSLV010000041.1 GCA_017448245.1 Lachnospiraceae bacterium | reverse complement strand
TTCCTGCGCCGGTTGGAATATTCTATGTCACTAAAGGTTTGCTGCATACAGTCACCGCCTTATATGGTATTTGGTATGATTCCATTATACAGGGTGTGTTGCTCTTTGTGAACGAGAAAAAGGGATTAAATCAGCGTTTCCTTAGTATTTTTTGACGCGACAGAAGGAGGGATGGACGATGCGTTTCACGGAAATGAAAAAAAGATGGATGTTACTTGCTGTGATACCCGTGCTGACCTGCAGTATCGTGAGCACGAAGGGAATCGTCGTGCGGGCGGATGATGGTAATGAGACAGGCGCGCACATTTGTTTCAGCAACGGAACTGTCCTGTTTAATGACGCCGTGCACTGGGATCAGTGTGGTGGACCAGGTTGTGATAAACACCTCGATGAAGGTGAGCATTTTTATGACAACGCGTCATGGAAGACTGTCCGGGAGGCTACCACAACGCAGGACGGTCTGGAAGAGCGCAAGTGCGATTATTGTGATTTCCGGCAGCAACGGACCGTTTCAGCGACAGGTACAGCACCCGGCGGACGACAGACAACGGACGAGTCGGCCTCCGCACAGCAGACATCGCAGGCAGAGTTCCGTGCACAACAGGAAGCACAGGCGGTGACCGTATTCAGGAACAATGTAATAAATGCCATCCAGAATGGGTCATCGGTTTCTGAAAGCGGTGCTCAGGCCGCACGCACCATTGAGCTTGGAAAGAATACCGCTTTTGACGCGGAAATGATTAATGCCATGAGGGGCGCTGACGGCAGAAGCAAAGCAGAGTTTGTATTTCTTGTTACGATCGACGGCGTACGGTATCGGGTGGTTATCCCAAAGGGTGCGGATTTGCACGGACTTCCCGGGGACATGGAGAACGGAGACATGGTGTCGAGAATGACAATAGCAAGCGTATCCCGTGTTGAGGGTATTCTCTATGTGGCGAAGGTAGCAGGCGGCACTGTGACGGTGATGGATGGCAGCGGAAACGGCATGGATGGCAGCGGAAGTGGCATGAATAACGGTCAGTACGATTTCGGTGGACGTACCGGAACAGGACAAAACACGGACGGCGGAGCAATTCCCGGAAGCAGGATAGCGCACAGTGTTTTTGTCGATAACCATGCAAATTACGGGGAAGCCCAAAATGCCATTATTGCAAATGTAAAGAATGCGGCGCCCGACGAGGTGCTTGCAATTCATCTGGGAAGCACGCCCACACTTTCCGGAGGATTTTTCATGGCAGCGGCAGACGCAAACGGCTTGACGAAGACAAATCTGGTCATACGGTATTCGCTTCCCGGTCTGAACGGCGGTGCGGTGCGCCAGACGGAAATACCTGCAGGAACCGATATCTCAGTGCTTGCGGAGGCCGGAAAGGCAGAAGGCATACTTTATCTGGAACAGATCGCGGGCTGCCCGGGAGAGGTTGTTGCTTCCGATGGTGAGACAGAAGCGGATGGTTCCGGAGGGTTCGCTGAGGATGAAGAAACGAATGGTACATGGGGAAGCTCATTTGGCACCCTTACACTGGGGCACTTCTGATGCGCGGTACGATGCCGGAGGAGAAGCCGGTGCCCGGTAAACTCTATAAAGCGATATGTATTGCACCGCACATCTTCCATGTTTACTATGGCTATGCAAACGGCAGTCGCAATGAAAGGGACATCATTCCGCTCTTTCCTGATCTTGTGAAGGAGGCGGTGTATGACAGCGGCGGCACACGCGTCGCATGCGGGCTGAATGAAGGATGTGCGCTGTATGCGAGTGTTTCAGAACATACGGATGACGGATTTTGTATGGATTGCAGACATTACCGTGATTGCGGCAGTGACTTCGGAAGATGTATGCATAAAGCCGGACACAGAGTTGTCTCCGTGACAGAATGACAAAATGTCATTCCACTTCCCTTGCGCGGTCCGTCAAAAAGGTGCTGGGCGAAGACGCCCACCGACATCTTGACAGAGGCGATCATCCGGAAGGGATGACACCGCACGATTTTCTGCCCAGGTATGAGTGGGCGGAGTTTTTCCACGACAGAAGATAACTGCGCCGCGTGGCGGCGGCGTCTCCCCTTGTTACGGTTTTGTTACGGTTGGTGTGTTACAATAAAAAAACAGTAACAGACATCGCCCATACGACCATTGTTGATGGCAAAACAGCACTGTGTTTTTGCGGAAAGGAAAAAAGGAAAATGATGTTAAAAGAGGGAGGAAATCACATGCATAAAAATCCGGTGGGGGGGGGGTAAAACCCTTGTAAATACAGTACTTGCGGCGCATTGCACAACCCGCAAGAGCACGAGATCATTACGCGCAATCAGGGCGGCACTTGCCGGTGTAACGGCAGCGCTGCTTTTTGTATGCGGTGTTTTCGGGGGGCTGTCCGGGATGCCCCTGGTGGGCGGCATGCTGAAACCGATGACGGCGCATGCGGCCGTGTCGGCAACGATTACCATAAATCAAAATAATGTAACTATAGATTTTTCGGATAATAGAACGCCTATAACAATAAATGATTTCCGGAATGATCCTCAGGGTGAGCTTTATTTATCTAATATCTATTTTCAATATGTAGAAAGCAATAGCGATATATCACACAGTCATACTATTAATCCAGGAGTTGATTCGATCATTCTTAAGTTGGGGAGTAATGTAGTTGTTTCCCAATTTTCTGTTTCCCAGGTGCCGGTAACAATTGATGGAAACTATACACTAAGCGTCGCCGATTACATGTTCGTTCTGGCCGATTCATCACTCACACTCAATAATAAAGTTACTCTTAATGTACAGCATGGACAAAATATTACAACTATCAACAACCAAGGGACGATCAACATCAACGGGAATTTTAACAACTTCAGCAACGCCACCATCAATAATAGCGGCACGCTGACAAGCAACGGAACCTTTAACAACGATAGTACCATCAACAACTCCGGAACGATCACGAACAACGGCACCATAACAAACAATAATGACGGTAAGATCACCAACAACGGCACCATGATGAATAATAATGGCGGGGATATTACAAACGATGGTACCTTGACGAATTATAATGGTTATACCGTTACTAACAGCGGCACCATGACAAACAACGGTACTGTCACGAACAGCGGAAAAATGATAAACGACACCGACGGTACATTCACGAACAATGGTACCATGAGTAGTAGTGGTAATAGCAGCACTTTTACAAACGGCGGAACTATGACAAACAGCGGATCTATGATGAACGGGCCCGCTTCTAACGTCACCAACAACGGCACTATTGAAAACAATAAAAATATTACGAATTACGGAACAATGACGAACAGTGGTGACATGACAAACAGCAGCAACGGTACCATCATCAACGATGGCAAAATGACAAATGAGAGTAACGGAACTGTTACGAATAACGGAAACATGAACAACAGCGACATCGGTACCGTGACGAACGACGGAACGGTCATCAATGCCGGAACACTGACGAATAACAATACTTTTAACAACAACGGGACAATTAACGTCACCGGGAACGGCAAAATCAGTGGATCGAAGCCGTCCATCGGAGGGAAAATCATCTATCCGCCGCAGCCCCCTGCGCCAGCACCTGCCCCTGCATCCTCCTGTCCGAACGGACACGCCTCCTACACCTGGCAGACGGTGACGGAGCCCGATGTGCACAACGACGGCGAGGAGATCTGCGTCTGCGAAGGCTGCGGGCAGGTGCTGTACCGGGTGACGCTGTCCGCCTACGGCCCCTTCCAGAAGGTGACGGCGGAGAAGATCCGGAATGCCGCACCGGGTACAACCGTGGAGATTACGACCTCCCGCTGGTATTCTTTCCACCGGTCGGTCATGGAAGCGCTCGCCGCGCGTCCCGACGTGACGCTTGTCATCAGCTTCCTCAGTGAGGGATACAAGGGCGACCGCCTGATCCTGACGATCCCCGCGGGGACGGACACGATCGCCCTTCTCAATGAAGAAGGCTACGCCGGTTTCTTCTACATCTCCGGCATGCTCGGCACCTTGCGCCCTGCGAACTGACACGCACCATAACGCAAAGGATAAAGCGGCGCGAAAGGAACGGTTCCTTTTGCGCCGTTTTTTTTACTTTTCCGTCGCAAGGTGCGCAGACACATATGCGCATGCCGCAAAACGGCGTCGCAAATGCAGGCCGCCGCGACAGGTTAACAAAACATAAATTAAATATAAACTAAATATTGACATATAATGAAACGTATGGTATATTCTTTCTGCCGGCCTCGTCCGGCCATGCGCGGCATCCGCTGCGTATGCCATCCCGGGAAGACACTGTTTTTGCATTTTTGTTAAAGGGGGATCAAAGGAAAAGCCTATGAAAGAAAAAGTCAAATTCTCCAGGCAGCTTGCAGGCGCGAGCGGCCCTATGGAAGATACGCTCAAAAATGACATGATGTTCCACATGGTGATGTCGCGGACAAGACGCGGATTGAAAGGACTGATCTGTGCGCTGAAGGGCCTGAAAGAAGAAGATGTACGAGAAGTAACGATTCTGAATCCGATCAGCTACGGTGATTATCTCCAGAAAGAGATCATCGTGGATACACTGGTGGAATTGAATAACAACGAAATATTGAACATCGAGCTGCAGATTGAAAAAGATCCTGACTGGATCAAACGTTCGTTGCTGTATCTTTGCCGTGCCTACGACAATATCCGCGGGGAGGACAGAGATTACGACCGGCTGAAGCCGACCACGCATATCGGGATACTGAATCATGATCTTTTTCCGGATCATCCGGAGTTTTATGCTCGGTATTTGTTGACGAACGTGGAAAACGGCAATATTTACACTACAATCTTCGGTATGAATGTGCTATCATTAAATCGAACAGCGCTCGCAACAAAGGAAGATAAAGAAAACAGACTCGATTACTGGGCGGAGGTCTTTCGGGCGGAAACGTGGGAGGATCTCCGGAAACTGGCGGAGGAAAGCGAAACGGTTGCGGAGGTGGCGGAAGCGATGTATCAGGTAAATGCAGACGAATCAGCGCGGTCCATTCTCCGCGCGCGAAGAAAGTTTGAGGAAGTCTATACAACCGCACTCAACCGACAGGCGCGTGCCGAAGCCAAGGCTGAGGCGGCGGAAGCGCGATTTGAGGAAGCGGAGGCCAAGGCTGAGGCAGCTGAAGCCAAGGCTGAGGCGGCGGAAACCCGATTTGAGGAAGCGGAGGCCAAGGCTGAGGCAGCTGAAGCCAAGGCTGAGGCGGCGGAAACCCGCCTTGAGGAGGCGGAGAACCGGTTTACTGCGGAGATCGAGGTCAAAGATCAGGAGATCGAGTCAATGCATCATAAAATCGATGCAATGCAACAGGAGATCGAGCAGCTGCGCAGACAACTTGAAACGCAATGAAGTTGATGGTGCAAAAGGGATGGTACAAAAGGAACCGTCCCTTTTGCACCACAAAGCATGAACGTGACGACTTTTACAATGGAAGCCCTGGGGCATCTGCTGCAGCTGGGGCCTGCAATGATTTTGTATTTCCTCTGCATACCGGAGGAACTGTTTCGGCGCGACAGAAAGAAAACGATCATCGTTTTCGGCATCGCGCTTCTTTTGGTGACCGTGCTGCGTGTCTTTTTAAAACTGACGATTCCCGGCATGCTCGGCGCATGGGGCAGCCATGAGGTCGGCAGTATTCTGCTTCTTCTGGAAATCGCGCTGCTGATTGTGGCGGCGCCGCTTGTGGTCGACGTTCCCCCCTTCCGCAATATGATGGTCCTGTTCATCGTCTTTTTCGGCGGCTGTGCACAGATCATGATCGTCAATCTTTTTCAACAGGACAGGGGCGTATTTACGCCGCCGTTGGTGCTCGCCTACGCCCTGGTGACGGTGGTTCTTTTTCCGGTGATGAAGGTGTTATTTGCGGGGTATGTGCAGGAGTACATCCGGATCTCGGAGGCGCGGCATATCAAAAGCGTTTTTGCGATCGTGTGCACGCTGACGCTTGCGGCGCTCGCACAGGTGATGATGGTTTCCTGGATCCGCTCCCTGGTCATGGTGCCGGTGACGGTTGTCTTGATCATTACGATGATGATGATCTACTGGATGTTTTTGCGCTACGTCGTGATTGAGGAGCGGGAAGACCGCCTGAGGCGCCATCTGCTTGCATCCCAGATCCGGCCGCATTTCATCTACAACACGATGAACACGATCCACGGTCTGTGCGATGAAAACGTGGAGGAGGCCAAGCAGGCCATCTGCGATTTTTCCGACTATCTGCGCGCCAACTTTGAGTCTTATGAAAAGTCCGAGCCGGTGCCTTTTCAAAAAGAACTGGAGCACACGCATTTTTATCTGTCGCTCGAAAAGCTGCGCTTTCGGGAGGAATTGCAGGTGGTGTATGACATACAGGCTGAGGATTTCAGACTGCCTCCTTTGACGGTGCAGCCGCTTGTCGAAAATGCGGTCCGACACGGCATCCGCAAAAAGACGGGAGCCGGCACGCTCACCCTGCGCACGCGGGAGACGAACGACGCCTTCGAGATCGTCATCGAAGATGACGGTGCCGGTTTTGATACCGACAGTCTTATGGGGGATGCCGCACGGGATGGCGCTATCGCATCCGCCGACAAAGAGACCTTTGTTTCCGAAGACCATATCCACATCGGCATTGCCAATGCGCGTGCGAGGGTGGAGCGGATATCCAAAGGGACCCTGCAGGTTGAGAGCATGCCCGGCAGGGGCACGACGGTCACGATCAGGATACCGAAAAAAGGACGGGAGATACCATGAATATTTTGATTGCGGATGATGAAAAAAACGCCGCCACTTCCCTTGCGCGGTCCGTCAAAAAGGTGATGGGCGAAGAAGCCCGGATCACCGTGGTGAAAAACGGCGAAGAGGTGCTCGCTGTCATGGAAGACGAGGCCTTTGACGTGCTTTTTCTGGACGTGGAGATGCCGGGCCTAAACGGCATCGACGTGGCCAAAAAGGTCAGGGCAGGGTATCCGGACACGAATATCATCGTCGTGACGGCCTACCCCGAATACGCCCTGAATGCGTGGGAACTCTACATCAGCGGATACCTCCTAAAGCCCGTCAGGACGGTGCGGCTCGAGGAAGCGCTTGCCAATCTGCGCATGCCGTTAAAAACGGAGGGGGCGGACCGTCTGAGCGTACAGTGCTTTGGCAATTTTGAAGTGTTTTGGCGCGGGGAAAAGCTGCAGTTTGGCAGAAATGCCGCCAAGGAAATGTTGGCGTATCTTATCGTCAAACGCGGCCTGAGCGTCACCGCCGGCGAGATCTGCGCGGCCCTGTGGCCCGACTCCGTCGAAGCGGAAAGACACAGGGGCTATATCCGCATCTATTTTGCGGAAATCAGAAAGACGCTCGATCAGATCGGCATGGCGGATGTCCTTGTGCACACGCGCAACGAATATGCGGTCAAACCGGAAATGATCGACTGCGACTATTACCGTCATCTTGACAGAGGCGGGCATCCGGAAGGGATGACGCCGCGTGATTTTCTGCCCAGGTATGAGTGGGCGGAGTTCTTCCACGGCAGAAGAGACGTATAATGATGCGAAGATTTATAACGTCCGGGGGACGTTGGCTTTGCGCCGACCGGAGTGGAACGGAGAAAGGTGCCGGCGAAGACGCCCCTGTATTTTTGTTACGGTTTTGTTACGGTGGGTGTGATATAACAAAATACGGTAACGTACATTACAAAAACAGGAGACGGAAAGAATGAAAAAAAGGATACTTGCCGGTGTGGCGGCAGCGCTGCTTTTATTGTGTGCGTTGACATTGGGCGGTATGGCGATGACGGCAGCCGCTACAAGCGGGCATCCTCACGTCGCGGAAGCCGATTGGCAGGCTGACGATAACGGGCACTGGCATAATTGTACAGTGTCGGGGTGTACGGAAAAGCTCGATTATCGGACTCATACTTTTAACGTCGACCGTTGTGCTGACTGCAACTATAAATGTAACCATTCAAACTATAGCGACTGGAAGTATACTGATGATATCTGGCACTGGAAAGAATGCACTTCATGTTCACGGAAAGAATATGTAGAATATCATGTTTATTTCCAGGATTTGCGATCTGACCAGCTTCATCATTTCAAGAAGTGTGAAACGTGCGGATACGAGCATAATAAGGAAGCCCATATCTGGATCGGAGGCAGCTGTAGTGTTTGTGGAAGACTTGCGCCGCCGGTGAATACGCATTGCGCGACCGGCCACGCTTCTTACACCTGGCAGACGGTGACGGAGCCCGACGTGCACAACGACGGCGAGGAGATCTGCGTCTGCGAGGGCTGCGGGCAGGTACTGTACCGCGTGCCGCTGTCCGCCTACGGACCCTTCCAGAAGGTGACGGCGGAAAAGATCCAAAATGCTGCACAGGGCGCGACGGTGGAGATCACGACATCCCGCTGGTACTCCTTCCACCGGTCGGTGATGGAGGCGCTCGCCGCGCGTCCCGACGTCACGCTTGTCGTCAGCTTCCTCAGTGAAGGCTACAAGGGTGACCGCCTGACCTTTACGATTCCCGCGGGGACGGATACCGTCGCCTTTCTCAATGAAGAAGGCTACGCCGGGTTCTTTTACATCTCGGGGATGCTCGGCACCTTGCGCCCCGCGAACTGACATTACACATAACGCACAAACACACAGGGGACAGTCGCGCATCCGCCTTCCCCTTGAGGGCGCACAACGTCCGGGGGACGTTGGCTTTGCGCCGACCGGAGTGGAACGGAGAAAGATGCCGGCGAAGCCGGCGGATGAGGTGACATGCACACAGAACCGTCCTCTGAACATGCATAAGAATCGGTTAGGGGGGGGGTGAAACCCTTGTAAACACTGGCTTTGCGGCGCATTGCGGCACGTGCAAAAGCGCCCGATCATCACGCGTAAAGGAGGCGGCACTTGCCATCATTTTGGCAGCGCTGCTTTTTGTATGCGGTATTCTCGGAGGGTTGTCGTGGCTGCAGGTCGCGGGTGGTGCATTAAAACCTATGACGGCGCACGCGGCGACGCGTACCATTACACTCAAACGGGATGCTTTGGCCTCCGATTATATGGAAGTCTGGGTAGACAACGCTCAAAAGCAAGATTTGCATTTTTCCAATGAGCTTCGACTCGATTCATATGGCATTGTGTCCGGCGATGTAATTGATATTATCATCGATGGGAGTGTTTCTCTAGATGGAATAATATTTCCTGATAATACCAATGTTACTTTGAAACACTGAAGAAGGACTTATCATTCGGGAAGAATCCGGAAGAAGTACATTTTACGTTCATGTTGACAGCAAATAGTTTTCGTCAAAATAAGCAGTAGTGATCGATATCTCGCAGTTGCGGGGCATCCAGATAACTGTTCAGCAGTTTCGGGGTTTTTTGCGGATCATCACAATATTACACAGTTTCATCAAACTGCACAGTATTACAAAATGCATACCGGTATGGTATGATATACATGGATCGGAGCAAAAAACCATGGTGACGCAAGTACACAAAAACATATACCGTATCCGGCTGACACTGCCGCAGAATCCGCTGAAAAACCTGAACAGCTATTTTTTACGCGGTGACGAAAGTGACCTCCTGATCGATACGGGATTTCGCAGGCCGGAATGCAGGAAGGATCTGCTGGACGGTCTTGCGATGCTCGGGTCCTTCAGGGACAGGCGTCGCGTGTATGTCACACATATGCACGGAGACCACATCGGACAGGCGGATCTCGTCTGCGGGGATGACAGGCCGATCTATTTGAGTGCAACGGACCTCGGCTACTACAAGCGTTTTTTAAGCGGCGAGATGGACGGCGAAAGACTGCCGCTCTACGTCCGGCAGGGATATCCGGAGGAGATCCTCAAAAAGACCTATTCGACCAATCAGGCAATCACGATGACCATGGATCACGCGGACGAGCGTCTGTGTGCGGTGGAAGAGGGGACGCTTCTGAGAGTCGGCACCTACGAGCTGCGCGTGATCTCGGTGCCCGGTCATACGCCCGGCAATACGATGCTGTGGATGGAAAAAGAAGGGATCATGTTTACCGGGGATCACGTGCTCTTTGATATCACACCCAATATTACGAGCTGGCCGTGGATGGACGATGCGCTCGGTGCCTACATCGAGAGTCTGAAAAAGGTGAAGGATTATCCGGTGCGCCTGGCGTTGCCCGGACACCGGGAGAGCGGGGAATATAAGTCGCGGATCGAAGAGATTCTTGCGCATCATGAAAGACGCCTTGCAGATACGCTTCGTATCATCCGTGAGACTCCATACCTGAGTGCCTATGAGATCGCTTCGCGCATGAAGTGGAAGATACGGGCGTCAAGCTGGGAGGAGTTTCCCCTGCAGCAGAGGTGGTTTGCGACGGGAGAGTGTCTGTCACATCTGGATTATCTCAAAAAACGGGGCAGTATACGCAGCGTGGAGGAGAACGGGGTGGTGAGGTATTGTGTATGAAGCCGGCTGTTTATGAAAAAGGAACCGCCACAAACAGATCGCTACCGACGGATTTTGAGTGATGTATGATCGCATCATCGTTGATGATGCCTGCAAACAGGGCAAATCGCGCATCCGTGATCTGCCGGGCGACGGATTCGGCCGTGGTGCCCTGCGGATCTTTGAGCCAGTGCATCTTGGTATTGACACAGCCGTGTGCATAGAGCCGCAGAATGTGTAGCGGCAGTTCCTCCGGTTGTTTCCCGGTCAGATTAACAAGATCCTGAGATTCCGCTTCTATACTGTGCTGTACAATATAGTCAATAGGGGCATTCTGCCCGTGCAGTATATATGCTTCCAGACAAAACTTTTTATGTCGTTCCATTTTCTTGAGAGAAGTCAGCATGCCGTGGTAATAGTCATCATAGGAAGTGCGCAACATGTCCCATGATGTATCGATAATCCGGTTGATAAAGGTATAGGTAATCAGATCATAGATGTCACGAAAGGAAGCATAAAAAGTGTGGCGGCTGATGCTGCTTTCTTTGAGCACATCGTTTACGCCGATTTTTTCAAGCGGCATCTCGTTGGAAAGTTTTAACAGAGCTTTGGATAGTTCTTCTTTTGCGTGCCCCGCCATGGAAAGCCCCCCGCAATTCTGTTGCCGGACACCTTATTTTACCAAAAAAAGAATAAAAATGCCAGATCGTCAAAAAAACGGACAAATCAGCGGATTTGTACGCAAGACGGACAGATCATCCATTGGATAAAATCCACAAATAAATCACCGATATCGTTGCTTTTGCTGTGAAGATTTCTGTGATACCTTTTTCTCAGGGTAACTCACACGGGCTTCTATTGTTTCATAAAGGGGGTGAAAAATATGACAACGGCATATGTGAGTTTTGCATTACTGATCCTGATCATCATCATCGCAGGAAAATTCGGAAAGAATCCGGGATTTTTAGGTGTGGCGTTTGCCTTTATCCTGGGTTTCTTTGTCTTTAATGAGGACGGCGTATCCATTTCGAGTGCGGCCGGTGCCTGCCGCCAGATCATCGCCGGATTTCCGACCAACACCATCCTGCAATTTGTCAGTGTCGGCTTCCTGTTCGGTATCGCGACCGTCAACGGGACGCTGGAAAAACTGGTTTTCAAACTCTTGAAACTGTTGCGGGGAGATCTCAGGATTCTTCCGATCGCCATCTTTCTGATCAATGCGGTGATCGGATATTTCGGTGGTACGGCGGCATTCTTTATCATCGTTCCGATGCTGGCGACGATCTGCAAGGCGACCGGTGTGGATTATATGACGCTTGCGTTGTTACATTATCCGGGCAATCTGATTGCACAGTACTCGCACTTTTCGCCGGCGGGTATACTAACGGGCGGCATTGCAAGGGATGCGGGAGTGGAACTGGGTATGTCGCTGGATCTGACGGCAATCGTATGGATGGTGTTGTCCTTCATTTTGATCTATATCGTGCGCGGCGTATACAAGTGGCCCAAAAATGCGGAGATCGATCTGGGCAAGGAGATCGGGCCGATGGATCGCGACAATAAGATCACGCTTTTTGCCTTTCTGGTATACATTATCCTGATTTTCATGGGCTTTAACATGATCGTGGTGGCCACTACCATCTCCTGCATACTGATCTTTATCACCAGCATCGATATCGAGGACGTATATCCGACGATTCCCTGGAATACGATGTTCCTGGTAGGCGGCATGGGCATGTTTGTCGCAACGCTCAAGGCTGCCGGCGGGACGGAGCTCGTCGCAAATGCACTGTCGACGGTCGTGACGGCCAGGACGGTTGCACCTGCAGCCAGCGCCATGGCAGCACTCCTCAATATGGTCTCTGACGGTATCGGCGTTGTGCTGCCGACGATGATTCCATTGGTCACGCAGATCTGTCTGACAGCAGGACTCAATCCCGTCAAGGCCATCATCGCATCTTCGATCGGCAATACATGGGCATCGATGTGTCCGCTTTCCACGGGCGGTGCGTACTATCTTGCTTATCAGCACGGATATGATGCCAACAAACTGTTTGTTAAATTTACAATCTGGGGTATCTGCCTGCAGTTGTTCCTGGTGCTTCTGGCGGCACTCAATGTCTTTATCATCGCCGGATGAGAGTAAAAGGAGGAAAGGAAGATGCCTGATATCTATATGGCGTCCGGGATTGACCGGACCAATGTAAAAGATTACTATACCGGCTCGGAAGAAATCTATGACGGCTATGAGCGGACATCGCAATATCTGACGATGGAGGACGGTGTACGACTGGCAATCGATATCTACAGGCCGACGAAAGACGGAAAATTGCATGAGGAACCATTGCCAGTCATCTGGTGTGCCACACAGTACCGCAGAAACAAACTCAAAGCGGACGGCAGTATTCCTTCGCTCGCAGAGATCAGCGAGATGTGGTTTACACCGGGGATCGACCGCGTGCTGCGACACGGTTATGTGATTGCCGCACTGGATTGCAGGGGAAGCGGTGCGTCCTTTGGGAACCATCCGAATCAGGTGGGATTGGCGGACTATCATGATCTGTATGATGTCAACGAATGGCTCGCAAAGCAGGATTTTTGCTGCGGTGTGACAGGGATGTTTGGACTGTCGTTCCTCGGGAAAACACAGTGGAGCTGCGCCATGATGGCACCGCCTTCGCTCAAATGTATCGTGCCTTGTGTATCCAGTTTTGATACGCCGTATCTGAGCAATAACGGTGTATGGAATATTGGATGGACATTGAAGGTCGGGGACACGGTGAGTACGATGTCACTGGAGGATCTGGCTGCTCCGGTTGACGGAGACGAGGACAGAAAGCTTTTGATGGATGCAGTCAGGGAGCACGAGAGCAATCCGAAGCGTTCCGTTGAGTGGAAGACGAGATATCTGGATGATTATAATCCGTATTCCCATCGAAAGGAGTTTCTGGAGATCTATCCGCCGCACTATTTCTGGATCTTAAGTAGCGCAAAGATTGCCTGCTATGTGATAGCGGCACTCAGAGACTTTGGAACAACCGACAGTTTTGATTTCTTTTCCTCGGTGGACACACCGAAAAAACTGGTATGCGGCCCATGGATCCACACCGGGTGTAAGGATATGGTGGGAGCTCCCTGGGATTTTATCACCGAGCATCTGCGATGGTATGACTACTGGTTGAAAGGAATCGAAAACGGCATTATGGATGAGCCGCAGGTGATGATCTACAACGACGCGGCAGAGGAATGGCGCAGATACGAATCTTATCCGGTACCGGATACACGGCGTGAGATGTATTATCTGCAACCGGATGCGTCAGGGACGATCAAGTCGCGTTACGACGGTATGCTGAAAAAGATAAAACCTGTCGAACCTGCTGCGGAGTATACCTACGAAGTAGACTATACAACGACTAAACGCGGATTCCAGGATCGTAACTGGTATGACACGCCGGGCAATCCGGATTATACAGGGCTCGATGAAAGAGGACTGACATTTACGACAGACGAGATGAAGGAGGCCGTCAATATCGTCGGTGCGCCGATTGTCTATCTGTGGATGAGTGCAGACGCAAAAGATGTCAATTTCTTTGCATATCTGGAGGATGTGTCGCCGGATGGTGTAAGCACCAATATCACAGAGGGACGTATGCGTGCTTCCTTCCGTAAACTTGTGGATCCGCCGTATAACCGTTGCGGTTCGCCCTGGCACAGGCAGATGAAGGGAGACCAGCAGGATCTGGTGCCGGGAGAGGCGGTACGTCTGGATTTTGACATGCTGGTCATGTCTCGTACCATCCTCCCGGGTCACAGACTGCGTCTGACACTGACCAATGCCGATGCACAGAATTTCGAAACCCTCGAAATGACACCGGCACCGCATATAACGGTATATTTTAATGCTTCGAGGTGCTCATCCATAAGTCTGCCGGTGATTCCGTCCTGAAGAATGAACGGAAATCATGCTGCATTACCGATAACAACTGACAGGAAAAAACCGTCCGCCTGTGAGGGAGGGCGGTTTTTCCCGTGAGAATGAGAATCACAATGTGATGAAGTATTGCAGGCAACAACCATAATGCATATAATAAACAAAAAAACACGGGAGGAACATCGCGATATGACGATTCAGGAGACAATACGCGGACGCAGAAGCATAAGGAAATATACAACCGATCCGGTTCCGGACGAGGTACTGAGTGAGATCATGGAAGCCGGGCTGTACGCACCGTCGGCGGTGAATTACCAGCCGTGGTACTTTGTGGCGATCAGATCGCCAAATAAACTTGAAGAACTGAAGCATATCATGCAGGTTGCAGCCGATCGTACAAGGCCTTCTCTGGAGAAACGTTTTGCCGCACATCCGGAGGTCATCCGGGAAAGTCTGCAATTCATAGCGGGACTGGGCAATGCCCCGGTATGTGTTCTCGCATTTCAGGAAAAGCCGCAGGATCAATATGTCAAAAACCAGTCCAACATTCATCAGTCCGTTGCTGCGGCGATCCAGAACATGTTGCTGACGGCATGGGAAAAGGGTATCGGCTCCTGCTGGATGACGGCACCGGTCAATGAAGGGCTGGGAGACGAGATCCGCAATTCATTTGCGCCGGATAAGGGGGAGCTCGTTGCCGTATTTACTCTCGGGTATCCGGCACAGACCCCTCAGATGCCAAAACGTAAAGAAAACAGGTTCAGGATTGAGTGATTAATAAATGATTAACAAAAAATAACCAATCTGCATGCAAAAAAGAACTCTGGGAAAAAGCAATCTGACCGTACAACCCATAGGCCTCGGCTGCATGGGCTTTTCGCACGCGAGCGGCGATCCCACGGACAAGGATACGGCAGTACGCAGGATCCGGGAAGCGGCGGATATCGGGTATGATTTCTTTGATACGGCGGAATGCTATACAGGAATATATCCGGATGGCTCGATCTCCTGTAATGAGGAGCTGGTAGGTGAGGCGCTCAAGGGAATCAGGGACAAGGTGATCATTGCCACCAAGATGGGAGTCTCTCACAATGCTGACAGATCGCTGAGGTTAGACAGCAGCCCTTCTGCCATCCTTGCAAGTATCGATCAGAGTCTGAAAAAACTGCAGACAGATTATGTCGATATCTATTATCAACACAGGATCGATCCAGGCGTAGAGCCGGAGATCGTGGCGGAGACTTTTGGACGTCTCATCAGGGAAGGAAAGATAAGGGCCTGGGGTATCTCCGAAACTACGGAAGAGTACCTGCGACGTGCGGATGCCGTCTGCCCCGTGGCGGTCATCCAGAATCGCTATTCCATGATGGCGAGATGGCATGAGCACATATTTCCGGTATGTGAAGAGCTAAACGTCGGATATGTGGCATTTTCCCCGCTGGCGAACGGGATACTGACAGGCATGTATGATGCAACCACACAATTTGAAGGGGCACAGGATTATCGAGCGGCCATGCCCCAGTATACGGAAGAGGGCCATGCAAAGGCAAAGGAATTGCTGGACTATCTGCAAATGCTGTCAAAGGAAAAAAATGCCACGTCCGGTCAGATCGCACTTTCCTGGGTGCTGGGCCAAAGACCGTATATTGTTCCGATCCCCGGAAGCAGGAAAGCGGAAAGAATCAAAGAGAATTTCGCTGCGGGTGACATGTCACTGACGGCCGATGAGATGCAAAAGATAGACGAACTGTTGGAGCGTTCGGATTTTATGGTGTTTGGCGGTCACGGGGCGGAAGTAAACAGAAACAATAAGAGTACACGCAGTTAGAACCGGAAAATAATCAGGAACGTTCCAAAGCCTTGTGTTTATACTTCTGCGCATAAGAACGGAATTTTTTGAAAGCAGAAGAGTATTCCGGTTGGATTTTATAAGCAAAGTAAACATTCATAAAACAGAAGTCTTCTGCAAGCGGTCTTGCAACTGCATCTGGAGATCCGGTAACAAAATCTGCTCCTTCAATCATCGTAATGGAAGCTCCGATTCCTTCACGAAGCATATGAAGCATATGCTCCTTCTCTACAATTGTTCCGACATGGAAATAACCGCCGATTCTTCGAAACATATCTTCCACCTGTTCATAAAAAACGGTATCTGTACGGGAAATAATAAAACGCTCTTCTTTCAAATCTTTCAAACTGACTTTTTCTCGATGGGCTAACGGATGATGCGATGGAAGTGTTACGTACAGAGGGGATTTATACATAACAAAGCTTTGAATATCGTCGCCGTGAAAGTCTTTCACAGACAATGCGCAGTCTACAGTATTGATAATATCCGGATAAGCGTTCAGTCGAAATTCAAAATCAACGATATTGATGTCCGGGTTATCCTTTAAAAACGGGATAATTATATTACGTGCAAATACATTACCGGAGCATGTGATGCGAAGTATTTGCCGTTCACCATCGCCGTGAGGATGAATTGTTTCGTTTAGCTGAATGTAGGATGTAAGTGTTTCTTTGGCCCAGGTATACACATGTGAACCCATCTCGGTAAGGACCAATTGTTTACCTTCACGCCTGAAAACAGCAACACCAAGATTGCTTTCGATTCTGGCAATGGCTCTGGATAATGCAGGCTGAGATATGTGCAACCGTTCGGCAGCACGCGTGATGTTTCTTTCGTCTGCTACTTTAACAATGTATTCCATCTGAACGATATCCATGCCGTAAGTATAACAAAAGGGTATGATAAACGTCAATGAAAGCATTGGACATATTTAACAGACGATTCTTATAATCAAAGTGTAAAACGTGCAAAGTGCACAACAAGATCATCAATTGAAAGGAGAGTCACGTTATGAAAAAAGTCATTTCGGTAATCCTGACGTCTGCCATGGTGCTATCACTAATGGCATGTGGTGGTAATGCGGGTGGAAATGCTGGCAGTAGCGTAGCAGCCAGTTCTGAAAGTAGTGCGCAGTCTTCGGAATCGTCAGCAGGTGAAAACGGAGAGGCAAATGCTCCTGCCGACTATTCTTTTAACTTCCGTGTTGGAAGTGGTCTTTCGACACAGCATCCATACGATACGGGGTTTTATACGCCTCTGATGGAAGCGATTACTGCTGATACCGGTGGGCAGGTTACATTTGATTATTTCCATACGGGGGAGTTGGTAGCGTATGGCAGCGAGTATGAGGCGCTTTCTCAGGGAATTGTGGATATGGCCGCATCTTTTACCCCAACATATGATGCATCGAGATTTCCTCTGACGGAGATTATTGCGTTGCCTGCAATCGGAGTTGATCAGATTACAATGAATACAGCAGCATATAATCTGTTTCATAGCACTGAAACGGTAGGCGATACGGGAAAAACGTATTATGAATTAATGTTTACAGATAAGGATCTGGTCGGGTTTATCAGCTTTTCTGTTGGTGAATACTATCTGCTTACTACAGGTCATTCCTTTAATAAACTGGAAGACTTCAATCCGACAGTAACAATGCGTTCGCCGTCGAGACCTGTAACTTTGCTGCTCGAAAACCTTAATCTTACGCCTATTACTCTTGTGTCAAGTGAACAATATGATGCAATGAGCCGCGGAACGATTCAAGGAATTACACTCTGTGCCACCTGGTGTGATAATGGTCTGGAAGATTTGATTAAATATGTTTTAAAGTCGTTCCCGCTGAGTTATTATACATATTTTACGATGACCACCGACACATGGAATTCTTTGCCGGAAGAGTTGCAGAATTACTTTATCGAAGAATCTGACAGACTGTTCTTTGAAGGATGGCAAGACATGGTGGATTACAGTGAGACTAATTTTGCCGCACTTGGCGATGACTGCGTCATCGAAGATATTTCCGAGTTGGATCCGGAAGTACAGCAATTCATCAATGAAGCAGTTGCTCAGACATGGAAAGACTGGATTGACTCTGTTGAACAGCAGGGCTATGAAGGAAAAGCAATCGCGCTTATGTATAGAGATGAACTTATTAAAGCCGGTGCGACGCTTGATCAGACTTTGATGGAACTGGATGATTATGTACCCAACAAATAATCGCTGATAGTTGCTGCGGGCGCCGATAAGGCGTCCGCAGCGTTACGACTGATTGGAAAGGAGTGAGACAGCATGAGTAATGTGGCTGCGATTTTTATTGTATTACTGATATTCGTTGTCATGCTGCTGCTTGAACACAGAATCAGTACATGCCTGTTTATCAGTGGCATTATCGGCGTGTTTCTTGTGACAGGGCCTTCTTTGATTGCAGGTTTTTTAACGAATACGCCGTATGCGACGGTTGCAAGCTACACATTAACAACATTACCGCTCTATATCATTATGGCACAGTTCATAATGAAGGCAGGAATCATTAAAGAATTATATAACATGACATATAGGCTTTCGGGGGGAAGAGGCTGGGTTTTAGGTGTCATGACTACGATTCTTGGAGGATTCTTAGGTGCAGTATCCGGCTCCGGAACTGCAACCGCAGCCGGCCTCTCACAATGCGCATATCCCGAGTTACGTAAGAGAGGGTTTTCGAAAGAACTGGCTTGTACACTATGTGCAACAAGCGGATCCTTATCTGCAGTTATACCTCCCAGTACATTAATCGTGTTGTATGGAGTTACCGCACAGGTTTCTGTTGCAACATTGTTTATTGCAACATTGATTCCGGGTATTTCCATGCTTGTCGTATACGCCGTTCTGACTGTTATATACTACTTTGTTGAAAAAAGAGGAAACAGGGTTCAGGAACTGGACGAGCATGAATTCGAGTTTGTCACAGAAGAAGAAGATAAAGAGTCCAAAGGCCAACATATGCTTGTTGTCATTTCAGGACTTCTTATTATTATCGTTATATTCGGGGGCATTTATTCCGGCTTTTTCACTCCTACAGAGGCAGGCGCAGTAGGCGCTTTTGTGGCTTTTATTGCTGCAATTGTCTCCGGTAACTTCAGTTTAAAATTCTTCATTCAGGCAATTGTTGATACCGTGCAAAGTGAAGCTATGATTATGTTCATGGTTTTGAGTGCCGCATATTTTTCCAGATTTATAACGTTATCGATGATTCCGCGATACATTGTATCGCTTTTGACGCCTTTAATTGCACACCCGGCTATCCTGCTTGCCATTTTGATTGTGTTTTATTTTGTGATGTTTATGCTCATGGATGGAACTGCACCGATTCTTATGACAGTTCCGATCATGATGCCCGTAGTTCAGGCGGCAGGATATGATCCGATTTGGTTTGGCATTTTGGTTGCAATGTCTGCAACGATAGGTCAGCTCACACCGCCTGTTGGGTTAGGTGTTTACACTGTCTCAAGTATAACGAAAGTTCCCAGTGGCGGGATATTCAAAATAGCGACGATTTATGCATTAGCAGTTGCGGTTGTTGTCGGAGGAGCAATGATATTGATTCCCGGTATGACCAGTTGGTTACCATCGTTGTTACAATAATAGGAGGTTCGGCAGATGCAAAAATTAGATCGTATTGTCCGTTTAATAGCAAAAGCCGGGGCGATATTTGCAGGTTTGTGCGTGGTGGCAATGATGTTTCTTGTTACATTTGATGTACTTGGCAGACAGCTATTTGCGAGTCCGATCAAGGGTGCTTACGCAATAACACAAAATATCCTGATGCCGTGTTCGTTTTTTACAGCATTGCCCATGTGTTATCTTGCCGGTATATTACCCAAGGTTGAAGGCCCGCTAAAACGAGCTTCCGGAAAAATCCGTAATGTGAATACCATAATTGTAATGCTGTTTGAACTGATAATGTTTGGACTGATGTTTTTTGGTGGATTCAATTATACAAGAATCGGGTTTATGGATAAGCTTGGTGTGGATATGGATGGTACAGTGGTGCGGATATACCCCATGTACCTGATTATCCCCATAGGGTTTGGTATAACATTCCTTGCGGTTATCCTGGTGAATCTGTATAAGGGAAATCAGGTTACTGACAATGAAGTATCTAATAAGGATGAAGCGAGTCTTTAGGTCCAAGGAGGATGGAAAGAGTGGTTATCGTAAATGTTAAATATCTTGTTACAGATGGGAACAGAGATAAGGTTCTGGGTATAGCATGGGATACCAGAAAAGTAGCTCGCACCATGCCGGGGAATATTGAATACTGTGCGTATGCATCTCCGGACGGAGACAACGAGATCTTTTCAATAGAAAAATGGGAATCGCTGGATCATTTGAAAGACTATATAGAAACTAGTTGTTGCCAGGGGTTTATTAAAAAAAGAGCACCGTATCTGGTAGAAGGATCTAAGGTAACCGAAATCTATGAGTCTCATGCCGTGAGTATTTAAGAGCGGCAGAAAGGTAGATATTATGAAGGGTTTGGTATACGCAGGAAAACCGAACAAATTGGAATGGCGAGAGTTAGATCCGCCTGTAATAGAATCTCCTTTTGGCGCAAAAATCAGGATTGATGCAGTTTCTCCATGCACAACAGATGTGCATCAGGTGCAAACTGACTTTATCAGGCTTCCTTATATGCGTGAATTTAAGAGGCCGTTTGGGCATGAGGCTGTGGGGACGGTAATCGAGATTGGCTCCGAAGTTAAGGATTTTCAGGTGGGAGATCGCGTGGCTATTTCAGCATGTCAGCCAAATTTCCGTACAGTGGAAGCGCAAAAAGGAATTGCAAAAGCCCGTGATAATTCTTACTTTACCATGAATGATCCGAGGCGCATGGGTATCTTTGTGGAAGAGTTCTGTATTCCCGACGCGGATATGTCATTGGCACATATTCCGGACAATGTTACGCTGGAGCAGGCATTGATGGTGACAGACATGATGTGCACCGCATTCGCCGGTGTGAGAGATCTCAATATGCAATTTGGTGACAGTGTTGCAGTTCTCGGCATAGGTCCTGTAGGACTTATGGCTGTTCGCGCCGCAGTTCTTCACGGCGCGGGAAGGGTTTTTGCTATCGGATCCAGAGAGATTTGCTTTAATGTTGCAAAGGAATATGGCGCAACAGATTGCGTGGATTATCATGATAAAGACTATATTGAAAAGGTAATCGAATTGAATGGCGGGCAGGTGGATCGTGTGATTGTAGCCGGCGGAACATTTGAGACGATAGGTGACGGTTTGCTGATGACGAGGTTTGGCGGTTCGTGTGTCAATCTGGTCAGCTTTGCCCATGAACGTGGTTCCTCTTTACCGGTATCCTGCTTCTCACATGAAAAAACATTAAAGTCCGTGATGGCGGACGGTGGCAGATATGCAATGGAACATCTCATGAATCTGATCGTCAATGGTCGCGTAGAACCGGAAAAGATCATTACGCACGTATTCCATGGACGCGAAAAACTGACAGAGGCAATTGATCTGTTCATGAATCTGGACAGATCATTGATTAAGCCGGTTGTCTATTTCAATGAATGATCGGAGGCACCCCATGACATACAAAATCCATCCGATCTTTTTGGGATCTCTTGAGATCAGTGAATCCGCCATATTCTACCGCGGCAAAGGCAGCGAAAAGATGCGCATGAGCATGGGGGCCTTTGTGCTGGAATCGGAGGACGGAGAATATATCATCGTCGATACCGGTGGTCCTTCCCGTTCCGAGATCATCGAAAAGGGATATCCCTTTGAGCAGACGGACGAGGATATTTCTTTTGAAGAAGAGATCAAAAAGGTCGGAGTCAAACCGGATGCGGTAAAACTGGTGATTCTCACGCACCTGCACTGGGATCATGCATGGAACAATCATCTGTTTCCGAATGCGGAGATCGTGGTAAGAGCGGACGAAATCATCACGGCCATCCATCCGCATAAGACAAGTATCAAATCCTACGGATGGATCGACCAGGAACCGGTTCCCCGATGGATCAATCAGATCGGACAGTTGCGACCGGTGCAGGATGAGATCTATATCCGTCCCGGCATCTTTTTGATGCATACTCCGGGACATACTGAGGGCAGTATCAGTCCCGTGATCGATACCAAAGAAGGAAAAGTCGCGCTCGTCAACGACATGGCGATGAATATGCGTAATCTCACGGAGATGATTCCGAACGGCTCCGTAGATGCGGCCGCTGCCTGGTATCGCAGCATGGACAAGCTGCTTGCGACCGGTGCCGAGATGATTCCGACGCACGATCCTTCACTCTACGACCGGAAGGTCATCGGATGATCTTTTGGCGTCCGAGGAAGGTTGAACAAAGTCGTTTATTTGTCTGAAAGAGGGGGTTATAAACATCGTTTATAACCCCTCAAAAAATGATTGTCTTCCCAGTCCGTACCCCCCTTTCCTATAATGAGACCAGGATTTGTAAATGATTTGCACAATGAAGCCGGCGGATCACGCATCTTCTTTGTGCGTTTTGCAAAAAAAGTACGATTTCAGGAGAGGAGGTCCAGATGTTCAGAAAGAAACTGAGTGAAGAGGCTCCGGGGGGAAGCGCCACTGTCACGGAAGAAGTAAAGGACGTCGTGGAAGAAGCTTCCGACAGCGTCGCGGAATCCGTGAAAGCGGAAGAGTCCGCAGAGGAGGAGGCGGGTCCCGTCAAGGAAGTGCGGGACGTGGAATCGGCGAGATTTGATTCCAGGGATCTTCCGAAGCCCATGCAGACCATCGTCACGATTGTGATGCTGATCTGTGCCATCTATCACATCTATGCGGCACGCTTCGGCGGATTTCCGGGTATCCAGCATGTGGCGATCCATATCGGTCTGGGTATCGCCATCATCTACATGATCTATCCGATGTCGGAAAAGACCAGAAACAGCAAAATCAATCTCGTCATCGACTGGTGCATCGCAGGCTTCAGTTTGTTTAACATGGTCTACGTCTGTATGCAGTACGAGACGCTCAACGACCGCGTTGGATTGCCGGCCTCCATGTTTGAGGTCGTGATGGGTGTGCTGACCTTCCTCATGATCATCGAGGCGGCACGCAGACTCATGGGCTGGGCGTTCACGATCATCGCCCTCTGCTTTGTCGGATACATGTTTGCGGGACCGTATCTCCCGTATCCCTTCCATCACGCGGGCGCGTCGCTCAACCGTTTCATCCAGTTATTCTATCTGCAGATGAGCGGTATCTACGGTTCGATTACCCGCACGAGCGCCAATGTCGTCATCATCTTCGTCATCTTTGCGGCGATCATCAAATACAGCCAGATCGGTAATTTCATCATGGATATCGCCATGGCCTGTGTCGGCGGTGTCCGCGGGGGCCCCGCCAAGGTCGCGGTCGTCAGCTCCGGTCTCATGGGCATGCTCTCCGGTAACTCCACAGCCAACGTCGCGGGTACCGGCTCTATCACGATCCCGCTGATGAAAAAGACGGGCTATCGTCCGGAATTTGCCGGAGGTGTCGAAGCGGTCGCATCGACGGGAGGACAGATCATGCCGCCGGTCATGGGAACATCGGTCTTTGTCATGATGGAGCTGACAGGCATCAGTTATCTCAGCATCATGATGGTGGCACTGCCGATCGCGATCTTTTACTATGCGGGTCTCCTCATCAGCGTCGACGTGACGGCGGTGAGAGACGGACTGATCGGCCTGCCCAAGGAAAAGCGTCCGAAGGCGCTGCCGACCCTCAAGCAGGGCTGGTATCTGGTGGCACCGATCTTTGTGCTGGCGATCCTGATGGGCAGGGGCATGACGCCGCAGCGCGCGGGCTTCTATGGAATCCTCGCCTGTATCGCGGTCAGTGTCATCTCACCGATCAACCGCATGACGCCCAAAAAGCTGGTCAACGCGCTGTGTGAAGGCGTCAAGGACTGCGGCGTAATGTTCTGTGTCTGCGCACTGGCCAGTATGATCCAGGGTGTGGTTCAGGTCTCCGGCCTCGGAGTCAAGCTCTCGAGTATCCTGGTGTCGATGAGCGGCGGCAATCTGTTGCTGATGCTGCTGGTGACCGCGATCTGCTGCGTGATCCTCGGCATGGGGTTGCCGGTGGTCGTATGCTATTCGTTCCTGGCATTGCTTGTATGTCCCGCGATCGTTGACCTCGGCGTACCGCTGATTGCGGCGCACATGTTTGTCTTCTATTTTGGCTGCATGTCCTGCATCACACCGCCCGTTGCGACGGCAGCACTGGTCGCATCCGGCATCGCCAAGTCCAACTTTATGAAGACGGGTCTGACGGCCTGTGCACTGGCCTTCAGTATTTTCTTCTTCCCGTTCTATATGATCTATGAGCAGAGCTTCCTGATGCTGGACGGTCTCAACGCGGAAGGAGTCCTTGCATGGATCACGGTGGCCTTCTCGGTCTATGCGGCGGCCTGCGGATTTGTCGGCGCCTGCTGGCCGAACATCGACTTCCACAAGGATATGGTCACCCGGGCATTGCTGATTGCGTTATCCGTGCTCGTGCTTATCCCGATTCCCGGTACCAATTATGTCGGTGCGGTCGGCATCATTCTGATGCAGGTATGGATCGTGATCCGGCACGGAAAAAAGGGAAAGAAACCGGAGGTCGTGACCTCGTAACACGATAGAGTACGACGATGGTCGTCGTGTCTATACAGAAGTGATGCAATAAAAAGGAAAAAGGGTGCACAGGGAGGTGCAGTCCCCAAATGGCGGAACCGGATCCCCCAAACGGAAGTGGGGGCTGACGGAAGCGAAAGGAGCAGGTTATGAAAAAGAGGATTCTTGCAACAGTGATGACAGCCATCCTGACGGCGGCCATGATCGTCGGCTGCGGCGGCGGTGCAGGCGGTGCCGGCGGAGCGGCTCCCGCGGGCGGAAGCAGCCAGCAGGCTTCCGGAGGCGCGGAAGGCGGCGGTGCGGCAGGTGCCGTGACCTTTAACATCGGCTCGTCCTCGAGCGGCGCGTTCTACTATGTAGCGACCGCGATGGGTCAGGTACTCACGCCCGTGCTCGAAGAGTACGGCGTGACGGTGGTCGGCGAAGCGACCAACGGCTCCGTGGAAAACTTAAGAAGACTGCAGGCAGGCGAGCTGCAGATGGCGATGTGTGCGCCCTCCAACCTGCTCGATGAGATCAATGCGGGCAATGTCAATAAAGAAGATGTCGCGGTCATCGTCCCGCTCTATCCCAATACCTATCATCTGATGGCACAGCCGAGCCTCGGTATCGAGACCGTGCAGGATCTCTTTGATCTGATCCCGCAGCAGAAGCTCTCCTTTGGTATCGGCGAGCCCGGTGCCGGCCTACAGACCCTGTGGGAGGTCGTCTTAAATTCCGGCGGTTATACCCGTGACGATGTCAACGCGGAGCAGATCGGCACCTCGGAATTTGTGGACAAATTCATCGACGGTGATATCGACATCATGAAGATCGACTCCCCGGATCCGGCGGCCAATGTGACCAACGTCATCACGTCCAGACCCGACGGCGCACAGATCCTTTCCTGGTCCGCGGAACGTCAGGCTGCGATCAACGAAGTGGATCCCTATATCGTGCCCGATGTCATCAAGGGCGGCATCTATGACGGCTATGACGAGGATATCGACACGGTGTGCTTCTATCCGCCGCTGATGTGCAGGGCCGACCTCGACGAGGAGCAGGTCTATCAGTTCACGAAGGCCATGTTTGAAAATATGGATGAGATGGTCAAGATCTTCCAGCCGATGAGCTTTATCGCGCCGGAGAATATGCAGCTCTACTATGAGGCGTATACGGCGGACGGCATCGCCATCCATCCAGGCGCACTCAGATATTATCAGGAGATCGGCGTACTCGACTGATCAGGAAGAAACGGACGGGAGGGGCGGCTGTTCGGTCGCCCTTTCCGAAAGACCGGCGGCAAAGGTGATCAGATACTCATAGAGGATCGAAAGGAAATTACGCTGGATCTGTGTCAGACTGTCAAAGTCTCTGGCACAGATGCACAGAGATCTCGAGAGCTCGGGCCGGATCGGGACGCACCTGACGCTCGCAGGCAGATGCTCCGTGGACAGATGGGAGATGACGGTGACACCGACCTCCTGTTCCACGAGAGAGATCAGGATATCCGATCCGATCGTGGAGATGGTCATCTGGTCGGGCGCACGTTCCTTTAAAAAGAGCAGAGCGGAGCTCATCGCGGTATCCGGGGGAAAGAGGATCTTGTAATTGCACAGGTCTTCGACGGAGACGTTTTGCGCGGCGGCGATATCCCACGCAGACGGGACGACTGCCATCATGGGATCCGACATAATGACCCGGTGCGGGACGTTTTCGCAGAAGCGGATATCGGTAAGGACCAGATCGACGTCATTAGAGGAAGAAAAGGGCCGGACCGGACCGTTGACGAGCTGAAGATCGATTGTGGCCTCCGGATAATTTTTCTGGAAGATACTGATCGGCTTTGAGAGGATGTGTCTTGCCACGGAGGGCAGCGCCTCGATCAGGAGATATTGCCTCGCGGCTTTGTTGATCGCCGCGGCCCGCACGGCGATATCATCATCGAGCGCCACCATTTTGAGGATATCGGGATAGAGCTGTGCCCCTTCGGTTGTGAGAGCGACACCCTTGTGGGACCGTTCGATGATCTTGACGCCGAGTTCTTTTTCCAGGGAATTGATGGCATGGACAATGGCGGGCTGTGTATAGCCCAGACGCTCCGCTGCTTTATTGAGAGAGCCGCTGTCGACTGCCGCAAGCAGTACCTTGAGTTTGTGAGTGTCCATACCGGTTTGACCTCGCACCTCATCATAGCATACTTACAGATGGCATGCAAATTAAGGTATACAGGTAAATGGCGATGATTATAGTGACAATCAAGTACTCGGTCACGGACCGGGATGCGGTAC
This sequence comes from Lachnospiraceae bacterium, assembly GCA_017448245.1. Taxonomy (GTDB): domain Bacteria; phylum Bacillota; class Clostridia; order Lachnospirales; family Lachnospiraceae; genus Butyrivibrio. The sequence continues at coordinate 197,073 of JAFSLV010000041.1, read as the reverse complement.
TTGCGATCGCAAAACCCTACAGTGCGGCCGCGAGGCTTGCCAACGGCAACCATGAGCATTTTATCATGCCGACCTATGAGGACAATCAGCTCTATTCGGTCGAGGTATGGGATTCCATGAGCGATTATGAGGCCTTCCGGGCAACGGAAGCGGCCAGGACCTTTACCGCCTGCAGGGAACCGTATTTTCTGGAGGAGACCAGAAAGATGCAGTTCTACGAAGTGCTGAAAACGGATGCAGCATAACCAAAAAACCGAAGAACCCATTGAGATTATGAAATATACACACCCGCCCGGTGTGTGTTACGGTAAAACTACAGATGGCTGACATGTGCCGAAAAAGGCACGGAAAGGATGAACATCATGAAAAAGATGAAGATCGGAAAAAGCGGTGTGGAAGCGCCCGTACTGGTACTGGGCAGTTTTGGCATGGGCGGAGGCACGTCCTGGCAGGATACGACCGACAATGACCAGGAGCTGATCGATTTTATCAAAGAGGCGCACAAGGAAGGGATCTGCGGCATCGATACCGCTCCCGTCTACGGCACGGGCCGCTCCGAGCGTATCGTCGGACAGGCGATCAAGGAAGACCGCGCAGGCTGGTATCTGTCCACCAAGTGTGCCATGCAGTGGCGCACCGCCGAAGGCATCCACAAATATGACAGGGACGGAAAGAGCGTCTATGCCAATTTCAAAAAGGATTCCATCATCCAGGACGTCGAGGACAGCTTAAAGAGACTCGAAACCGACTATATCGACATGATGATCGTCCACCAGCCTCCGGCCATGGAAGAGGTGAAGGAGGTCATGGAAGCACTGCAGTCCTTAAAGGACAGCGGCAAGATCAAGGCGATCGGTCTCTCCAATACGTGTCTGACGGATCATGCGATCGATCTCGTCAAGGAAGCGCTCAAATACGGTCAGGTCGATCTCGTGCAGGAGCACGCAAGCCTCCTGTTCCGCAACAACCTCGGTGATTTCTTAAAGCTCTGCGAGCAGGAGCAGATCACGTTCCAGGATTATTCCGGTCTCGAAAAGGGCGCGCTTGCCGGCAAGATCATCGAAGGCGTCACCGAGATGGCGGGCGACAACCGCTCCAAATACAAATGGTTCCAGCCGGACGGCGTCGCCAAGCTCAATGATCTGACGAGAGCCCTCACGCCGATCGCGGAAAAATACGGCTGCACGATCCCGGTGCTGGTACTCGCATGGCTCAGACAGCAGAGCCCCGTGATGAATCTGCTCGTCGGCGCCAGAAAGATGCAGAGTATCAAGGATACGATGAAGGTGCTCGATGTCACGATCTCCGACGAGGATCTGAAGGAGATGTCGAGACTGAGCGATATAGCCAACGCATAAGGAACCCGAAGGGCATCGGATGCCCCGACAGGACGGACAACGATACAAAGGAGGAGATGTTTATGTTAATCGCAACCGTAAAAGCAAAAGTGAAGGAAGGCACCGGCGCGCAGTATCTCGAGATCGTCAAAAAGTACAGTGCGGCCGCCGTCAAGGCCAAGGGCTGCGTCGAGCATCTGGCGATGCCGACCTACAATGCGGATGAATTTTTCCAGTATGAGCTCTGGGAGAGCGCGGAAGACTTAAGCGCCTTCGTTGCGACGCAGGATGCCAAGGACTTTCAGGAAGCCCGTAAGGACATCTTTCTGGCAGAAACCAAGCTTGTGAGAAAGTTTGACGCAACACAGATCTGATCTCTGCCAAAAAAGAACGGATGCATACGGCGGGCGACCGGCATGGTGGTGAGTCACGTGCCGGATCGCCCGCGTTGTTCAATGAAATGAGGAGGACGAAGATGAGCTGGCTGATTCACGACTTACACGATTGTTTGTTTGGTGTGGAAGCATACAAGGAAATCGGCACCCGTCTGAAAGGATACGGTGCGACAAAGATCTGGTACATCTATGATGCCGCACTGAAGGATATGGCGGACAAGGTGACACCGATCATGGAGGAGGCGGGACTTGAGGTCATGATGTACGCTGCGGAGCCGGGAGAGCCCGACAATGAGATGTGTCAGCGCGCGGTCGATTCCTGCAAGGCGTTCGGAGCGGACGGCATCGTCGGCATCGGCGGCGGAGCGACCATGGACACCGCCAAGATGGTTGGAAAGACGATCGCCAACGGCGGTAAGGTCATGGATTATCTCGGCGGCTATACGGCGCTCAATGTCGGAACGAAGGTATTCAGCCCGATCGTGTTGATTCCGACAACGGCAGGCACCGGCAGTGAGGTATCTTACGGACTTGCGATTCACAACAACGACACGGGATTAAAGACCTTTGTCGTGCATCCCGCCACACTGGCGCTGATCGATCCGGTGCTGACGGTCGGCATGCCGAAACCGGTGACGGCTGCGACCGGCGCGGACGCGCTTGCGCACAGCATGGAGTCGTTATGCAACGCGGATGCCATGCCCAACTGGATGGGTGACATGATCTGTAAAGAGGGCATCCGTCAATACAATATGTGGATGATGAAAGCCTATGACGAGCCGGACAATCTCGACGCGCGGGCCGGCATGAGTTATTCCGCGATGCTCGGCGGCTACGCGATCACACTGCGCAAGACGACCTTCGGACATGCGCTCGCCAACCAGATCTCCAACAACTATCCGTACGGACACGGTGTTGCGATCGGTCCCGGCAACTCCGTCGTTACGCGCTATATCGCAAAGGCCGATCATGCGTCGGTCAAAAGAATCGCACCCTGCTTTGATATTCCCTGTCCCGAAGGCGCGGATCTGCAGGCGGTCGGACAAAAGATCGTCGAGCGCGTGGACGAGATACAGAAGCACTGTCAGATGAAAAACATGAAGGAGCTGGGACTGCCGGAGAGCTTTTGCGACATGGCGGCAGACGAGATTTCCAAGGACACCAAGTGGAAGATCGTACCCAATCCTCCGGATTTTGAACTGCTCAGACAGATCATTCATGAGGCATATGACTGCTGAACAGAGGTGATACGGATGGATACGATCGTCGAACTGGTACGTTTTGCAAAAAATACAAAGTATGAGGATCTGCCTAAGGAAGCGGTCGATGCGGCAAAAATGCTCTTAAAGGACATCATCGGCGTGTCTGTCGCTGGTACCGGTGCTGAGGGTGTCGCACAGGCAAGAAGGCTGATTGATCACTGGGGCGGACGGGAAGAGAGCACGGTGCTTTTTTTCGGAGAGAAGCTTCCCGTCATGCACACGGCCTTTCTCAATTCGCTGCTGTCCCATGCAAGGGACTATGACGAGTATCATCCGGATGCCGTGGTGCATACCGGCATCTCCGTGATCCCGACGGTGCTTGCGGTTTCGGAGGAGAGGGGAGGCATCTCCGGCAGGGAAGCAATCCGCGTGATCGCGGTGACGGCGGATGTACTGATCCGCTTCGGCGACGCGATCAAAGTGCCCGGCTCCGAATCCGGCTGGATCTATTCGGCGCTGCTTGCGGGCTTCGGTGCAGCACTTGCCGCTTCGCTCCTGTTGGGACTGAGTGAAGAAGAGATCGTGCATGCGCTCGGCATCGCCTATGCGCAGCTCGGCGGCAACCAGCAGGCGGCGAGGGATACGACGCTCACCAAGAGGATGCAGCCCGCACTCAGTGTCAAGAACGGTGTCTTTGCGGCCTATATGGCACGCGAGGGCATCAGCGGTGCGCGACATCTGATCGACGGTAATTACAATTTTTTCAAACTCTATCTCAATGACCGCTGCGACAGGTCGAAACTGACGGAAGGACTCGGGAAAAAGTTCCGGATCGGTACGCTTGCCTTCAAGCCCTATCCGGTCTGCGGACAGTGCATGACACCGTCGGGAACTACGGATTATCTTATGAAAACGCATGACCTGCAGCCGGAGGATGTGATCAGCGCTGAGGTCGGTACCAACCGTCACGGCTACCGTACCTGCGTCGAACCGAAGGAGGTCAAGTACGCACCGCAGAAGGTGGTGGACGGACAGTTTTCGATCCCCTATTCCGTGTCCACCATGATCGTCAAGCGGCATCTGCATCTGAGCGACCTGACGGAAGAGGGGATTCGTGATAAGGAGACGCTTGCCTTTATCGACAAAGTGGAAGCGTATGTGGATGAACAGGTGGAGGCGGAGTTTCCGCGCGGCGTGGCACGCGCAAAGGTAACGCTCCATACGACGAAGGGAGATTTTACCGGTTCCGTCTACCAGAAGGGACATCCGTCCAATCCCTTTACAGCGGAGGATATGCGGGAGAAATTTCTGGATGCGTTTTCTTTCGGCCTCAAAAAGCCGAAGGAGGGGGCTGCGGAAGCGGTGCTTGCGCTGATTGATACAATGGAAACGGTGAGCGATGTCTCACAGCTGATCACGGATGTGAACCGGTCATTTGGTTAATGCGCGGCAGCATCATTACGGTGCGCGAAAACAGATTATACGGAGGGAAGGACGATGGCAAACGAGAGAGACGACGGAAAAAAGCTGGGCTTTGGATTTATGCGTCTGCCCCTGACGGATCCTAACGATCCGGGCAGTGTCGATGTGAAAAAAGTCAATGAGATGGTCGATGCCTATATCGACGCGGGCTTCAACTATTTTGACACATCCTGGATCTATCACAATTTCAAGAGCGAATCGTTCGTGAAGGAATGTGTGGTCGACCGCTACAGCAGGGACCGGCTGCAGATCTCCTCCAAGATGCCGATCAAATTTATCAAGGGCGCGACCTGGGAAAAGGTTGACGAGGTCTTCAAGCACCAGCTCGAAAGCTGCGGCGTGGAGTTCTGGGATACCTATCTGATGCACGGCATCAACCGTGCGTCCTATGAGGTGGCCAAAAAGATCGGCACCTTTGAATACATGAATGAAAAAGTGAAGGAAGGCATCATCGGCCGCTTCGGTGCTTCCACCCATGACGATCCGGAGTTTCTCGACATGATGCTGACGGAGCATCCGGAGATCGAATTTGTCTATCTGCAGGTCAATTATCTCGACTGGGACAATCCGACGATCAATTCCAAGGGCATGTGCGACATCGCGCACAAGCACGGCAAATACATCCTCGTGATGGAACCGGTCAAGGGCGGTCTGCTCTCCAAGGTTCCGCCCAAGGCGGAAAAACTGATGAAGGAGTATAACCCGGATGCCTCGATTGCTTCCTGGGCGATCCGGTTTGCGGCAAGCGCACCCGCCGTCGATCGCGTCATGAGCGGGATGAGCACGATGGAACAGGTCGCAGACAACATCAGGACCATGCGCGAGTTCCAGCCGCTCAATGACGAAGAAAAGGAGATTATCCGGAAGGTTGCGGACATCATCCGGGAGGACACGGAGATCGCCTGCACGCATTGCAATTACTGCATCACGAGATGCCCCAAGCATATCCCGATCTCAGATTTCTTTACACTCGAAAACGACTTTGCGCGTTTTGAAAAGGGTCATGTCGGCGGCTACGGCGGCCGCTACCAGAATCTGTGCCAGTACCACGGCGCCAAGGCCGGCGACTGCATCGCCTGCAACCAGTGTGTCGCGGTCTGTCCGCAGAATCTCCCGATCCCCGATTATCTCAAGCTCGTCTCCGAGCATTTCGACGGCTGGAGCATCGAAAAATCGCACGGTCAGGGAAAAGAGGTCAGGGACAAGGTGAACGCATAGCCAAAACGACGCTACGGGTCGTTACTTTTACGGGAGATATGGTCAGAATAGGGTCTGCCTATGGGAATATACCACGAAAGTATTATTCCCATAGGCACTTTTTATTGTATGATACTTACAAAATCAGGAGACCGGACAGGTCGCATGCATCATTGAGGAGGAATCATTTTATGGAATACGTAAAACTGGGAAAGAGCGGTATGGAAGTATCCAAATTTGCCATGGGCTGCATGGGCTTTGCGGACCCCAATGTCTGGCATCACAAATGGTCGCTGCCGTATGAAGATGCCAAGCCGATCTTAAAGTATGCGATCGAGCACGGCATCAATTATTTTGACACGGCCAACGAGTACGGTGTCGGTACCTCGGAAGAGATCGTCGGCAAGGTCCTCAGGGAGTTTGGCAACCGCGACGAGTATGTCATCCAGTCCAAGGTCAACCAGCCGATGTGGGACGGCCCCAACGGCGGCGGCTCCTCCCGCAAGCACATCATGGGACAGATCGACGGTTCCCTGAAGAGACTGGGTCTTGACTATGTCGATATCTATATGCTCCACAGATGGGACGTCAACACGCCGATCGAGGAGACGGCGGAGACGATGAACGATATCGTGAGAGCCGGTAAAGCGCGCTATATCGGCTGTTCCACGATGCGCTGCTGGCAGTTCCAGAAGCTCGTCAATCTCTGCAAGCAGAATCACTGGGCGGTGCCGATCGTCATGGAATCGCACTACAATCCGATCTTCCGCGAGGAAGAAAACGAGATGATCCCTTACTGCCAGGATGCGGGAATCGCGATCAGCCCATATTCCTCGATGGCGGGCGGCAAGGTCGCGCATCCGTGGGGCGAGAAGGCCACGAAGCGTGCACAGATCGACAGCGTGCTGACCAAGAAATACGGATCGACGGAAGACGTCGACAAGCCGATCGTCGACCGCATCGAAGAGCTGTCCAAAAAGTACGGCGTCAAGATGAGCACCATCGCGATCGCCTGGCATCAGGCCAAGGGCTCGATCCCGCTGGTGGGTGCGGAATCCACGGAGCAGCTCGACGACTATCTCAAGTCCATCGAGATCAAGCTCACGCCCGAGGATGTTGCCTACATCGACGAGCCGTATGTACCACACAAATTTATCGATACCAACAAGATGGGCGGAAAGACCAACGTGGTCGGCGACGCGCCGGTTAAATAAACGATTGTATGGTTGCGGCCACGCTCCGTACACGGTGCGTGGCTGCATCCTCAAGGAGATGACACATGAAGGGTGAAAACGACGGAAAAAAACTGGGCTTTGGATTTATGCGCCTGCCCTTAAACGATCCGAGCGATCCGGGCAATGTCAATGCGGATCTGGTCAAACAGATGGTGGACACCTATATCGATGCGGGGTTCAACTATTTTGACACGTCCTGGATCTATCACAATTTCAAGAGTGAATCCTTTGTCCGGGACTTTGTGGTCAAGCGCTATCCGAGGGAAAAACTGCAGATCTCGTCGAAGCTCCCTCTCAAATTCCTGAAGAATCCGACGATCGAGCAGGTGGATGAGCTCTTTCATAAACAGCTCGACAACTGCGGCGTCGATCATTTTGATACGTTCCTGTTACACTCGATCAACGAAAAGACCTACCAGACCGCCAAGGAAATCGGCGCGTTTGAATATATGATGGACAAGGTCAAAGAGGGCGTGATCGACCGTTTCGGATGCTCCACGCATGATTCTCCGGAGTTTCTCGAAAAGATGCTCACGGAGCATCCGGAGATCGAGTTTGTCTATCTGCAGGTCAATTATCTCGACTGGGACAACCCGACGATCCAGTCGAAGAGACTCTGCGAGATTGCGAGAGAGCACGGCAAATACGTGCTCGTCATGGAGCCGGTCAAGGGAGGCCTTTTGTCCAACGTTCCCGCGGAAGCGGAAAAACTCATGAAGGACTATAATCCGGACGCGTCGATCGCCTCCTGGGCGATCCGCTATGCGGCATCCGTCGATGTGGTCGACCGCGTGATGAGCGGCATGAGTACGATGGCGCAGGTCGAGGACAATGTCAGGACCATGCGGGAGTTCAAGCCCCTGAACGACGAGGAGCTCGAAATCGTGTACAAGGTCGCGGACATCATCCGCAAGGATACCAAGATTGCCTGCACGCACTGCAATTACTGCCTGACGAGATGTCCCAAGCATATCCCGATCCCGGACTATTTTGCCCTGGAAAATGACTTTGCGCGCTTTGAGGAAGGACATGTCGGCGGATTCGGAGGTCTGTATAATAACCTGGCTGCGACATACGGAGCCAGAGCCGGGGACTGTGTCGGATGCAAGATGTGCGAAGCGGTCTGCCCGCAGAATCTCCCGATTTCGGAGCTGATGCGCGGGGATGTCACCAAACACTTTGACGGATGGAGCGCGACGGCATCGCACTCGGGAGGGAAGTCCAAATAATGGCAACGAAAATCAGGCCGAACCGTTTTGTTTCCATTACGGGCGTTGATCAACTTGAGGTAGGAGAGGCTTTTCCCTTACCGGAAAAGCCTTTATCAAAAGGTGCGATCATAAAACCCGTGATCTGGTCCATCTGTACCTCCGACGTGGAAGGTCTCAGGATGGGCTGGGCAAACCGTCCGCATCTTCTGGGAAAGCCGACGGGACACGAAATGTGCGGCATAGTGGAGGCCGTCGGCGAGGAGGTTGAGGATTTCAAGCCGGGTGAGCGTGTCGTTGTCTGTACGAAGATGCCCAACTGGAGGTCGCTGGAAGCGCAGGACGGGTATTACCGCGGCAACACGGACAACATGTTCTGGCATGATCCGGGTCCTTTGCGTGGCGGCTGCTTTGTCGAACACTTCAACATGAGTGACGCCGACATGAACCTTGCGCATATTCCGGACGATGTATCCTGGGAGGATGCCGTCATGTGTACCGACATGATGGAGACTTCCTTCGGTGCCGTTGAGGAGATGAATATCCGTTTCGGCGACAGTGTGGCTGTTCTCGGCATCGGTCCCGTCGGGCAGATGGCGGTGGCGGCCTGCGCCCTGCGCGGTGCCGGAAGGATTTTTGCGGTCGGCAGCCGACAGGTCTGTTTTGACTGTGCAAAAAAATTCGGCGCGACGCACTGTCATGACTATCATGACAAGGATTATCCGGACAAGATCATTGAGGAAAACCGCGGGCGGGATCTGGATGCCGCCATTGTCTGCGGCGGCAGCACGGAGCAGATCAATATCGCCATGCGCCTGATCAAGCGGGGCGGTACGGTGATGAACATCTGCAAATTCAACAATGAGCCGTACTTTCAGATGAACATGAGTTATATCTCCGGCGGTACCGGCGGTAAACGCCTGCTCACGGAGTCCGCTGCGGGCGGTCGTGTCTTTATGTACCGGATGCTCAAGATGATCCAGTACGACAGGATTCATCCCTCGCAGATGATCACACACTCCTTCCACGGGATCGACAGGATTCCGGAAGCGATGGAACTGTACGCCAACCTGGACCGCAGCCTGATCAAGGCGGTGGTGTATAACGATTGAAAGGGATACAAACGATGAAAACATGGCTGATCACGGGATGCTCCACGGGCATCGGCAGAGGCATTGCCGCTACGGTTCTCGCACACGGAGACCGGGCGGTGGTGACGGCAAGAAATACGGACAGCGTGGCAAACGTTGCTGCTGATTATCCGGATACCTGCAGGGTGGTTTCACTGGACGTAACGGACGCGGACGCACGGAAAAAGGCCGTCAGTACCGTCATGGAGGCGTTCGGGCAGATTGACGTGCTGGTCAACAACGCGGGACACGGCTACCGGTCTTCCGTGGAGGAAGGCGATGATGCACAGGTCAGGGAACTCTTTGAAACCAATTTTTTCGGTGCGGTCGGCATGATCAAGGAAGTATTGCCGCATATGCGCGCAAAAAGAAGCGGTACGATTATCAACATCACGTCGATTGCCGCTTCCAAGTCCGCGGTCGGTTCCGGCTATTATGCGGCCTCAAAGGCGGCGCTCGAGCTCTTGAGCGAGGGGCTGATCCAGGAGGTCAAACCGCTCGGGATCGATGTGCTGATTGTGGAACCCGGGGCCTTCCGTACGGAATTCTACGGGGATCACAGTATGCAGGGCGCCGCATTGAAGATCGAGGATTATAAGGATACCGCATGGACACGCGCCAAGCATATCAGGGTGGATACCTCCGGCATGCCGGGCAATCCCGAAAAAGCGGGCGACGCGATCATAGCCGTTCTTGCGCAGGAAAAACTGCCTCTGCGTTATTATATGGGGAGTGATGCCAACCGGATCATTACCGCCACGCTGGAAGAGCGCGTGGAAGAGATCAAAGCGCAGAAGGCGCTGAGCGCATTGTCGGACGGTTGAAGAAGTACCGGGAAGCCGAAGATCACGCCTCCTTTTTTACCGGAGCATAGACATCATTAAAGATATGGGAATACAGCCGCTCATACTCGTTGCGTGTGCGGCTGTAATTATTGGTGATGTAATCCATAAAGTCCTTGTGCTGATACTGTGCTTTGCCGGTACTGATCCAGGAGAGCGCGGTGATGACATCAAAACGCGCATCATCCACATACTTTAAGACATAGCCGTCTTCGCCGGTCATCTCATGGAAGCTGTGCTCCGCGCAGAAAAAGAGCATCTCGCCGTCTTTGCGGTTTTCCTCGATCAGAGCGGAGAGCTCCTGCCTGGTGCCGGTTTTGGCATAGCGTATCCGGATCCCGCACTGGGCACAGATGTTTTCACAGTTGTTTCTGAAGTGATGTCCCTTTTTCAGCCCGAGGAAGGGATATTTTTCCAGCTCCTTTGTCTTGAGCTTTTCTTTTTTGGCAAGAGGATGTGAGACGGGAACGGCTACCGCGGTGGCTTCCTTCCTGAGCGGCGTGCTGGAGATGTCATGGAAGGAGAGCGGAGGATACGTAATCGCAAAATCGATCTGTCCCTCACGGAGCATCGTGGGCAACAGATCCCTGCTGGTATAGGTGGTATTGACGATTTCTTTCGGATAGTTATTAAAGAATTCCGAAAGCGAGAGTGTCGCAAATACCACGGCATTGCCGGCAAATCCGATCGTCACATAGTCGAGTGTTTCCTTCTGTAACAGCGATTCCTTGCGCTCTTCAAAGGAGAGATAGGCCTTATGGATCTCTTCAAAATCGGGAAGAAGCGTCTCCGCCTCCCTGGTCAGCACGAGCTTGTTGGAGATGCGGTGAAAGAGGGAAAAGCCGAGTTCCTTTTCCAGATTGGAGATGGACTGCGAAAGTGCAGACTGCGAGATATAGAGCTCTCCGGCGGCCTTTCCGAGATTCATGTGCTTGACGATGGTCAAAAAACGTTCGATCTGCGCGTAATCCATACGCACCCCCTCTGTCAGATAACAACGTACGTCATAAGCATGTGCCAGGTACAGAAAGACTGATTCTATTTTAACACAGATTGCCTTGATTCTGCACGAAATCCGACAGTTTTTCTTTGGCAAATCCGAATGCTCCTTTCGTAAAACCGAACGGTACAGCAGATTGTCCGAGCTCATTGTGCACAATTCCCCGTATTTCGATGAAACCGAAGGAAGCAATTGTTTTACGAAATATACAGGTTGCTGTAACTGTGTTACGTTAGAATTGCAAACGATGTGAAAGATGCACAAAAACATAACAAAGAACAGATTACAGCATTTACACCAACCCAAACAATCAAAGGAGGGAGAACATGCGACACATGAAAAAGTACTTTTCGGTCTTACTGATGACAGCGCTGATTACGGGCGTCCTCGCAGGATGCTCCTCGGGTGCGGGCGGTGGTGCGGCGTCATCGCAGCCTGCGGCAGGCACGCAGGAACAGGCCGGCAGCGCTGCGACACAGGGCACAGAGGTCGAAGCGGTTGACACCGCCAACATCCCCGCCATGAACCTGACGGTATCGAGCGGCTGGGGCATCGGCCACTGCTTTAACGTCTATCTCTGCGAGCCGATGTTTGCCGAGCTCAAGGAAATGACCGGCGGCAACGTGGACTATACGATGTTTACCGACGGCGAGCTGATCGCCCTGACGGCGGAGCTCGATGCGCTCCGGCAGAACCAGGCGGATGTCGTGACATCGCTGTCCCCGTTCTATGACACGGCGCGTTTCCCGCTGTCCGCGGTCACCGGACTTCCGACCACGAAGATCAATGAAGTCATCGCCGGCAACGCGGTATATGCGCTGATGAATTCCGATGTGGACCTGGACGGCAACGGCGGCACATTCTACAAGCTCGAGTTCCAGGACAACGGCGTCGAAGCGTGGCCCTGCAATCCGACCCCCGGCTATTACATCTGCCTGACCAAGGGCAATGAGATCACGTCGGTTGCGGATTTCAATGCCGGCCTTCGTCTCCGCACGGCATCCAGCGCGGCGGAAGAGTATGTCAAGCTCCTTGGCGCAACGCCTGTCTCGCTGCCCGGCTCCGAGTGCTATGACGCGCTTTCGAGAGGCGCGCTCGAAGGCATCATCATGCCGACCGACTGGGTAAACTTAGGCTATACCGAGATGCTCGGACAGGTCATCGATACCGGTGTCGGCACCAACCTCTCTTACATCGCCGTTTCCACCGATACCTGGAACAGCTGGACGCCCGAGATGCAGGCGGCATTTGAAAAGGCATACGAAGACAATTATGTACCGTCCTTTGAGGGGCAGACGTTTTACAGAGAGCGCGATGAGCAGGAGCTCTTAGACGCCGGCGGTCTGGTGACGCGCATCGATGAGCTGCCGGAGGATGTGCAGGAGCTGATCGCCAATGCGACGACACAGACATGGTACCGCTGGATCGACACGATGGAAGCCATGGGAGAGCCCGGAAAAGCCTGTGCGATTCTCTGGAGAGACTGCCTCCTCGAAGCCGGCGGCGATGTGCCGGAAGAGATCAAGACCTCTCTGGAAGATTACGAACCCAATACCTGAAACGGGATATGATGTGCGGGAGCCGTCCGGTGTGACGGCTCCCGGGCTTACACGAAGCATAAGGCGCACCCACGTAGATAAGGAGTAACGTGCTATGGCCAATTTGTCGGTTATTATTCTTGCAGTCATCGTCTTTATGGTGCTGCTGCTCACGGGGCATTATATCAGTACCGTGCTGTTCGGCGCATCGATGCTCGGGCTGTACATCCTGGGCGGCAATTCCATGTCGGTCTTAAGCGGCCATCTGATCAACGATCCGTATGTCAATGCCGCATCCTATACACTATCCACGGTCCCGATGTTTACACTGATGGCGCAGTTTATCATGCGCTCCGGCATCATCCGTGACTGTTATGCCGTCGTGTTCAGGGCCTCGCAGGGAAAGAAGGGCTCGCTTGGCATTATGACGATATTGCTGGGCGGATTCCTGGGAGCCGTGTCTGGCTCCGCCACGGCAACCGCGGCCTCCCTGGGACAGATTGCGGTTCCGGAGCTGCGCAGCAGAGGCTATTCGGAGCATCTTTCCGGTGCGGTGGCGGCCTGTGCGGGTTCGCTCTCCGCAGTCATTCCGCCGAGCCTCATGCTCATCATCTACGGTTCCATTGCGCAGGTGTCGGTCGGTAAGCTCTTTATGGCGACCCTGATCCCCGGCATCATCATTATGGGTATCTTTGCCGTGATGACGGTCTACTTCCTGACCACCAAAAAAGAAAAGGAACTGGCCGAGGGGCAAAACGTCAAGGGGGTCGAGCTTGAGATTACAAGGGGACGCATGATCTTTGTTGTCTGTATCGGTATCGCGATCATGGCAATCATCTTTGTCGGGATCTACACGGGTACCTTTACACCGACCGAGTCCGGTGCGATCGGCGCGTTCCTGGGTCTCATCACGACCTTTGTCACAAGGACCTTTAATTTCAAGGTATTAAGGGATTCGCTGGTGGATACGGTCAAGGTCACCGGTATGTCTGCAACGATCATCCTTGCAGCGTCCTTTTTCAGCCGCTTTGTCACAAGAAGTCTCATGGCCCGCATGCTGATGCAGTCCTTAAGCTTTCTGATCGAGCGTCCGACACTGCTGATCATCGTCCTGGGCATCATCTACTATCTGTTGTATATGTTCCTCGACGGCAGCGCGGTGGTGCTGATGACCGTGCCGATCTTACTGCCGATCCTTGATGCGGCGGGCATCGATCTGATCTGGTTTGGTATCTTCATCTGCACGCTGTGCACACTCGGCAGCCTGACACCGCCGGTCGGCATGAGTGTCTATGCGACGAGCGGTGCCTCGGGGATAGGGCTCGGCAAGATCTTCCACTATGCGTTTATCTATGCGACGGCGGCAACGATACTGATCGTCATTCTGATGCTGGCATTCCCGCAGATCGTATTGTGGCTGCCGGGGACGATGTGAGGAAAGGAGGATACGGAGATGGAAACCATGAAGAAAATCAACCACATTCTCGACAAGATCTGCACGTGGCTTGCGTATCTTTCGTGCCTCGTCGTCTTTATTATGATGTGCCACATCGTCATCGATGTTCTGTTGCGTACGGTCTTTAAGATCGTCGTGCTCGGGACGTACGAGACGACACAGTATGTCTACATGCCGACGATCATCCTGGCGGCGTTTGCCTTTACCTACCGCTGCGGCGTATTGCCCAAATTTGACACCTTTACGACCAAGGGGTCGGACGCATGGAAAAAGGGTGTGCAGGTATGGATCATGATCATCGAGGTGATCGTCTTCTTCCTGCTCGCGTTCTATTCCTATCAGGCGGCGGGACTGGCTCTGGCCGACAAACGCGCGGTCATGGGCGGCGGAAGACTCATTCCTACCTGGTGGGTATTCTTTATCTCGCCGGTGAGCTTTACGATTATGCTGATCGACTGCGTCGTGGAAAAGATCTGCATGTTCATGGACTGGAAGCACAACAAACCCGTGGAAGGAGCTTCGGAAGCCGCTGCCACGCAGGCGTTTTCCGCAGAGATCACGGAGCATGACGAAGAAGGCGGTGACAAATGATGAAGATAACCAATCTCGCACAACCCGTGACGATCGCGGCACAGGGCAGCTTCTTTTCCGGAGGCTCTGTCATCAAAACGGAGGGAGAGTACGAGCTTCACTCCAAGGACAATCCGATCGGACAGACGTTGCACGGCGACCATGCCTATGTGTTTTACCAGATTCCGGAAAAGGCCAAAAAGTATCCGATTGTCTTCCTGCACGGACACGGACAGTCCGGAAAGACATGGGAGACGACGCCGGACGGAAGGGAAGGATTTCAGACGATTTTTTTGAGAAAGGGCTACGGTGTCTGCGTGCTCGACCAGCCACGCAGGGGAAGGGCTTCCCTGGGAACGGAGGGGACGAACATCAATGCTTCTCCAAATGATATCTATGCGGTGAACAGTCTCTTCCGACTGGGAATCTGGCCGGACTATTTTGACACACTGCAATTTGACAAGTCTGAGGAGACCTATGACCAGTTCTGCCGCTGGCAGGCGCCCAATACCGGCCCCTTTGACATGACGGTCGTCTCCGACGGCGTGGCCGCGGCACTCACCGATATCGGGGACAATATCTTTGTCACGCACTCGATGGGCGGCGGTGTCGGCTGGATGGCGGCCTCGAAGAGCAAAAACTGCAAGGGCATCATCTCGTATGAGCCGGGGAGTAATTTTGTCTTCCCCGAGGGAGAGGTACCGGAGCCTCTGCCGTCGAGCCATGAGCCTTTAAAGGGCGTTGGTATCCCGATGGAGCGCTATGAGGCACTTACAAAGATGCCGATCGTCATCTATTACGGCGACAACATCCCGGAGAGCTGGTGCGAGTATCCCGGCATCGATGCCTGGCGTGTGCGCCTCGATATGGCCTATATCTTTGCGGAGACGATCAACCGCCACGGCGGTGACTGTCAGGTCGTTTATCTCCCCAAAGACCAAGGCATCAAAGGAAACACGCACTTCCCGTTTGCGGACCTCAACAACTCCGCGATCGCGGACCTGATGGAAGGATTCCTTAAGGAGAAGAAGCTGGATATCGTGTAACGGGTTTTTTGAAATCATGTCACATGTCATACCGGGCACCTTCTTGCGTTGAGCTTTCGCGGGAAGGTGTCTGTTTTTATACTGTGACATCCATGATTCATGCTATATTTAAGACAGACATTGAGTAATCTTTTGGCACAAGGACTCCGGAGATTCTTTCATGTCAGACAGCGCCCAATCGATTGTCATGGTGACAACACCTGTGCTGTGATACGGCATAAGATAAAGTCTGCGGCACCGGCAACATAAGTTGACAATAAAACGAGGGGTTTCTTGCATCCCTGCCAATTATATAGTATTATATAGCCGGAAAGGAATTATATTACTTTATATAGCATCTCCGGTTTTATATAGGATTATATAGGAGGAAAAAATGACGGCAAGAAACCCCTACACAATCGGTTTCGGAAAGATTCCTACTGAATATATCAGCAGGAATACGATTCTTGACAGCATCACGGAAGCATTGACCGGTGACGTGCCGGATGAGCAGGCCTTTAAACTGACAGGTATGCGTGGTACCGGTAAGACAGTCACGCTGACAGCCATTGAAAAGCGCTTTCGCAAGGACAAGGACTTTATTGTGCTGGATCTCAACTGCGGCGGGGATCTCCTCACGGATCTCGTATCCCTGCTTTACAGCGAAGTACCTTCTCTTACGAGATACATCGATGCCAATCTCAATCTCACCGCATTCGGTATCGGCGTTTCCGTATCCCGCAAATCCCCCGTTACCAGCGTCCGTACGGCACTGAATAAGCTGCTTACCGAAATCAAAAAGCAAAAGAAACATCTTCTGATTCTGATCGATGAAGTCAGGAAAACGAAAGGCCTTGTTGAGCTTATCCAGGAATTCCAGATATGGATCAGGAGCGATCTTCCGGTGTTTCTGGTGGTGGCCGGTCTGTACGAGGATATCGAGGCAATTGAAAACTCCGACGGGATCACTTTTTTCCTGCGCGCTGCCAAATACGAAATGACACCGCTCAATATAGCTTATATCCGTGACAACTATGTAAAGAACCTGTCGATAGACACCGGGGAAGCGGAGCGCCTTGCGCTGATGACCAAGGGATATGCCTTTGCCTATCAGGTGCTCGGTAAGTATATGTGGGACGCAAAGGCAAAAAAACTCTCAGATGCTGTGCTTTCGCAGTTTGACGAGACACTTTCCGAAAAAGTATATCAAAAAATCTGGAGTGAGCTGTCGGAGAAGGACAGATACTTCCTGTCATTCATCGTCAAAAAGGAAAACCTCCCTGTCAGCGAGTTGTTGGATGCCGCAAAACAGGGACACAGCGCCTGGTCCGTACCGCGGAAGCGGTTAAAGGATAAGGGAATCATCGATGTGTCCAGGCGGGGTATTGTGTCCATGCGTCTGCCTCGTTTCGGATGTTTTCTGGAGACGCAGATGCTCATGGAGAGGTTCTGATGATCGTTTTCTATGTGATTCATTTTATATAGGCGCTGCCTATCCGTCTATGCCGCTTAAGTATTGTTACTTAAGCGGCATTTTCATATAAGATAGAGGGTGTAAAGGAAGCATATGTTTCAGGAGGCTGCTGTGATGGACAAGATATACGATCTGGTCAGATTTGCCAAAAATACCAAGTATGAGGATATCCCTGCGGACGTGATCGAGGGCGCAAAGACGCTCTTAAAGGACGCAATCGCCGTGGCGGTTGCCGGCACCGGCGCGGACGGTGTCGAAGGCGCCTTAAAGGTCGTGCGCGACTGGGGCGGAAAAGAGGAGGCGAGTGTCTGGGTCTTCGGAGACAGACTTCCCGCGCATCATGCGGCCTTCATCAACAGCGTACTCACCCACGCAAGAGACTATGACGAGGTACAGCTCGATGCCGTCGTCCATACGGAGATCTCCGTGGTGCCGACGGTTCTTGCGATCGCGGAGGCGATCGGCGGCGTGAGCGGCAGGGAACTCCTGCGCACGATCGTCGTAGCGGAGGATATCTTTATCCGCATCGGCTATGCGATCAAGATGCAGTCGACGGAAAACGGATGGATCTATTCCTCGACTGTGGGATATCTGGCGAGTGCCGTTGCGGCAGGTGTTCTCATGGGACTCACCGAGGAGCAGATCGTCGACGCGGTCGGCATCGCCTACGCACAGACCGCCGGCAACCAGCAGTCGGCGCGTGACACGTCACTCACCAAGCGCATGCAGCCGGCATACGCGGCGAGGAGCGCCGTGATGAGCGCCTATCTGGCAAGGGAAGGCGTCACCGGCGCACACAATGTCTTCGAAGGGAGATTCGGTTTCTTCAACGTCTATATCCACGGTAAGGCGGATCCGGAGGAGCTGACCAAAGACCTCGGTAAAAAGTATTACATCCGGGATCTTTCCTTCAAGTCCAATCCGATCTGCGGACCGTGTCTCTCCCCGACCTCCGCAATGGAGATGCTGATCAGGGAACATGACATCAAGCCGGAGGAAATCACCGGCATCGATGTCGGCACCAACGAGCACGGCGTGATCGCCTGTGCGGAACCCAAAGAGACCAAGTATAATCCGCAGACCGTGGTCGACGCGCAGTTCTCGATTCCTTATGCCGTCTGCAAGGTGGCATCCAAAGGTACGATCGGCTTAAAGGACATGACGGAAGAAGGGCTCAACGATGATGTGATGCGCTCCCTCCTCGACAAGGTCCATGTCTATATGGAGGAGTCGATCGAAAAGCAATTTGGCAGGGGCGTGTCTCCCGCAAAGGTGACGGTCCATACCACGCGCGGCGATTTTACCGCACAGCCCTTCCCCAAGGGCCATCCGGAAAATCCGATGGACGCACAGGACATGCGCAGAAAGCTCTTTGACTGCTTCGGCTTTGGTCTCTACGATGTCAAAGAAGGCGCGGAAGACAGGATCCTCGCCATGATCGACCATATGGAGGACGAGGCGGACGCAACCGCGCTGACAAAGCTTTTGAACGATTCGTTTATCAGATAAAAAAACGTGACAGGGTGCTCCGTGCGTGAGCAGGAAAGGAAGAAGACATGATCGAGACATTGACCGGAATCAAGGTGGTATCTTTTACGAGAGCGGCCGCAGGCATCAGCTGTGCCAAGCTGTTGGCCGAATACGGGGCGGAGGTGATCTTTGTCGAACCGGTCAAGGGCGTGGCCCTGCGTCATCTCAAATACTTTGAATTCTATATCAACAACCAGAAGAGTGTGCCGGTCAATCTGAGAGACCCGAAGGGGATGGAATTCCTGCACAGGCTTCTTGCCGATGCCGACGTCTTTATCAGCAATTACCGTCTCAAGGCGCTCAAAAACATGAAGCTCGATTATGAGTCGCTGTGTGAGAAATATCCCCGTCTCGTACACGCGACGGTGACAGGATACGGACCGAACGGTCCGATGAAGGACGCGCCGGGATTTGACATCACCGCATTCTGGGCGCGTGCGGGCATCATCAATGACGTGATGGACCGCGATTCGGATCCGCTGATCGCGCCTGCCGGCATGGGCGATGTCGATACGGGCAAGTCCCTTGCGCTCGGAATTGTCTCTGCGCTCTTTGCCAGGGAAAAGACCGGGAAGGGCATGAAGGTCTACAGCTCCCTGTATGCGCAGGGGCTCTATCTCAACCATGCGCAGATCATCGACCAGCAGTACGGTATGAAGTATCCGAAGACGAGAAAGGATCCCGGCCGCGCCATGAAGAATTCCTTCAAGTGCAAGGACGGCTGGGTGCAGGCGATGACGCTGGATTTTGACAAGGACTTTAACCACTTCCTCGAGGCGATCGGCAGAAAGGATCTGATCGGGGATCCGAGGTGGACCTGCATGGCGGACACCGAAGGGGAAAAGGCGATCGAGCTGACGGCGATCTTTGACGAGGCTTTTGCCAAACTCACGGTGGAAGAGGCGGTCAGAAATTTCGAGGCCTATGATATGGCGATCAGCGCCTACTATCCGGGGCTCTTCAGCGTCACGGACGAGCAGGCCGAGGCCAACGGCTACTATCAGGATATCACGCGTGAGGACGGAAAAAAGATCCGCATCCCCGCATCCCCCGTCAAATTCGGGGACGACGCGCCCTGCGCACGCACGGACGTGACGGTCTTTGGCGGAGCGACCAGGGAGATCATGAAGCGTTACGGATACAGCGGGGAAGAGATTCAGTCCTATATCGACGACGGCATCGTCATCAGTGCGGACTGAAACATCCGGGCGCATGACGTATAAGACACGTAAAAAAACACGGACCCAGCGGAGGAAATATCATGCATGAAGATCTGATCGGAATGAGCGCCGGATGGAGCAGCATCGAATACAACTGGAGAGACAGTGCCCTGTACGCGCTGGCGGTAGGTGCCGGTGCGGACGATCTGCTGTATACCTACGAAAAGGGCATGAAGGCGGTACCCTCCTTCGGAAGCCTCGGTTTCTATACGGCCGTCAAGACCAGTCCGAGACTGCCGCTGCCGTATCCCGTGCACTATCAGGCGCAGGAATATCTGAGCAATAAGCTGGGCAAAGAAGTTCCGCGCGGCATGCACATGGCTTACCAGATGGAGATGTGTAAGCCCATCGACCCGATCAAGGGCACGCTTGTCTACAACACCATTGTCAAAAAGGTCTATGACCGCGGCGACAAGGGAATCGTCCTGGAGGTCGACAATCCGGTCTATGACGAGTCCGGACAGCAGCTGTGCAAAAATACCTCCTGGAATATCATCCGCGACGTCGGAGGCTACGGCGGGGAACCCTTCCCCAAGGCGCACGTGGAATATCCCGACAGAGACCCCGACTGGGTGATCGATAACCGGCTTTCTCCGACAGCCAATGTGCTGTATCGTTTGACCGGTGATACCAATTATTCTCATGTGGATCCGGAATTTGCGGCGAAGAGGGGGCAAAGCAAACCCTTTATGCAGGGCTTATCCTCCTTCGGCTTTGCCTGCTTCCTCGCTGTAAAGGCCATCATCCCCGGAGAGCCGGAGAGGATGAAACGGATGTATGTCCAGATGCGCTCGGTGGCCTATCCGGATACGCCGGTACAGCTGAGAGCCTGGAAGATCGCGGAAGGAAAGGCCTCCTTCCGGTATATCGACATGAATACCGGCAAGGCGATCCTCGACAACTGTGAATTTGAGTGGGAGTAGGATGGAAAAAAAGAGATTCCACTATGCATGGGTGGTCTGCGGATCCCTGATGTTTTTACTGTTTTGCAATATGGGGATGAGCAATGCGGCGTTTCCGTCGCATTTCCCTTTTATGCGTCAGTCTTACGGACTCACCAATGCGCAGTGCTCGACGCTGTCGATGGTGCGTAACTTTACGTCCCTGGTCTGCATGCTCTTTGTCGACCGCTATCTGAAACTGTTTCACATCAAAAAGGGCATTCTGATCGCCAATGCGCTGGTCGTGGTCTCCTTTGTGATCTACGGACTCGCACCCGATTATGCGACCTGCCTTGCGGCCGCCGTCATCAGCGGCACGGGTTATTCCTTTGGCGGACTGATCGCCGCCTCCGCACTATTAAACCGGTGGTTTAAGACGGGGCGCCGATTTGCGATCGGTCTGTGCAGTGCCGGTACGGGGATGGCGAGCGTCATCCTGCCGCCGCTCAATGCCGCGCTGACGGGCCTTTTTTCCCTGCCGGTCAATTTTTTTATCGAAGCCGCGATCATCGCTTTTGCGGGCATACTGGGCGTACTGCTTCTCAGGGAGGATCCGGAGCGCGCAGGGATGATGCCGCTCGACCATGTCGCAGGGGCAAAAGAAGAAGAGACATATGCTGCGGGGACGGGAAGGGAACAGAATGCGCGGAGAAGCGCCATCGTCCTTGCCTGTATCGCCTGCGGCATGATGGGATTTGCGATCTACGGCTCCTATCCCGCGCTGGAGCTGCATCTGGTATCACAGGGCTTTGAGGTCGTGCGCGCGGCATCCTATATCTCGGTGTTCGGCCTGATGCTGACGATCGGAAAGATCGTCTACGGCTATATCGCGGACCGCTTCGGTGCACTGCGCATCACGGTTTTTTGTTATACGCTCAACTTTACGGGGATGCTGCTCGTGTGTCTCGCGGGCACGGCGTACGGTGGAGTGATCTGTCTGTTTGCCGTATTCATCTGGGGCTTCGGAAATGCGATCTCCACGGTCTTACAGCCGACGCTTGCCGGGGAGCTTGCGACCGATGCGGAGTATACACGCATCGCCAAGAATATCCAGGTCTTCTACACCGCGGGGAGCGTCGCCATCGGACCGCTCCCCGGGTGGATTGCCGATACCTTCGGCTCATATATTCCTTCTTATATCCTGCTGGCCTTCATCATGTTCTGCTCGATGTGCCTGACCTGCCTTTCCCTGCATCGTGGCAAATGAAATAATCATCAGTGTTTTTCCGTAAAGGTCTTTGCGATCGTTCTCTTGGCGATCAAAGGCGTGCCGCCCATCGCGGGGAACGCGCGCAGATCGCGGTAGACCTTTTCCAGAGGATAGTCACACAGCGTCCCTCTGCCGCCCAGGATATCAATACAATCCTGCGCCACCTCGACGCACATCTGGATGCCGTACCACTTGGTGCCGATCGACAGCGCGGTGCCGAGATTCATGCCGCGGTCGCCCGCCTCCATTGCCTGGAAGAGGAGAGCGCGTGCGGTCTGCAGCTTCATCTCCATCTCCGCGATCGCAAAGCCGACGCCCTCGTGCTGGACGATGTATTTGCCAAAGGCCTGGCGCTCATTGGCAAATTTCTTACAGAAATCGACGGCCGACTGTGCGGCGCCCAGACAGAAGGAGACATTTTCCGCGCGGTCAACGTCCAACTTGCCCATAGCGCTCTTAAATCCGCCGCCGAGCTCGCCGATGATATGGGTCGAAGGGACGCGGACGTTTTCAAACTTGAAACCGCCGACGTTTTCGAGCTTTAAGCCCATCTTTTTGACGGGAGGCAGCACCGTAACGCCCGCACGGTCCTTTTCCACGAGGAAGGCCGTGACGCCCTTGCCGGCGGAAACGGTCTTGTCGGTCCACGCAAAGACCGTCATATAAGAACAGATATCGGAATTGTTGATGAGACATTTTTCACCGTTGATGATCCACTCGTCGTTGCCCTTGTCATAGACGGCTTCGGTCTCGATTCTCGTGGCATCGGATCCCGCCTGGGGCTCCGTCAGACAAAACGAACCGCCGACGACCTCGGGATTTTTGGTCTCAAGGAATTTGGCCGCCCATTTGTGTTTTTCGTCCTCCGGCAGATGCGAATCCGCAATGGCGTCAAATTTGTCGCCGAGGCCCCGGAAACCGAAGGCAAAGCCCGGATCCGTATAAGAGATCGCCTCATAGAGTGCCGTGCGGTCGACAAAGCCCTTGCCCTTGCCGCCGTATTTGGGCGTCATGTTGATCGCAAAGAGATCCGCCTTCATAAATTCGAGCTGCACGTCTTTGGGAAATTCCCCGACGCCGCCGTTTAAGTCCTCCCTGCGGCGCAGCTCATCAAAGGGGAGCATGCGCTCCATGATCTCGCGTGCCTTTGCCTGAATCTCACGCTGATAGTCCGTCATCATCAAAAATCCGATTGCCATAGGTCGCCTCCTTATGTCTGCGTCAAAAAAAACGCGCTGTTTTGTTATCCAAAGACTATCTTAAAAAAGAAGGCGCCTTTCGTCCAATACCCGATGATATGCAGGGGATAGGAGAAGCCTATTAGGCCATGAAAGACAAGTATTTTTTTTATTGGCTGTTATGTGGTTTCATAGAATCAGGAACCAAGGAGGGCGGCACCGGATCATGTGAAAGGAGCATACGCATGCAGGTAGGATTTATCGGACTCGGCACCATGGGCATGCCGATGGCAAAAAACATCTTAAAGGAAAACGGCAGTCTCTACGCTTCCGACCTGGTAGAGGAGAAGAAGGAAGAGATCCGCGCACTCGGCGCGACGATCGCCTCGAACGAAGAGATCGCAAAGACCTGTGATGTGGTCTTTATCTCCATGCCGACGGTAAAGGCGGACGAGATCGTGGTCTCCGGAGAGGACGGCCTCATCGCCCACGGCAAAGAAGGTCTCTGGATCGTCGACACCTCGACGGTCGGATATCAGCTCAGCAAAGCGCAGAGCGAAGAGGCGGCCAAAAAGGGCATCGTCTACGTGGATCTGCCGATATCCGGAGGAGCCGGAAGAGCGGCGGACGGTGATCTCTCCGTGATGCTGGGCGCCACCAAAGAAGAAAGCGACAAGGCGGGCCTCACACCGCTTTTGGAATGTATCTCCCGTGAAGTGCATTATGCGGGCGTGCGCGGCGGAGGCGTCGCACTCAAGATCATCAACAACATGCTCAGCAAGGCCATCCTCTTTGCGGACGCGGAAGCGGTCGTGATGGCGGAGCACATGGGCATTCCCTTTGATACGCTCTATGAGGTCATCCAGTCCTCCTCCTCGCAGAACGAGATCTTCCGCATCAAGCAGGAGCATATCAAGCACAACGAATACGGACAAAGCAACAAGTCCTACAGTCCGATCACGATGAGCTTAAAGGACTTAAAGCTCGCAAGGGAGCTCCTCGACGAGCTGCATCTGCCGGGCTTTAACTGCAACAACATGATTCAGTGGTATAACATGGGCATGCAAAGAGGCTATGCGGAAAAGGATTCCTCTTCGCTGGCGGGCCTGCTTCGCGAGCTCTATCCCATTCAGGAGTAAGAACGCATGGATATCGCTTACGACCTTGCCGCCTATGCGGCAAATATCCGATACGAGGACCTGCCAAAGAGCGCCGTCGAAGCAACCAAGAGGGATCTCTTTGATTCGCTCTCGACCGGCATTGCCGGTTCGAGCGCCATGGGCATCGAACAGCTCCGCAAGGTGGCCGCGTCCCATGGCGGAAACGGACAGGCCTCGACCTTTGTCTTCGGGGACGCGTTCCCCGCGCCTGTTGCCGCAGGCATCAACACGACGATGATCCACGGATATGATTATGACGATACGCACGATACCGCCATGATGCATTCCGGCTGTATCATCACGGGATGTGCCCTTGCCGCCGCCGAGTTAAAAGGAACCGTCGACGGCAGGACGCTCATCACCGCGATCACGGCAGGGCTCGACGTGCATGTGCGTCTCTCTCTTGCGACCACCGTCGGGATCGTCGAGTGCGGCTGGGTCTATACGCCGCTGTTCGGGATCTACGGAGGCGTGGCCGCGGCAGGCAGGGTCTTAGGTCTCAATCAGGACGAGATGCTCAACGCCTTCGGCATCGCCTACGGTCAGACGGCAGGCAATTACCAGGCCATCACGGACTCTGCCTGGACCAAAAGGATGCAGCCGGGCTTTGCGTCGAGAGCCGCCGTCGAAGCCTGTGAGCTTGCCCGTGAGGGCGTCATCGGCGCACACAATGTCTTTGAGGGCAAGTACGGTCTCTATAAGATCTATCTGAACAACAGATATGACAGGGAGGTCGCGATCCGCGATCTCGGTAAGGTCTATCTGCATGAAACCATGGCCTTAAAACCCTGGCCCTGCGGCAGACCCTCACAGCCGCCGATCGGCTGTGCGCTCGAACTGAAGGAAAAGTATCAGCCAGATCATACAAGGATTACGGCCGTTGACGTCTGGATGAATGCGCATCTGTTGAGCTCCGGCTGCGAGCCGAAGGAGACGCGCAATCATCCGAAGCAGGTCGTCGACGGACAGTTTTCGATCCCCTACGGTGTCGCCTGTGCGCTGGTCGACGGAAGGGTCGGCCTCAAGGACTTTACGGAAGAGGCGGTCAAAAGAGAAGACGTCCTGAGGATCTGTGCGCTGGTACAGGGGCACGTGGATGAAGAGATCGAAGCACACTACCATGCCAAGGTCTGTCCGATCCGCATGAAGGTCACCATGGAAGACGGAACGGTCCATGAACATTATATGGAATACACGCTCGGCTGTGAGGAAAAGCCGATGACGGAAAAAGGAAAGATGGAAAAGATGGAGGACTGCATCGGGGCGGCCGCCCTGCAGATCCCGAAGGAACGTGCGCTTGTGATCCGTCGGGAGGTGGACGATCTGGAGAATCTTACGGATGTCGGAATTCTCATCCGCGCGATGATCGCATAAGGCCATTCTCCATGTTTTCGGTGTAAGAGAGCCGTTGCAAGAAGCATGAAAGAACACAATCAAACAGAACCGCAAGCGAAACCATTTAACAGGAGGAGCAGATCATGACAGGCTATTCCATGCCGGCATATTTCCATCATATGCCAAAGATCGGCAAGCCGATCGCAAAAAAGGACGATGAGAACGAAAAGGCGCTGAAAGAGATCGAGCAGGATGTGGCGAAGCAGATCAAAGAAGCGCTTGCCAACGGAAGAGACGACAAGTCCCTCAATGCCGATCATCAGCTGACGGCGATGCAGCGCATCGAAAAGCTGGTAGACCCCGGTCACTGGTTTCCCCTCAATTCGCTGTTCAATCCGATGGATAACGCGACGGGGACGACCTCGATCGTCAAAGGCATCGGACGCGTCAACGGCCACTGGGCCGTCATCGCCGCCTCCGACAACAAAAAGCTTGCGGGCGCCTGGGTACCCGGACAGTCGGAAAATCTGTTACGTGCTTCCGACACGGCCAAGTGCCTGCATATCCCGATGATCTATCTGCTCAACTGTGCGGGTGTCAAATTTGACCAGCAGGAGCTCGTCTATCCCAACCGCCGCGGCGGCGGCGCACCGTTTTACCGCAATGCGGAGCTGGCGCAGCTCGGGCTTCCCGTGCTGGTCGGGATCTTCGGCACCAATCCCGCGGGCGGCGGTTATCATTCGATCTCGCCGACGGTCATCATCGCCAACAGGCATGCCAACATGGCGGTCGCGGGCGACGGTATCAAATCCGGCATGTCGCCGAAGGGCTATATCGATGAGGAATTTGCGGAGCAGCTGATCGATGCGCACGAACAACAGGTCAGGGAAGCGGCCCCCCCGCCCGGAACCAGTGCCATCCATTTTGAAAAGACCGGCTTTATGCGGGAGATCTATGACGACGACCCCGGCGTGATCGAGGCGATGCGCAAGTACATGGGATATCTCCCCGCGTACAATCCGGAGTTTTTCCGTATCGCGCCTCCCTGCCCGCCGGCCTTTGACACGGAGGAGCTGTATTCGGTGATCCCGCTGAATCCGCGCCAGGTCTATGACATGTACGACGTGATCGCGAGACTCGTCGATGACAGCGCCCTGATGGAATACAAAAAGGGCTACGGACCCGAGATGATCTGCGGACTCGCACGCGTCAGGGGGCTGCTGGTGGCCGTCATCGCCAATCAGCAGGGGCCGATCATGAATTATCCTTCCTATCGTCCGCAGCCCGCCATGGGCATCGGCGGCAAGCTCTACAGGGAAGGCCTCGTCAAGATGAACGAATTCGTAGGACTGTGTGCCAGGGACCGTATCCCGATCATCTGGCTGCAGGATACCTCCGGCATCGATCTCGACGATTACGCGGAGCAGGCGGAGCTTCTGGGTCTCGGCCAGGCGCTGATCTATTCGATTCAGGACAGCCGCATCCCGCAGCTCGAGATCACGGTCCGCAAGGCGTCCGCCGCCGCGCATTACGTGCTCGGAGGTCCGCAGGGTGAGACCAATGCCTTTTCCATCGGCACGGCGGCATCGGAGACCTATGCCCTCTATTCCGAGACCGGCGCGACCGCGATGTATGTCAGACGCCTCGTCAAGGAAAAGAAGGAAGGCAAGGCGCATGACGAAACGATCAAAAAGATGAACGATCTGATCGAACGCTTCCACAAGATGTCACGTCCCGATTATACGGCCAAGCTCGGCATGATCGACGAGGTGGTCGACATGAATAAGGTCCGTGATTACATGGCGATGTTCACCCAGGCGGCCTATCAGAATCCTCAGTCGATCTGCCCGTTCCATCAGATGATGACGGTGCGCTCGATCATCGAATATGATGAAGGGCAGCGCGTCTGAAGCGCAACAGAGGAGAAGCAGGATGGCAATGGAAAACACGGCCCCCGTTCTTGTATGCGATACGGTTCTCAGGGATATCTACCGCTCCAGTGCGGCACTGTCCCTGACGGGCGAGGACATTACGTCGGTCTACCGGGCGCTGGACGAGAGCGGCTATTACGCGCTCGAGTGCTGGAGCGACCAGGTGATGGATTACTGGCGCCTGAAGGAAGAAAACAACCCCTGGTCCGATCCGTGGGAGATGCTTGCGCAGATGAAGCAGGCGTTTCCGGAGACGAGGCTGCAGATGTTTCTGAGGACCCGTGCGCTGCTTGCCGGTGAAAATATGACGGATGAGGCACTCGATGCGTATATCTTACAGGCCATTGAGAGCGGCATCGACATCTTCCGGGTCTATGACGCGGAAAATGACAGGGAGAGACTTGTGCGTGTCATGCGCACGATCAAAAAATACGGCGCGGCGATCGAGGCAGCCTTCTGCTACAGAAAAAAAACCGGGACAAATGATACCACGGAAAGGATCGTCCGCGATCTGACCGAAGCGGGTGCCGATATCCTGTCCGTGATGGACTTAAACCGTGAGCTGACAAAGACGTCCGTGACAAGGCTGATCGAAGACATCAGGAAGTGGACCAGGATACCGCTCAATCTGAGAGTACGCCACGCGGACGGAGCGGGCGAGGAGATTCTGATGAAGGCCGTGGAGGCGGGGGTCGATATCGTGGATACGTCGTTAAGTCTGTTTGCGGATCGCTTTTCACAGCCCGTCACCGAGTCTTTTATCACGCGGATGCAGGGGGTCGAAAGGGATCCGGGACTCGATTCGTCCCAGCTGAGGAAAGCAAGCGAGGGACTGTTAAAGGCAGCGGCTTAGTCCGTGTCCTTGCGGATATCCCCGGCAATCGAGACAAATTCGGACGCGTAGTTGTTCATGTAGGAGTCCTTGCGCCAGACCACGCCGATGTGCAGCTGGGCGTCGGGATCGTCGAGATAATAATAAGGGATGCCCTTGCCGTCCGGATAGAAAAAGCTCTCCAGCACGATCGTGGAGGCGATGCCGGCATCGGCCAGAGACGTGAGCATCGAGTAGTTGCGCCCGTAGTGCTGGATATCGAGGGAGATGCCGTATTTGTCCTGCATCTCCGTGGCAAAACGGTAGAGCTGCGTGCCGGGCGTCGGCGTCGCAAAGGGACAGCGGTCCAGAAGACGGACATCCACGGGAGCGTCCGCCTTCTTTTTTTTGCGGCCGGTGATGGCGGCCTCGAGGTCGGAGCCTACCGCGGGGACCAGCACATAGCGGTCGTGGTAGATTTCTTTGCAGGCCAGTTCCGGTGAACGCACCGGGAGATAGATGATCGCGATATCGATCTTGCCCTGCAGAAGGAGCTCCTGGTTGACGCTGGAATTGTGCGAGGCGATCTCGAGCTTGACGTCCGGATGCACATCGTTAAATTTGATGATCATCTGTTCGAACAGGTAGGAGCCGACAAACTGCTCGGAACCGCCGACGCGCAGGGACCTCTTTTCGACATTGTGCATGTCCTCGATTTCCTTGCGCAGCTCCTTTTCGCAATTTAAGATCCGGTGCGCGTAGCGGACAAAGCACTCGCCTTCGGGCGTGAGGCGCGTGCCCTTGGCGTCCCTCGTAAAGAGTGAGATCTCATAGGTGTTTTCAATATGACGCACGCGCTGGCTCAAGGAAGGCTGTGCGATATAGAGTTCCTTGGCTGCGCTCGTAAAGGATCCTTTTTCGGCGATCGTCGTGATATAGAGAAAGTCGTTGATATTCAAGCCGTGCCCCCCTTTTTTCCATTGTAGCGTGCAAAAAGGACAAAAGTCAACACACAATAGTGTCTGCCTATGCCTACCATACTTTTATATATTGGACGATAGCTCCCGCGGGCGATAAGATGAAAATGTCAGAGGTGAAAAAGTCCGTGTACGAAAGGGACTGGCCACGGAAAGGGGTTATCATGCAGAGCACAATGAGAGATACGTTAAAGGGCATCAAGGTGGTGGCATTCGTCAGGGCGATGGCGGGAACGGCCGCGGCCAAGGTTCTTGCGGAGTACGGTGCGGAGGTATTTTTCGTGGAACCTGTCAAGGGGCATCCGCTGCGCAAGATGCATTATTTTGAAATCAGTCACGGTTATTTCAAATCGATTCCGATCAATCCCAGGGACAAAAAGGGCCTCGAGCTCATGCACAAGCTGATCGCGGACAGCGATGTCTTTATCAGCAATTACCGTCCGAACGCGATCAAAGCGATGGGGCTCTCCTATGAAGAATGCAAGGAAAAATATCCGAAGCTCATCCATGCGACGCTGACCGGCTACGGCGAGGACGGACCGGCTGCGGCGGAGCCCGGTTTTGACATCACGGCCTTCTGGGGGAGATCCGGTCTCACCCACGATTCCATGGAAAAGGGCGGCACACCGATCGAGGTGCCGAGCGCCATGGGCGATATCTATGCCGGCATGGCACTGGGACTCGGCTGTGTGGCGGCGCTCTACAAGAGAAATACAACGGGGAAGGGCGAAAAGGTCACGACCTCGCTCTACGCGAACGGCCTCTATGCCAATCACTGCCAGATCGTCGACTACCAGTTTGGCGTCCCCTATCCCAAGGACAGAAAGGACAACGGCAGGGCGTTAAAGAACAGCTTTCAGTGCAAGGACGGATGGTTTCAGGCGATGACACTCTCCTTTGAAAAGGACTTTGACAATTTCCTGCGTGTTGTCGGCAGGGAGGATCTCATCGGCAATCCCAAGTGGCAGAAGATGGAAGATACCTACGGAGAAAACGCCAAAGAGCTCACGGCAATCTTTGACGAGGCCTTTGCCAACATGACCTGCGAGGAGGCGATCGCAAAGTTCAACCAGTATGACATCGCGGTGGGGCCGTATTATCACGGCGATTTTTGCCTGACCGACGAGCAGGCAAAAGTCAACAACTATCTGATGACGGTCACGGAGCACATGTCGGGCAAGGAGATCCAGGTGCCCCGCTTCCCCGTGCAGTTCGGGGAGCATGCCGAGTACGAGGACCAGCCGTTTTCGACACTCGGCGGTGATACCGCAGAGATCATGAAGCGTTACGGCTACAGCGATGCGGAGATCGAAGAGATGGCCGCAAGCGGTGCCGTGGTGGTGGATAAAAAATAAGCGACAGGCGAAAGGAGCGTGTAACGATGAATAAGATGCTGGAGGGTGTCAAGGTACTGGATATGTGCGTGGCGGCGGCGGGTCCGTCCTGCTCGAGAATCCTCGTGGATTTCGGCGCGACGGATATCATGGTCGAACCGATGGAGGGACAGTCGACGCGCATCACGGCACCGCACTCGTATGATTTCAAGTGCGGCGGCAAGAAATCCATTCCGATCAACCTCAAATCGGAAGAGGGCATGGCGGTCTTCAAGAAGCTGGTACAGTGGGCGGATGTCTTTGTATCCAATTTCCGTGCCAAGGCGCTGAAAAAACTGGGGCTCACCTACGAGGATCTGTCACAGATCAATCCGCGGCTCATCCACGCGACGATCTCCGGTTTCGGGGAGGTCGGTGCGCAAAAGGACGATGCCGGCTTTGACGCCACTGCTTGGTGGGCAAAAAGCGGTATGCTCGTCGATATCGCACAGCCCGATTCCATCGTCAATATCCCTTACGCAACCGGAGATTTCAGTGCGGGACACGCGCTGGCGACGGGGATCTGTGCGGCACTCTACAACCGGGAAAAAACCGGCAAGGGCGAGAAGGTGACGACATCGCTCATGGCCTCCGGCATCTATCTCAATTATCACGCGATCATCGAATCGCAGTACGGACTGGAGCTGCCGACCTCGCGCAAGACGCCGGAGCGTTCGCTTCTGAATACGTATAAGGCCGGAGACGGCAAGTGGTTTTCGATGAACGCGACGCATCACTGGGATGTCACGTGGCCGACGATCTGTAACTTTATCGGACGCCCCGACCTCATCGACAAGTATACGTACGAGGATACCTGCTGGGACGGCGCACCGGAGGTCACCGCGATGCTCGACGAAGCCTTCAGCAAGCATACCCGGGAAGAGATCTACGAAGCCTTCAAGGCCTGCGGCACGATCTCCATCGAGAATGCGTCCCATTCGATCGATGTCGCGAGCGACCAGCAGGCGATCGATAACGAATTTGTCGTTCCCTACAAGGACAGGGAAGGCAAGGAACTCATGCATCCGACGACTCCGATCCGCTTTGGCGACTATCACGCGCCCGAGATGCCGTACGGCCCCAAGCTCGGCGAGCATACGGTCGAGATCCTGCAGATGCTCGGATACAGTGATGACGAGATCAAAGATTATGAGTCGAGAGACATCGTGAAAGTACTGCATGAATAGATGACACGTTGACCGGAAAACTCAGGACAATTACCGGAAAGGAAAAAACAATGGCGATCGAATACTTACTTGCAACGGAAGAACAAAAGGAACTGGCCAATCTCGCGGGAGAAATCGCGCGCAACGAACTCGAGCCGAGGCTCGAGGAACTCGAAAACGCCAACGGCGGTCTCGGTGAATATCCCTGGGACATCCATATGAAATTCGTCGAGGCCGGCTTTTATACGATGAACATGCCGGAAGCCTGGGGCGGACTCGAACTCGACAACGTGACGAGGGGGCTCATCCTCGAAGAGATCTCCAAGGTGGACTGTGCCTTTGCCTTTTCCCTGCGCGGTCTCGGTGACAAATTCAACCTGATCATCGATTCGCACATCCCGGAAGAGGACAAGAAAAAATGGATCGACCGGATGCTAAACGAGGGCATCGGCGGGGCGTTCGGTCTGACCGAGCCCGGCGCCGGCTCCGACTCCAAGGCGATCCGCACAACCGCCGTCAAGGACGGTGACGAATGGGTCATCAACGGCACCAAGTGCTTTATCACGAACGGTTCGATTGCAGATTTCTACGGCATCTTTGCATGGACCGACAAGACCAAAAAAGCCTCCGAGGGCATCACCTGCTTCCTCGTCGAAAAGGAGAGAGGTGTCAAGGTCTCCAAGCAGGAAAACAAGATGGGCTTTCATTTAAGTCCCACCACGGAGCTCGTGCTCGAGGATGTACGCGTGCCGGAGGATCATATCGTCGGCGAGCTCGGCAAGGGCTTTTCCACCGCGATGGGCGCCCTCGATACCGCGCGTCCCTTTAATTCGGTCTTTGCGGTCGGAGCGGCACAGCGCGCGGTGGATATCGCCCGCAAATACGCCAACGAGCGCGAGACCTTTGGCAAGAAGATCATCGAGCACCAGGCGGTGGCCTTCCAGCTCGCGGATCTCCAGATGAAGGTCGATGCCGCACGCGCGATGACCTACTATGCGCTGCAGGCGGGCGATGCCGGCGTACCGTTAAAGAGACTCGCCTCCGAAGCCAAGGCCTTCCCGACGGAGCTGTGCCAGCAGGTCGCGGTCGACGCGCTGCAGATCCTCGGCGGCTACGGCTATATGAAGGAGTATCCGCTTGAGAAGATCATGCGCGACATGAGACTCTTTACGATCTTCGGAGGCACCAACGAGATCCAGCGCATCGTCATCAGCAGATTTATGAAGGACAAGGTCAGATAAGACACCCGAAGGAGGCACAGGATGGAACAGTTACAATACAGGGAAGGCGATGCGGTCAGCGGCTACTGGGCGGTGGAACCGGATCTCCAGACGATCACGGCGGAAAAATTTGTGCAGGCCTATGAGGATTCCAAAACCCTGGAGGGGGCGATCTTTGACAGGGAGGGCAATCTCTATTTTACGAGCACCATGGGATTCACGATCTTCAAGGTCGACATGAAGACCAAAGAGACCAAAGTCTTCTGGCATGAAGAGGGCGTGCGTCCCGCGGCGGTCAAGATCCATAAGGACGGCAGACTCTTTGCCGCCTGCGTGACCAACGAGACCTTCGGCGGTGTCTTTTGCATCGATCCCGACGGCTCCAATATGCGCTGGATACTGCGCGGCTACAGCGTGGACGATCTGGTTTTTGACAAAGACGGCGGTTTTTATTTTACCGATTTTATCGGATCCTTCAGGGACAGGCTCGGCGGCGTCTACTATGTCAATCCGGACATGAACAAGATCACCAGGTTCTGCGGCGACATGTGCCAGCCAAACGGCATCGCGCTCTCTAAGGACGGCACGATCCTGTGGGTGACGGAGTTCCAGGCGCAGAGACTCCACCGCTTTAACATCGCGACCGGCCGCGCGTCGATCCCGTACCATTTCACGGGCTTTGCGGGTCCCGATTCCTGCTCGATCGACAACGACGACAATCTCTATGTGGCGCTGCCGGACCAGGGCAGGATCATGGTCTTCAATCATTACGGCTCCCCGATCGCACAGATCGTCATGCCCGGAAGAGAAAAGGGACACAATCTCTTTACGACCCATCCGATGTGCCGGCCGGGCAAAAAGGAAGTCTATATCACCTGCAAGGATACGGCAAAGGAGAACAATGAGGGCAGCTGTGTCTTTGTGGCAGGAAGCTTTGCCGAAGGCAACGAGACGATGTACCAGTTTACATGAGGACATAAAGAGAGATATCCGGTGAAAATACATAGACACTACGCGTGGCTGATCTGTTTTGCCTGCATGATGCTGTTTTTTTGCGGCATCGGGTTTTCCACGACGGCCATTTCCGTATACTTTCCTTTTCTGAAGGAGCACATGGATCTGTCCAACACACAGATCTCGATGATCTCGACGGCAAGGACTTTTGTCTCGACGGCAGCGATGCTCCTCGCGCCGTTCCTGTACAGGAAGATTTCGCTTCGCACGGGGACGCTGCTCTCCATGAGCTGCCTGGCTGTGAGCCGTGTGATCTTCGGGCTCGCACCCAACGTATGGTTCTACTATGTCGCTGCCGCGTTCATGGGAATCACGTATTCCTGGGGCGTCATGTATCCGGTCATGATCTATCTCAATAACTGGTTTGAAGACCGCTATGCCACCGCCGCGGGGATTGCGACCTGCGGCTCCGGCGTCTGTACGATCCTGATGCCGCCCGTGGTCACCTTTATGATCGGCCATCTGGGGCTGAAGATCTCCTTTTTGATCGAGACGGGCTTTGTGGTGCTCATCACCGTTATGCTGTATCTGATCCTGCGGGATACGCCGGCGGAGAAGGGGCTGGAAAAATACAGGGAAGAGGTCACCGTTGCTAAAAAAGAAACGAACTCCGTAAAACAGCTGCAACGTCTGCCCGGCAAGCACGGTCTGTGGATGGTAACGCTGTCCGCCTTTCTCGTGGGCATCGTCGCCGCCCCCTCCACCGCCAATTATGCGATCCACTATGCGACGATCGGCTATACCGGTGCGGTCATCGCAACGGCGATGTCGCTGTACGGGGCGGTCAATTTTGCGGGCAAGCTCGTGATCGGATGGTCGGCGGACCGTTTCCGGATGTTTTTTGTCAATCTGATCTTTTTGGGGATCTTTATCGCGGCATCCTTTTCCACTGCGATGCTGGGCGGAGCCCTGGCAACGCTGATGATCGCAACCTCCTTAAACGGCCTCGGCACACCGATGGCAACGCTCGGAATCGGTAACTGGAGCAGGGATCTGACAGATGCGGAAGGCTACAGGGGGTTTTATTCCCGCAACCAGATGCTCTTTACGATCGGTTCGCTGATCGGCGCACCGGTTCCGGGGATCATTGCGGACGCGGTCGGCAGCTACCGTCCGGTCTATATGATGTTTGGCATATTGCTGAGTGCGGCACTCGTGCTGGTCAATGTCGTATATCTGCATTGCATGAAACAAAAAGACGGCAACGAGAATCGAAAAAAGGAGATCAGTCATCATGGATTATCACCGGATGTATCGCGATAAAAAATGTTGCGCGCAGGATGCCGTACGTCTGATCAAAGACGGCGCGCAGGTCTGCGCCGACATCGCGGCGGCCATACCGCCGGCGTTGTCCGCCGCGCTGATCGACGCGGCAAAGGAGGACAGATGCAGGGAGATCAGGCTGCATACGATGCTCGATCTCGGACAGCTTGCGGATTTTGACGCGGACGCCGCGGGGAATCTCACGCCCGTATCCTGGTTTTCCGGAGGCGTTCTGAGGAACGCGGCCAATGCCGGAACGGGAGATCTGATGAGCAATTATTATCATGACCAGCCCGCGCTGTATACGGAGTATATCGACGTCGACTGCTTTATGGCAACGGTGTCCCCGATGGATAAGCACGGATACTTTTCCTGCGGCGCGACGGCATCCAATTCGCAATCTCTCATCCGCAAGGCAAAGACCATCCTCCTCGAGGTCAACAAAAACATGCCCCGCGCGCTTTCCGGACCGCAGATCCATATCTCGCAGGTCACGGCGCTTGTGGAAAATGACGCGCCTCTTCCCGTCATGCCTCCCGCAAAGATAGATGAGATCTCGCAAAAAATCGGGGAGGCGATTGCCGCGGAAGTGCCGGACGGCGCGACGATCCAGCTCGGCATCGGCGCGATTCCCGAGGCGTTCGGCCTCGCTCTGAAGGACAAAAAGGATCTCGGCATCCATACGGAGCTCTTTACGGATTCGATGGTCGAGCTGATCGAATGCGGGGCGGTGACCAATGAGAAAAAACCGATCTACCGCGGAAAGAGCGTGGCGACCCTGGCCTTTGGGTCGCAGCGCATCTATGACTATATCGACGACAATCCGGCGATGCTGATGCTTCCGGTTGATGAGGTCAACGACCCCGCGGTGATCGCGATGCATGACCATTTTATTTCCGTCAACGCGGCACTCGAGGTCGACTTTTTCGGACAGGTCTGTGCGGAGTCGGTGGGGACAAGACACGTATCCGGCTCCGGCGGTCAGGTCGATTATGTAAGAGGCGCCGTGCGTTCAAAAGGGGGAAAAAGCTTTATCGCTTTTGCGTCGACCGCAAAGAACGACACGATCTCAAAGATCAAACCGACGCTCACCGAAGGGGCGATTGTGACGACCTCCAAAAACGATGTCGACATCATCGTTACGGAATACGGTGCGGCGCATTTGCGCGGAAAGACGTTGTCCGAACGGACAAAAGCGCTGATCGCGATCGCGCATCCCGCATTCCGCGAGGAGCTGACCTTTGAGGCAAAGAAGAGAAATATCCTGATCTGATGCTGATAGGAAGACCCTACTACATGGTATCTTTTCTGTATTGGAGATATCCGGCGGTTTGTACTAACATGAAAATGAGGTTGAGGTTTTTGTGAAAGGAGTGAACAAGCCATGGCATTTGAGCTGACCGAGGAACAAAGAGACATTATGGACATGGTGCGCGAGTATGCGCAAAAGGAACTGAAGGCGCGTGCCGACGAATGCGACAAGACGGGCGTATTTCCGAAGGAATCCCTTGCGGAGATGGCGGAGATGGGACTGATGGGGCTCAATATCCCGGAGGAGTACGGCGGCAGCGGCATGGATGACGTGACCAAGGTCCTGGTCGTCAGGGAGGTCGCCAAAGCCTGTGCATCGACCGCGGAAGCGCTGGCCGTGCATCTGCTTGTCAATTATATCATCAGGGCCAACGGCAATGAGGAGCAGAAGAAAAAATATCTCACGATGGCGGCGGAAGGAAAACTCGGAGCCTTTGCCCTGACGGAGCCGGGTGCGGGATCCGACGCGCAGGGAATCCGGACGTCGGCCGTAAAGGACGGGGACGATTATATCATCAACGGCTCCAAGGTCTTTATCTCCAATATGGGACCGGACGAGGGGGACTATGCCGTGGTGATCACGAGCATCAAGGACGATCAGGGAGAAAAGACGACGGCGGCATTTCTCGTCGACCGCGGAACGCCCGGTATGGAAATCGGAAAAGTGGAAGACAAGATGGGAATCCGTGCGGCGAGTGTGTCGGAGCTGATCTTTACGGACTGCAGGGTTCCTGCCACCCAGATGCTGGGAACCGTCGGACAGGGCTTTAAGATCGCCATGAGCGGTCTCAATTCCGGCCGTATCGGTATCGCCGCACAGGCCTGCGGTGTCGCGCATGCGGCGCTCGAGGAGGCGGTCAGATATACCAAAGAACGCGTACAGTTCGGTAAGCCCATCAGCGCCAATCAGGGCGTGCAGTGGTATCTGGCGGACATGGCCACACAGGTCGAGGCGGCGGATCTGTTGACGATCAATGCCGCGTCGATGATGGACCGCGGGGAGGACTGCCGCGCCAACTGCTCGATGGCCAAGTACTATGCGGCGGAGACCGCCAATCTCGTCGCACAGAAGGCGCTGCAGCTGCACGGCGGCTACGGCTACATGAAGGACTATGCGATCGAGCGGATCTTCCGTGACGCGAGAATTCTCACGATCTATGAGGGCACGAGTGAGGTGCAGAAGATGGTGATTTCGAGAGAACTGCTGAAGTAAGGACGGGCAACTGTCCATTTATGACATCCGTGTAAGTATTACGCATCTGCCGTCCGATACCATAAGTGACAAACAAACGGACAGCTACGGAAAGCGCACCATCCACGGAAGGATGATCACATCCTGCCGGATGGTGTGTTTTTTGTACGCCAAAACAAGGGAAAGGGCGGTAGGAACGCTATGAGAATCGCGGATGCAAATGTGATGATGGGTGCTGCAAGAAGATATGTACAGCAGGGCGAAAAGCCTCAGGGCGCACTTTTTGAAGCGACAGGCAATCTGTACGCAAGTCTCCCGGGAAGCGTACGGAACACGGAAGCGGAAAGCAAAAAAACGGTACGGAGCGGAGATGTCAAAACGGCAAATACGTCAAATGCAGAGTTCATACAGGAGACGGAAGACAATCCGGATCTTGCACAGGAGGTGATCGGAATCAAAAACTCTCTCCTGCAGGAGATCCTGCAACGGATGCGTACGGCAGGACTCTTCGGGGGAATGACCTTACCCTACGGCGGATTCGGACAAACAGCCGGATTCGGCGGTATTTCGGCAGGCATGAGCTCGGGCGTGTTCAGCCTGCGGCAGACAGAGTATTATGAGTCGGAAGAAACATCATTTGCGGCAAAGGGGATGGCGAGGACCGAGGACGGAAGAGAAATCGGCTTTGATGTCAATATCTTTATGTCGCGCAGCTTTACTTCCTATACACAGATCCGGATCCCGACGATGTCAGAGGTTCTCTTTGATCCGCTGATGATCAATGTGGGCAGCGGTGTGGCGGATATCTCCGGGCAGACCTTCCGTTTTGATCTCGACATGGACGGCATCGAGGATGATGTCAGGATGCCGGGAAAGGGAACCGGGTTCCTTGCGCTCGATCTCAATGAGGACGGCGTGATCAATGACGGATCCGAACTCTTCGGCGTGGCAAGCGGTGACGGATTTAAGGATCTTGCGGCATATGACAGCGACGGCAACGGATGGATCGACGAAAACGATGAGATTTTTTCCAGATTAAAGGTCTGGTACAAGAAGGAGGACGGCACGGACGAGCTGCTGGATCTGAAAGAGGCGGACGTCGGTGCGATCTGTCTTCAGTCGCGGCAGACGGATTTTTCCCTGTACGGTGCGGACTTAAAACTCAACGGCATGATCCGGCAGACCGGTCTGTTCTTAAGAGAAAGCGGCGGTGCGGGGAGTGTCCAGCATGTGGATCTGGCAATGAAAAAGGGCGGGGCACAGAATTCCGAAGAAAACGGGGAGGTGCTCTATACCGGAGCGGACCAGGAAGAAATCCCCGCGGGCGCACTGTTCATCCATACGGAGGAACAGGAAAAGGAATCACAGTATGCGGCACGGACAAACACGCAGTCACAAAACGAAAACCGTGCGGAACGAACGGAGAGATCCTCCGACCGCGCAAAAAAAGCGCAGGAGGAAACGGATCGCAGGAAGGCGGCACAGGAGAGGAGGACACAGGAAGCAGAGCGCAGAAGGGCTTCTCTTGAACGGTATCAGAGGAGAAAGGAACTGCGGAAAGAGCAGCTCGAGAGGCTGATGGAAGAGAGGGCGGAGGAAGAGGAGATCCTCGAAGCGCAGTCAGAGCAAAAGGCGATGCAACAGGATGCGGTCGAGGAAGAATATCTCGCACAGTCCATCGCACACGGAGAGATGCTCGATGAGCTGGTGGACGGGCAGATGATGAGCGTGGCATGAGGACATGAAAAAAAAGCGGGTCAGGGAGAGGAATCCCTTTGACCCGCTTTTCTTTTGATGTTTTCTTATTCCGAGTAATAGCTGATCGTATCGGAGAGTCCCGTGGCCAGCTGTTCGAGCTTTTCCGAGGCGGCGCTGATCTTTAAGAACGTATCGTTCAGTTCCTGCATGGAAGCATTGGTTTCTTCCGCACTTGCCGCGTTCTCTTCGGAAATCGCGGACAGATCGCCGATGATGCCGACGAGACCGTCCTTGGCGCGGTTGAGCGATTCGATCTTTTCCGTGATCTGTGCGGCGGATTCGGAAACGCTTCCGGCATTCTGCTCGAGCGAAACCATATCCTGTTTGGTGGCTTCGAGCATTTCGGACTGCTGTGCAAAGTCGGTATTTAAGCGCTCCATCACCTTGACGGAGGATTCGGAGTTGCTAAGAAGCAGATCGACGATCGATTTGATCTGGTCCGCACTCTGCGAGGACTGCTCGGCGAGCTTCTGGATCTCCTGCGCGACCACGGCAAAGCCCTTGCCCGCTTCTCCAGCCCTTGCCGCCTCGATCGAAGCATTGAGGGAGAGGAGATTGGTCTGTGCCGCAATCGAAGAGATCGCATCCGTAAATTCGGAGATCTGCTGCGAGGAGGAGTTGGTGGACTTGATGGTCTCTCCGATCTCCGCTACCGAATTGGTGACATCCTCACTCTGTTTGATCAGTTCGTTCAGCGCCTTCATGGCGGCTTCGCAGGAGCTCTCCATCTCCTTGGAGGAGGTATCGAGCTGTTCGGAGTTGCCGGAGATATCGTCGATGTCCGCACCGATATTTTCGGCATGTCCCGCCGCTTCCTGTACGCTCTGCGCCTGGGACTGTGCGCCCTTGGAGATCTCGTGGATCGCGTTGGACACATGGTCTGCAGCATCCGAGGCCTTGCCCGCGGAGGCGTGGAGCTGTCCGCTCTCCGCCGTCAGTTCATTGGACGCATGGCGTGTCTTGGAGATGACATCCCGGAAGTTGCCGGTCATATCGTTGAAGGCCTTGGCCATGTCACCGATCTCGGTCTTGGATCTGACATCGAGCGGCTTGTCCTGGAGATCTCCGTCCGCAACGGCCGTCGCCACGGCGCTGGCCGCAAGGATCGGCTTGGAGAAGCGCTGCGCGATATAGTATCCGATGGCGCCGGCCCCAAGCAGCATGATAAATCCGATGATCATGATAAAGAAGGGACCGCGCAGAGCCTGTCGCATCATGGAATTATAATCGGAGGTCGTCGCAATGATCCACCCGGTGGTCGGATCCTGGCGGAAGGCAAAGAGCATGCGCTGTCCGTTCAGTGTCTCGACGAGGGTGCCGCCGGAAGCGCCTTTGGCAAGCGCGTCGGCAAAGAAGGCGGTTTCGCTGTAATCTGTGCGTTCCTCCTCACTGCCGACACTCTGTGCGGAATGCGCCATCAGCAAACCGTTGCTCTCGATAATGGCCACACGGTCGTTGCCGGTTGCCGCTTCCTGCGTAAATTCCGCAAGCACGGAGAGACCGTAGTCACGCTGCACCGCACCGATGATTTCGCCCTGTTCGTTAAAGACAGGTACGATGATGACATCGATCAGTGAGTTGGTCGCAAGAGAGACCAGCACCTCCGACATATTCTTTTCACCGGTCATGGCCTTCTGGAAGTAGGCACGGGTGGCGATGTTTTTGCATTCGTTTTCATCGCTGCGGATGAGCTGGTCGCCGTCCGGCTGCGAGAGATGGGTCGGATTGGCGTCGCCGAAGACATTGTTGGCGTCGATGACAGCGGCCCTCGTCTCGTCGTATTCGGTTCTGTCCGGATCCTCCAGGAAGGAGATGATCTGAGGATTGACGGAAAGCGCCTCGAGGACCAGATAGTTCTTGTCGATGATTGCCTCAATCTGTTCCTGCACGACGCGGGTACGCTCGAGCAGGAGTTCCTCCTGCGCGGCGAGGGTGTTGCGCACGCTCGCCACGGACGCGATGGCGATCGCCGCCACCAGCGGAATGGCAATGAGTGCCATAATCGAAGCCACGAGCTGCCGCTTAAAGCTTTTCTTACGTCTTTTCTGTTCCTTTGCCATGGGAAGAGCCTCCTCTTCATAAACTGGTAGAGAGAATCATGGAACCCCGTTGTGATGATTGCATAATGGTTACAAAATCACATATGTGTATATATCGACAAAAAAACCGGGAAACAATAGAGGAAAAGTTAAAAATTATGGCAACATTCACATAATTGTATATACACTTCCGCAAAAATAGAATTACATAAAAAGCATAAACAAATAATGAATTACATATTGACATAACATAAACTCTATGATATATTTCTAAAGTCTTCCGAAGTTCTTTATGTCAACTGTCTGAAAGCACATCCGGAGATCATCTGAAGCAATCGTCTCATTTTTCTGAAAGGGGGAAGAAAACATCATGTTCAGTACAGTCACATCCGGTGCGGTCTGCGGGATCACCAGCTATCTGATGCAGGTCGAAACGGACGTCTCCAACGGCCTTCCAATGTTTAACATGGTAGGTTTGTTGTCCACGGAGGTACGCGAAGCCGCGGAACGCGTCAGGGTCGCCCTGCGCAATACGGGGATCGAGCTGCCGCCCAAACACATCACCGTTAATTTTTCGCCGGCGGACATCCGCAAGAAGGGCGTCGGCGTCGATCTGCCGGTCGCACTCGGGATTCTCGCGGCGCTCGGAGAGATCGATGCGGATGCCCTGCGTAAGACGCTGGTCGTCGGCGAACTCGGTCTCGACGGGGAGGTCAAACGGGTCGCAGGGATATTGCCCGTCGTCAAAAAGGCGAGGGAAGAAGGGTATGAGACCTGCCTTTTGCCCGCCGAATGCGTCAGGGAGGGAGCCGTCATTGACGGCATGCGTATCGTGGGCGTAGGGTCGCTTTCGGAGACGATCGCCTATCTGCAGCCGATGGATCAGGGGGAGAGAGACCGTCTGATCGCGCCCTTCACCATGGACCGCACGGCGCTGTTTCAGGAAACAAGCGCAAAAACCAAAGAGGATTTCAGCGACATCAACGGACAGCGTGCGGTCAGGCGTGCGGTGGAGGTCGCCGCGGCAGGATTTCATCATCTGCTGATGATCGGGGCACCGGGGGCCGGAAAGAGCATGATCGCCAAGAGAATCCCGACGATCCTGCCGGATCTGACGGAGGAAGAGGCGCTGGAGGTATCGACGATCTATTCGGTGGCAGGCCTGATGAAGCCGGGAGAGGCACTGATTACCAAAAGACCCTTTGTCGCACCGCATCATACGATTACGCAGACAGCGCTCTCCGGCGGCGGACATATCCCGCAGCCGGGTGCGATATCGCTTGCGCACAGGGGCGTGCTCTTTCTGGACGAGATCGCGGAATTTCCGCATACGACGCTCGATATCATGCGGCAGCCGCTGGAGGATCGCAATGTACGAATCGCACGAGCCAGCGGCACCTATACGTATCCGGCGGATTTCATGCTGGTCGGTGCGCTCAATCCCTGTCCCTGCGGCTATTATCCGGACCGCGGGAGATGCCGGTGCACGGACAAAGAGATCGACCGGTATCTCTCGCATCTGTCGGGTCCCATCCTCGACCGGATGGATCTGTGCGTGGAGGCACCGCGGGTGGATGTCAGGGAGCTCGAGGGCGAACCCCGTGACAATGAAAGCAGTGCGGAGATCAGGACAAGGATCCTCCGGGCAAGAGAGCGGCAGAGGCAGCGCTTTCGGGGGACGCAGCTGCGCTTCAACGCGGATATGGGCGTTGCGGAGATCAGGAAGTATTGCAGGGTCGGGCAGAGAGAAAAGTCGTTGCTCGAACAGATCTTTTACAAGATGGACTTAAGCGCCAGGGCCTATCACCGTCTGATCAAGGTGGCGCGTACCATTGCCGATCTCGACGACAGCGATGAAATCAGACAAAACCACATCACGGAGGCGAGCTGCTACCGGCTGGCCGATGCCAAATACTGGAGGAGGAACAGGGAATGACAACGACAGAAACCATGGAAATGCCGTATCTCTATCTGCTGCACCGCACGGACGGGATCGGCGCAAAAACCATACGGTCACTGATGCAGGCTTTTGGCAACGCGCGTGCGGTCTGTCACGCAACGGAAAAGGAGCTGTCTCATTTTCTGAGTGAACGGCAGCTGAACGCATTTCTTGAGGAACGCAAAAAAAACGATCCGGAAAAGGTCTATGAAGCGCTCGTGAAAAACCGCATCCGTTTTATCACCGCACAGGACGGCGACTATCCGCAACGCCTCAGAAACATCCCGGATCCGCCCTATGCGCTCTATGTCAGGGGAGAGCTGCCCGGGGAGGACTTCCCGACCGTTGCCGTGGTCGGAGCAAGGATCTGTTCGGAATACGGCAGATATATGGCCAGGCAATTCGGCACGGAGCTCGCACAGGCAGGCATCCGGGTCGTCAGCGGCATGGCGATGGGAGTCGATTCGATCGCACAAAGGGCGTGCCTGCGTGCGGGCGGCAGATCCTATGCGGTACTCGGCTGCGGTGCGGACGTCTGCTATCCGCCGGAAAACCGGGATCTGTATGATCAGCTGACCGAAAACGGAGGCGTTATCTCCGAGTATATACCGGGCACCGAACCGAAGAGGAATCTCTTTCCCGCAAGAAACCGGATCATCGCGGGACTCGCGGACGCGGTGCTGGTTGTGGAAGCGCGCAAAAAGAGCGGGACGCTGATCACGGTGGACATGGCGCTCGAACAGGGCAGGGACGTCTATGCACTGCCCGGAAGGGCGACGGACCGTCTCTCTGACGGCTGCAATCATCTGCTGCGCCAGGGCGCAATGATCGCAACGAGTGCCGCGGACATC
Source organism: Lachnospiraceae bacterium (assembly GCA_017448245.1). Taxonomy (GTDB): domain Bacteria; phylum Bacillota; class Clostridia; order Lachnospirales; family Lachnospiraceae; genus Butyrivibrio. The sequence goes on along the minus strand of JAFSLV010000041.1, from coordinate 152,563 downwards.
ATCGAGGGCTTCTTTGGCGTTCGGGAGGATCCGGTGACATACGCGCGGGAAAAATCACAGCCCGCTTTTTCCTTAAGCGAAAACGAACGCAGCGTGCTCGACGTCCTCGATGCCGATCCGAAGGCGGTCTCGGAGATCGAATATCTTCTTACGCAAAGACAGACCGTCATGCCGCCTCAGGAGCTCATGTGTCTGCTGGTGAACATGGCGCTCAAAGGACTGATCGAGCAGGAAGGCGCTTTTTTTGCAAAACCCTGTGCCTCTCATGTATAATAGGGAAATATCAAAGTATCTCACAACGGCACTGCAGGGAGGTATCGCATGGGAATCGTCGGCGGCATCATGGTACCGCATCCGCCGCTCATCGTGCCCGAGGTCGGGCAGGGAGAAGAGCGGATCATTGAGGAAACGACAAAAGCCTATCACGAGGCGGCACGTTTTGTTGCGGAGCTTTCGCCCGAGACGATCGTACTCTCCACACCGCATTCGGTGTTATATGCCGATTATTTCCACATCTCACCGGGCATGAGCGCCCACGGGGACTTTGCGCAGTTTCGCGCACCGCAGGTAAAGATCGCAGTCGACTATGATACACAATTTGTGGAAGCGCTGTGCTCTTATGCGGACCTGCAGGGCTTTCCCGCGGGGACCTTCGGGGAGCGGAACGCGCTTCTTGATCACGGAACGATGGTGCCGTTGTATTTTATCAATCAGTATTATACCTCCTACCGCCTGGTCCGGATCGGTCTTTCCGGTCTCTCCCTTGCGGAGCATTTCCGGATCGGCATGATGATCAGGAAGAGAGCGGAGGAGCTCAACCGCCGCGTAGTCTATGTCGCGAGCGGAGATCTCTCGCACCGTCTGCAAAAGGACGGTCCTTACGGCTTTCATCCGTCGGGCCCCGTCTATGACGAACGGATCATGGATGTGATGGGAAGGGGAGATCTGGAAGAGCTGCTGGATTTTGAGGAGGACCTTTGTGAAAAGGCTTCGGAATGCGGTCACCGTTCTTTTTGCATGATGGCCGGCGCACTCGACGGTGCGGCCGTGGACATCACGAGATATTCCCACCAGGACGTGACGGGTGTCGGATACGGCATCTGTACATACCGGGTCAGGGGAACCGACGATGCGCGGCACTATCTGCAAAAGTGGGAAGAAAAACAGGAAGCGCGCCTGAAGGAAAAAAAGGAAGCCGAAGACGCCTATGTGCGTCTGGCCAGAGCCTCGCTCGAAGCCTATATTACGAAAAAGGAACAGATCGAAGTACCTGAGGATGTCCCGGAGGAAATGCTGAAAAAGCGCGCCGGTGCCTTTGTGTCTCTCCATAAAGAGGGGAGACTGCGCGGCTGTATCGGAACGATCGGCCCCGTACAGGATAATGTCGCAAAGGAGATCATCGAAAACGCGATCAGTGCATCCACCAGGGATCCGCGCTTTGAACCGGTGACGATCGAAGAGCTCCCTTATCTCGAATACAGCGTGGACGTGCTCGGCGATACGGAGATGATCGACAGCCCCGCACAGCTCGACGTGAAGCGCTACGGCGTGATCGTCACGAAGGGAGCAAAAAGGGGACTTCTTTTGCCCAATCTCGACGGCGTCGATACGGTGGAAGAGCAGCTCTCGATCGCCAGGCGCAAGGCGGGATTGAGAAGCGACGAAGCAGGCTGCACGCTCGAACGCTTTGAGGTGGTGCGGCACTACTGATCAAAAACACGGAGGAAGAATCATGGCATTTTGTCCCCATTGCGGCGCATCCCTGACGGAAGGCCAGGCGTTTTGCACCAACTGCGGAAAACCCGTACAGGCATCACAGGGGGTACCGCAGCAGATGCAACCGCAGACGGCTCAGACGCAGCAGGTTGTACCGCAGCAGATGCAGCCGCAGATGACGCAGGCTGCACCCAAAAAGAAATCCGCCACCCTCATCGTCGCGATCATCGCGGGCTGTTGTGTGCTGCTTGCGCTGGTTGCGCTGGTTGCGGTTCTGGTATACAACGCATCGGGAAGTTCCCGCGGCGGGAGCGCCACATCCGCAAGGTCCGCTTCGGGAGACCGTTCGGCGGACAGTACGGTCTCTGCAAGCACCCCGGCGGACGGGGAAGAAGAAGAGACCCCGCAGGACGCGGACACATCGCAAACGCACAATGAGGATCCGCCGGCCGGCTATTATCATATGGAGGAGATGCTCGACGGCTATGTGCTGACGACACGGACGGATCTGGAGGGCATGCAGATCCTCAACGAACTCGTCCTGTATGCGGACGGAACTGGCTATACCGCGACCTGGCGCACCGGCGGCGAGGTGGCGACAAGCGATGTGACCTGGACACCGGAGCATGTCTACATAAACGGCTTACCGATGACCTGGGAGATGAACGGCAACTCCTTACGCCTGGAATCGGCAAACAGTGGTGACTACATGGTCTTTGAAAAACAGGAGGATCCGGCACCGGACCGTCCCGAGGACCGTGTGGACGAGTCCCTGACCGGGGAGGTCGTGTATTTCCTCAATACCAGCGCAATCAATTTTGACAAGCTCTATGTGCGTCCCGCGGGAGATGCCTCCTGGGGCGAGCACTGGAACGGCACGTTCCTGATCGACTTTCTGGCTTATATCTATCATGATACCAGCAGGATCCTGACGAACGGCGACCCCGGTCTGTATGATATCGCGCTCGTCGCAACGGACGGCACGCGGTATGAATTTACGGAAGTTGAGCTGTCGGCGGATTGCACGGTGCTCATCATGAACCGGGACGGCGATACGGCGCAGATCGGCCTGAGTGTCGAAAAGGGCCAGTCGGTGACGGAGTATTCGCCAAAAGAGTAAAAAAAGAAGCTGGAGATCAGACTTGAACTGACGACCTGCTGATTACGAATCAGCTGCTCTACCGACTGAGCTACTCCAGCTTGTGCCGACAACAGGCACGATGTCTATTATACCCGTATCGTACCGCTTTTGCAAGTCGGTTTTCAGGTGTCCGCGGATGCGTCCGCGGGCGCCTTGTTTTCTTCCGTTTCTTTTGGCAGCGTCATGAGCACCTTCATGATGCGGTGCTGACGGATGCCTCTTGCGGTCAGCGTGATGCCGTCCGCAAGCGTTACCGTTTCGCGGTTGGCGGGCAGCCGGTCGAGTGCCTCGATCATGAGGCCTCCGATCGAATCATAATCCTCGGAAGAAAGCGACGTATGCAGCGCGTCATTGATGTCATCGAGCTTGACGCCGCCTTCGATCAGAAAACGTCCTTCCCCGAGATCCCGGATCAGCTCCGCCTCGTCGGAATCGTATTCGTCCCGGATCTCGCCGACGATCTCCTCAAGCAGATCCTCAAGCGTAATCATGCCGACGGTCTGTCCGTATTCGTCGAGCACAAAGGCGATATTATAAGCCTGCTCGCGCATCTCCATCATCAGGGCGCTCGTCTTTTTGTATTCGTAGGTGTAATACGCCTCGCGCATATGCTCCCTGACCTTAAACGGCCGGTCGTCGTCGACGAAGACCATGTCCTTGATGTTTAAGATACCGATGATGTTGTCGGGATTGTCCTCGTAGACGGGGAGTCTTGTATACATGTCTTCCCTGAAAGCGCCCATCACGTCATTCAGTGAAGCATCCGCACTCACACAGCTCATGTCGATCCGCGGGATCATGATATCCCTGGCTTCGGCATCGCCGAAATCAAACACATTGTAGATCATTTCGCGTTCTTCTTTTTCGATGACACCGTCCTCATGGGACACATCGACATAGGTCCTGAGCTCATGTTCCGTGATGGAGGAGCGCTCCCTGGTATCCACCCTGAAGATCGCAAGAAAGAGCGAAGAGATCGTACCGGTGATGATGACGAGCGGCGTAAAGAGCAGCTTGATCAGAAGAAGAAGCGGGGCATAGAGCAGGGCCACCCGGTCTGCGTGGGCCTTGGCCGCGGTCTTGGGGATGATCTCGCCAAAGACCAGTACAAGAAAGGTCAAAACGCCCGTGCCCAGTCCGATCCAGGTGCTCCCGAACGCATCGGTGACGATCACGGTTGCCAGGGCGGAAGCGGTCAGATTGACGATATTGTTGCCGATCAGGATGGCGGAAAGCATCTTCTGGTAATCGTCGACGATCCGTAAGACCCGGGATGCCCGTTTATCCCCCTCATCCGCCAGTGCGCGCATCTGCACACGGTTGACGGCGGAGAGTGCGGTTTCCGCGGATGAAAAAAACGCCGAGAGAACCAGCAAAATGACCAGGATGACGGATTGTACGGCAATCGGTTCCAAAGAATCCTCCGGATGGTGTAAAATAAAACCATGGTTTCACTCTATTATACAACACATGCGGACAATCTGCACGATACGGCGCACGCACTGCTGGCCTTTGCACTGGAAGAACGCGGGATCAGGGAGGTGTCGCTGACCCGCGGTGAACACGGCAAGCCCTTTCTGAAGGAATATCCGACGATCCGCATATCCCTCTCCCATGTACGGGGACTCGCGGCCTGTGCCGTTGCGGAAGAAGAGATCGGGATGGACGTACAGGATGACAGGGGGCTTGCGGCTGGGCGGTTACTCAGAATTGCGGAACGCTTTTTTGCAAAGGAAGAAGCGGACGCGCTTTTTGCCCTTCGCCGGGAAGAAGAGATGCGCCGCTTCTTTTTTCGTCTCTGGAGCGCTAAAGAGGCCTATGTCAAGTATACGGGAAAGGGCATGGCCGAAGACTTTTCTTCTTTTCGGGCGGACCCGGTAAGAGGCCTCATCCTGCGCGGCAACGAAACGATCGCAAACCTTACGGAGGTGTCCTTACCCGGAGAGTTCTTCTGTACGGTCTGTGCGGCCTTGCGGCTGCCCGTCAAAAAGATCGATCTGACCGGTCAGATTCCTTAAAAAACTCCCTGAAGTCATTGTAGCCCTGCGCGGCGAGCTGTTCCTTCTGGAATTTTTTGTTTTTATGCATGCGCACGATCAGGATCTGCTCCCCCTGCGCGCGAAGTGCCGCGGCTTCCCTCAGGATTGCCGTAAAGGCATCCCTGTCAATCCCTTTTTCGATGAGAAAGGCTTTTTTGGCGCATGGCGAAGGGATCCGGAAGCCTGCCTCTTCAAGCAGCAGAATGATCCGCTCAAAGCCGATCGAGAATCCGCAGGCGGGGACGTCCTGTCCCGTAAACATCCCGATCATCCGGTCGTAGCGTCCGCCTCCGCCGCAGCTGGCCCCAAACTGCGGCATCATGATCTCAAAAATGGTGCCGGTATAATAGCCCATGCCGCGCACGAGCGTCGGATCAAAAACAAGCATAAAATCCGCTTCCTTTGACGCGTCGACACCGGTCAGAATCGAATGGAGATTGTCCCGGATCTTTGCGATTTCCGGATCTTTGTCCGCGCCGATCGCGTCACAGAATCTCTTTAAGAGCGAAACGGCATCCGTCTCATCTTCCGATACAAAGAGCGCAAGGCAGGTATCGACGGAGCCGGAAGAAAAGCCCTGGGAAAGGAGTTCCTCACGAACGCCGTCTTCCCCGATCTTGTCGAGCTTGTCGAGCGTGATAAAGACCTCGCCGTGACGCGCCTCATCAAAGCCGCAAAAGGAAGCCATCGCGTGCAGGAGCCGGCGGTCGCTGATGCGTACCTGAAAGTCCCGGAAACCGAGCTTCCCGAGTACCTCGGTCGTTGCGAGGATGAGCTCTGTTTCCGCGATCGAAGAGGGCTCTCCGAGGATGTCGATATCGCATTGCATGAACTGCCTGAAGCGCCCTTTCTGCGGACGGTCCGCCCGAAAGACATTGCCCATCTGGAGCGACTTGAAGGGAGAGGGCAGCTCGTTCATGTGATTGGCATAGTAGCGCACGAGCGGCACCGTCAGATCGTAGCGCAGGCCGCCGTCCGAAAGGTCATCGGCGCTCTGTGCGGTATCGATCCGCAGCTTTTCCCCGCGCTTAAGGATGCGGAAGATCAGCTTTTCGTTGTCGCCGCCCTGCCTGCTCTGGAGATTTTCGAGCGATTCGACAACGGGGGTCTCCATTTCCGTAAAGCCGTATCTGCGGTAGGTATCGCGGATGACCTGCATGCAGTGCACGCGCAGCGCCATCTCGTCCGGCAATATGTCACGCATGCCGGTGACGGGTTTTTTCTTCAGCATGTTATCGTACCTTTGGCATGCCCTTGTTCCAGGGCTCCTGTTTCTGTTTCTGGATCGCCTGTGCCTTCATATTGCTGACGGTACGGTTTTTGGCACCGCCGCCTTCCCTCTTTCCGGTATATTTCTCGATGCCGCCGATATTGATGACACGGGTATAGCCCATCTTGCGCAGCTTTTCACAGGCCTTGGCACTGCGGCCGCCTTTTTCGCAATAGACATAAAGAGGAACGTTTTTATCGGGCAGGGAGCTCTCGGATTTTTCGATCTGCGCAAGCGGGATGCTGCGGCTGCGCGGAATATGGCCCGCGGCAAATTCCTTTTTTTCGCGCACGTCGATCAGCACGGCCTGCTGCTCGGCGCGAAATTCACGCAGATATTCGTTGATGTCTTTTTTGTTGGTGAAACGATCCAAAAGTCCCATGGTGTGTCCTTTCTGCAAGTACTGTCAAAAAAACCAAAAAACAGTATAGCATATCGGCCTGCTCCTGTCATTGTTGCCGTGCGAAGCCGGCGGATGCGAAATATCCGGCGGCGGATTGTTGCATATATCACTTGACAAGCGGGAGGATCGCGCTATAATCAGTTTTGTAAACATTCTCTTTCAGGGCAGGGTGCAATTCCCGACCGGCGGTAAAAGGTTCGATCCTTGAGTCCGCGACTCCCGTGTGATGCGAAGCGGGACTGATCCGGTGAGATCCCGGAACCGACAGTTACAGTCTGGATGGAAGAAAGGAGGATATCATGTTTAACTTCCATGCCTTGGGCAAAAGCATCACGGACAATCTGTTGTATGTTTGCGAATTTGCGCTGATTATCGCGGCGGTGTTTCTCGTCGCCTATGCGGTGGAAAAATTTGCAAAAAAAAGAAACGGTGACACGGAGCGCGTGCTTTCGACGAGAAAGATCGCGGTGATCGGCGTATTCAGCGCGATCGCCACCGTCCTGCATGTCTTTGACTTCTCCGTGCCGTTTGCACCGCCGTTCTACAAGCTCGACTTTTCCGAGATTCCCGTGCTCGTGTGCGGCTTTGCGTTCGGACCGGTGGCGGGCGTGATGACGGAGATGATCAAGATCCTCTTAAAGCTCGTCGTCAAGGGCACATCCACGGCCTTTGTCGGGGATCTGGCCAATTTTGTCGTCGGCTGTTCCTTTGTTCTGCCTGCTTCGGTCCTCTATCATTTTGTCAAGACGAGGACCGGCGCAATCCTGTCCTGTATCGCGGGGACCGTGACGATCACGGTCTGCGGCACGCTCCTCAATGCCGTCTATCTGCTGCCCGCGTTTTCCGCGCTCTACGGTATCCCGATGGATGCGCTGATCGGGATGGGCAGTGCCGTCAATGCAAGGATCGTCGATGTACCGACCTTTGTGCTCCTTGCGGTGGCGCCGATGAATCTCTTAAAGGGAGCGAGCGTCTCGCTCATCACCATGCTCGTCTATAAGAAGCTCTCGCCTGTCATCAAATACGGTTCGGCTACGCGAAAGACACCGGCGATGGCAAGGGCCGCAGTCAAATAACATGCAGGAATCCTGTTGCAACGTATGCTTCCGCGCCTGTCGGCTCAAAGAAGGGCAGACAGGCGCTTGCTTTGCGAGGATCTGCCGGGACGGTGAGGTGAGACCGCTCAATTACGGACATCTGACGAGTCTTGCTCTGGATCCGATCGGAAAAAAACCGCTTGCGCGGTTTATGCCGGGCGCAAAGATCCTGTCCGCCGGGAGCTTCGGCTGCAATCTGAAATGCCCTTTCTGCCAGAACTGCGAGATCTCCTGTGCGGGCATGACGGACGGGCAGGTGTTTTTTGCGGATGCGCAGGGGATGGTGCACAGGATCCCCGTAACCATCTGCACGCCGGAGGAGCTGTGCGCGGAGGCGGTCTTCCAAAAAGAAAACGGCAATGTCGGCGTTGCCTATACGTACAACGAACCGCTCGTCGGCTACGAATATGTCAGGGACTGCGCCATGACGGTACATAAGGCCGGCATGGTCAACGTGCTGGTAACGGCAGGCTGCGTGACGCAGGAGGTACAGGCGGAGATTTTGCCTTATATCGATGCGATGAATATCGATCTGAAGAGTTTCCGTGCTTCCTTCTACAGGGATCTTGTCGGGGGAGATCTCGACATGGTACGGTCCTTTATCGAAACGGCCGTGTGCGACGAAACGACGCATGTCGAGCTGACCTGTCTGATCATACCCGGTGAAAACGATACCGAAGAGGAGATGGAAGAGATGGCATCGTGGATCGCCTCTCTTGACGGCGGAAAAGGGAAAGAAGTTCCGCTGCATGTGTCACGCTTTTTCCCGAGACACCGCATGAGCGACCGTGCGCCGACGCCGGTTGAGACGGTGTACCGGCTTGCGGAGGTCGCATCGGGACATCTGCGCTACGTCTATACGGGGAACTGCTGAATCCTATCCCTTGAGACCGCCTCTCGCCACGCCGTTGACGATGTAGCGGCGCGCAAAGAGGAAGAGTACGATCATCGGGAGGATCGATACGGTGGAAGCCGCAAGCTGCAGCTTGGTATCGCTGCCGGCCTCCGACATAAAGGTAAAAAGCCCCAGCTGTACCGTGCGGTAGCGGTTGGAGGTGATGACGAGCGTCGGCCACATAAAGGAATTCCACGAGGAGATCGCGTTTAAGAGCATGATCGTCACAAGCGAGGGCTTGGCGATCGGCACCATCACGCGCCAGAGATATTTCCAGTTACTCGCCCCGTCGATCCTTGCGCTGTAATAGAGCGAGTCCGGGATCGTGTCAAAAAAGTTTTTCAGAATATACGTATAAAAGATCGAGGAGATGAACGGGATGATCAGCACCGGGAGGGAGTTGACCATCTTCATGCGCGTCACGGTCTGGTAATTGGTGATGACGAGCATCTCAAAGGGCACCATCATAAAGGCAAGCAGAAGACCAAAGACCGCATTCCGGAAGGGAAAGCGCAGTCTTGAAAAGGCAAAGGCGCCGAGGATGGTGACAATGCCGGTCAGCGCGACGGAACAGAAGGTGACGATGACCGAATTCAAAAAGTAGACAAAGAAATTGCGCTTTTCAAACGCGCGGACAAAATTGTCGAGATTGAGCCAGTTGGACGGAACCCAGGTCGGCGGGAAGGAGTTGTACTCCGCGGCCGTCTTAAAGGAACTCGAGATCATCCAGTAAAAAGGAAACAGCATGATCACCGCGCCGAAGATCAGGAAAAAGTATACGAAAAAGTGCCGGATCCGGTCTGCTCTCATAACGGCCTCCTAATAGCGAAACCTGCGCTGCACGAAGCGTTGCAGCATCGTAAACGCAAAGATAATCAGGAACAGGATGATGGCCGCGGCGGCCGCAAAGCCGAGGCGGTCCTTGGAATAGAACTGTTCCTTGATAAAGTACACCATGGTATAGACATTGTTCATGGCACCGGGCCTGCCGCTCCAGAACGGGATGATCTCGTTATATACCTTGAAGGCGGAGATCATGTTGATGATCATCGTCAAAAAGATCGTGGGGGCAAGAAGCGGCACCGTGATGCGGAAAAACATCATGCGGCTGCCGGCACCGTCAACCCTGGCCGCCGTATAATACATCGGGTCGATGTTTTGCAGGCCGGAAAGAAGCAGAATAATGGTGAAGGGCAGCATGTTCCATATCCCAAAGATAATCACCGCAACGATATTCCACGGCGCCCTCGCACCCGAGGCCCCGAGCCAGTCGACCGCATTGATGCCGAAGACGGATAAGATCCAGTTGAGCACACCGACCTGCGTATTAAAGATATAGCGCCAGGAAAGTCCCACCGCGATGGAACTCGTGACCATCGGCAGGAAGTAGGCGGTCTGGAAGATCGCCATGCCCCGGATCTTCTGATTGAGGAGATTGGCGATCAGAATCGCGAGCACCGTCGCAATCGGCACGACCGTAAAGACATAGAGAAAGGTGTTGGAGAGCGCGTTTCTGAAATCGTCATTGGCAAGTACATATTCAAAATTGTAGAGGCCGAATCCGTCATAGCGGCCGGAGAGGCGGTACTTTTCCTTGAAGGCCATGATGACGACATTGACAATCGGATAGATGGTAAAGACGATCAGTCCCAGAGCAAAGGGAATCAGATAGCCGAAGGGCTCAAAGCGCCGGTTAAAGATATAATTGCCCTGCTCGTCCCGGGACTTCTTTTTTGCGGTTTTGACATCAGCCATCAGATTCTCTCCCCCGTTTCTTTGTCAAAGAGGAAGACACCCTTGGAGCGCAGATGGAAATTGGCATCCTCGCCGGGCTTGTCTTCGTACTCGGTCGAAAGATAAACGCGGATCTCCTGGTCGCCGAGATTGAGGAAGGCGAGCTCTTCCTTGCCCATGGTATAACGGGATTTGATCCTTCCCGTAAAGTCATGCGTCTCGTCGCGGGAAATGATGGCGGCTTCCGCACGGATTCCCAGGATTACCTCGCGGCCCTCGGGAAGATCTTTTGAAAAGTTGCGGTATCTGATGGTGACGGCCGAGTCTCTCGTCACGAAGGCATTGTCGCGGATGACCCCTTCGATATTGTTGATCGGCGGATTCCCCAGGAAATTGGCGACGAAGAGATTGTGCGGGTCGTCATAGAGCTCCTGCGGGGCATCCTCCTGCTGCAGGATCCCGTCCTTCATCAGAACGATCTTGTCGCAGATCGACATCGCCTCCTCCTGATCATGCGTGACAAAGATCGTCGTGACACCGGTTCTGAGCTGGATACGGCGGATCTCTTCGCGCATCTCGAGACGCAGTCTCGCATCGAGATTGGAGAGCGGCTCATCCAGGAGCAGGAGCCTGGGCTCTTTGATGAGTGCCCTTGCGATCGCGACGCGCTGCTGCTGGCCGCCGGAGAGAGCCCCCGGTCTGCGGTCGAGGAGCGTGTCCACATGCACGAGCTTTGCCATCTCCTTTGCCTTTTCGAGACGCTCCGTTTTGGGCACCTTTTTGATCTCGAGAGGAAAGGCGATATTTTCGAGCACCGTCATGTGCGGATAGAGGGCATAATTCTGGAAGACGAGACCGACCCCCCTGTCCTGCGGCGGCATACCGGTCACATCATCCTCATCAAAGTAGATATGTCCTTCGGTGACGGGCAGGATCCCCGAGAGCATGTTGAGCATGGTGGATTTGCCGCAGCCGGAAGGCCCCAGAAGCGCCGTCAGCTTGCCGTCGTCAAAGTCCATGTTAAAGTCGTCTACCGCGGTGAAGTCCCCGAAGCGTTTGGTGAGATGATCGATTCTTACGTGCATGACAGTTCCTTTCGGCAGGACAAAATGTCCTTTGATTTCAATACAAATATGATTATATACTAAATGCCCCCCTGTGAACAGGGGGGCATTTGATCGCGTGATATGTCCGGCAGGCGGATTATTCCGCGGCCATTTCATCCTCGACATACTGGATGGCGGCCTCTAAGCTCTCATTGACATCCTTGCCCGCGGCGACATCCTCCATCAGGGTGAAGAGGGCGTCACGCACATAGGCCTGTCTCGTCACAGCCGGGAATGCGCCCGCATACTCGGGATGGAGATAGGTAAAGCTCTCGTTATCGGCCACAAATGCCTTGTAGGTATCGGTCTCCATGGTGGCCGGGAACGTGGCGGGATAGTTGCATGCCACACACCATCCGGCATTGACCTCGGCGGAAGCAAAGTAGTCCGTGAAGGCCGCGGCGATCTGTGCCCTTGCGTCATCCTGATAATCAAAGATAATCACACCGCGGTTCCAGGCGCTGGTCCAGTCGACCTTGCCGCCCTGCGGGACTTTGCCCATGCCGTATTCGATCTCCAGATACGGCGTGCCCGCGGCAGAGCCGATATAGGATACGATGCGCTCGGAGTTGAAGTCCTCCGAGAAGTAGTTGCCGACCTTGGTGATCGTGAACAGCCCGTTATTGATGTTGTCCTGGAAATACTGTAATTTTTCCGCAACTTCCGGCGTGTTGAAATAGCAGCCGTTGTCGTCAAAGATCTCGATGCCCGTCTGCATGATCCAGCACTGGCAGACATCGGTGACGGAATCCATCGCAAAGCCGAACTTGTCGGGATAGGCTTCCTTGACGGCTTCGCAGTTGGCCTGGAGGTCTTCCCAGGTCTCCGGAGCGGTGAGGCCGAGCTCGTCATAGATCGCTTTGTTGTAGAAGAAGATGGGGCCGGAGGAAACGATCGGCAGGATGTGCATCTTGCCGTCCGCAAAGGAAGTGGCCTCGGCGCGGACGCCTTCGGGCATCAGCGCAACGGTCTCGGGCGCAAGATACTGTTCCATGTCGAGCACCATGCCGTCCTCCACATATCTGGCAGCTTCCGACGCGTAATGGATGATGATGTCGGGGCCGTTGCCCGCCATGACGGCCTGATAGACCTTGTTGGTAAATCCGTCATATTCCTGAGACTCCTCGACGACCGTGCACTCGGGGTGCATGGCGTTGAATTCTTCGATGGCCTGTTTGAGATACTCATGCTGCGCGTCCGTATAGGTATGCCAGATGGTTACCTCTCCTGCGGGCAGTTCCGCAACGTCACCGCCTTCTTCTCCTTCTTCGGGCGTCTGGGTCTCCTCCTGGGAAGATGCCTCCGAGGATGCCGCGGGAGCGGAAGACGCGCCGCCGCCGGAACCGGACGAGCAGGCAATCAGACCAAAGGCCAGAGTCGCCGTCAGCAAAACACTGAGTAACTTTTTCATAGCTTTCCCCTTTCCTGTTGAAAATGTGTGTGAACAACAAGAGCGCAACGAAACCCGTTACGCCCGCTCAACCTTTTTCGACTTGATGCAGCCGGTACATACGTTCATCCTCTTTGTGGCTCCGTTCACCTTGACGGCGATGCGGTGCACATTGGGATGCCACATGCGGTTGCTGCGTCTGTGTGAATGGCTGACCTTTGCACCGAAGTGCACGCCCTTGCCGCAGATCTCACACTTTGCCATGATTCTACCTCCCAAATCCATATTGATTCCGATCGTGCAACGACATATTGTATCACAGCCCCCCGGGAAAAGCAAGCAAGTGAAAATATTTTGCAAAACACGAAAAGAAACACTATAATGTTCTGGATGAACCGTTCAGGGCATGTACAGTATAAGGAGACGTTATGAAGACATCAACTCTGAATACGCACCTCGGCAACGTGGCGATCGGGACGGACGTGATCGCGCAGTACGCGGGAGCGGTGGCAACGGAGTGCTTTGGGATCGTCGGCATGGCCCACGTCAATATGCGGCAGGGTCTGGTCGGACTCTTAAAGAGCGACAATATCAAGAAGGGAATCCACGTGACGATCTCGCCCGCACAGAAGCTGACGCTGGATTTCCATGTGATTGTTTCCTACGGCGTCAATATCTCGACAGTGACGGACAATCTGATTGATAATGTCAAATACAAGGTGGAGGAGTTTACGGGACTTGAGATCGAAAAGATCAATATCTATGTCGAGGGTGTGAGAGTGATCGATTAAGGGGGCATGCGAGAAAGACCATGGAGAATAACGCGATCAACGCTTCGACGCTCTGCCGGATGTTTCTCTCCGGTGCCAAGCGTCTGGATACAAAAAAAGAATGGATCAATGAATTAAACGTATTTCCGGTACCGGACGGCGATACGGGCACGAATATGACGATGACGATCATGTCCGCCGCAAGAGAGGTGCTCTCCACGGACCAGTCCGATATGGAAAAGGTCTGTAAATGCATCTCTTCCGGCTCCCTGCGCGGGGCAAGAGGCAATTCCGGCGTCATCCTCTCGCAGTTGCTGCGGGGCTTTACCAAGGTGGCGAGAGAGTATGACACGCTCACGGTGCCGGTACTGGCCGACTGCATGGACAAGGCCGTGGAGACTGCCTACAAGGCGGTCATGAAGCCCAAGGAGGGCACGATCCTCACGGTCGCCAAGGGCGCGGCGCAGCGGGCGAGGGAATTGTCCGACGCGGACGAGACGGATCTCGAAGCGTTTATCACGCAGGTCATCGAAAGCGCGGAGGAGGTGCTCGAGCGGACGCCCGAGATGCTGCCGGTCTTAAAGCAGGCAGGCGTCGTCGATTCCGGCGGACAGGGTCTGGTCGAGGTCCTGAAGGGCGCACTGACAGGCCTGAAGGACAAGAGCGCGGACCTGACGCTTGCGCCCGCGGGCGCGGAAAAGGAAGCGTCGGGCGTCTATGCCTCCGGCAAGGCGGCCGCGATCGATACCGCCAATATCAAATACGTCTATTGCACGGAATTTATCATCCTGCTCGAGGCGCCGTTTTCCAAAAAGCAGGAAAAGGAATTCAAGACATTTCTGGAATCGATCGGGGACAGCACCGTGCTGGTCGCGGATGAGGAGCTGTGCAAGGTGCACATCCATTCCAACGATCCGGGTCTCGTCATCCAGCGTGCGCTTTCCTACGGCGAACTCTCCAACATGAAGATCGATAACATGAAGATGGAGCACAGGGAGCGGCTCTTTGACATCAATTACGAGACCGGGGATTATACGGAACTCGATGTCGAGATCTCCGGCATGGATGCGGAGCTCCGGGCGCTCAATAAGGGAGAGGGTGCCGTCAAAATGAGCGCACCGTCCAAAGGGGCGGATACCCGAAAGGAGCAGGAAAAGCCGCATAAGGCCATGGGCTTTGTAACGGTATGCGCGGGCGAAGGATTAAAGGAGATCTTTTTGAGCCTCGGTGCGGACGAGGTGATCAGCGGCGGACAGACCATGAATCCGTCCACCGCCGATATTATGGATGCGGTGGACCGGGTCAATGCGGATACGGTTTTTGTGCTGCCGAACAATAAAAACATCATTCTCGCGGCGGAGCAGGCTTCCAAAATGGAATCCGAAAAAACGATCCTGGTGGTTCCTTCCGCCACGATCCCGCAGGGGATCGCCGCCATCCTCAATTACGCGGAGGATTCGGACGCGGACGAAAACGCGGAAGCCATGAAGGAGGCCATCGCCTCCGTGAAGAGCGGCGAGGTCACGATCGCCATCCGCGATACCGAAATCGACGGCACAAAGATCAAAAAGAACGATTATATGGCGATCGGCGACAGCGGAATCCTCGCGGCCGGAAGAAAACTGGACAGTGTGATTCTCGACATGCTCAAAAAGATGACGGATGAGGAAACATCGCTGATCAGTCTCTACTACGGCGAAGAGGTAACGGAGGATGACGCGCTCTCGTTGCAAAAAAAGATCGCAAAGACCTATCCGGAGGCGGACGTGGAGCTGCAGCCGGGCGGACAGCCGGTATATCATTATCTGTTATCCGTCGAGTAAGCCTCTATGGGAACGGATGCGTATCTGAAGGCGCCGCTGACCACACTCAAAGGCATCGGGGAAAAAACGGCAAAGCTCTTTCACGCGTGTCAGGTCGACACGGTGGAAGATCTTTTGCGTTATTATCCGAGAGATTATGAGATCTTTGAAGAGATCAGGGGAAGCGACAGGTGCACGCAGGACACGGTTGTCTCCGTATCGGGCGTGGTGGCCGGTGCGCCGCTCGTCCGGAGAGTGCGCGCACGGACGATTCTGAGTTGCGTGGTCGATGACGGACGCGGCAGGATGCAGGCGGTCTGGTTTAATGCACCGTATCTGAAGAATACGCTCAAAGAAGGACATAACTATGTCTTCCGCGGACTGTTGAGAAAAAAGAACGGGACGCTGCAGCTGGTGCAGCCCCGTTTTTTTTCACCCGGGGATTACGCGCTTCTTGCGGGCACCATGCAGCCGAGGTATCCGCTGACAAAGGGGCTGACCAATGCGACGGTCATGAAGGCGGTGAAGGGCGCGCTTTCGCTTGCCTGTTACGAACGGGAGACGATACCGGAAGAGATCCTGCAAAAGGAAGGCCTGTACGGAATCAAAAAGGCGCTGTGTACGATTCATTTCCCGGAGAGCAGGGAGGCATATCTCGAAGCAAGGAAGCGTCTTTCCTTTGAGGAATTCTATCACTTTATCCTGAGACTCCGCGCCCTGAGGGAAGAAAATGAGACACAAAAAAACGACTTTCCCTGCATCGAGCCTGCACAGTGCCGGCGTCTGATCGAAGCGCTGCCCTATACGCTGACCGGCGCACAGCGGCGCGTCTTTGACGAGATCTGCGCCGATCTGTCGGGAAAGCGGCAGATGCACCGGCTGCTCCAGGGGGATGTCGGCAGCGGAAAAACGATTGTTGCGTTTCTTGCGCTGTTGATGTGCGCATGCAACGGATATCAGGGCGCCATCATGGCGCCGACGTCGGTGCTGGCCGTGCAGCATTTTGAAAGCTTTTGCGCGCTGGCTGCCCGGTACGAATTGCCCGTCAAACCGGTGCTTCTGACCGGTGCACTCTCCGCAAAGGAAAGAAAAAAAGCGGTTGAAGCGATCGAGGAGGGGAGCTGCAATGTGGTGGTCGGCACCCATGCGCTGTTTCAGGAGGCCGTATCGTACAAAAACCTCGCGCTCGTGATTACGGACGAGCAGCACCGCTTCGGTGTGAGGCAGCGCGAAGCGCTCTCGGACAAGGCGCATGCCGCCCTGCATCCCCACGTGCTGTCGATGTCCGCGACACCGATTCCGAGAACGCTGGCGATCATTCTGTACGGGGATCTCGATGTCTCGCTCCTCGATGAGGCACCGGCCGCACGAAAGAGCATCAAAAACGCCGTCGTGGATACCGGATACCGCAAGACCGCATGGAAGATGATCGTAAAGGAAGTGCGTAAGGGGCGTCAGGCCTACGTCGTATGTCCGATGATCGAACCGGGGGAAATGGAAGGGGCGCAAAATGTCACGGAGTACGCGGACATGCTCCGGGAACAGCTCCCCGGGAGTGTAAGGATCGGCGTATTGCACGGCAGGATGAAGCCAAAGGACAAGGACCGTGTGATGGAAGAATTTTCCACGCATCTGACGGATGTCCTCGTGACGACGACCGTGGTGGAGGTCGGTGTCGATGTGCCCAATGCCACGGTGATGATGATCGAGGACGCGCAGCGCTTCGGACTCGCGCAGCTCCACCAGCTCAGGGGACGCGTCGGCAGGGGAGAGGCGCAGTCGTATTGTATCTTTGTCGACACCTCCGCGCAAGCGGGGCAGGGGCAGGTGTCGGAGAGATTATCCGTGATGAAGGAGTCCAATGACGGCTTTCATATCGCGGAAGAGGACCTGCGTCTCAGGGGCCCGGGCGAGCTCTTCGGCCTGAGGCAGTCCGGCGCACTGGCTTTTCGGATCGCGGATATCTACCGCGACGCGGACCTTCTCACCCGTGCGGCATCTTATGTATCGTCAATCCCGGATGCCGGCTAAGGCGCGCTTTTTCGCAGGCGTAAGGCGCTTGATCCGGTATTCTTCCCTCAGTGCTTCGCCGCGTGTCGCAAAAGAGGCGGTATAGATCATCCGCGCGGGAAGCCTGCCTCTGGTATACCGGGCGCCCTTCCCTGCGTTATGCTCCTTCAGACGCCTTTCGGGATCCGTCGTATAGCCGGTATACAGCGTGCCGTCCGCACACAAAAGCAGGTAGACATAATGCCGCTTCATGGCAGAAACGACTCCTTCAGCGACAAAAAGACGCGCACGACCTTGGCCGTAAAGCCCCAGATGACGGCCTCTTCGTGCTCATAGAAGTAGGTCGTGATATCGCGACCCTGAAAGGGATAGTCACGGCCCCGGTGGATCAGCTCGTACGGAAACGTATCGTCGCGGGGCATCGCGGAGCGCATCCGGTGGATGCGGGGTTCGTGCGTATCAAACCAGGACAGCGGTACGGAAAAGACACGGTCGGTCTCGCCCCTGAAAAAGGTCCCGCGGTAATCGTGCAGGATGCCGGCAAAGGGCGTCACCACCGTATCGCGCGGTCCGATCATGTCGGGAAGCGCCCCGAGGAGCGTAATCTGCGCGGGGTCGGTCAGAAGCTCCTCCGCGCACTCTCTCAGTACCGCGTCACGGGGCGTCTCTTTTTCTTCGAGTCCGCCTCCCGGAAAGCAGACGTCGCCCGGCTGCACATCGAGATCATAGGCCCTGACCTCAAAGAGCAGATGCCATTCGTTTTCCTTTTTCAGGAGGGGGATGAGGATCGCCGCGCGGTGCGCGATCTGCAGATCATCTGACAGCGGATGCATGGTTTCTTTCAAGGGGACTGACCTTTCCGTTCTTTATCGCAGCCTTTCTTTGTGTTAAGATAACTATCATAGCATATTTCACGGAGGAAAACGAACCGTCCGTCTTTGTAAAGGGGAATCCGTCATGTACCGTGTCACCGCATACCGCGGACATATCCGCAATCACAAAGCACTCTGCAGGGAACTCGGCGTAGACAGCGCTCTTTCGCGCAAAGAAAAAGAAGAAGCGATTCTTGTCGCGTCCTACCGGAAATGGGGCACGCAGTGCGGTCTTTATCTGCACGGTTCGTTTGCCTGTGTACTCACGGAGGCGGAGACGGACACGACCGTACTGCTTCGTGATCCGTTCGGAACAAAGACGCTCTATTATTATCTGACAGGAGACGGACAGCTTCTTTGCGGTACACACATCAGCGACATCACCTCACGGGAAGGCTTTGAGAAAAAACTCAACGAGCGCATGCTGCAACTCTATCTGTCACTCACGTATCCGGGCGGGGAAGAGACTTTTTTTGAGGGAATCAAAAAGGTCATGCCGGGACATATCGCGATCTTTGCGCAGGGAGAGCTGACCGTCGAGCGCTACTGGAAGCCGGAGTACCGGCCGGATGACAGCCGCACGACAAGCGATTTTGCGGACGAACTCCATGAGACGCTCCGCGTCATTGTGCGGGAGCTCGAAGAAGACGGGGCGCCGGCCGGATCCTTTTTGTCCGGCGGTGTGGACAGCGCGTATGTCCTTTCGATGTCCGGCGCCGCACGCGCCTATGGCGTGGGCTATGATGACGAGCGTCTCGATGAATCACGCCTTGCCGAAGCGACCGCGGATATCCTCGGCAGGAAGTTTATCCGCCGCGTGGTTAAGCCCGAAGAGTATTTTGCGATCGTTCCCTTTGTCGTGCGCCATATGGAACAGCCGCTCGGCGACGCCTCGGCGATTGCCTTTGCGCTCGGTGCGCGTGCGGCCTCCGAAGATCTCGACCGGGAGAACGTCACGGACAAAGTCATCTACAGCGGCGAAGGAAGCGACGAGTTTTTCGGCGGCTATCACATCTATGCCAATGCGGAAAAATACGGGGACCGGCTGAGACAATCCTACGCCGGCAACACCAACATCATGAAAGAAGAGGAAAAAAGGGATCTGCTGCGGCAATATATCCGGGGCGTCACGCCCGCGCAGCTGACCGCCCCCCTGTATGACGAGACCGAAGGATGCGATCCGCTGACGAGGATGTGCGATGTGGATATCCGGTTATGGCTCGAGGGGGATATCTATCTCAATGTCGACAGGATGAGCCACGCGGCGGGCATCGAGGTCAGGATGCCGCTCACGGACGTAAGGATCTTTGACATCGCGTCGCGGATACCTTCCTCCCTGAAGGTAAAGGACGGCGTCTCCAAGCCGGTGATCCGCGCCGCTGCCGCAAAGAACCTTCCCGAAGAAGCGGCCTACCGCAAAAAACTCGGCTTTGTCGTACCGATCCGCTACTGGCTCGCCGACGAAAGACATAACGCGGATGTCCGCGCGCTTTTGCACAGCGATCTCAGCAGCCGCTTCTTCCGGCAGAACGATCTTGACCGGATGCTCGATGCGTATCTGGGCGGCTATTCGGATCTGTGGCGCAGGGTATGGGCCGTCTATATCTTTCTGGTATGGATGCGCGAAAATTTTTAACAATTTTGTAACATTTGGGGGACAAATACATATTTCTATGGTAAAATA
Source organism: Lachnospiraceae bacterium (assembly GCA_017448245.1). Lineage (GTDB taxonomy): Bacteria > Bacillota > Clostridia > Lachnospirales > Lachnospiraceae > Butyrivibrio. The sequence continues at coordinate 132,634 of JAFSLV010000041.1, read as the reverse complement.
GCGATATGATGAATCGTCTGGCGGATCTGATCCGCAGGAAAAACGCACCGGTGGTCGTGGGACTGGATCCGCAATTGTCTTTTATTCCCGACAGGATTCTGCGCCCGGCCTATATGGAGCGCGGGGACGCGTTGGGGGCATGCGCACTTGCTCTTATGATCTTCAACAAGGAAATCATCGATGCGGTGTATGACCTGGTGCCCGCGGTCAAGCTGCAGAGCGCGATGTACGAGATGTTTGGCGTATCCGGCATCGATGCGTACCGTGACACGATCAGCTATGCGCACGGTAAGGGTCTGATCGTCATGGCGGATGTGAAACGCGGGGACATCGGCTCAACCTCCGAAGCCTATGCGAAGGCGCACCTCGGGAGCGTCGATGCGGGAGGTCATGTGCGGTATCCCTTTGACGCGGACATAGCGACCGTCAATCCGTATCTCGGGACGGACGGCATACAGCCGTTTCTCGATGTCTGCCGCGCGGAAGGCAAGGGGATCTTTGTTCTCGTCAAGACATCCAATCCTTCGGGAAAGGAGTTTCAGGATCTGATCTGTGAGGGGAGACCGTTGTACGAGCATGTGGCAGAGCGGATGGCCGCGCTCGGGGAGAGTGTCCGGGAAGGTGAATACAGTCTTCTCGGCGCCGTAACGGGAGCGACCTATCCGGAGGAAGGCCGCAGGCTTCGCGAGCTGATGCCGCACCAGATGCTGCTGGTGCCGGGATACGGTGCGCAGGGGGCAACGGGCAGGGATCTCAGGGCATTTTTCAAAGAGGACGGCACGGGAGCGATCATCAATTCGTCCCGCGGGATCATCGCCGCCTGGCAGAAGGAAGCATTCAATCCGGAGCACCATGATGACGCGGGCGCCTGTGCAAGACTTGCCGTGCAGGCCATGATCGGGGATCTACGAAAGGCGCTTGACTGACGGATGGAGGCATATAAAGAAGAGTTTATCCGTTTCATGACGGACGCGGGGGCGTTGCAGTTCGGCTCGTTTACGCTCAAAAGCGGCAGACAGTCGCCCTTTTTCGTCAATACCGGTGCGTATGTGACCGGTGCGCATCTCAAAAAGCTCGCATCGTTTTACGCAAGGGCGATCAGGGAGCATTACGGAACGGATTTTGACGTATTGTTCGGACCGGCCTACAAGGGGATTCCGCTCGCGGTATCCTGTGCGGAGGCACTGTATGAGCTGTACGGCGCAAAAATCCGCTATGCGTCCAACCGCAAGGAGATCAAGGACCACGGCGATGCGGGGATTCTGCTCGGTGCCCCCTTACGGGACGGCGACCGGGTAGTGATCATCGAGGACGTGACGACATCCGGCGCCTCGATGGCGGAGACGGTGCCGATCCTCAGGGCACAGGCACAGGTGGAGATCCTCGGCCTGATGGTATCTCTCAACCGGCAGGAGAAGGGCAGGGAAAGCGACCTTTCGGCGCTCGACGAGATACAAAAGACTTACGGATTTGCGGCGCATGCGATCGTGACCATGCGCGAAGTGATCGAAAGCGTACCGCTCACGGAAGATATCCGTACGGCGATCGATACGTACTACAGAACCTACGGCGCAGCATCATAAAGAGGGGGGGCATACGGCAATGGAAGAAAAGACCTACAAGCTGATGAGCAGAAGCGGCACGATGACCATGGTTTTCGGGATTCTTGCCATCGTACTGGGGACGGCCATGGGAGTGACGCTGATCGTCAACGGCGCCAAGCTCCTGGCCGGTCGCAAAAAAATCATTTTCTGAAAAATGGAACGGAAGGGCGAGGACCAGACATGGATTGAGCGCGTCACAAGCTCTCTGTACGGACTGTCGCTGTCCGAAAGACAGCTGCGTAACCGGCGCAGGGGACGCTTTATCTTTACGGACAAGAAGCATCCGTGGCGCGGCGTGTTCTCGGTCATCATCGGGGTCTTTTCCCTGATGTGCTCGTTCCTCTCGGTGCTTTTGACCTATCGCAGCGGGATGGAGGCAAACGGCAACTACGCGATCGGGATTTTCCTTGCCCTCGGATACGCGGTGACGGGATTTGTGATGGGGATATTGTCCGGACGCGAACGGGAGATCTATCCGGCCTTTCCGCGTGCGGGCATTGCGGTGAATGCGCTGGCGCTTTTGTGCGTGGCGGGCATCACCTATCTGGGACTGGCAGGATAGACGACAAAAGGAGCGGGTATGGCAACGGTAGCCATTGTCATGGGGAGTGATTCGGATCTTTCCGTGATGAAAAAAGCAGCGGAGATACTCGAGCACTTCGGCGTGGACTTTGAGATGCGCATCATTTCCGCGCACAGGGAGCCGGACGTGTTCTTTGACTTTGCCAAAGAAGCGGCAGCCAATGATACCAGGATCATCATTGCCGGAGCGGGGCTTGCGGCCCATCTGCCCGGGATGTGTGCGGCACTCTTTCCCCTGCCGGTGATCGGAGTACCGATGCAGGGCGGTGCGCTCTCCGGAAAGGACGCATTGTATTCGATCGTGCAGATGCCGCCGGGTGTGCCGGTCGCGACGGTTGCGATCGACGGCGGAAAAAACGCGGGGCTTCTTGCGGTGCGGATGCTGGCAATCTCCGACGGGGCGCTGCTTGAACAGTTAAAGGAATATGCCGCTTCGCAAAAAGAAGAAGTGATGCAAAAGGATGCGCGTCTGCAGCAGACGGGGTACAAGGCATACGACAGATGATTCTCCGTGAAGGGATTTTTCGTTATGGCGCTTGATTACAAATCATCCGGTGTGGATATCGAAGCGGGGTATAAGGCCGTCTCCATGATGAAGGAGGATGTGCAAAAGACCTTCCGCAAGGAGGTGCTGTCTTCGCTCGGTTCGTTTGCGGGACTCTTTTCCCTTGCGGAGATCAAAAAGATGCGGGACCCCGTGCTGTTGTCCGGCACGGACGGTGTCGGCACCAAGCTGAAGCTTGCCTTTGAGAAGGACCTCCATACGACGATCGGCATCGACTGTGTCGCGATGTGCGTCAATGACATTGCCGCACAGGGGGCGGAGCCGCTGTTTTTCCTGGATTATATCGCCTGCGGGAGAAATATTCCCGAAAAGATCGCGATGATCGTAAAGGGCATCGCCGACGGCTGCGTTCAGGCGGGCTGTGCCCTGATCGGCGGGGAAACGGCGGAGCATCCGGGCCTCATGCCGCAGGACGAATATGACCTGGCGGGCTTTGCGGTCGGTGTCTGCGAAAAGGACGACCTGATCGGTCCGGAACGGGTGGACGAAAAGGATGTGCTTTTAGGTGTCGCGTCGAGCGGTGTGCATTCCAACGGTTTTTCCCTCGTACGCAGAATCCTGATGGAAAATAAAATCACAAAGGATACGGAGATCGCAACGCTCGGCGGCAATGTCTACGAGCATCTCCTGACGCCGACGAGGATCTATGTCCGCGCACTCCGCGCGCTGAAGGAGGGCGGGATTACGGTGCACGGCGCCAGCCATATCACGGGCGGCGGTTTCTATGAGAATATCCCGCGGATGCTGCCCGCGGGGATCGGTGCACGTATCAAAAAGAACGCATATCCCGTGCCCGCGGTATTTGAATGGCTCGCTCTCGGCGGCGACGTGTCCGAACAGGTAATGTATAACACATTTAACATGGGACTCGGCATGGTGCTTGCACTGGCACAGCAGGATGCGGACAAGGCATTGCGCCTGCTTGGAGAGGCGGGAGAGGAGGCCTATATCGTCGGGGATCTCAAAAGCGGCGAAACGGGGGTGGAGCTGTGCTGAAGATTGCGGTACTCGTCTCCGGCGGAGGGACCAACCTGCAGGCCATCATCGATGCCTCACGTAACGGCAGTCTCGGGAATACCGAAATCGTGCGCGTCATCAGCAACAATGCGGATGCCTATGCGCTCGAACGAGCAAGGGCGGCGGGGATCGAAACGGCGGTGGTGTCGCGCGCCGTTAATCCGGAGCCTTCCGACTATGACCGTGCGCTGATCGATGCGGTGGATGCATCACAGGCAGACCTTGTGGTTCTGGCGGGCTTTCTGGTAAAGATCCCGGAGGCGATGGTCGCAAAGTACCGGATGCGGATCATCAACATACATCCCTCGCTGATTCCTTCTTTTTGCGGTACGGGATTTTACGGACTGAAGGTGCATGAAGCGGCCCTTGCCCGGGGCGTCAAGGTGAGCGGTGCCACCGTGCATTACGTGGATGAGGATATGGATACGGGACCGATCATCGCACAAAAGGCGGTTGAGGTGCTAGAGGACGACACGCCAAAGACCCTGCAGAGGCGCATCATGGAGGAGGCCGAGTGGGTCATTCTGCCGCAGGCGATCCGGTTGATCGCGGACGGACACTGACGGACAGGATGAGGCACACACCGGAGGGAGCAACATGAAAGTACTTATCGTCGGCGGCGGAGGCCGTGAACATGCGATCGCACATGCGCTTCGCGCAAGCAGACATCATCCGGAGATCTTTTGTGCGCCGGGCAATGCCGGCATCGGAGAGATCGCAACACTTGTACCGGTCGGCGCGATGGAATTCGAAGCGCTCAGGGACTTTGCCGTCAAAGAAGCGATCGATCTGACGATCGTCGGCATGGACGATCCGTTGGTCGGCGGTATCGTCGACATCTTTGAGGAAGCGGGTCTTCGCGTTTTCGGACCCCGCAAAAATGCGGCGATTCTGGAAGGATCCAAGGCATTTGCAAAAGAACTCATGATGAAGTATGATATACCCTGTGCGAAAAGTGTCTCTTTTGACCGTGCAGAGGACGCGTATGACCACATCCGTCATGCGGAGTATCCGCTGGTACTCAAGGCGGACGGTCTCGCCCTCGGCAAGGGCGTACTGATCTGCAAGGACGAGGAGGAAGCAAAAGCGGGCGTCCGGCAGATCATGGAGGACAAGGCGTTCGGGGATGCCGGCAACCGTATGGTGGTCGAGGAATTCCTGACCGGCAGGGAGGTGTCGATTCTCTCCTTTGTGGACGGGAAGACCATCCGTCTCATGAGCTCCGCCCAGGATCATAAGCGCTCGGGCGACGGCGATACCGGTCTCAATACGGGCGGCATGGGAACCTTTTCCCCGAGTCCGTTTTATACGGAAGAGATCGACCGGTTCTGTAAAGAAAGGATTTTTCAGCGCACGGTCGATGCGATGCGTGCGGAGGGAAGGGAGTTTCACGGTGTCATCTTCTTCGGGCTGATGTTGACAAAGGACGGCCCGAAAGTGTTAGAATATAACGCGCGATTCGGGGATCCGGAGGCGCAGGTTGTGCTGCCCCGTATGAAGAGCGATCTGATCGATGTCGTTGAGGCCTGCATCGACGGCACGCTGGGCGACACGGAGGTCTTGTTCGAAGACAATGCCGCGGTCTGCGTGGTGATCGCAAGCGGGGGTTATCCGCTTGCCTATGAAAAAGGAAAGGTCATTCACGGGCTGGAGCATTTTAAAGGAAGAGACGATATTTTTGTTTTCCATGCGGGCACGAAGCGCGAGGGAGAACAGATTGTGACAAACGGCGGCAGGGTACTGGGGGTCGTCGCCAAAGGGGGGACTTTAAAGGATGCAAGGGCGGCCGCCTATGCGGCGACGAAGCTTGTGACTTTTGAAGGTCAATATATGAGAACGGATATCGGTAAATCGATCGATGAAGCGTAACGGAACACGTCTTTCATCAGGGCAAAAAGGAGCAGGAGATTATGAAAAAGCAGATGAGACGATCGTTTCGGCTGGTTAGCGCATCAGCCATGATCCTGTTGCTGCTCATGCAGTTGCAGATCACGGCACTGGCCTATCCCGGAACGGTCACGCAGGACAATGTCAACGTGCGTTCCGAGGCGACCACGCAGTCGCAGTCGCTCGGCACGGTCAGACAAAACACTGAGATTGACATCCAGGGGGAGGTCACCGACGCGAACGGTCAGGTCTGGTATCAGATCACGTATAACAACCAGACCGGTTACATCAGGGGCGACATGGTCGAGGCGGAAGACGGCGGCAATGCGGATCCGGCAGCGGAAACGCCGGAAGATCCGAACACACCGGCGGCGCCGGAGCGGATCGGCAGGATCGAGACGCAGACGGCGGCCAATGTCCGGACGGGTCCCGGCACCACCTACCCGCCGGCTTCGTTTTCGCCGCTGCAGCCCGGTTCCGAGGTACGGGTTGTGGATGAATCGGCGGCCACCAATGGAGAGATCTGGTACAAGATCATCTATGATGACGGTCAGGGCGGCGGCCCCCAGGAGGGCTATATCCGCAATGACTATCTGACGGTGGAAGCCGCCGCACAGGATCCCTCGCAGACGCCGGCGGAACAGCCCGCCGAGGCACCCGTGACGGAGGATCCCAATGCCAACAATCCGGTCGGCATGATGGGCCAGCAGTATACGGTCGCCTATGACATGGACGACAACGGCGAGACGGTGCCGTATCTCGTCGACAATAATAACAACAACCAGCGCTGGCGTGTGGAGACCCTGCTGCAGAGCTATGAGGACAGCATGCGCATGAACGGCATCGAGGGGACCAATACGGTGCTCAAGGTGGTATGCGTGATCCTCGGGATCATCACGCTCGTGGCGGTGATTCTGCTCCTGCTCCTGGGGTTGAGATTCCGCCGCTATACCGCGGATGATTACGGCGACGACGATTATGACCGCGGCGGATCCTACGACGGCGATTATGACGACGAAGACGACGCGGATGACGAGGAGGATGACAGGGGCCGCGGACGCTCCGGCGGACTTTTCTCCCGGTTCAAAAAGGATCGTGACGATTACGATGACGAGGATGACGGGGATTATGACGACGAGGACGATGAGGAAGAAATGGAACCCCGTGCCATCCGCAGGGTCTATCAGCCGGAACGCGCCTCGTATGACGACAGAGGCCGCGATGCACAGCCGTCCCGTTCGCAGAGACGTCCGCGCAACTTTATGGAAGACGACGAAGAGGATGATTTTGAGTACGGATTCCTGAACGACGACAGGTAAGCCAAGAGGTTATATTTGAACGGATAAAAACCGCTGTGGTATCATAATGGTACTACAGCGGTTTTTTCAGAAAATGATTTGCTCAGGAAACGGAAAAGATCAATTATCTGAAAGAGATTATTTCGATGTATATTCAGGAAAATGTGGAGATGATCGCATGAAAACAACTGTACTCAAAAAGTACCATGGTTATATACTTTTGATGGTTCTGTCATTTCTGGTGTCCATGGTGTATCCGTATCTGTTGGAGTATCTCGTGGATCACATTCTGTTGACCGAACAATGGGAACATCTGACATGGTGGTTTGCATTAACATTCGTAACGGTGCTTCTGGGAGGGATGACTTCTTTTTATTTTTTACAATATACTCCGATAAAGCTCGGAATTAAAAATACATTTATACTGGAAAGAGCATCTTTAAGAAACATTTTGCGTCTGTCACAGCCCGAATATGTCAAGGAGGAAAAAGGATATTATTATAATCTGTGCTCTAACAGTTGCGCTGCCTACGGCGATCTTCATGAAGAAATTCATTTAAGACTGATTGGAAATGTCATTTTTGCCGTCATGATCCTGGCGGTCATTTTTTATATCAGTCCGATACTGACTGTATTCTTTTTGTTCTATATGATTGTATTGGCGGTAATATCGCTCAATGCTTCAAAGCCGTTATTTCATATGCAGAAGGATGTGGTGGAAAAGCAGGACGTATATCTCGGACGTTCCAGAAATATCATCGAAAACAAGACGGGTATCAATGCGCTGCATGTAGATGGTTTTTTTTCGGACAGGTTTTATGATATCTCTGAAAAATACTGTAAACATATCCTGAGATACCGGTTTTTTGATTATCTTGCACAGTATATGCCCGGGCAAATCAGCCAGATATTTAAGGTTTGCTTTTTGTTTATCGCCTCGATGATGGTGATGCGCGGGGCTCTGACGCTCGGCGTTCTGCTGATGGTATATCATTATATGGATTATCTTGCGGATCCCGTCGCGACAATTTGCGGTATTGTGATGCGCTACCGCTCCAGCAAGGTGCATATTGACCGTGTGGACAATCTGGATGCGCAGAGTCAGCTTCCCGATCAAAACGCTTTGCATAAGACAGAAAAAGAGTACCTGTTCAAAACCGAGTCACTCGATCTGTATAAGGGACCGGAGGAGCAGGATTATCTTTTTTCGGCAGAAAAAATGGATATCAAAAAAGGCGGTTTATACGTACTCAAGGGAGAAAACGGAAGCGGAAAAACCATGTTCTTAAACTTTTTACTTGGAAATGTGGATGCATCTTTTTCCAAAGGAGATTTTCATGTGTCACAGGATATTGATCAGACCGTCATGCTGACCTATCCGTTTTTTGCGGTTGACGGCAATCTGGAGGATAATCTGTTTGGTATACCGCTTCAAAAAGCATTGACGGAAATCCTCAATATCGACTTTGCCGAAAAAGAGATTGACAGCAGTAATATTAACCTGAGCTACGGACAACAGCAAAAACTGTCACTGCTGCGCGTTTTGAGTCAGGATGCGCCCGTCATTTTTTTGGATGAACCGTTGTCCAATCTGGATATACAAACGCAGGAAAATGTGATCAGGTATCTGGAGGAGATCAAGGGAAGCCGCACGATTATTGCCGTTATGCACGGGAAGGAGCTGGATGAGGTGGCGGATTGCATATATACGATCAAAGATCATTACATTCTTGCCGGCTGTAATTCATAAACATCCCTCCGCGGCGAGTATTTGACATCCGGGCCCATCTGTTATATCATTCCTATAACAGATGGACTTTTTTTATCCGGAACGAAGGTGAAGACCATGATGATTCAAATCGATTTTCATTCGGATGAAGCGATCTATGTGCAGCTGTGCAACCAGATCATCCTGGGAATTGCGACCTCGCAGTTCCGGGAGGGGGAACAGCTGCCGAGCGTGCGTGCGCTGGCCGAGGCAATCGGCGTCAACATGCATACGGTCAACAAGGCCTATGCGATCCTGCAGCGGGAAGGCTTCTTAAAGATCGACCGCAGACGGGGTGCGGTGATCGCGCTCGATATCGACAAGCTGCGGGCGCTGTCGGAGGCAAGAGAGGAGCTTTCGATCGTTCTTGCGCGCGCCATCTGCAGAAATATCAACCGGAACGAGATGCATGCGCTCGTGGATGATATCTACGACGCCTGGGGGGGATAAAACTCCGGATTGTATCGTGCAGTGAAAACAGGACGAAGCACTTGCTTTAAGTCCGTGTGACAACAAGGATTGCGCCATGCGGCGCCGGCCGCACCGGCAAAGCCGGTATTGCATGCGGGAAGGTGCGCATGACGCGACGAAGGAGCGTCTATGAACGAGCAGTTTACCAATAAGGCAAAGGAAGCACTGAATCACGCAAGACAGTCCGCAAAGGAGCTCAAGCTCAATTATGTGGGGACGGAGCACCTTTTGATGGGGCTGATCAGGACCAGGGGAAGCGTTGCCTCGAGGATCCTGACGGATAACGGGGTCGATGAAGACCGGATGCTGCACATGATCAGGGATCTCATCGTACAGGACGGGATGCTGGCCACCATGGAGCAGGACGGCCTTTCGCCGCGTGCGGAAAAGGTCATCGAAGAGGCGCACCGCCAGGCGCAGCGATTTCATGCCGACAAGACCGGTACCGAGCATCTGCTTTTGGCCCTGATCAGGGAAGGTGAAAATGTCGCACTGCGTCTGATCGCAACACTCAATATCCCGATCCAGAAGATCTATGCGGAGACGCTGGCCGCGATGGGCGAGGATCCCTCGCTCGTCAAGGAGGATCTCAAGATGAACCGGAGCGGTTCGAGGAAGGGCTCGACGCTTGCCAAATACAGCAGGGATCTGACCGCACTCGCGCAGGAAGGCAAGCTCGATCCCGTGATCGGCCGGAAGAGCGAGATCCAGCGGGCGATCCAGATTCTGAGCCGCCGCACCAAGAATAATCCCTGCCTGATCGGCGAGCCGGGCGTCGGAAAGACGGCGGTCGTCGAAGGGCTTGCGCAGAAGATCGTATCGGGCGATGTGCCGATGACGGTCAAGAACGCAAGACTGTTGACGCTCGATATCTCCGGGATGGTGGCCGGCAGCAAATACCGCGGCGAGTTCGAAGAGCGCATCAAGAAGGTGATCGCCGAGGTGATCGAGGACCCCAACATCATCCTCTTTGTCGACGAGATGCATACGCTGATCGGCGCCGGAGGGGCGGAAGGCTCGATCGACGCGTCCAATATCTTAAAGCCCTCCCTGGCCAGGGGAGAACTCCAGATGATCGGCGCAACGACGATCAGTGAATACCGCAAGTACGTGGAAAAGGATGCGGCCTTAGAGCGCAGATTCCAGCCCGTGATGCTCGAAGAGCCGACTCCGGACGAGGCCTTTGAGATCCTAAAGGGCGTGGCGCACAAATACGAGGAGCATCATCACGTGACGATTACGCAGGATGCGCTGCGCGCGGCCGTGGACCTGAGTGCCCGTTATATCAATGACCGCAATCTCCCGGACAAGGCGATCGATCTCATCGACGAAGCGGCCTCTGCCACGAGGCTGATGTTCCTCTCGACCAATCCAAAGATGAAGGAGATGGAGGAACAGATCAAATCGATCGACGGCGAGGTGGAGCAGGCGCTCCGTACGCAGGAATATGCGCTGGCAGGCGAACTGAATAAAAAGCAGAATGCGCTGCTGAAGAAGCTGACCCGCATGAAGGAGCAGCAATCCAAAAAGGAAAGCGAGCGCGCCATCACGGTCACGGAAACGCAGATCGAGGAGGTTGTCGCACAGTGGACCAAGATCCCCGTCAAGAAGATCGCGGAGAAGGAAAGCGCAAGACTCTTAAAGCTCGACAAGGAGCTGCATAAGCGTGTCATCGGACAGAACGAGGCCGTGGAGGCCGTGACCAAGGCGATCCGGCGAGGGAGAGTCGGCCTGCAGGATCCGAACCGTCCGATCGGCTCCTTCCTGTTCCTGGGGCCCACCGGCGTCGGCAAAACGGAGCTCTCCAAGGCATTGGCGGAAGCGGTCTTTGGGGAAGAGGATGCCCTGATCCGGGTCGATATGTCGGAATACATGGAGGGACATTCCGTTTCCAAGATGATCGGCTCGCCGCCCGGCTATGTCGGCTATGACGAGGGCGGACAGCTCTCCGAAAAGGTGCGCCGGCATCCCTATTCGGTGATACTGTTTGACGAGATTGAAAAGGCGCATCCGGATGTATTTAACGTGCTGTTGCAGGTGCTTGACGACGGACATATCACGGATTCCAAGGGACGTAAGGTCAGCTTTAAGAATACGATCCTGATCATGACGAGCAATGTCGGCGCACAGCGGATCGTTGCACCCAAGAACCTGGGGTTTGCCAGCGACCAGAGTGCGGAAAAGGATTATGAAAAGATGAAGGAAGGTGTTATGGAGGAGGTGAAGCGCCTCTTTAAGCCGGAATTCATCAACCGCATCGATGAGATCATGGTCTTCCACCAGCTGTCGCAGGAAGAGATGATGCAGATCGTTACGCTTTTGTCCTCGCAGTTTGCAAAGAGATGCCGTACACAGCTCGAGATCGATCTGACGATGAGTCCGCAGGTCAAAAAGTATCTGGTCGACAAATATGCCGACGAGAAGATGGGCGCCCGACCCTTAAAGCGCGCGATGCAGTCCGTGGTCGAGGATGCGATGGCGGAAGCGCTTCTCAAGGGAGACATTGTGCGGGGCGGCAGGGTCAATGTGGTCCTCAAAAACAAAAAAATCGCTTTTGTGAATGCGGAACAGCCGGAAAAGAAGGCGAAGGGGACAAAGAAAAACAGGAAAAAAGAAGAAGTCGTCGTATAAGGGGGAGCAGAGCGTTTGGCGGCAAAAACAAAAACCGTATTTTTCTGCCAGCAGTGCGGCTATGAATCCGCCAAGTGGATGGGGCAGTGCCCCGCCTGCAGGGAGTGGAACTCCTTTGCGGAGGAAATCGCCGCGCCAAAGGAAAAAAAGATACAGAAATACGCACGCACCGGGCGGGGGATGATCTCTCCCGTGCCTCTGAGCGCAATCGAAGAGGGCGATCATGCGGTACGCGCGGATACGCATTTTGCGGAGCTCAACCGCGTGCTCGGCGGAGGCCTCGTCAAGGGTTCGATGACATTGATCGGAGGCGATCCCGGTATCGGCAAGTCGACGATTCTTTTGCAGGTGGCACGCTTTTTTGCGGCGGACAAAAGGAAGGTGCTCTATGTGTCCGGTGAGGAATCGCTTGCACAGATCAGGCTGCGCGCAAAGAGAATCGGCGACTTTACGGATGATCTTCTGTTTTTGTGTGAAACCAATCTGACGCAGATCGAAGCGGCGATCGAAGAGACTGCGCCGCAGATCGTGATCATCGACTCCATCCAGACGATGTATGACGAGGCGGTATCGAGTGCGCCGGGGAGTGTCACGCAGGTAAGGGAATCGACGGGGGTGCTCATGCGGATCGCCAAGACGATGCAGATCTCCGTCTTTATCGTGGGACATGTGACCAAGGAAGGAACGGTTGCGGGTCCGCGGGTTCTCGAGCACATGGTGGATACGGTGCTGTATTTTGAAGGGGACCGGCACGCCTCGTACCGGATACTGCGTGCGGTCAAAAACCGCTTTGGTTCAACCAACGAGATCGGTGTCTTCGAGATGCGGGAGGAAGGACTTGTCGAGGTCGAGAATCCTTCGGAATACATGCTTTCCGGAAGACCAAAGGACGCCTCGGGTTCTGTCGTAAGTGCCTGCATGGAGGGAACGAGGCCGATCCTCATCGAGATCCAGGCGCTGGTCTCGAAGACGGCGTTCGGCTATCCCAAAAGGCAGGCGACGGGGACCGATTATAACCGCGTCAATCTGCTGATGGCGGTGCTTGAAAAGAGAGCGGGACTCTTTGTCGGTGACCAGGACGCCTATGTCAATATCGCGGGCGGCATGCGGGTAACGGAGCCCGCCACGGATCTGGCGGTCTGTCTGGCGGTGCATTCTTCTTTCAGGAATCAGCCGGTCGGTGATACGGTCTGTGCATTCGGAGAGGTTGGGTTGTCCGGCGAAGTCCGCGCGGTATCACAGGCGGGAGCAAGGGTCGAGGAGGCGGCGAGACTCGGCTTTACGACCTGCATCATCCCGTATGCTTCCAAAAAGCGGCTGAAGGTGCCGGAGGGGATGAAGGTCATTGCCGTAAAAAATTTAAGAGAGGCCTTTGATGCCGTCTGAGGATACGGGAATACATAGCTTTCGACTTCGAAAGGCGGACCTGGTTCTATTTGGTGCGGTGCTTTTGGGGGCGTGTGCGCTTTTTTTGTTTTTGCGTCTTGCTGGCACGCAGGGGGTGACCTGCGTTGTCTTTGTGGACGGCGAGGAGCGTGAGAGAGTGCCCCTGACCGCAGAGCAGACGCTGAGTCTGTCCGGATTCGACGGAGGAGAAAACATTCTTGTCATCGAAAACGGGAAGGCGTATGTGGCCGACGCGGACTGCCCGGACGGATTGTGTGTCAGACAGGGAGCGATTTTCAGAGACGGAGAGAGCATCATCTGCCTGCCGCACCGGATCGTCATCACCGTCGAGGGGGGAGAGGATGCGCCCGTGGATGCGATCGCACGGTAAAAGCGGACGTGATCGTACCGCAAAAATACTTGCGTGATGCCAAATACCTTGCTATAATGTCATTTGCGTCATATACAGGGGATTCATACAACGGCTAGTATGACGGTCTCCAAAACCGTTCATGGGGGTTCGAATCCCTCATCCCCTGCTCGGAAACCCTCCTTTTTGCGGGGGTTTTTTTGTTTCGCGGGATCTGCCGCCGGAGATCTGTCCCTTTTGACCGGAAACAAGCCGGGGAGAACCGTCCCCTTTGACCCGGTTTTTGTATACAAGCCCTCACGGATATGGTAAAATATGATATCTATGTCATAAATCATCAGGGAGGTTTCCGATGGCGGAGATTGTAAAGAATACGGTGGAGTATTATATGGACCGCTATGAGGCGATCGTGAAGGCGCTTTTGTCGTACCTCGACTGGTTTGACCGCCATGCGGGAGAAAGCGGAGCGGATTCGCACGAGGAGGAGGGGACGATGTCCTTTCCGGTCTATGACTCGACCCTTTTGGCCTTTATCCGGCAGGTACAGAATTCCGGCATGGTCGACCGCAATTACGCCTATGTCAATTCCAGAAGGAGTCTGCACGGCTGGCAGGACGAGCTCGCGTTTATCGAGCGCGCACAGCTCGCCGACATGGACGATCTGTGGGCGATTCTGTGCGGCTATGTCATGGAGGGCATGACGAGAGGTTCGGTCTGGTCCGACGGTGTCCGTCACCGGATCTTCTACAGTGTTATCAGGAAAATGAACGACCTGCTGGTCATGTGGAGCAAGGAAGCGACTGCGGTGCGCTGAGCAGCATACCGGCCGCATCCGCCTTGTAACGGAGGACATATGGGAGAAAAATCGGAACGCAAGCGGCAATACATCATCAACCGTGCACGCGGCGTTTTTGCCAGAAAGGGCTACAAGGCCGTCACGATGAAGGATATCGTCGAGGCCTGCGAGATCAGCAGGGGCGGACTGTATCTGTATTTCAGCTCGACGCGCGAGGTCTTTGAAGCGGTGCTCAAATCGGACGCAGGCTCGGAGGATGACGAGGACGAGGCGCTCACGCGCGCCATTGAAGGCTCTGCCTCCGCGTCCGACATGCTTGCGATTTTTATCAAGGCGCAGAAGAAGGAGGTCTTCCGCAAAAGAGGCAATCTCACGGTCGCCACATACGAATACTTTGCGGAAAGCGTGCAGGACCAGGCGTCCGGCGCCCTAAAGAGCAGATTTGACACGGCGGTGATGGTACTCGAGCGGCTGATCGCGGAGGGTCTCGAAAGCGGGGAGTTTTACTGCGAGGATCCTTCCGGCTGGGCGCGCAATCTGATGTTTGTGATCGAGGGAATGAAGATCGCCGTACATACCATGGGGCTGACGGAGGCGATGTTTGACCGGGAGATGCTCTTTTGCCTGAGCTCGATCATTGTCTCCGATGTGGACGAAATGGCCGGGGAGTAAAGGATGTCTTTGGTACGCAGGGTCTATGTGGAAAAAAAGGCATTTGCCGCGGTTAAGGCAGCGGCACTTGCGGAAGAAATCAAGAGCTTTTTGCATCCGGACCGCCTTGCGGGGGTGCGTATCCTCATCCGTTACGATACGGAAAACATCACGGATGAGGTCTATGAGGAAGCGCTGAACTGTGTCTACAGCGAACCGCCGCTCGATGATCTCTATGAGGAGGAGCTCCCGGGGACGGACGGGACGGTCTTCAGCGTCGAGGCGCTGCCCGGTCAGTATGACCAGCGGGCGGATTCCTGCGCGCAGGCACTGCGCCTTCTCGGGGCGCCGGACGAGGTGCTCGTCCGCACGGCAACGACCTATCTGCTGACGGGAGATCTTACGGAGGAGGAGGTCGAAAAAATCCGCGCCCATGTCTGCAATCCCGTGGATTCCAGGGTAACCACGGAGGAAAAACCGGACACGCTTGCCATGACCTATGAGCCGCCGGCGCATATCCGAAAGATCGACGGTTTTATCCGCATGGATGACACGCAGCTGAAGGATCTTCTGACATCGCTGCAGCTTGCGATGACGGCGGAGGATCTTTTATGGATTCGGGACGATTTCCGCAAACGGGAGCGGCGTGATCCCACGATGACGGAGCTGCGCGTGCTGGATACCTACTGGTCCGATCATTGCAGGCATACGACCTTTGCCACAAAGATCACGGACGTGACCTTTGACGGGGGGGCCTATGCCGCGCGGATGAAAAAAGCGTATCAGTCCTATCTCGACGCACGGCAGATCATCTGTGAAGACCCCGTCAAACGGGAGGAAAAGCCCGTCTGTCTGATGGATATCGCAACCGCCGGAATGAAGTATCTCAAGGCAAAGGGACTCCTTACCGACATGGAGGAGTCGGAGGAAAACAACGCCTGCACGATCATCGTGCCGGTGACGGTCACCGATGAGGCGACCGGCAATGAAACAACCGAAGAGTGGCTTCTTTTCTTTAAAAATGAAACGCATAACCATCCGACGGAGATCGAGCCCTTCGGCGGGGCGGCCACATGCCTGGGCGGCGCGATCCGCGATCCATTGTCCGGAAGAGGGTATGTCTACCAGGCCATGCGGATCACGGGGGCAGCGGACCCGACCGGCTCCATGGAGGATACCCTGCCCGGCAAACTCCCGCAGAAAAAAATCGTGAAGGAAGCGGCGGCCGGATATTCGTCCTACGGCAACCAGATCGGTCTTGCAACGGGCTATGTCAGGGAGATCTATCATCCGGGCTATGTCGCCAAGCGCATGGAAATCGGTGCGGTCATGGGAGCGGCTCCGCGCAAAAACGTACGCAGGGAGAGCCCCGTTCCGGGAGACAAAATCATCCTGTGCGGCGGACGCACGGGAAGGGACGGCATCGGCGGCGCTACCGGCTCGAGCAAGGCGCATACGGCCTCGTCGATCGATACGTGCGGTGCGGAGGTGCAAAAGGGCAATGCCCCGACGGAGCGAAAGATCCAGAGACTCTTCCGCAGGGAAGAGGTCATCCGTCTGATCAAAAAGTGCAATGACTTCGGAGCGGGCGGTGTTTCCGTCGCAATCGGCGAGCTGGCGGAGAGTCTCGATATCGACCTGGACAAGGTACCGAAAAAATACGAGGGCCTTGACGGAACGGAGCTGGCCATTTCCGAATCGCAGGAGCGGATGGCGGTGGTCGTTGCGGACAAGGATGAAGAGACCTTTATCCGTTATTGCGCGGAGGAAAACCTGGAAGCCGTGACGGTGGCCCGGGTGACGGACACGGGACGTCTCGTCATGCGCTGGAGGGGAGAGGTGATTGTCGATCTTTCCCGGGCATTTCTTGATACGAACGGCGCGCCGCAGTGCACACAGGTCCGTGTGCCAAGCCCCGACGACCATCACAATGTGCTGCGGCAGACGGCGGCGCAGGGGGTGCCTGCGGCACTCGAAAAAGACGATGTGCGAACGGCCGTCCTCGAGACCCTAAGAGATCTCAATGTCTGTTCCCAGCGGGGACTGGTCGAGATGTTTGACGCATCGATCGGTGCGTCGAGCGTGACCATGCCCTTCGGAGGCGCCACGCAGATGACGCCCGTACAGACGATGAGCGCCCTGTTCCCTGTCCTGAAGGGGACGACTTCCTGCATGAGCATGATGTCCTACGGATTTGATCCGTATCTGTCCTCCTGGAGCCCGTATCACGGAGCGCACTATGCCATCCTTCACTCCGTTGCCAAAATCTGCGCCTCCGGTGCGGATCCTTCCGGGCTGCATTTTACCTTCCAGGAATACTTCGGAAAGACTTCCGGGGACCCCGCTTCCTGGGGCGCCCCCTTTGCGGCACTGCTCGGTGCCTTTGAGGCACAGCTTGCGTACGGATGCGCAGCCATCGGCGGCAAGGACTCGATGTCCGGTACGTTCGGAAGCATCAGTGTACCCCCGACCCTCGTCAGCTTTGCGGTGGCGGTGGGGGATGCCGCACAGATCGTTACGCCGGAGTTCAAAAAGGCCTCCTCCTTCCTCGTGCTCTTCGAGATCGAAAAGGATGAAGAGATGGTTCCGCGCCACCGGGAGGCACTTGCGATGTACGGGGAAGTACACCGCCTGATGCGGGAGAAAAAGATCCTGTCCTGTTATGCGGCGGATGCCTACGGACTGGCCGCGGCGCTCAACATCATGTCCTTTGGTAACGAACTGGGTGTTACCGTGGACCAGTCGGTTTCCGTACAGGAGCTCTTTGAAAACCTCACGGGGTCGCTGGTTGCGGAGGTCGATGCCGCGCATCTGATCGATGCGCTGCGCGTGCACGGCGCGAGGAAGATCGGCACGGTCACAAAGGACAAGCGTTTCGTGTACGAAAACTGTGAAATCTTACAGCCCGAAGCCCTGCAGGTCTTTAACAGCCGTCTCGAAAAGGTCTATCCGGTCAGCGCATCCTCACGAAAGGACAAGGTGGATTTTCCCGCCGCCGGGGAGAGAAGCGTATACATCTGCCGACACAGGCACGCCAGACCGCGGGTCTTCATCCCGCTCTTTCCCGGCACCAATTGCGAGTATGATCTGACACGCGCCTTTGCGTCGGCGGGCGCAGACGTTTCGAGCCGCGTCTTTTGCAATATGAAAAACGAGGACATCCGGGAGAGCGTGCGCCTCTTCCGCAAGGAAATCGATCAGGCGCAGATTCTCATGTTTCCCGGCGGATTTTCAGCGGGCGACGAGCCGGACGGCAGCGCCAAGTTTTTTGCCGCAGCCTTCCGCAATGAGGAGATCGCCGGAGCCGTCATGCGTCTTTTGGAGGACAGGGACGGACTTGCGCTCGGAATCTGCAACGGCTTTCAGGCGATGATCAAGCTGGGACTTTTGCCCGGCGGCAGGATCGAACAGCAGACAAAGCGCTCACCGACCCTGACCTACAACACGATCGGCCGCCATGTCTCGCGCATGGCGCATCTCAGGGTCATCGACACGCACAGTCCGTGGCTTGCGCTGTGCAAAAAGGATGAGGTATATACTTCGCCCGTTTCCCACGGCGAGGGACGGTTTGTCGGCGATGAGGACGTGATACAAAAGCTCTTTGAAAACGGGCAGGTGGCGACACTCTATGCCGACCCGAAAGGAAATGTCACCATGGATGATCTGTACAATCTGAACGGTTCTTACTGCAGCATCGAGGGGATCACGTCCCCCGACGGCAGATGCTACGGGAAGATGGCGCATGCGGAGAGAAAAGGCGCCCATGTACAGGTCAATGTTCCGGGCGAACAGGACATGCGTCTGTTTGAAGCGGGCGTCAGATATTTTAGCGAAGGTAAAGAGGCGTAAGTGAGAGAACGATCCATCTTCCGGACACTGGTCATACCGTTACTGATCCTGCTTGCCGTGGAGGCGGTGGTCTTTGTCGCCATGCTCTACGCAAGCGGTGTCTTTTCGCGCCTCGATTCCAACGACCGCGAGCTTTTTGACAAACAGGTGCAAAACCGCGCATCGTATCTGAACAACTATATGGAGCGTGCGGTGCGGTCCCTCGGGGATCTGTCCGGACAGATCCGTTATGCGGGATACGGCAGCAACACGCAGGCGATGGTGACATTGTACATGGACGAGGTGCGGCAGGAGACGAGAGCCACCGAGGTCTTTATCCTGACGGAGGAAGATGCGTCGTCCGAAAAGGACAGGGATTATTACAGGATTCCCTTTCAGGCGGCACTCGAACGCGAGATGCAGAGCGCTTCAAGCGATGCGGAGGCCTATGCCTTCTGGGGGTATGATACCTTTGAGACGGAGGCCGGCATACAAAACGGCATCGTCTGTACGGTACCCCTGATCGCCGGATACGGTGCGCCCTATGGGGTCGCGGGCATCAGGATCTACGGGGAGGAGCTCTATACGATCCTGCCGTATGACGAGCTGCTCTACGGGGAAAACGCATCGTATATCATCTGCGTCGACGCCATGGAAGGAGAGGGACTGCGGGATGCCTTTGACATGACGCAGGCCGCCTACAGCGGCGCAAGACCCGGCGATTATCCCGCGGGCGCACATCTGTATCTGCGTGCTTCCGGAGAAACCGGATATTCCCATACGGTCAGGGGAGAGGCCTATTACGTCTCCGTGGCGGGGCTGTATCCGTATACCGAAAACAGTATCCGCTCCGAGTCGCACTGGTATCTGGCAGGAAGCGTCAGGTCCACGGTCATGTACCAGTATTCCACACAGATCGTACGGACCATTCTTTTGACGATGTTGCTGATGGTGCTGACCGGTATCATCGGCTCCCTCATCATCAGCAGACATATCTCCGGTTCGATCAAGCGGCTGTCCGACGAGGTGGCCAATGCCCAGAAGGAAAAACTCGAGATCCCGCACCTGTCCGTTACGGGCATCAGCGAGATCGACAATTTTGCCGGAGCCATCACCGCCATGTCGCGTGACATGATGCAGCAGCGTTCGCTCGAGATGAAGCGGATCGAGCATGAGAGGGATTACGATCTGCTGACGGGTCTTTTGACACGCAGGGCGTTTCTTACGAACTGCGCAAGGATCTTTGCGACGCCGGATCTGCTGGGATGTGCGGCGATGCTGATGATTGATCTGGACAATGTCAAGGTCATCAACGACAATTACGGACATGATACGGGCGATGCCTACATCCGGATGGCGGCGCAGGTGTTCAATGATGTATCACCGGAACAGACGTTGCTGGCCAAGGTGGCGGGTGACGAATTCTATATTCTCTACTACGGCTTTGTCAACCGCAACTCGCTCGAGATGCAGATCGACGCACTCCGCAAGGCGGTTTCGGAAGCGAGGCTCCCGCTTCCCGAGGAACAGTCCTACGGTCTGACCGTTACCGGCGGCGTGGCCTGGTATCCGGAAGACGGCGCCAATCACGAGGAACTGATGCGGCTTGCGGAATTTGCGACCTATCAGCTCAAGAATACCAAGGGCAAGGGAAGGATCGTCAACTTTGACCGCAACGAATATCTGCGCAGCGCCTCCGCCGTCAAGCAGCACAAGGAATTTGAGCAGCTGCTGGAAAACTACAAGCTGGCCTCCTACCACTTCCAGCCGATCTTTGACGCAAAGACCGGACAGGTGCATGCCTATGAGGCGCTCATGCGCGTCAATCTCGTGCATCTCAAGATGCCCTCCGAGGTACTCGAGCTTGCGAGACATGCGGGCCGCATGGTGGACATCGAGCGGATGACCTGGATGCGCAGCATGGAATGCTACGAGGAATTGCTGCACGCGCATCTCGTGGAAAAGGATGCAAAGCTCTTTATCAATTCCATCTCGAGCCTGAGCCTTCCCGACAGGGATGTCCGCAAGATATCCGGGATGTACGGGGATCTGCTACACCGCGTCGTCATCGAAATCACCGAATCCGAATTTATGAACGAGGACGCGACGGAGCGAAAACGAAACATCCCCGGATTTTCCGGTCTCTTTGCGCTCGACGATTACGGCAGCGGATACAATTCGGAGCGGACGCTTCTGGAGCTCACGCCCAAATATATCAAGGTGGACCTGTCGATCATCCGCAACATCGATTCGTCGCCCGACAAGCAGCGGATTGTTTCCAATATCGTGCGCTATGCGCATGAGAGGAATATGCTCATCATCGCGGAGGGAATCGAGACCGCACAGGAGATGGAGACGGTCTGCAAGCTTGGCGCGGATCTGTTGCAGGGGTACTTCCTGGCAAGGAGCGACCAGGTGCCGCCGGCGCTGAGTTCGGGTGCGAGTGATATTCTGGATCAGCAACTGATCGCGGGTGAACTGACGTGAAGAGAAAGCCTGTCGTAGCCATCGTCGGAAGACCCAATGTCGGCAAGTCCACGCTCTTTAACGCACTGGCCGGTGAGAAGGCGGCAATCGTCAAGGATACGCCGGGCGTTACCAGAGACCGGCTCTACCGCGACACGGACTGGGCGGGACATGCCTTTTTGCTGGCGGACACGGGAGGTATCGAGCCGGAATCGAAGGATCTGATCTTTGCGCAGATGCGCGAGCAGGCGCAGATTGCCATCGATACGGCGGACGTGATTCTCTTTATGTGTGACTTAAAGAGCGGCGTGACCGACGCGGATCTCGATATCGCGACCATGATCCGCAAGAGCGGGCGCCCCATCGTTCTTGCGGTCAACAAGGTCGATGACCATGTCCGGCAGGAGGCGGAGGTCTATGAATTTTACAATCTCGGCCTGGGTGAGCCGCATCCGGTCAGCGCCGAGGGAAGGCGCGGCATCGGAGAGCTGCTGGATGCCGTCTGTGTGCATCTGCCTGCCATTCCTGAAGACGATGAGGAGGATACCGACATCCGCGTGGCCGTAATCGGAAGGCCGAATGCCGGGAAGAGCTCCCTGATCAACCGCCTGACCGGAGAGAACCGTCTGATAGTCTCGGATGTCGCTGGCACCACCCGCGATGCGATCGATACGAGGGTGCGTTGTGACGGCAGGGAGTATGTCTTTATCGACACCGCGGGACTCAGGCGGAAGAGTAAGATCAAAGAGGACCTCGAGCGTTATATGATCCTGCGTGCGGTCTCCGCCATCGAGCGGTCCGATGTCTGCGTGCTGATGATTGACGCCGTCGACCACGTAACGGAGCAGGACGCGCACATCGCGGGCATTGCGCATGAACGCGGCAAGGGCATGATCATCGCCGTCAACAAATGGGATCTGGTCGAAAAAGACAACCGCACGGTCAAAGAGTATACGGACCGGATCCGTGAGGTTTTGTCCTTTATGCCTTATGCGGAGATCCTGTTTCTCTCCGCAAAAAGCGGACAGCGCACGGGCAGGCTCTTTCCCCTGATCGACAAGGTGGCGGACAATGCGTCCTTAAGGATCACGACCGGACTCTTAAACGATGTGCTCACCAAGGCGCTTGCCATGCAGCAGCCGCCGACGGACAAGGGGAGACCCCTTCGTGTCTATTATATGACGCAGACGGGCGTAAAGCCGCCCACCTTTGTGCTCTTTGTCAACGACAAAAAGCTGATGCATTATTCCTATACCAGATATATCGAAAACAGGATCCGCGAAACGTTCGGTTTTCAGGGAACGCCGCTGAGATTCCTGATCAGGGAAAGAAAAGATAAGCAGGGGGCCTGAATGTTTCGACTGATCTGTCTTATAACCGGATATGTATGCGGTCTGTTTTCGACCTCCGTGGTGCTCGGAAAGGTCTTTCACTTTGACGTCAGAAAGAGCGGCAGCGGCAATGCGGGAACGACCAATACACTGCGTACCGCCGGGTGGAAGATGGGCTTTCTGGTCCTCATCGGAGATGCGCTCAAGGCGGTGATCCCGATGCTTGTGCTCTCGTACATGCTGTCTTCGTCAGGACTTCTTTCTCCGGGTCTCGCCAAAGCCTATACGGGACTCGGCGCGATCCTCGGGCACAACTATCCGTTTTATTCGGGCTTTAACGGGGGGAAAGGGATCGCTACCGGACTCGGCGTCGCCTTTGCGTTTCATCCGCTGATCGGACTGTGCGGCATGGCGGTTTTTTCGGTTCCGTTTTTCACACTGCACTATGCCTCGCTCTCGTCGTTACTCATGACGAGCGTGATGTATCTGTTACTTGCCGGATCCGTGTACCGCAGGATGGAAATCGTCCGGTTGTATAATGAAGCGGAGGCGCTCGAGGTCTATGTGATCTTTGCGCTGATCATCTTTCTTGCCTTTATCCGACACCGCACCAATCTGAAAAAGCTTGCGTCGGGAGAAGAGCGCAGGACCTATCTGCACGGCAACGGCACGCCGAAGAGTTGAATTGCGCAAAACCGGATTTCTTGACAAGCAGTATCGTATCAAGTTATAGTTAAATAAGTGTTTTTTGTAATGGATTTTTGATTATACCGGACTACGGAGGTACCTGTATGTGTAAGGAAAAGAACAGCGCCGGCGCCCGTTTACTAAAGCCGGGTCTTGCGATCGTATGTGCCCTTTTGCTTGTCTGCTTCCATAAGACGCAGGCGCGTGCGGCGGGGCCGACGGTCTACGGCGGCGTGGACTATGCGGCGGTGTATGATTATGATTATTATATTTCGCAGTATGCGGATTTGAGGGCGGCCTTCGGCAATGACGCCAACGCGGCGCTGAGGCATTTTGTCGTGCACGGCATGAATGAACACCGTCAGGCGATCGCCACCTTCAATGTGGATGTCTACAAGAACAATTATGACGATTTGCGTGCCGCCTTCGGCGACAATATCCGTTCGTACT
The DNA here is from genome assembly GCA_017448245.1 of Lachnospiraceae bacterium. Taxonomy (GTDB): domain Bacteria; phylum Bacillota; class Clostridia; order Lachnospirales; family Lachnospiraceae; genus Butyrivibrio. The sequence goes on along the minus strand of JAFSLV010000041.1, from coordinate 108,846 downwards.
ATCTGCATTACATCAATCACGGACTCGGCGAGAACAGAAAGGCGACGGGCAGTCTGCCCGCCTCCGCGCAGCAAAACCAGCAGGCGCCGCAGGGGATTCCCGCGGGCAGTTCCCAGCAGGCCAGAGACCGTCTGGCTCAGACCGGCCGTGATCTGCAGGCCGCCTATAACTGGGCGTCTTCCCTGACCTGGACCGGTGACATCAAGTCTCCCGATATCGGCACGCGTGCGATGGCCAATATCGGCTTTACAACAGGCACCGGCGGATGCTACGTGATGGCAGCCTGCTTCTATGAAATGGCAAGAGACCTGGGATATGAAGCCCACCAGATGACCGGTGTCGTACCGCTGCGTACGGGCGGCGTGGGACCTCATTCCTGGGTTGAGGTCGTCATCAACGGCACGACCTATATCGTGGATCCCGACTTCCATTACGAGACGGGCAGAAACGGTTATCTCATCCAGTACGGTCAGAGCGGCACCTGGCGTTATCAGGATTACCGCAGGATGAATTAATGACGGTTTTTTCGGGCAGGAAGACATGACGGAAACGGATCAGGGACAACAGATGACAACCGAAGAGGAAACCTCCCATATGAGCGGATGGAAGATTCCCGTGTCGTTACTTGTCATGGCGGCACTGGTATTGCTTGTGGGTACGGCGCTCTTTGGCGACTTCGGACAGGCTTCCGCGGCCATGATCCGGGCGGAGGAGGCCGTGACGAACGCCGCCAAAGAAGATGAGGAAGATGCCGCGCAGGAAGTGACGCGCTCTGCCGTCTATGAGGATGATGCGCCTGCCGGTGACCGGGTACGGGACGTGATCCCTTATGATCCGCAGGTGTACATCGAAGCCGCGCGTCAGATCAATGTCTTTGACGGCGAGCTCGAGGAGGCCTATCTTGCGGAGCGGGAGGCACAGGCGGCCGCACAGGCGGCCTGGTACCAGGCACCCTACCATGAAGAGGAGACGGCGTACAGCGCGCCCTCGCAGGATGCCTGTATCGGGGACGGACTGACGTACTGAACGGATGGAGATTACGGTTACTTCCAATCTGTTTGCGCTTTTTGTTCTTCTGTCTGTCATCCTGTATTATCTGATTCCTTTACGGATGCAATGGATGCTGTTGCTTGCCATCAGCATCCTTTTTTATGCTTCTTACGGCCTGGTCCCGCTGGTGTTTCTGGTCTTTTCCGCCTATATCACCTGGCTCATTCCGCTGTATATGAAGGAGGGTGAGGAGCATAAACGGCAGCGGCGGATCCTCCTTGCGGCCGGTGTTCTTGCGGATCTCGTTCCTTTGCTGTATCTGAAATACGCGGGCTTTTTCGCGGAACTGATGACGCCCCTGACGGGAAGGACTTGGGGTTTTGCAACGCTCCTTTTGCCGCTCGGGATTTCCTACTATACGTTCCAGACGATCGGATACATGGCAGACGCGTACCGGGGAGAGATTACGACCTGCCGTAACTTCTTTCAATACCTGCTCTTTGTCTGTTATTTTCCGCATATCATACAGGGACCGATCGCAAGATACGCGGATCTCATGCCGCAGCTTTTGGCGGAACGCACCTTTTCCTTCCGCCGGATGCGGGCGGCCGTCCTCTATGTCGCATGGGGACTCTTTCAGATGATGCTTGTTGCCGACTGGGCGTCCCTGTTCAGGACCTCGATCTTTGCGGACACCGCGACCTACGGGGGACTTGCCGCGCTCGGTGCCGTTTTGTACGGGATCGAGCTCTATGCCAATTTTTCCGGAGGCATCGATCTGATGCGCGGCATATCCGTCTTTTTCGGCGTGATGCCCGCGCTCAATTTCCGCAGGCCTTATTTTGCGACATCGATCGCGGATTTCTGGAGACGCTGGCACATCACGCTGGGCACCTTTTTGCGCAATAACATCTATTTTCCCTTAGGGGGCAGCCGCAAGGGAAAGGTACGTACGGCATGCAATCTTCTCGTCGTATTTTTTGTGAGCGGCTTGTGGCACGGCGCCTCCCTTTCCTTTGTCGGATGGGGCGTATATCACGGGATATTAAGCGCGCTGGCCGTGCTCTTTGCGGGTGCCTTTCATAAGGGTCGTGAGGCGCTGCACATCCCGGAAGAGAGCAGCGCGTGGCACGCGGTCAGGGTGGTCAGGACCTTTGTCCTCGTCAACTTCGGCTGGTTTTTCTTTCTCGCGGATTCCTTTGAGAACGCGCTTGCCTATATCCGGCTTTCGGTTACTTCTTTTACGCCCGCGCTCCTTTTAAGGATCCCCGCCGGGCGGCTCGGCACGGCATATACGCCGTATGCACTGTTGACGCTTTTTGCTTCTCTTTTGCTGATGCTTCTTGTCGGCATCATCCGGGAGAGGGGGGTGCCGGTGATGAATACGCTGACGAAGCTGCCGCTTTGGGCGCAGGTCGCCTTAGGGTGCGCACTGATCTGTGCGATCCCCTTATTTGCGCCGATGGGCGTGCCGGGAGGCTTTATCTATGCACAGTTTTAGGCTTCGGAGGAGAGGATAACAGCTTACGCGATGAAAAAAAGAGCCCTCCAACTGATCATCTGCATCCTGGTCTTTGCCGCGGTCTGTCTTTTGGCGGATCTTGCGCTCTATCCCTGCACCTATATGCGCAATGACATCCGGACGGTGACGGCCGCGTACCATGACGTGATCTTTCTCGGGACCTCCGACGGCAAGATGGGAATCGATCCGGACGCCGTGCTTGCCGGAAGGGACAGGACCGGGCATAACCTGTGCAACGGCGGGGAGTTTCCCATTGACAGCTATCATCTGCTCAGGCTTCTGATCGAAAAGCAAAAGCCTCAGACCGTTGTCTTCGAGGTCAATCCGGTTGTCTTTGTTACAGAAAAGGAACAGGGCAATAATTATCTCCTGTTTTATCACGAGTTTCCGTTATCCGCATCGAAGCTTGCCTATGCAAAGGACATCCTTTTACGGGCGGACTTCCGCGCGGCGCTCTTTCCGTTTTATGAGTATCCGCTGTCAACGACCCTGCCGCGCATGGGGGACACGCTTTCGAGAAAGCTGTCTGCGGATTACAGTCTCGAACCCTTACGGGGGACGACAGGGGACTACCGTGCAAACGGATTTCTTGCGCGTTATCAGCAGGATCCCAAAACCTTTGCCGCGCCGGACCGTTTTTCCTTCACGCAGGATACGATCGTCCCTGCCCATATCGATTATCTCTACCGCGTTATCGATCTGTGCAGGGAGGAGGGGATCGAGCTCATCGCCGTGACCATGCCGCAGGCGGACGAGACGCTTTCTGCGATGAGCGGTGATTTTGTGGATGCCTATGCGTATTTTGAGGCACTCTTTGCGGACGCCGGTGTCCCCTATTATAATTTCAACACGGAGTATTACGCCGTCGCGCCGCACGATGCCGCCTCCTTTGTCGATTATAACGGACATCTCAACGAGGAGGCGGCAGGATCCTTTTCGCGCATCCTCGGAAATGTCCTCTTCGGCCTGCCGTAGGCGCGGGACAGACGTCCCGGATGCTCTGCGGGAAAGGCTCGTTTGAAATGCACACGCGTGGCGTGTATAATCATGATAAAACGCTTTTGCGGGCACGTCTATGCCAAAAGGGATATCAAAATCGCGCCAAACCCGATAATAAAAACTTGCCAAACACGATAGCGACAGGTATAATGGTGCTGTATTGGGGGTGTTGTATGGAAAAATACAGACCACGAATTGCAGATGATATTCTGGATTTCAAACTGAGAAGCAAAGGTGCTGTCCTGATTGAAGGCGCAAAGTGGTGCGGAAAAACCACGACGGCGCTTCAGGTTGCCAAAAGCGTTTTACTGATGCAGGAGAATACAACGCAGAATCTGGAGATGGCGGAATTGGCTTCGTCCAGACTTCTTCAAGGTGAGTCGCCCCGTTTAATAGATGAATGGCAGCTTGCGCCAAGGCTATGGGATGCGGTTCGTGTTGAGGTTGACAGGAGAGATCGTTTTGGCCAGTTCATTCTTACCGGATCTGCGGTTCCGCCGGATAACAAAGATATCCATCATACAGGGACCGGAAGAATAACCAGAATGCGCATGAGGCCAATGTCTTTATATGAATCCGGCGAGTCAACGGGAGAAGTTTCGCTTGCGGACCTGTTTTCCGGGACCGGGGAAGCTGCGGGAGAAAACAAAGCGAATCTGGATGAGGTCGCATTTTGGATCTGCCGGGGCGGATGGCCGAAAGCAATCGATCAACAAACGGATGTCGCGCTGCAACAGGCTTTTGATTACTATGATGCTGTTGCAGAATCCGATATATCGCGTGTGGATGATGTCGAAAGAGATGCAGAAAGAACCGGAAGACTTCTTCGTTCTTATGCGCGTTTTGTGGGTTCTCAGGTCAAAATCCCGACAATAATAGAAGACATGAAGGCAAACGATGTTGACAGTTTGTCGGAGGTAACGATACGCTCTTATATCAATGCGTTGAAAAAGATATTTGTCATCGAAGATGCGCCGGCATGGAATCCAAACCTGCGTTCAAAAACGGCTATACGCATATCGGACACACGATATTTTACCGATCCGTCAATTGCCACGGCGGCTCTGGGTATTGGCCCCGGTGATTTGATTAATGATTTGAAAAGCATGGGCTTATTCTTTGAGAATTTATGCATACGCGACTTGAGAGTATACGCTGAAAAGATCGGCGGCAGCATATATCACTATCGGGATAAAAGCGGTCTCGAATGTGACGCGGTCATTCATCTGAGAAACGGTTCCTTCGGGCTGGTTGAAATAAAACTGGGAGGGGATGCGTTGATAGAAGAAGGAGTAAAAACGCTTACAGCCGTTGAAGAACGGCTCGATACTAAGAAAATGAAAATGCCGGCATTTAAGATGATTCTGACAGCAACGGGGCAGTACGCTTATAAGAGAAAAGACGGGATATTGAATATTCCGATCGGATGTCTGAAGGACTAACCCGCAAGAAGCTGGAACAGGTTCGGAGGTGTGCAGTGGGTTCCGACTGGAACGGATTGAAAGAGGTGCTGGACGAACAGAACCGGAAATAGACAGGAAGGATGACGGAAAAAATACGCTTGCATTTTTGCTTACTTTCGGATATACTCATTTTTGCGGCTTACAGATACGGCGCGTTGGTCAAGCGGCTAAGACGCCGCCCTCTCACGGCGGAAACAGGGGTTCGATTCCCCTACGCGCTACGGCAAAGGACCGGGACATGCGGAGGCAGGGTCCCGGTTTTTTTTGTGCCCCGAAATGTGGTACTATAAATATATGATACTGTCCTGTCACAACATCACGAAAAGCTACGACGGCGAACAGATTCTTTCGGCCGTTTCTTTTCGCGTGGAAGAAGCGGAAAAGGTCGCCGTGGTCGGTGTCAACGGCGCGGGTAAAACCACGCTCTTAAAGATCATCACCGGGGAGGTCGAAGCGGACGAGGGCGAAGCGCTTCTTGCGAGAGACAAGCGCTTCGGATATCTGGCGCAGAATCAGGATTTTTCCAGCGCACAGTCCGTCTATGAGGTGTTCAAGGAAGCCAAACGGGAGATCATCGCCCTGGAGGAGGAGATCCGTCGCACCGAGGAATTGTTGAGGGATGCGTCCGAGGACGAGATCACGGAGATCAGCACACGCTACGACGAGATGCTCCGAAGATTCCAGTCGGAGGGCGGATACTCCTGGAAGGGGGCGATCATCGGTGTCGCCAGGGGACTCGGCTTTACAGAGGAGGATTTTGAAAAAAAGGTCGTTTCGCTTTCGGGCGGCGAGCGTACGCGCGTGGCGCTCGGAAAGCTGCTCCTGCGTCAGCCGGATATCATCCTGCTCGATGAGCCGACCAATCATCTGGACATCAAATCCGTACAGTGGCTCGAGACCTATCTGCGTAATTATAAGGGGGCGGTCGTGATCGTCTCGCATGACCGCTATTTTCTCGACCGGATCGTCACCAAGGTCGTCGAGATCGAACGCACACGCTCTTATGTCTATCAGGGCAATTACAGTGCCTACTCCGAAAAGAAGGCAAGGGACAGGGCCGCACAGTGGAGAGCCTTTGTCAACCGGCAGCGTGAGATCCGCCATCAGGAGGAAGTGATCAAAAAGCTCAAATCCTTTAACCGGGAAAAGAGCGTCAAACGTGCGGAAAGCCGGGAAAAGATGCTTGACCGGATGGAGAGGATCGAGAAGCCTCATCAGGAGCAAAAGGAGATGGGGATTGTGCTGACCCCCAATGTCGAGAGCGGAACGGATGTATTGCAGGTCGAGGATCTGAAAAAGACCTACGGACAAAGGACCCTCTTTTCCGGCGTCTCCTTTACCGTGCGCAGGGGCGAAAAAGTCGCGATCGTCGGGGATAACGGCACCGGCAAGACGACCCTCTTAAAGATCATCAACAAACTCGTCCTGCCGGATGAAGGCCGTATCAGGCTCGGCGTCAGGGTGCATATCGGTTATTATGACCAGGAGATGCAGCTCTTAAGCGATCATAAGACGCTGTTTGAGGAGATCAGTGACGCGTATCCGCATCTGGATCAGACCAAAATCCGTTCGACCCTCGCCGCGTTTTCTTTTACGGGGGAGGATGCCTTTAAAAAGGTCGGCGCGCTCTCCGGCGGAGAGAGGGGAAAGCTGGCACTGGCCAAGCTCATGCTCTCTGAGGCTAATTTTCTGCTGCTGGACGAGCCGACCAACCATTTGGACATCGTTTCGAGAGAGGTGCTCGAGAGCGCCATCGCGGGCTACGAAGGGACGGTCCTCTACGTCAGCCACGACCGCTTTTTTATCAACCGGACGGCAACGCGCGTGATGGATTTGACAAACGAAATACTGATCAATTATATAGGAAATTACGATTACTACATCGAACACCGTCCGGCCCGCATGCACTTTGTCCTGCATACGCCGTACAAGGAAAAGACCGCGCTGCAGGACGACCCCGGGGAGGACGAGGCGCTTTTGAAGGAACGCACCAGGGCACTGCTGCATCCTCCGAAGGCAGCGGAGGCCGGAGAAGAAGTCTCCGACGGTTTAAAGGACTGGAAGGCGCAAAAGGAGCTCGCCTCCATGAAGCGCAAGCAGGCCTCCTCCCTGAAGAAGACGGAGGAGATGATCGCATCGCTCGAGGCACGCAATGAGGAGATCAACCGGCAGTTTTCCTTAAGCGAGATTGCCATGAATGCGGTCAAGCTCAAGTGGCTCACGGACGAACAACAACAGATCGCAAAGCAGCTCGACCTTTTGTATCAGCAGTGGGAAGAGCTGTCATGAATCTTTCAAAGCACAGGAGGAGAAGCGCATGAAAGACATCGCACAAATGATTGACCAGACCCTTTTAAAAAATGACGTGACCTCGGAGCAGGTCAGGCAGTTTGTCCTCGATGCCAAAAAGCATCCCTTTAAGGCAATCTGCGTCTACGGCGCACAGGCCCGCTTTTGCATGGAGCTCCTTGAGGGGAGCGACATCCTGCTCTGTACGGTGGCGGGTTTTCCCTCCGGACAGGTCGATGTGAAGAGCAAGGTCTTTGAGGCACAAGAATCGATCAGGGCCGGCGCAAAGGAAGTGGATTATGTAATCAATACGGTCGCCGCAAAAAGCGGTCACTTTGACTTTGTCGAGGAGGAAATGAAGCAGATCGTATCGGCCTGTCACGAAGCGGGCGCGGGCTGTAAGGTGATCTTTGAAAACTGCCTGATGACGGACGATGAAAAGAAGCGGTTGTGCGAGATCGCATCCCGTGTGCGCCCGGACTTTATCAAGACATCGACCGGCTTCGGTTCGGGCGGCGCAACGATCGAAGACGTCCGGCTCATGCGCGAAAATGTCCCCGCGGAGGTCAAAGTCAAAGCCGCCGGCGGGATCCGCACCGCGCAGGCCGCCGCGCAGATGATCGAAGCAGGCGCGGAACGGATCGGTACGAGCGGCGGTGCGCAGATTGTCGAAGAATACGCCAAATTGCAAGCATGAGAGGCCGTGTAGTATAATCGGACTATGAAACGCAAGGAAGAAAACGCCGCATTCCGGACGGCGCTCGAAGGAAAAGATATCCCGATTCTGACCCTGGACGAAAAGTGGCCGCTTTTGTTCGGCTCGGAGGGCATGCCCGCCCAGATTGAGAAAACGGCACGCGAACTGGACACGCTGCTCGACAAGCAGCACCAGGTCAGGGAAAAGATCAAGGAAGTCAAGCGTCTCAAGAAAAAACTCCTCGACGAGATCATGAAACTGCGAGGCAGACTCATGGGGCGTGAGGGAGACGCCAAGACGGAGGCCATTCTCGACAAGCAGACGAGTCTCATCAATGACTGCAACGACAAGATCGAGATGCTCGAGGACCAGCAGATCGGACTTCCCCGCGAGATCTATCAGGTCAATTTCAGGCTGATGCTGCAGACGATGTCCTTTTGCTACGAGTATATGCAGCAATCCACCGAACAGATCTCCGCCATCAACGCGTGGATCAGCGATGTGCGTACGGAGCTCAAAAAACAGTTGATCCGCAAGCAGGAGAGCGAGCTGGACAATTACAACATCTACACCTATATGCATCAGATCTTCGGGCCGGAGGTCATCGAACTCTTCGACATGAAGTACGATCCGGAAAAATGGCATCCGCGCATTGCGCAAGAAGGCGAGATCGAATGAGCAGGGCATACGGCAGTGAAGGGATGAAGGCATCGGACCGCTTTGCGATCTCTCACGACAAAATCCCTTCGCTTGTGCTGATGGAACGCGCGGCCCTCGCCGTGTGCGATGCGGTTTCGGCAAACGATGCCTGTGCGTCGGGCCGGAACGTGCGTGTCTACGCGGGCGTGGGTAATAACGGGGCGGACGCGCTCGCCTGTGCGCGGATCCTGACCGACCGCGGATACCGCGTCGAGTGTTTTCTTGTCGGAGACCCCGATAAAGCAACAGACGAAAACAAGGCACAGCAGCATACACTGCAGGCGTACGGTCTTGAGGTACATCCCTACAAAAAAGAAGAGGGGAGGCATCCCTGTGATCTGGTGATCGACGGACTTTTTGGTATCGGCGTCAACCGTGCACCCGAAGGCGTCTGGCTCGATGCCGTCACGGAAATGAACGCTTACGGGAAAGAAGGCGCAAAGGTCGTTGCGATTGATCTGCCGAGCGGCGTCAATGCGGATGACGGGTCACTTCCCGGTGCGTGCGTGAGCGCCGACATGACCGTGACCTTTGCCTTTGCCAAGACGGGCGTGCTGTTATATCCTGCCGCAGCCCATTGCGGAGAGATTCTTGTACGCGACATCGGGATAAGGGCGTCACGGAAAGCGGACGCGGTTTATTATGCGGATCCTTCCGAAGTACGTCTTTTGAAAAGAGATCCGGCCGGCCACAAGGGAACCTTTGGCAAGGTGCTGTGCGTCTGCGGCTCGCAAAAGACCGGAGGTGCAGCCATCCTTGCGGCAAGAGCGGTGCTCGCCTCCGGCGCCGGCATGGTGCGTGTGTTTACCGACATCGCAAACCGTGATGCGATCCTTCAGGTGTTGCCGGAAGCGCTCATCGACACGTATGATGAGTCACATCCCGATGAAGCGGCGACGAAAGCGCTGTTACATGCGGCACTGGACTGGTCGGACAGCGTGGTCCTCGGTTGCGGAACCGGCACGGGGGAAATCGCAAGACAACTGACACAGACCGTTCTTTCGGACTGTAATAAGCCGCTGGTGCTGGATGCGGATGCGCTCAATCTGATCGCACGGGATACGGCACTCAGGTCGCTGTGCCGCGCTTTGGGCGAACGGGGCATACCGCTCGTTCTGACCCCGCATCTGGCGGAATTTGCGAGACTGACGGGCAGGAGTGTTCCGGAATGCAGGAAGCATCTGCTGACGGCTCCCAGGGAGCTGGCGGACGAGCTTCATGCGACCGTTCTGTTGAAGGACGCGAGAAGCGTGGTCTGCAGTGCACGCCCGGATGAGACATATATCAATATCAGCGGAAACGACGGAATGGCAACGGCCGGTTCGGGGGATGTGCTCGCAGGCCTCCTCGGTGCGCTCATCCTGCAGAGCGAAAGCGCCCGTGAGGCTTGCTGTAACGGCGCCTATCTGCACGGACTGGCGGGTGACCGTGCGGCGCTTGAAGTCGGAAAAAGAGGACTCACCGCCTCGGACCTGATCCGTCATCTGCGGAACGTATTCTTTGAAACCGGGACAAAGGAGTGAAGGCTTACACATGATCGAAACCGAAACGCAAAACCGCGTATGCGCCACGGTCAATCTCGGCGCGATCCGTCACAATCTGGATCTGATGTATCATCTCGACCACATACATAAGACGCCCTTATGTGCCGTTCTCAAGGCAGACGCCTACGGCCACGGAGCCGTCCCGATCGCACGGATGCTCGAGAAGGAGGATACGGTCTGTGCCTATGCGGTTGCCACGGCCCGTGAAGGCGTGGAGCTGAGAGAAAAGGCGCATGTCAAAAAACCGGTGATGATCCTCGGCTATGCGTTTCCCGAAAGCGACGAGGCGCTTTTTGCGCATGACATCGAGCCTTCCGTCTTCAGGGAGGATACGCTGCGCTCCCTTGAGGATACCGCAAAGAGAACCGGCGCCGTCAAAAAGCTGAGGGTGCATGTCCCGCTGGATACCGGCATGGGGAGGATCGGCATCACGGACGATGACCGGGGGATTGCGTTTATAAAGCGTCTGCTGCAAAGCGACGCGCTCGAGCTGCACGGACTGTTCACGCATTTTTCTTCCGCCGACGAGACGGACGATGCGTTTACCGCCGAGCAGTGCCGCAGATTTGACGCTTTTGTAAAAAGGATACATTCGGAGACGGGGGTTAGCGTCCCCGTGCTCCATACGGACAATTCCGCCGCGATCCTGAGCGGCCGCGGCGCACCGTACGATATGGTCCGCGCGGGTATCGCGATGTACGGCCTTTCTCCTTCCGAAGAGATCCGTTCGCTCTTTCCCCGGGCAACGCAGCTCAGACCCGCGTTGAAACTGACCTCGCATATCAGCTTTGTCAAGGAGGTGCCTGCGGGGACGCCCGTCAGCTACGGAAGGACCTTTGTGACCACCCGGCCATCCGTGATTGCGACGGTACCCGTCGGTTACGCGGACGGCTATCCGAGGCAGCTGTCTTCCGTGGCGCATGTCATTGTCCGGGGCAGGAAAGCACCTGTCGCCGGCAGGGTCTGCATGGACCAGTTCATGATCGACGTAACGGAAATTGCGGATGTCAGGGAAGGCGACGAGGTCATCCTGATCAGTGACGAGCCGTCAAGCGGTCAGGACGCGGTATCGCTCGGCAGGCTCAGCGGACGGTTCCATTATGAGCTGTTGTGCTGTATCAACAAGCGTGTTCCGCGGATCTATACGGACGGGGAATGATTGCGGTCCGGCTGCCACTCATGGTATAATGAAGATTGTGTGCGAGGACACCGAACGCCTGTTTTAAAGGAGGGACAAATAAGGTATGGATGATCCCGGCCCGTCGGGACTATTGGCTTCATTCCTGCTGTTACTGATATTTGATGCCGTTATTTACGGATTTCATTCCGCGATGCGTTTTCTCACGGACGAGGATGTGGAAAAGCGCCTTTCGGAAAAGCCTTCGGACAAGCGTAGCCTGATCCTGCAAAAGCTGCTGGATGCGCCCAATGTCTACATCTACACGGTGCATCTGTTTACCGTCACGGTAAATCTGCTGGCGGGGCGGCTGTATCTGGAACGGTTACATGATCTTTTGCAACGCCTTGGCGGCGATCTGACATGGCCCGGTGCGCAGGCCGTGCTATATGTCATTGCGTTTTTGATCCTGATCTGGCTGATATTGTCCTTCGGGATCGTGCTGCCGAGAAAGGTGGCCGCCCATTATCCGGCGGGGTTTACCTATGCGACGGTTTATTTTATCCGGGTACTGATCGTGCTTTTGAGACCGGTGACCGCGCTGTCCGTCGCAACGGCGAGGCTCATCATGCGCCTCTTCGGCATGCAGGATGATGTCAGCGAACAGGACGTGACGGAGGAAAAGATCCGCTCGATGGTCACGGAGGGCTTTGAGCAGGGCGTGCTGCAGGATACGGAAGCGGACATGATCACCAATATCTTTGAGCTGTCCGACAAGCAGGCACAGGACATCATGACACACCGCGGCGACATCGTCGCCATCGATGCCAGGAGCACGCTCAAAGAGGCGGTGTCCTTTATGCTTGAGGGCAACAACAGCCGTTTTCCGGTCTATGAGGACAGCATCGATCATATCATCGGTATCCTGCATATCCGGGATGCGATGGAGGCGATGATCACCAAGGAGGCCGACCACCTCGTGATCAAAAGGATCGGCGGCCTTATCCGGCAGGCGCATTTCGTGCCTGAGACGCGCGGCATCGACACGCTGTTTGGCAGTATGCAGGCGTCCCAGACGCAGATGGTGATCGTGATCGACGAGTACGGACAGACAGCGGGTCTCGTGTCGATGGAGGATATCTTAGAGGAGATCGTCGGCAATATCCTCGACGAATATGACGAGGACGAAGCCTATATCGCGGAGACCGCCAATGACGGCGAATATGTCATCGACGGCAAGACGCCGCTGACGGAGCTGACGGAGCGTTTCGGGATCGGCTTTGAGGACGAGGAATGCGAGACCTTAAACGGCCTCATGATCGCCAAGCTCGACCGGATCCCCGCGGACGATGAAGAATTTGAGACACAGATCGGCGGATACCTCTTCCGTATCGTGTCCGTGTCCAATCACATGATCCAGAGTGTACTGGTGAAAAAGATAAAAGAAGAACAACCGGAAGAGCATGCGGATGAACGACCGGAGGGAGAAGCATGAGCGGACACAGTAAATTTGCCAATATCAAACACAAAAAAGAAAAAAACGATGCGGCCAAGGGCAAGATCTTTACGATCATCGGGCGCGAGATATCGGTTGCCGTCAGGGAGGGCGGCCCCGATCCGAAGAGCAATTTCAAGCTGGCGACGGTGATTGCCAAGGCCAAGGCCAACAACATGCCCAACGACACCATCGAGCGCGGAATCAAAAAAGCGTCGGGGGCTGAGGGCGGCGTCGATTACAAACCGATCACCTACGAGGGATACGGACCGGGCGGTGTCGCGATCATCGTCGAGACGCTGACCGACAATGCCAACCGCACGGCGGCCAATGTCAAGGCAGCGTTTTCCAAGGGCGGCGGTAATGTCGGGACGCCGGGCTGCGTATCCTTTATGTTTGACGACAAGGGGCAGATTCTGATCGACAAGGAGGAATGCGCGATGGCCTCCGACGATCTGATGATGCTCTCCCTCGATGCCGGAGCGGAAGATTTTGCGGAAGAAGAGGACAGCTATGAGATCCTGACAACGCCGGAGGGCTTCCAGGCGGTGGTCGAGGCGCTCGAGGGCGCAGGTGTCCCGATGGCTTCCGCTGAGATCACCAAACTCCCGCAGAACTACGTTACCGTCACGGATGAAGCGCATGACAAGGGCATGGCGCGGATCCTCGACCTGCTCGATGATGACGATGACGTGCAAAACGTCTATCACAACCGGAGCGAAGACTGATGGCCTGGAAGCGTTGGATTCCCGGATACCTGATCACGCTGCTGTTTTGCGCCGCGGCGTGTTTCTGTACCTTTCTGTACGCTTCCAATCACTTTATCACGCTCGGACAGATGTCCTTTGTCTATGCCATCGTCTATACGGTGCTGTCGGTACTCGCCGCGGCACTGATCACACTGCTGCTCGGCGGAGTTGTCGCTAAAAAGCTGCAGGAACGCGCGCTGCCGCCCCGGCTGTATCTGATCGTCTGTATCTGTGTATTTGCGGCAGGCGGCGCGTTTTTGTTCTACCGGGCGCTGACCGCGGAGGTAACGACCAACGCCCTGTATGTGATGATGGCAACGGATTATCTCGAGATGCCGTCCAACGTCACGACCTCGACCAAGCTGTATCTGACGATTCTGTCCAATCTCATCACCATGGTGTCGGTGACGCCGGGGCATATCGTCCTGATCCAGGCGATCCTGTTTCTTGTCGCCGCGGTGCTTGTTTTCTTCGGCGTCCGCCTGATCGGAGGAAAGATCGCCGCCGTGATGACGCTTGCGGCGATGCTGTTTTTGCCGGTCTTCCCGGGCATCACCGACGAGGTATCGGATGCCGTCATCTTTTATCTGCTGCTGGGTGCGGGACTGACCGTGGGAGGTCTGTTCTGCTACTATGTGCCGGACCCGCAACGGGAATATCCGCTGATGCTCAAAGGGCTGATCGCTCTGTTTTCCGGTGTCTTCACGGGGGTTATCACCGGATGGGACGGGGGACTGATCATCCTTGCGCTGTTGTCCGTCTATGTGCTTTTTGCCGATCTGAAATGCGCGCTCCGGGTGATTCCTTTTACGCTGCTGTATCTGGCGGCGTTTGCCGCGGGATTTGTGCTGTGCGCGCAGGATCCCGCCGCATGGTTTGCGGCGTATCTGGCCCCGGTCCGTCTGCTGGCACCGCTCCCGCATACGACGTATACACTCGTTGTCATGATCGTTTCCACGCTCTCGCTGTTTGCTCCGGCCACCTTCCTCGTGAAGCGCACGCATGAGCGCGTGACCTTCTGGATGATCGCTGCCTGCATGACGATGTTCTTTGCGGCACAGATCACGCAGAGTGCGACCTCCACCTCCTCCTTCCTCGTGCTCATGCTGATCATCCTGTTCGGTACGGCGCTGAGCGATCTGTTCACGCCATACAGCGCGGAAAAGGTTGCGGAGGAAGCGGCTGAGGAAGTCAGTGCGCGCAGGGAGATGAAGGAGGAGCTGAAGAAGGCAAAGAAGGAAGCCGCCTTAAAGAAGAAAGAGGAGGCCGCAAGGAAGAAGGAACAAAAGCTTGCGGCGCGGGCTGCCGAAAAGGCGAAGAAGCCGGATGAGACACCTTCTCCGAAGGAAGTGGTGGCGCTGGTCAGGGAAGAAATCGCCGTTGCAGAAAAAGAAGCCGTACCGGCGCAGGTTACACAGACAAAGCAGCTGGAAGAGGCGGCACCGGCTGCGGAGACGAAGCCGCAGGAAGAGGCGGCACCGGTTACGGAGACAAAACCGCAGGAGGAAGAAGAAGAACTGCATGTGCCCGATGGCATGGTGTTGCCGCTCGGAGACGAGGAGGCAGACGCGGATACGGAAGTCCATATCCGGTTTGACGATCTGCCGGGCACCTATTCCATCGGAATCAACCGCGGCGAAGAAAAAACTGTCGCGGAAGAATCCGTCACAGAGGAACCTGCCGCCGTGGAACCCGCCGCGGAGGAACCCGTCACGGAGGAACCCGTCACGGAGGAACACGTCGAGGAGGAACCCGCCACAGAGGAACCCGTCACAGAGGAACCCGCCACAGAGGAACCCGCCACAGAAGAACCCGTCACTGAGGAACCTGCTGTCGAAGAAGAGAAAGCGGCAGTGGATCTGTCCGACTTTGATCTGCCGATGATCGAGGGAGACGACTTTGATTTGTAAGGAAGGATAACATGAAGGACATCCGGATACCCGACAGTTATGAACTGATCGAACGAAGAACCATCAAGGATCTGCAAAGCGAAGGACTGTTGCTCAGACACAAGAAGACACGCGCATGCGTGTCACTCTTATGTAACGACGATGACAACAAGGTCTTTTATATCGGTTTTCGCACGCCGCCCGGGGATTCGAAGGGCGTTGCGCATATCGTGGAGCATACGGTGCTGTGCGGGTCCGAATTGTTTCCCGTCAAGGATCCGTTTATGCAGCTCGTCAAGGGCTCGCTCAATACGTTTCTGAATGCGATGACCTATCCGGACAAAACCGTCTATCCCGTGGCCAGCTGCAACGACGCGGATTTTAAAAATCTTATGCGGGTGTACATGGACGCGGTCTTTCGTCCGCGCATCTACCGGGACAGGCGGATCTTTCAACAGGAGGGGTGGCATTATGAGATGGAGGACGAGTCCTCCGATCTGGTCATCAACGGCGTCGTCTACAACGAGATGAAGGGATCGATGTCTTCGCCCGATTCCGTGATGTCTCATGAGATGCGCGCGTCCCTCTTTCCCGATACGACCTACGGGATCCTTTCCGGCGGTGACCCGGAAGTCATACCCTTTCTTACGTATGAGGAATATCTGGAGTTTCACCGGAGATATTATCATCCGACCAACAGCTATATCTATCTGTACGGGGATATCGATGTCCATGAGCGTCTCACCTGGATCGACGAAGCGTATCTGTCGGGATATGACATCCTCGAAATCGATTCGATGCCAAAGATCCAGACGCCCTTTGCGGCGCCAAAGGAGGATCTCACGAGACCCTATGCGGTCATGCCGGGGCAGTCGACCGAAAAAAGCACGTATCTGTCTTATAACATCTGTGCGGAGCCCCTTCCGGACGCCGAACGCCACATCGCGCTTGATGTGCTCGATTACGCGCTCTGTGACGCGCCGGGCGCGCTCTTAAAGACCGCGCTCATCGATGCGGGCATCGGAAGCGATATCTACAGTGCGGGCGCAAGCGGCATCCTGCAGCCTGCTTTTTCCGTCGTTGCCAAGGGGGCGGAGGAATCGCAGCGTGAGGAGTTTATACGGGTCATCCGGGAGACGCTGTCCCGCGTGGTGAGGGAAGGCTTTGACGAAAAAGCCCTCTATGCCGGTATCAACCAGATCGAATTCCATTTCCGGGAAGCGGACTACGGGCGTTTCCCGAAAGGTCTGATGTACGGACTGCATATGCTCGACAGCTGGCTCTATGACGATGCGCGGCCGTTTATGCATATCGAGGTGGGAGAGGTCTTTTCGGCGCTCAAGAAAAAAGTCAAAGAAGGTTATTTTGAAGAACTGATCAGACATCTTTTCCTCGACAATCCGCACCGGACGGTTCTGGCGCTCGTCCCGGAACAGGGACTGACGGAAAAGAAGGAAGAGGCCCTGAAGGACCGGCTGGCCGCGATGCGTTCCTCGATGACCCGGGATGAGATCGAAGCCGTTGTCAAAGACACGAAGGATCTGCGGGAGTGGCAGGATGCACCGGATGACGAAGAGGACTTAAAGAAGATCCCGATGCTGTCCCGCGCGGATATGAAAAAGGAAGCGGAGCCGTTTTTTAACGAGCTGATTGAAAAGGACGGCCTGCGCATCCTTCATCATGACATTGCAACGAACGGTGTTCTGTATGTCAATTTTCTGTTTGACATGGAGCGGGTCCCGAAAGAACTCTATCCCTATGCGGGGATACTGAAGACGGTACTCGGCATGATCGACACAAAGGAGCACGACTATACGTCGCTTGCCCATGAGGTCAATATCCATACCGGCGGACTGACCGGCTCCGTCAGCACCTATTCCAGAAGCGATGATCCGGGGTCGCTGGTCCGCACCTTCGAGATCGGCGTGAAGGTGCTGAAGGACGAGCTGGAATGCGGACTGCGGCTCGTCCGTGAGATCCTGACCTCCTCCGACTATACGAGCGAAAAGCGGCTGAAGGAAATCCTCGATGAGATCAAATCAAGGATGCAGGACGACTTTGCGGACAGCGGTCACCAGACCGCGGCGCTGCGCGGCCTCTCCCATGTGTCCAGGGGGGCAAAGATCGCCGATGAGGTCAACGGCCTGAGTGTATACCGCAGAATTGAAGCGCTGTGTGCGGAGGATATGTACGGTCTCCGCCTGCGCGGAAAGCTCACGAAGACACTCAAAAAACTCTCGGAGGTGATCTTCCGGAAAGAAAATCTCCTGATCGATTTTACGGCGCCCGAAGAAGAGCTTGCGGGCTTTATACCGCTTGCCGCCTCCTTCGCGGACGCGCTTTTTACATCGCAGGTTGCGGAAGGCTTTTTCGACGTGACATGCGAAAAGAAAAACGAAGCCTTCCGGACGGCGGGACAGGTGCAGTATGTGGCCAGGGTCGGCAATTTCCGTCAGCACAATCTTCCTTATACGGGGAGGCTCAGACTCCTCAAATCGATTCTTTCCACCGAATATCTGTGGCAGAACATCCGCGTCAGGGGAGGCGCTTACGGCTCCATGTGCGGCTTTGCCAAAAACGGTGACAGCTTTCTGGTGTCCTACAGGGATCCGCATCTGAAACAGTCGCTTCGGGTCTTTGAAGAGGCGGCGGCTTATATCGCGGCCTTTGACTGTGACGAAAGACAGATGACACAGTATATCATCGGCGCGATCTCGGAGCTGGACCAGCCAAAACCTCCTGCGTCCAGGGGAACCTACGGACTCGCGGCCTATCTGACGGGCACGACGTATGAGGAGCTGCAAAAGGACAGGGACGAGCTGCTGTCCGCAAACGCGGCGGATATCCGTCCGCTTTCCGCCTATCTCGATGCGCTGATTGCGGATGACGTGATCTGTGTGGTCGGTGCCGCGCAAAAAATCGAATCCTGTGCGGAGATCTTTGATACGGTGGAGTCTCTCATCCGGGATGAAGGGACACCGGAATGAGCGCGTCCCTCGGGGAGAAAAGGGCGGATTTCCGGTGCGGTTTTGTGACGCTGATCGGGCGTCCCAATACGGGAAAGAGCACGCTGATGAACCGGCTGATCGGACAAAAGATCGCGATCACCTCGCACAAGCCGCAGACGACCCGCACGCAGATCCGCACGATCTGTACGGACGATGAGGCGCAGGTGATCTTTATCGATACGCCGGGCGTGCATATAGCAAAAAACAAGCTTGGCAAATACATGGTTTCTGTCGCAAGAGGCGCTCTGAAGGATATCGATGTCTGTCTTTTGATGACGGATCCGGACGGAATCGGAGACGAGGTGGAGCAGGATCTTCTCCGGCGCCTTGCGGGATTATCCATACCCGTGCTCGTCATTGTCAACAAGGCGGACCTCTATCCGGTACAAAAAATCGCGGATATCGTTACGCGCTGCAGGGAGGAAGCGCCCTTTGCGGAGGTCTTTACGGTCAGCGCGCTCAAGGGCGAGGGGACGGACGCACTGTTTTCCCGTATCAAGCATCTGTTGCCTTACGGAGAAGCGCTGTATGAGGAAGATGACGTGACGGACCAGCCGCTGCGCGACATCGTCGCGGAGATTGTCAGGGAAAAGGCACTGCGTCTTCTGACCGATGAGGTGCCGCACGGCATCGCCGTCCAGGTCGAAAAGATGAGAGAACGCAGGACCGGTGCGGGAGAAGAGATCACCGATATCGATGCCTCGATCATCTGCGAAAAAGAAACGCACAAGGGGATCGTCATCGGCAAGGGCGCAAGGATGCTCAAAAAAATCGGACAGACCGCCAGAGAGGATATCGAAAAGCTCATGCAGGGACGGGTCAATCTGCAGCTCTTTGTCAAGGTCCGCAGGGACTGGCGTGACGATGACAGAAAGCTGAAGGAACTCGGGTACAAAAAATAGACGATGGAACAGATCTTTGAAGCGCACGGCTGTATTTTAAAGCACCGGCCCGCCGGCGAATACGACTGGCTGGTGACACTGCTTTGCGCGGAACGGGGAAAAATCAATACCTTTGCGCGCGGCGCAAGAAGACCGGCGGGAAAGCTGACGGGCAATACCGAGCCGTTTTGCTTTGGCACGTTCTTTCTTACGGAAGGACGAAGCGCCTATGTGCTGCAGGACGCAAAGATCGATGCGTATTTTGAACAGTTCCGTACCGATCTGGAGAAAGCCAGCTACGGTACTTTTTTTTTGGAGATCGCGGATTATTACACAAGGGAAAACATCGAGGCAAAGGACTTTCTGAATCTGTTGTACCTTACACTGCGCGTGCTGGACAGACAGATCGAAGGTCTGAACAACCGTCTCGTACGCTGTGTCTATGAGCTGCGCGCCATGGTGCAGGAGGGGATTTTTCCGGGACCCGGGGCGCTGCATACGGACAATGCCGCCGTCCGGCAGGCGCTCTGGCATATTGCGAACGTGCCGCTTGCTTCGCTCTATCATTTTACGCTGTCGGATGATGCGCTGAAGATTCTTTGCGAAATGACGCATGATCTGCGCAACCGGCTGACGGACCGTCGTCCGAACAGCCTCGACATGCTGCGTCTCTATGAGTCGGATCCCGCCTATTCCTTATAAACCTCCGGAACGAAACAAAAAATAGCGCAAAATATGATAGGTTATATGATAACCTTTATGATATACTACGTGTGGTTAAAGATCATTTACGGGAGCGGTATGAAGACACCACAGGAACTGGTTGAACAATACGGAGACATGATCTACCGGATCGCGTTGTCGCAGACCCGCAGGCGGGAGGACGCGGACGACGTGTTTCAGGAGGTCTTTTTGGCGCTTGTCAGAAGGTCGGAACCTTTCACGGACGAAACGCATGAAAAGGCCTGGCTGATCCGTGCCGCGCTTTCGCTGTCCAAAAAGCAGTACACAAGCGCCTGGCACAGGCACCGTGCTTCGTTTCATGAAGAAGAAGGGATTCCGGGCATCACGGATATCGCGTTGACATATGAGATGGACACGGAGGAATCCGAGGTCTATGATGCGGTGAGCGCGCTTCCCGACAAGTACCGGGACGCGATACATCTGTTTTACTATGAAGAATACTCCGTGAAGGAGATCGCTGCCATTCTGGAGATGAAGGAGGGCAGTGTCAAGTCGCTGCTTTCCCGCGGCAGAAATATGCTCAGGGAGGCGCTGGCTTCCTGAAAAAAACTTTTATCCGCCTGCAACCTTTCCCGCATATGCGGGACTTTTTTTGTGTGAGGGGAAAAAGAACCCCGGAGGCAAACATACGGTCTGTTGACCGGGAAAGGAAGACCCGACCGGATGGATACGGAAGAAGTCTACAAAAAGGCCAATGACAAGATCCGTGCGCCCGAGGCGCTGAAGGAAGAAACCGTCAGGCGCATGATGGAAGAGCTCGCGCTCAAAAAGGACAAGCCCGCGGACATCATCGATTTTTCGAGGGGCACAAAGAGCCCGGAGATCTCCCGTAAGTCGCATGTCATGCAGATGGCCGTTGCCATCCTGTGTTCCGCCGCCGTTTTCTTTATCGCGGGGAGATATCTGATGCCCTATATGCGTACGCTTCCCGCGCAGACCGAGACCGCAAAGCGGGAGGATACGCCGCAAATCATCGATATTGCGGCGAGTGCGGACCCGGCGGCTTTTTTTGCGGGCAACAAAGCGGAGGTGTCTTCCTCCGCCGGCGTGACGCTGACGCCCTGTGCGGGGTCCTGCGCGCAAGAGGCATCCGCCTGCGGCATTGAGGAGACGATCGAAATCGGGGAAACGACGGTCTATGCCGGCTATGCGCCGGGGGTCACGCAGGACGCGTTTTTCTTCAGAGCCTTCTTTGAGAAGGGAGGAAGCGTCTGGATGCTCTCCGGAAACGGTATGACGAAGGAGGAATTCACGAAGGCGTTACTGGCCGTTCTCGAATGACGCGCACGCCTTCTTTTGCGTAAAAACAGCATAGTCTATTGGGAAAAAACGTGGTAAAATAGTTTGTTACCACGTTTTTTGATGAGGGAGAGACAAAAAGACATGAATCAGAGCGAAAAAACCATGGAACGGATCCAGGCACACTGCAAGGACTGCGGCTTTATCTTCCGCGGCTCCGAGATCTACGGCGGACTTGCCAATACCTGGGACTACGGTCATCTGGGCGTCGAACTCAAAAATAACGTCAAGAGCGCCTGGTGGAAAAAATTTGTACAGGAAAATCCTTACAACGTCGGCGTGGACTGCGCGATTCTGATGAATCCGAGGACCTGGGAGGCCTCCGGACATCTCGCCAATTTTGCGGATCCTCTGATGGACTGCAAGGAATGCCACGAGCGCTTCCGGGCCGACAAGCTGATCGAGGATTATGCCAAGGAACAGGGACTGACCCTTGACGGGGCGGTCGACGGCTGGAGCCATGAGAAAATGGCGGACTATATAAGGGAGCACGGGATTGCCTGTCCGACCTGCGGCAAGCACAATTTTACGGACATCCGCCAGTTCAATCTGATGTTCAAGACCTTCCAGGGCGTGACGGAGGATGCCAAAAACACCGTCTATCTCAGACCCGAGACCGCGCAGGGCATCTTTGTCAATTTCAAAAATGTCCAGCGGACGAGCCGCAAGAAGCTGCCGTTTGGCATCTGCCAGATCGGAAAGAGCTTCCGTAACGAGATCACGCCCGGGAACTTTACCTTCCGCACCCGTGAGTTTGAACAGATGGAGCTCGAGTTTTTCTGCAAGCCGGAGACGGATCTCGAATGGTTTGATTACTGGCGCAAAGCCTGTGTCGACTGGTTAAAATCCCTCGACATGAAGGATGAGGAGCTGCGTCTGCGCGACCATGCCAGGGAGGAGCTGTCGCACTATTCGCGTGCGACCACGGATATCGAGTATCTCTTCCCGTCGATCGGCTGGGGAGAGCTGTGGGGCATCGCCGACCGTACGGACTTTGATCTGACCCAGCACCAGAACACATCGGGCGAGGATCTCACCTACTTTGACGACGAGACGAGCGAGCGGTATATTCCCTTTGTCGTTGAGCCCTCGCTCGGTGCGGACCGCATGGTGCTTGCGTTTTTGTGCGCGGCCTATGACGAGGAGACACTCGAAGGAGGCGACACGCGTATCGTCATGCGATTCCATCACGCACTCGCGCCGGTCAAGATCGGGGTACTGCCTCTGTCGAAAAAGCTCGGGGAAAAGGCGGAGGAGATCTATACGACACTCTGCCGCCATTACAACTGTGAATACGACGACCGCGGCAATATCGGCAAGCGTTACCGCAGGCAGGATGAGATCGGGACGCCGTACTGCGTGACATATGATTTTGACTCGGAAGAGGACCACTGTGTCACGGTCAGGGAGCGTGATTCGATGGCGCAGGAGAGGGTCGCGATCGCGGATCTGCCCGCGTATTTTGAAAAAAAGCTTGCATTCTGACAGGGGGAAACGATGAGCACGACAGAAATGGTAAGGGCGCTGGCCATCCTCGGTGTGTTTGTGATCCTTGCGGTATTTAATATCAGCAACATCATCCGGCACAGAAGGGAAAAAAAGGATGCGGAGGCGGCCAAAAAGAGAGAGGGCTTCCAGATCGCCAAAGAACTTAAGGGAGAAGATACCGAATGAAATCTTTAGGAGTCAACGAACTGCGCCGCATGTTTCTTGCTTTTTTCGAGAAGCAGGATCATCTGGCGATGAAGAGCTTTTCGCTTGTGCCGCAAAATGACAATTCGCTTCTGATTATCAATTCCGGCATGGCGCCGCTCAAGCCGTATTTCACGGGACAGGAGATCCCGCCGCGCAAACGAGTCACCACCTGCCAGAAATGCATCCGGACGGGGGATATCGACAATGTCGGGAAGACCGCGCGGCACCTGACCTTTTTTGAGATGCTCGGAAACTTCTCCTTTGGTGATTATTTCAAAAAAGAAGCGCTCAGATGGTCGTGGGAATTTCTGACGAAGGAGGTGGGACTTGATCCCGACAGGCTCTATCCTTCGATCTACATGGAGGACGACGAGGCGTTTGAGATCTGGACCAAAGACATCGGGGTCGACGCGGACCGGATCACCAAATTCGGCAGGGGAAGTGACGGCAAATCCGACAATTTCTGGGAACACGGCGCGGGCCCCTGCGGACCGTGCTCCGAGATCTATTATGACAGGGGAGAGGCCTTTGCCTCCGGCGTGATCGAGGAATACGAGAATACCACGGGATTTCTCGTCGGCAAGGACGCGGACCGTTACATCGAGGTCTGGAACGACGTATTTACGCAGTTTGACGGGGATGGCAAGGGCAATTACACGGAGCTGTCCCAGAAAAACATCGACACCGGCATGGGGCTCGAGCGTCTCGCGGTGGTCGCACAGGATGCGGCATCCGTTTTTGACATCGACACCATGAAGGCGATCCGCGACAAGGTCTGCGAGATCGCGGGCGTCACTTACGGCGCGGAGGATATGGCGGATGTGTCTATCAGGGTTATCGTGGATCATATGCGCTCCGCGACCTTCCTGATCTCCGACGGCGTGATGTGTTCCAACGAAGGCAGGGGCTATGTGCTCAGACGTCTCATCCGCCGTGCCGCGCGTCACGGAAGAAAGCTCGGTATCAACGGTTCCTTCCTGACCGGGGTCGCAAAGGAAGTGATCAGGGGTTCCAGGGACGGTTATCCGGAATTGCAGGAAAAACAGGACTTTATTCTCCATGTGCTGCAGGAGGAAGAGACCAAATTTGAAAAGACCATCGACCAGGGCCTGAAGATCCTCTCGGAGATGGCGGACGATATCAAAAAGCAGGGCAGGAACATCCTGCCGGGGGCGGACGCCTTCCGCCTCTACGATACCTTCGGTTTCCCCCTGGATCTGACGGTAGACATACTGTCGGAGCAGGGACTGACGGTAGACGAAAAGGCCTTTGAAGAAGCGATGGAGCATCAGAAGCAGACGGCGCGCGCCGCACGGAAGGTCTCCAATTATATGGGGGCGGACGCCACGGTGTATGATATGCTCGATCCCGCGCTTTCGAGCAGCTTTGTGGGATATGACCGCTTGGCGCATACCTCAAAAATCCTTGCCCTGACCAGAAACCATATGGCGGAAGGAGAGGGGGACGACGCGGTGGTCAACCGTCTGGAAGAAGGGCAGCACGGCACCGTGATCGTTGCGGAAACTCCCTTCTACGGCACGATGGGCGGTCAGACCGGTGACACCGGCTGGATCCGGGACGGTGACGCGGCCTTTGAGGTCTATGACACGATTCATCTCAAGGGCGGAAAGATCGCACATATCGGTTTTCTGCAAAGCGGGTCGCTGTCTGCGGGCGGCAGCGTCACACTGGCCGTGGATGCGCACCGCAGGAGCGACATCTGCAAGAATCATTCGGCGACGCATCTGTTGCACAAGGCGTTGCGCACGGTGCTCGGCAGCCACGTCGAGCAGGCGGGTTCCCTGGTGGAGCCGGAGAGACTTAGGTTTGACTTTTCGCATTTCCAGGCGATGACGTCGGAAGAGATCCGGCGCGTCGAGACGATGGTCAACGAAGAGATCGCGCACGCGCTCCCTGTCGAAACAAGGATCATGTCGCTCGAGGATGCCAAAAAGACGGGCGCCATGGCGCTGTTCGGTGAAAAGTACGGCGAAGAGGTCCGCGTCGTGCGGATGGGAGATTTCTCGACGGAGCTGTGCGGCGGCACGCACGTCAAAAACACCGAGGTGATCGGACCGTTCAGGATCGTGAGCGAGTCGGGCATTGCCGCCGGTGTACGCCGCATCGAGGCACTCACGGGCGATGGTCTTATGCGGCACTATACGCAGCTCGAAGAGATTTTGCAGGAGGCTGCGGCGGTCCTGAAAACGCAGCCCGCCAATCTGACGGAGCGGATCCGTGCACTGCAAAAGGACTTTAAGAGCATTAAGAGCGAGCTCGAGAGCGTCCGCAGCAAACAGGCCGTGTCGGATACCAAAGACGCCGTGCGGGAAGCAAAAGAGATCAAAGGCATCCGGCTGATCGCCAGAAAGATCGACGGGGCGGACATGAACAGTTTAAGAGAGCTGTCCGACAATCTCAAGGTGCGGATTGCGCCGGGCGTGGTGGTGCTGATGAGCACGGACGACACAAAGGTATCGCTGGTCGTCATGGCGACGGACGATGCGGTAAAAAAGGGCGCGCATGCCGGCAATATCGTCAGGGCGATTGCACCGCTCATCGGCGGAGGAGGCGGCGGCAGACCCCAGATGGCACAGGCGGGGGGCAAGAATCCCGCGGGTGTCGAAGAAGCGCTGCAGGCGGCCGAAAAGGAACTGGAGGCCCAGCTTTCGTAGGACAGATCCTATGATCAGTTTATGTGACGGATGGCAATTTACGGCGCAGTGGGACGATGCGTTTGCCGCGGGCAAGGGCACCTGTGGGGAAGTACGTCTTCCGCACCAGGTATGCGAGCTGCCGCTGCATTACGTGCATCCTTCGATGTACCGGGCGGTCTGCGGTTAC
Source organism: Lachnospiraceae bacterium (assembly GCA_017448245.1). Taxonomy (GTDB): domain Bacteria; phylum Bacillota; class Clostridia; order Lachnospirales; family Lachnospiraceae; genus Butyrivibrio. The sequence goes on along the minus strand of JAFSLV010000041.1, from coordinate 82,922 downwards.
CGCAGGTATCTTGCGGTCGACAAAAAGCATCTCGCCGGCCGTGCCGGAGGACAGCGCCTGTTTTTGCAGTTTGACGGAGCCTCGCATGTGGCGACGGTCGGTCTCAACGGCAAAGAACTGCTGTCACACAGCGATTTTGACAGCTCCTTCCGCATAGAGATCACGGACGATGTCCGGGAAGGAAAGGACAATCTCCTCACCGTGCGTCTTGATACGTACGATCCGGCCCGCACCTTAAAGGACGGCACCGCATCCGATTATCTCTCTTACGGCGGACTCTACCGCGAGGTGTGGCTCGATGTCAGGGGAAGCGCTTATCTGCAGGAAATCGATGTCATCACCAGGGACAACGATACGGTATGTATCGAAACGTTGACGGACGATACGCGCTTTCGCCCCTCTCATGTGCGCCTCAGCATCTGTGACGCGGACGGCAAAAAAGTCTGCGAGGAGACGTCCGCCTATCAGACCGCGAGAGAATCCAGATCCGTTTCCCTGACCAACGCGCATCTGTGGGATATCCGGCATCCTTATCTCTATACGCTGAACGTTGAGCTGCTCGATGATGCGCTTCGACCCGTCGACAAGGTACGGCGCACCTTCGGCATCCGCGAGATGCATTTTGAAAACGGCTCTTTCTTCCTCAACAGAAAAAAGGTGTTTTTGCGGGGACTGCTCCGGCATCAGGATTATCCATATGTCGGATATGCGGCGACCGCAAGACTGCAGGAGGAGGATGTGCGGATCCTCAAGCAGGAACTCAAATGCAATGCGGTTCTCGTCAAGGACATGCCAAGCAGGCACTTCTTGCGGGCCTGCGACCGGCTCGGCATGATCGTTCTCGCGGATACCGGGGAGCGGGTGAAAGGGCACCATCCTTCGGTGATCGAAGGGACGGGCTCCTGCTTTACGGACGCAGGCGTTGCCGCCCGCAGCTTTGATCCGTGGGAGCGGCTCGAGGCACAGGCCATGTATCATGCAAGGGCGCTCCGCGACGCGGTCGCTGCGGGAACCCATGCCGGTTGCGTGTTGAATTGCATGCACGATTACGCGACGCGTCTCGCGTACGGCTCCGGCGATCATGTCAGCTACCGCGGCGTACTCGACCGTTTCCGTAATCCCAAGACGCTGGCCGCCCTGTATGCGTCCATGGAGGATGACGAGCTCACCGTTTCCTGCGCCTGCCCGATGAATGCCGCCGATACGGACGCGGAAGGCATCGGCGCGTTTTATTGTTTTACCAACGCGGACGACGTGACGGTCTACCGGAATGACGAGCTGCTTAAGCGCTTTGCTCCGGACAGAAAAGAATGGAGCGGATTAAAGCATCCGCCGGTTCTTGTCGATATTACAGGAGAAGAGACGAAAAGCGATAAACCGGTTTCCTATCAGCTGATTGCGACCAAGCACGGGCTGACAAAGGAGATCACCAAATCGCCCGGGACCAGACTCCATCTCGATGTCAGGGTTTCCCATACCAAGCTCTGCGAGAGGGATACCTACGATATGGCAGCCGTCCGGGTGCGTCTGACGGACGAGCACGGCAACTGCGCCACGTATGCGCAGCTTCCCGTGCGGTTTACGGCAGGCGACGGACTCCTTCTGTGCGGGGAGGATGTGGTGTGTGCGGAAGGCGGCATGTGCGGCACCTATGTGCGTACGGACCGCCGGGAAGGCGAAGCGACGCTTACGATTGCCGCTTCCGGCTGCACGCCGGTCAAAATCGCGTTTCAGATAACCTGCAGTCCGGATTCCGGAAAGGAAGCGTGAGACAGATGCATCTGACACTTCGGCAAAAAGTCGCCTTCGGCGTCGGCGCGGTCGGCAAGGACATGGTCTATATGCTTTCCGCCAATTACGTGATGTTTTATTATCAGGACATTCTGGGGCTTTCGCCCTCCTTTGTCGGACTGATCCTGATGATCGCAAGGATCTTTGACGCCGTCAACGATCCCTTCATGGGGATCCTCGTCGCAAAGACAAAATCCCGCTTCGGGAGATTCAGGCCCTGGCTGGTTTCCGGTACCGTTTTAAATGCCCTGGTGCTGGTTGCCATGTTTGCGGCACCCTCGCTGGAAGGCACGGGGCTCATGGTCTTTTTTGCGGTGATCTATATTCTGTGGGGAACGACGTATACGATGATGGATATTCCGTACTGGTCCATGATCCCCGCAATTACCGATACGCCAAAGGATACGGAGCAGCTCTCCGTCATCGGCAGGACCTGCGCCGGCGTGGGCAGCGCACTGATCCAGATGCTGACGCTGATGTTTGTCGGGATCTTCGGCGGAGGGAATGACCGCGCGGGATTCAGGATGGTGGCGATCATCGTTGCCGTGATCTTTGTCGTCACGGAGGTCTTCTGTGCACTCTCCATCCGGGAGCGCGACGGGGAAACAATGCAGACGGCTTCGATCGGGGAGATGTTCCGAGCGCTTTTTGCCAATGACCAGGCGCTGGTCGTGGTGCTGACGATCGTGCTGATCAATACCGCCCTGTGGCTGACCAGCAATCTTGTGATATACTTTTTTAAGTACGATTTCGGAGGCGAAGGCTGGCGTAACAGCTATACGCTCTTTGTTACGGTCGGCGGAGCCTGTCAGATCCTCGGCATGATGATCGTCTATCCGCTGCTGCGCAGATTTCTGGCCAATACCAGGGTGTTCGGCGTTGCCGTCGGGATGAGCATCACGGGATACGCGGCGCTTCTTCTCCTCCTTGTGACCGGCAATACCGGCGTGCTGACGCTGCTTCTGATTCCCGGGGCCCTGGTCTTTGCCGCGAACGGGATGCTGTCGGTGCTGACAACCGTTTTCTTGAGCAACTCCGTTGACTACGGTGAGCTCAAAAGCGGCCGCAGGGACGAGAGCGTGATTTTCTCGATGCAGACCTTTGTCGTCAAGGCGGCCAGCGGCGTTGCCGTCTTTATCGCGGGTCTCGGACTCGATCTGATCGGCATGACCGGCAACAGCGACGAGGAGGGAGAGATCATTGCGCAGAGCGCGTCGACCCTGACGGGCCTGAGACTGCTCATGACCGTACTGCCTATGATCGTACTGCTGTGTGCCATTGTCTTATTTGTACGCAGGTTCCGGCTGACGGATGAAGTGGTCAGACAAAATGCCAATGCGCTAAAGGAAAGAGGTGCCAAATGAGTCTGTTACAGTGGAAGATCGAAACCAAGGAAGGTGCGTCGTTTGAAGGGGAACTCGATACCTTCACCGGCGGTGAGATCCGGATCGTGCAGGAGATGCCAAAGGGCTCCATCAAGAGCGTTACGGCGGAGACCTTTGTGCAGCTGACGGATGAGGGCAGGATCTTCATGAACGGCTACCAGTCCTGGACCTACGTGCCGGAGAGGCTGCCGTCGGATCGCATCCGCGGGCTGTTGCTGATGCATCAGGCACTGGTCGATAAGTACTTTTTTGACCGCTACGGCGATTATCATTTTGTGGAATATCCATTCCGCAGGGGTGTCACGCACGGATTTTCCTGGTGCTATTTCCGCGAGGGCGAGCGCTTCCAGCTGATCGCTTCGCTGGACGAGCGTCCCGGCTATACCAAATTCATGTATGACGCCAATAAGCAGCGTCTCTACATCGAACGCGACTGCAAGGGGGTTGCCTGCGGCGGGGAAGAGGGCGGTTTTCACGCATTTGATCTGTTCATTGCGATCGGAACGGAACAGCAGGTTTTTGATGCCTGGTTCAAGGCGCTGGGGATTCAGCCGCGCACGAAAGAAAAGCTTGCGGGCTACTGCAGCTGGTACAACCGCTATGACAATATCAACGAGGCGTCGATCCTAAGCGACCTCGAGGGTGCGGCGACGCTTCTGAAAAAAGGTGATGTCTTCCTGATCGATGACGGCTGGGAGGACAGGGTCGGAGACTGGAATCCGGATCCCGTCAAATTTCCGAACGGCATGAAGGCGCTCGCGGACAAAATCCGCGAAAAGGGATTCAGGCCCGGGCTGTGGATCGCGCCCTTTGCGGCGGAAAAGGAGAGTGCCGTTTACAAAGAACATCCGGAACGCATTCTTCTGCGCAAGGGCGAGCAGTGGTGCTGCGGCTCCAACTGGAGCGGCTTCTATGCGCTCGACATCGATCATGACGATGTCAAAAAGAGTATCGAAGCGCTGTTTCATAAGGTCTTTGACGAATGGGGCTTTGAACTTGTCAAGCTCGATTTCCTCTATGCCGGCGCCCCTTACCGGACAGAGACCGAATCGAGAGCAGGCAAGATGTACCGGGCGCTGGAGTGGCTCAGGGACCTGTGCGGCACGCATCCGGTGATCGGCTGCGGCGTACCGCTCTTCCCGGCATTCGGTCTCTTTGAGTATTGCCGGATCGGTCCGGATGTCACGCTTGACTGGGATGACCGGCCGTTCATGAAGCTCGCGCACAGGGAGCGGGCCTCGACGCGCCATGCGATCGGCAACATCATCACGAGGAGACAGCTCGACGGACGTGCGTTTTTGTCGGATCCGGATGTATTCTTCCTCAGGGACGAGAATATCAAGCTCAATGAATCGGAGAAGATCCAGCTCTACGAAGCCTGCGTGGAGTACGGATCGGTTCTGATGACCTCGGATGACATGTCGACGTACGACGACAAAAAAAGGGCCACGTACGGGGAGATCCGTGCGGCCTGGGAACAAAAATAAGCCGGAATTCACGGTTGTTTCCTGATTAAAGGGAGGGGCGGGCCCCCTCCTTTTTCTGTTGTGCAAAATTAAATAGTTCCCTAAAAATTCATCTTTTTACAGAATATCCAAAATAAGAATAATTATTTTGTTTATTTTTTTCATTGCGAAATATTTTTCACGCCGCTATAATAATAAAGATTACTATAATTGTTTCTTGGCTTTGTTGGAAAACAAGGAGAGCACAATGGCTGATGAACAAAACACCAAAGAAACAGGAAACACAGGCAGTTCCAAAAAGAAATGGTGGCTGGCCGTACTTGTCGCGCTGATCGTATGCGTCATTGCATATATCGGAGTGAGCATGAGCGGCAGGGCCATCACCGCAGACACAACGGACGGCAGATTCGTGCAGGTTCTCGAGAACAACGGATGTCTGGCGTGTCATGCGGAAAATCCTCCGGCAGTCTGGTATGAGGGCTTGCCGGGTGTCTCCGGAACGATTGCGCAGGATAAACAGAATGCGTATCGGTTCATCGACCTGGAGGCAGTGGTGGAACAGGTAAATGCGGGGGAGGTGTTGGATGCGCCGACGGTCGCCAAGATCGAACAGAGCGTACGAAACAACTCGATGCCCGTCACTTCCTATGCGACGGTACATCCCGGTTCTTCGCTTAACGGCGAGGAGCAGCAGATCGTACTGGACTGGGTCAGAGAGCAGAAGACCGCTCAGGTGACGGCATTTGCCGAAAACTACGGCATGAACCTGGATGACGCGTCGCTCGAGAGAGCGGTTTCCGAGCCGGTCATGATCTTACCGGAACCGGGATACGGCGTCGATATGGAGATGGCGATGCTGGGTCTGGATCTGTACCATGATACCAGACTCTCCGGGGACAACACCCTGGCATGCGCCTCCTGCCACCAGCTGTCACACGGCGGTGAAGACGGACAGCCTCACGCAAGAGGCATCACCGGCAATCTGGGCGGCGTCAGCGCGCCTACGGTGTACAATGCGGTATTTAACGTACTGCAATTTTGGGACGGCAGGGCTGCCGATCTTCATGCACAGGCAGCCGGACCCCCGACCAATCCGGTCGAGATGGGTTCGGAATCCTGGGAAGACATCGCGGATCGCTTAAGCGAGGATCCGGAGATGGTCAAAAGATTTGAGGCGGTCTTCGGCAAGGACAATATCAACGTGGATACCATCACGCAGGCCATTGCCGAATTCGAAAAACTGCTGATCACCCCGAACAGCCCGTTTGACCGTTATCTGATGGGAGACGATTCTGCGATCTCAGCGGATGCGGCACAAGGGTACGAACTTTTCAAAAAGTATTACTGTGCAACCTGCCATACCGGCGCCAGCATGGGCGGACAGTCCTTTGAGCTGCTCGGTACGGTGACGGATGCCGCGGTGTACTTTGAGGAAAGAGGCTACGGCATTGAGGACGGCGACATGGGCCGCTATGCGGAGACCGGTGTCGAGTCCGATATGTACAGATTCAAAGTCCCGAATCTCCGTAATCTGGAACTGACGGGGCCGTATTTCCATGACGGCACGCAGCTGTCGATTCAGCAGGCGGTACGCACCATGTTCCGCTTCCAGACGGATCATCCGCAACCGACGGATGACGAGGTAAATAAGATTGTGGCGTTTTTGATGACGCTGACGGGAGAAAACGAATACATGACGTATGACTTCTATCCCAGCAATAATATTTATCCGTCTTACGGGGATGAGGAATAAGCAACCGACAATCAGCCACCGAAAGAAGCGATTATAGTCTCGTACGAGCCCCGTCCGGTGCCACGCGCCGGACGGGGGATCAAGATACAAAGGGAATGATTAACAACAGAATTTATCGTTTTTTCACGTCACTGAAGCTGACGGTGATACTGCTGACGGCCATTGCCGTCCTCTGTGTACTGGATACGCTGAGTGAGGAATTGCATCTGATTCATTCTGTTCCGATGTACCTGCTCGGTGCGTTATTTGCCGTCAATCTGATTCTGTGTACCGTTGGAAGGCTTGGATGGGCACGCAGGCAGAGTAAAAAAAAGTTCCGTTTACATGTATGGGGTTCGCCAGTGCTGCACGCCGGACTGATCGTGGTGATGACGGGCGCCTTTATGAGCTGGCTCATCGGCCGCCAGACCTACTATGAAATCCCTGTCGGCGAAACGGCACAGGTGGCGGGCCGCAGCGGCACACTGGAGATGCGGATCGATGATTTCCGTGTGGAATACTATGAGGACCGGGTGACGCCCAGACAATACATCACCGATCTGACGATCACGAAAAGAGACGGTTCGTCGGCGTCGCTTTCCGCTTATGTCAACGGACCCGCCAGATATGACGGCGTGACCGTTATCCAGCAAAACTACGGCTGGGCATTTACCGCAACGCTCTCCTCCGGAAGGGCGCAAAGGACCTTTGAACTCCGTGATGAGGAGTGGATTCCGCTGGTCGAGGACGAGACCGTAAGCGTCAGGCTGGGACTGACCTTTTATCCGGACTATCAGGAGGGAGAGGCCATCACGGAAGTAAAAAACATGCGGGATGACAATCCGCGGCTTTTGTGGGTGCTCACCGAAAACGACGAGCCCGTTGCCATGAATGTGCTCGAAAAGGGCGCACAGACGCAGGTGACGGAAGGGGTGTGGCTGACCTTTGACGATTACGGCTATTACACCGGATTGCAGGCCAAATACGACCCGGGCGTCAGGGTGATTTTCACGGGCTTTTTCCTTGTGCTGGCGGGACTTGTGATCCGCTACAGCCATATGATGAAACAAGAGATCACGGAAGAGAAATAACGAATAATCGGGGGAGAAACCAATGGTTACAATTGTCGAAACGATGAGCTATTATGCGTTTCTGGTGACGATCATGGCAGCCGCGGCGTATGTGCTGCATCTGTTTCTGAAACGGACATGGCTGACAAAAGCGGGTCTGGTCCTGAATGCGGCGGGCGCGGTGTGTATGCTGATCGCCGTCGTGAACCGTACGATGCAGGTCGGCCGTCTGCCGCTGAACAGCGTTTTTGAGTATCTGATCGTGCTGTCCTTTGCCATTTTGTGCGTGGCCGTCTTTATCTCCCTGAGATTTCGCTCCTACGGGCCCGTGGCGGTCATTCTGGTGATCTGCGCCGTGCTGATCGGCATTTCTTTCGGAAAGACCGATGTCGGAGGGCCCCTGCTTCCCGCGTTGCAGAGCAACTGGCGCGTGTCGCACGTGATGACGGCGATCATCTCCTACAGCGCGTTTGCGCTGGCGGCCGGCGTGGCTGTCTTTTATCTGATCATCATGCCGCGCAAGGAGCCTCAGGGAGGCATTCCGGAAGAGAAAAAGAACCGCGGTGTTTTTCTGGAACGCATGATGTTCAATTCGGTCGTGGTCGGCTTTATCTTCCTGACGCTTCTGATCATCACCGGTGCGATCTGGGCGGAGGAGGCCTGGGGGAGCTGGTGGACCTGGGATCCCAAAGAGACGTGGGCGCTGATCACCTGGATTATCTATGCCATTTATCTGCATCTGCGCTTACGACCCGCCTGGCGCGGAAGAAAGGGCTGTTATCTGGCCGTCATCGGCTTTGTCGCCGTGCTTTTTACCCTGCTCGGCGTGACCTATATCTTTGGCGGTCTGCACAGCTACGGCTGATCAAAGACCATACAGACGGAAGGAGGGGACGATATGAACTGGACGGGACTCATCACGGGTGTTGCGTGCTTTGCGATGATCGGGCTGTTTCATCCGATTGTCATCTATGCGGAGTACTATTTTACCAAAAACTGCTGGCCGGTGTTTCTGGTACTGGGAACGATCTCCATCGGGATTTCCTTTGCGATGGACAACGCGTTTATCTCCATTCTCTTCGGGAGTCTCGGATGCTCATTGTTGTGGAGCATCATCGAACTCTTCGAGCAGGAGGACCGCATTGTCAAGGGATGGTTTCCCGCCAATCCTAAGCATATCGAGCGCTACCGCAAAAAGGGCCTCAAAAAGGGTGCGGACATTACCGTGATTTTTACGAAACAGGAAGCCGCCGCCAAGAAGGCATCGTGACGGGGAATCAGGCATACACGATACGGAGAGGACAGGATGAAAAAAGCAATCAATCTGATCTTTATTGCACTGGGATGTATCTGTCTGGCACTCGGAACCGTCGGGATTTTTCTACCGGTGCTGCCGACGACGCCGCTGTATCTGCTGACCCTGTTTTTCTTTGCCAGGGGATCAAAGCGGTTTCACGCATGGTTTGCGTCCACCGGGCTCTATGACAGATACCTGTCGGAGTTTATGGCCACAAAGACCATGACGCTTTCCGCAAAGCTGAAGATCCTCGCGATCGCAACGGCATTTGAGGCATTCGGATTCTATTATGCGCCCTGGCCGGCGCGCATCGTCATCGTGGTGCTCGCCGTTATCCACTGGGTTTATTTCTTCCGGGTGATTCCCACCAGAAGGACACAGTCCCTGTCCGCCGCACAGGAGGGGACGCCCGCGCAGGGGCGCGCACAGATGTAAGGTTATACCTTCCGCGACGGACGAAAAATAGCACTTTTGTCAGGCGGATAATAACGATAACATGATATACAGGTGTCAAAAGTCATGACGACGATCTTGCTTGCAAGAATCGTCGAATGACTTTGGACGCCGCCCGACATGAGGAAGTAGCAAAATGCCCGTTTTTTGGGCATTGCAGCGGATTCCGAATGGCCGCAGGATTGCGGGAGTTTCGAAGAAACGGAGCAATCCGTATATCAGGAATAGTGAAGAAATACTTTTGACACCCAAATCATAACATGGATGGTATCATAAGCACATCCGGAGAATCACGGAACGTGATGATTGCCGGGAACGAAAGGAGAACATATCGTGAGCGACGACAGATTTGATGCGATCATTGTCGGGGCGGGTCTTGCGGGATCGACGGCCGCGTTGACACTGGCAAAGGCAGGAATGGAAGTGCTGGTGGTGGAGAGAGGCAACTGGGCCGGCGCCAAAAACGTCTCCGGCGGACGTCTCTACGGGCATGCGCTCGAAAAGATCATTCCCGGATTTGCCTCCGAGGCGCCGATCGAGCGCAAGATCACCAAAGAACGGATCTCGCTGATGACGGAAACGGCGGCGACGACCATCGAGTATAACGATGAGGACATGCGCAGGGAGGAAACGGCGTCCTATTCGGTGCTGCGTTCCAAATTTGACAAATGGCTTGCGGAAAAAGCGGAAGCGGAAGGCGCGATGTTTGTCACGGGGATCCATGCCGACGAGATGATCGTGAGAGACGGAAAGGTCTGCGGTGTCAAAGCCGGAGATGAAGAGATGGAGGCCGACGTTGTAATCCTTGCGGACGGCGTCAACTCCCCGCTCGCACAGAGTCTCGGCATGAAAAAAGAGCTCGCGCAGGATCAGACCGCCGTCGGCGTCAAGGAAGTTATCGGGCTTGACGAAAAAGTCATCTCCGACCGTTTCGGCGTGGCGCCCGGTGAAGGCTGTGCCTGGATGATGGCGGGCTTTCCTTCGGACGGCGGCATCGGCGGTGCCTGTCTGTATACCAATAAGGACAGCCTGTCTCTTGCGGTGGTGCTGACGGCCTCGGAGATCGGCAACTCCGAATACTCCGTGCCGCAGCTCCTTGAGCGCGTCAAACAGCATCCGACGATCGCACCGCTCATCGAGGACGGCAAGCTCCTCGAATACTCCGCTCACCTCGTTACCGAGGGCGGATACAATATGATCCCGACGCTGTACAGGGACGGTGTGCTGCTTGCGGGCGACGCGGCCAACATGGTCATCAATATCGCCTATACCGTGCGCGGCATGGACTTTGCGATCGAGTCCGGGAGGCTGGCCGCGGAGACAATCATCAAGGCAAAGGAAAAGGGAGATTTTTCCGCCTCGACCCTGTCTTCTTACAAGACAATGCTCGACAACAGCTTTGTCATGCGCGACATGATGCATCACGCAAGAGCTCCGAAGCTGATGGAGCATAAGGAGATCTTTACCAAATATCCGGTCATGGCAAAGGAAGTGTTTTCCGAGATGTTTACGATCGACGGCAATCCCAGAAGACATCTGATGAAGTTTGCGATGCCGGCACTCAAAAAATCGGGCGGCATCTTTAAGCTGGCCGGCATCGGCATGGACGCGTTGAAAGCACTGTAAACCGGGAGTCCCGGAACCACGGACTGAAAGGAACAATCATGAAAAAAATGTCGGTTGACGATAAACTGGGTATCAACAAATTTTATCCGGACGAACACAATCCGCATATCGAGATCGATCCGGACTTTAAGGACGAAAGAGAGATCATGCGCGTCGTCAAAGCCTGCCCCGCGGAGCTCTACAAATACGAAAACGGACAGGTCATCTTTAACCACGAGGGATGCCTCGAATGCGGCACCTGCCGCGTGGTCTCGGGCGGAAAGGTCGTACGTGTGTGGCACTATCCCGTAGGGAGCATGGGCATCGAGTACCGGCAGGGATAAAGTGCGGAAAAGACATGAAGGACTCCGGATTATATGAAAGACTCAGGGGGGTTCTCTCCGATGACATGAGCCGTGTGGAAGCCTACATGCGCGATACACTGACGTATGTACGGCTTTTGCAACCGATGCGCACGATTATCGAGGAGCTGCTGACGGCACCCGGCAAGCAGATCCGACCGATGCTGACGCTGCTTGCCGCGCGTGCGCTCGGTGCGGGGGAAGCACAAAAGGAAAAGCTGATCAAGCTGGGAGCGCTGCTCGAAATCGTACACATGGCATCTCTCGTGCATGACGATGTGGTGGATGATGCCCCCTTACGCAGGGGGCTGCCTACCGTACAGGAAACGTACGGAAAAAACATCGCCGTGTATACGGGGGATTTTTTACTGAGCCGCGTGCTGAGCGCCCTGTTAAAGGGCGGGATGAACCGGTCCGGAGAAGAGATCGCCCTTGCGGTCGAAAAGATGTGCATCGGCGAAACCGTGCAGATGGAGATGCGCTTTGATGCGGATACGACGGAAGAGCAGTATCTGGGCATGATCCGGGGAAAGACCGTGGCACTCTTTACGGCGGCTTTCCGGATCGCGGGGATCGAGTGTGCGGTCTCTGACGGGATCATGAAGAAGCTGTCGGAACTGGGGATCTGTTTCGGTTATGTATTCCAGCTCAGGGATGATCTCCTCGATTATGTATCCGATGCGAAAAGTGAGGGAAAGGCCGTGCATGCCGATCTGCGTGCGGGCTATTATACGCTGCCCCTGTTATATACGCTGCAGGGGAAAGACGGCGCCGCCCTGAAACGGATTCTGGAAAAAAAAGGACATATGGATGAGGAGAACGAGCGGGATGTGATGCGTATGATTCGGGAAGCGGACGCGCTCGGTTACACAAAGGAACGCATCGATGCCTATGCCGCGCGGGCTCTGACACTGCTTGCGGAATGCGCGGACGGGGAAGATACCGCACGGATCAAAGAGGTGATGACATGGCTGACAAAGAGCATCAGAATCTGACGCCTAAGACGGCACTGCAGCTGGCGGCACCGCATACCTGGGCAGCGTCCGTGACACCGGTTCTTTTGTCTGCGGCAATCGTCTTCAGCGAGCAAAAGACTCTGGATCTTCCCCTGTTTTTTGTTCTGCTTGCGATCTGCATCCTGATGCAGAGTGCCGTCAATACGTTCAATGACTATTTCGATCTCAAAAAAGGAGCGGACACCGAAAAGGACGCTGTGGAAGAAACGGATGCCGTGCTGGTATACAAGAATATTCCGCCGGCACAGGCACTGATGCTCGGAACGGGCTTCCTTCTGGCAGCGGCCGTTCTGGCCGTGCTTCCGGTGATGAAAGGAGGCCTTCCGGTACTCCTGACAGGACTTGCAGGTGCGGTGGTTGTGATATTGTATTCCGCAGGCCCCGTACCCCTGTCCTATCTGCCGGTCGGCGAGTGCGTCTCCGGATTTGTCATGGGATGCCTCATCCCCCTTGGCTGCTATATCTCGCTTACGGGCGGCATCGTACGCCTGTCCGTTATGCTGGAGACGTTGCCGGTCGCCTACGGCATCGCGATGATCATGCTGACCAACAATACCTGCGACGTGGAAAAGGATACCGCATCGGGCAGAAAGACGCTGCCTGTTCTCCTCGGCAGGGAGCGCGCCGCCGTCCTGTACAGGATCTGCATGTTTGTCTGGGTCACCCTGATGGGGGTATTTGTCGTGGTCTTTCTGCCCCGATTCCGGACGCTCGGATTTCCCGTGCTGCCGATTGCCGTTCTCGCCCTGGTCATCTTCCATGTCGGGATGATCTTTTCCTTTAAGCAGGCGCGCCTGATCCGGCAGGAGGCGCTGCGTCCCTCGCTCATGAAACGCGCATCGGCCGCCACGTTTCTCTACGGGATCAGCCTCACGCTCGCATGGATCATACGCTGAAAGGAGCGCTTGACGGCGGCTTTTTTTGTGCTATAATATTGAAGTTACTTGTGAAGTGACAAATAACCCGCTCAGTCTGTGCCACTGATGGGACTGAAGGGAGGGATACAGATGTCTTCGGTGATCGTAAAAGAAAATGAAACACTCGACAGCGCCCTGAGGCGTTTTAAGAGGAGCTGTGCCAAAGCCGGCATCCAGCAGGAGATCCGCAAGCGCGAGCACTATGAAAAGCCCAGCGTCAAGCGCAAGAAAAAGTCGGAAGCCGCCAGAAAGCGCAAACACAATTAATCGTTTAAAAAGCCCCTGGTTTAGCCACTAAATCACGGGCTTCCTTTTTGAACACCGTTTATGAATATTGTGATTTCGGTAATTGCACTGTGCATCCTGTGGATCTGGGTCATCGTGCACCACGATACCAGTCATTTTGTGGTACGCACGTATGAGCTGGCGTCGGACAAGCTAAAGAAGGATCTGACGGTCTGTCTCATCAGCGATCTGCACGAAAAGGATTACGGTGCAAAAAACGCGCGTCTCGCGGAGGCGATCCGTAACGGGAAACCGGATCTGATTCTCAGTGCCGGAGACCTGATCACCTGTCACCATAAGGCAAAGGACTGTAACGACGAGGCGGCCGTCGCACTGGTACGGGCCCTGGCGCAGGATATCCCTTTTCTGTGCGGCATGGGCAATCATGAGTCCAAGCTTGCTACGGATACGGACAACTACGGGGACACGTATGCACGGTATGAAGCAAGGATTTCGGAGGCCGGCGCAAGGACGCTGCGTAACGAAACCGCAAGAGATGTGTGCGGGGCTGTCGACGTCACGGGCTTTGAGATCGATCCAGAAAGCTACCGCCGCTTCTCAAGGTCCTGTCTGGACGAAGAGACCCTGAAGGAGGCGGTCGGCGTACCGGATCCCGGCAAATATACCATCCTGATCGCCCATGATCCGCGTCATTTCAAGACCTACGCAGCCTGGGGCGCGGACCTCACCGTATCCGGCCACGTACACGGCGGCATCGCAAGGCTGCCCGGGATCGGCGGCGTGATCGCGCCTTCGTTTGAACTTTTTCCGCATTATGACGCGGGAGAGTATACGCTCGAAGGAAACGGCAGACACCACACCATGATCATCAGCTGCGGGCTCGGCACCCATACACTGCATGTGCGGTTCAACAATCCGGGTGAGGTCTGCATGATCAAACTCAGGGGCACAGGCGCCGCGAAAGCGCCGGCAGACCTGCCCGGCAAGGAAGAGGCATGGCACTCGAAGTAAAACTCCAGGTGTTTGAAGGCCCGCTGGACCTCCTGTTACATCTGATCGACAAAAACAAAATCGATATCTACGACATCCCGATCGTGACGATCACGGAACAGTATCTCGACTATATCCGTCAGATGGAGCATGAGGATATGGACGTCACGAGCGAGTTTCTCGTCATGGCCGCGACGCTCATCGACATCAAATGCCGGATGCTCCTGCCCAGGACGGTCAACGAGGAGGGCGAGGAGGAGGATCCGAGAGCGGAGCTTGTGGAGCAGCTTCTGCAATACAAGATGTACAAGTACATGTCTTACGAGCTCAAAGACATGCAGATGGGCGCCGATGCGCACTTTTTCCGAAAAAAGGATCTGCCGGACGAGGTCGTGTCCTATGAGCCGCCGGTCGATCTCGAAGAACTCGTCGGGGATGTTGACATGGAGCAGCTCCATCAGATCCTCAAGGACCTTCTGCGCCGGCAAAAGGACAAGGTGGATCCGATCCGTGCGCATTTCGGAGAGATACGTCGCGAAGAGATCGACATGGACGAGAAGATGCTCTATATCAAGGCCTATGTCCGGGAACACAAGCGGGTCAGCTTCCGGCAGCTGCTCGAAAAACAGCATTCCCGCTCGGAGATCATCGTGACCTTTCTGGTGATTCTCGAGGAGATCAAGATGGGAGAGATCGAGGTCGAGCAGACGGATACCTTCGGGGATATCATGATCCTCCTGAAAGAAAAAGATGCCTTGCCGGATCAGGCGGAAGAAACCGTACAAAACGAGGTGGAGACGGTATGAACTTTGAACAGTATGCGGCAGCGATCGAAGCGATCCTTTTTACCATGGGCGAATCCGTCGAGATCTCGCGCCTTGCGGAGGTGCTCGAGGAGGAACCGGAGGAGGTCCTGCAGCAGATCGCTTATCTGAAAGAAAAATACGAAAAAAACGACTCCGGCATCGGCCTCATCGAGCTCGAGGGGGCGATCCAGCTGTGCACCAAAAAGGAGTATTACGAGACGCTGATCAGAATCGCCAAGACACCGAAGAAGGTGCAGCTGACCGACGCGCTCTTAGAGACGCTCTCGATCATTGCCTATAAGCAGCCGATCACCAAGGTGGAGATAGAGCGGATCCGCGGGGTCAATTCCGATCACTCGGTCAACCGTCTTGCGGAGCTCGGCTTTGTAACGGAACTCGGCAGGCTCGATGCGCCGGGAAGACCGCTGCTGTTCGGAACGACGGAGGAGTTTCTGCGCTCTTTCGGCGTGCGCTCCCTGGAGGAGCTGCCGTCCCTCGATGCCGTCAAGGTGGAGGAGTTCAAGCAGGAAGCGGAGCGTGAGATTAACGTCAAACTCGATATCTGACCGCGTCCCGCACATGTCCCGATAGGTATTGTCTGTCCAACCATACTTATTTATTATATCTTTTTTGTCTTTTCTGTGTTATACTCGTATTTGTATGGTCAATTCCATTCATCGTATGAAAATCACTACGGAGGTAGCAGCATGAGTGTTTCTTCTAAGGCAAGGCAGCGAATCGATGCCATACTCGATGACCTGAGCTTTGTCGAAATCGGCGCGGATGTGCGTGCGCGCGCGACCGATTTCGGGGTCAGCCGTGCGGATACACCGTCCGACGGCGTGATCACCGGTTACGGTCTGATCGAATCCCGTCTGGTGTATGTCTACAGTCAGGACGTATCCGTCCTGAACGGCTCGGTGGGCGAGATGCACGCAAGGAAAATCGCAAGACTCTATGATCTTGCACTGAAAACGGGAGCACCGGTCATCGGTCTGATCGATTCTTCCGGGATGCGTTTGCAGGAAGCGACGGACGCACTCAGCGCCCTGTCCCTGATTGCGGACAAACAGACGGACGCTTCGGGCGTGATTCCGCAGATCTCCGTGGTCTGCGGCAATTGCGGAGGCTCGATGGCGATTCTGTGCGCCCTGACGGATTTTGTCCTGATGGAACAAAAGGACGGCAGGTTTTTCCTCAATCCGCCGGACGCCGTCAGCAACAATTACAGGGAAAAATGCGACACGTCGGCAAGCGCGTTCCGCAGTGCAAAGACACCGGATATCGACCTGGTCTGCGACGAAGCCTCGCTTCCCGGTCAGATCCGGATACTGATGTCCCTGCTTCCTTCCAATAACGAAGATGACGATTCCTTTATCACCGCCGACGACGATCTCAATCGGGAGGTTTCAGGCATCGAAAAGAACTGTGCGGATCCCGCAAAAGCCCTTTCGATGATCGCCGATGATGCGCTCTTTTTCGAGACAAAGAAAGCCTATGCGCCCGAGATGGCGACAGGCTTCCTGCGACTGAACGGACAGACCGTGGCCGTCATCGCCAACCGCAGCGTACTGACGGATGAGGAGGGGAAGGAAACGGCCAGATATGAAAAGAGACTGAGTGCCGCAGGCTGCAAAAAGGCAGCCGGAATGATCCGCTTTGCGGATGCCTTCGGGATCCCCGTGCTCGTCTTTGCGGACGCGGAGGGATTTGACGCGGACATGGCGGACGAGATGTACGGAGCCTCACATGCCGCCTCCCTTCTCTATGCGTTAAAGGACGCCACCGTTCCCAAGGTCACGCTGACGACCGGATCGGCATACGGCCTTGCCGCAATCGTGATGATGAGCATCGGCAAAGGTGCGGATTTCAAGGTGATGTGGCCTTCCTCCGTGATCGGCACGATGCGTGCGGAGATGGCCGCAAAGATCCTCGGTGAAGGAAAGGACGCGGACGCCGTCAAGGAAATCGAAGCGGAATACAAAAAGCTGCAAAACAGCGCTTCCAGCGCCGCAGCCAGGGGCGTGGTCGACGAGATCATCGATCCCAAAGACACAAGAAAATATCTGATCGGTGCGTTTGAAATGCTCTATTCCAAGCGCGAAGACAGACCCGTCAAAAAACACGGCGCGGTCTGATGCGCGTAACGGAGGACAGCATATGAAGCATATCAGACAGAGTGGCTTTCTGACCCTGACCGCCATCCTCGTCCTCACCGGATGCAGCGAGGAGATCGTCAATGCCGGCTATAATACGCTGCTCGGCATGGGGATGGCCTTCCTTGTGCTGATCATCATCTCGCTGGTCATTTCCGTATTTCCGATGATCGGAAAGCTCCAGCAGGGCAAAAAGGAAGACAAGCAGATGCGTCTTGATGCGATCGACAAGACGGTCGGGCAGATTGCGCAAAAGGAAGAAAAGACACAGGCTCTCGTTACGGCGGACGCGGACATCGGCACCGACGAGCTGATCGCGGTGATCGCCGCGGCCATCCATGCGTACGAAACGGAGATGACGTCTTCACACGCGGCCGGAAGAGACTATTCGGATGCATATGTCGATGATTTTGATCCGACGAGAGACTACGGCACATACCGTGTCCGCAGCATCCGTCGCATCCGTCATGCGTCATCTTGGAAAAAAGCATAATATCAGGAGGGTATCTTTTATGAAAAACTACACGATTACCGTGAACGGCAACGCATATGAAGTCACCGTCGAGGAAGGCGGAGCGGGTGCTCCCGCGGTTTCGAGCGCAAGGAGAGCGGCACCCGCGCCCGCGCAGGCCGCAGCGCCTGCGGCCCCCGCACCCGCAGCTCCCGCGCCTGCCGCAGGCGGAGCAGGCAGCATCAAAATCGAGGCCGGTGCCGCGGGCAAGGTCTTGAGAGTCGATGCGCCGGTCGGCACTGCCGTCGGCAAGGGCGATACCGTGGTGACGATCGAGTCGATGAAGATGGAGATCCCGATGGTCGCGCCCGAGGCCGGTACCGTCGCTTCGATCGATATCGGTGTCGGTGAACCCTGTGAAGCGGGTCAGGTACTCGCAACGCTCAATTAACGACCGGCCCTCATTTCTTTTACGGATAACGGAGGAAGTTCATGGACTATATTACAAATACCCTGACCAATCTGTGGGGGCAGACGGCATTTACGACGATGACCGGCGGCAATGTGCTGATGGTATGTGTCGCGCTGATCTTTCTGTATTTTGCCATCGCCAGGGAAAAGGAGCCGCTGCTGCTGATTCCGATTTCCTTTGGTATGCTGCTCGTCAATATCTATCCGCCGATCATGGAAGAGGGAGGACTGTTACACTTTTTCTATCTGCTCGATGAGTGGGCGATCCTGCCCTCGCTCATCTTTATGGGCGTCGGCGCGATGACGGATTTCGGTCCCCTGATCGCCAATCCCGTCTCGTTTCTGATGGGTGCCGCGGCGCAGTTCGGGATCTTTGCCGCGTATTTCGGGGCAATCGCCCTTGGGTTCAACGACAAGGCTGCGGCCGCCATTTCGATCATCGGCGGCGCGGACGGCCCGACCAGTATCTTTCTCGCAAGTAAGCTCCAACAGATGGATATCCTGGGCCCGATTGCGGTGGCGGCCTATTCCTATATGTCCCTCGTGCCGATGATCCAGCCGCCGATCATGAAGCTGCTCACCACCAAAAAAGAAAAGATGATCAAGATGGAGCAGCTGCGTCCCGTTTCCAAGCTCGAGCGGATTCTCTTTCCGATCATCGTGACGATCGTCGTATGTCTGATCCTCCCCACGACCGCACCGCTGGTCGGTATGCTGATGCTCGGCAATCTCTTCCGGGAGTCCGGCGTCGTACACCAGCTGCAGGAGACGGCGGGTAACGCGCTGATGTATATCGTGGTCATCCTGCTCGGCACTTCGGTCGGCGCAACGACCAGCGCGGAGGCGTTTCTCAACTGGACAACGATCAAGATCGTGGGGCTCGGACTCATTGCATTTGCCTTTGGTACCGCGGCCGGCACGCTCTTTGGCAAGCTCATGTGCGTGATCACCAAGGGGCGGATCAATCCGCTCGTCGGAAGCGCGGGGGTGTCCGCCGTACCGATGGCGGCCCGTGTGTCGCAGAAGGTCGGTGCCGAATACGATCCCACCAATTTCCTGCTGATGCATGCGATGGGCCCCAACGTGGCAGGTGTCATAGGAACGGCGGTGGTTGCCGGTACCTTTATGGCGATTTTCGGAGTGAAATAAGCGCGGCTTGCGGCATTTTCGACTGACAGGCCGGAACAGAGCATAAAAGAAAGGAAAATAACATGGGAAAGATCAAAATCACAGACACCACCCTGCGTGATGCGCACCAGTCCCTGATCGCGACGCGTATGCCGACCGATCTGATGCTGCCGATCATCGACAAGATCGACGCGGTCGGTTACAACTCGATCGAGTGCTGGGGCGGTGCGACCTTTGACGCGTGTCTGCGTTTCTTAAAAGAGGACCCGTGGGTGCGTCTGCGCAAATTAAAAGAAGGCTTTAAAAACACACCGCTGCAGATGCTTCTGCGCGGACAAAACATCCTCGGATACAAGCATTATCCCGATGACGTCGTCGAGTATTTTGTGCAAAAGACGATCGCCAACGGCATGGACATCATCCGCATCTTTGACTGCTTAAACGACCTGCGCAACCTGGAGACCGCGGTCAAAGCCTGTAAAAAGGAAGGCGGCCACGCGCAGATCGCACTCGTCTATACGCTGGGTGATGCCTATACGATGGATTACTGGATGAATATCTGCAAGGAGATCGAGGCGATGGGGGCGGACTCCATCTGCATCAAGGACATGGCGGGACTGCTCCTGCCGTATACAACCTATGAGCTCGTCAAGGCGATGAAGAGCGCGACCTCCCTGCCGATCGACGTGCATACGCACTATACGTCCGGCGAAGCGGCGATGTCGTATCTCAAGGCCGCGGAAGCGGGTGCGGATATCATCGACTGCGCGATTTCCCCGCTGGCCCTCGGCACATCCCAGCCCTCCGTCGAGGTCATGGTCGAGGCCTTCAAGGGAACGCCCTATGATACGGGTCTTGACCAGCATCTGCTTGCGGAAATCGCGGACTATTTCCTGCCGTACAGGGAAGAGTGCTTAGAGAGCAAGCTCATGGACCCGAAGGTCCTGGGTGTCGACATCAAGACGCTGCAGTACCAGGTCCCCGGCGGCATGCTCTCCAACATGGTCAGCCAGCTCAAGGAGCAGAATGCCCTCGACAAATACCGCGACGTGCTCGAAGAGATCCCGCGGGTGCGCGAAGACTTTGGCGATCCGCCGCTGGTGACGCCTTCTTCCCAGATCGTCGGCACGCAG
Organism: Lachnospiraceae bacterium; assembly: GCA_017448245.1. Lineage (GTDB taxonomy): Bacteria > Bacillota > Clostridia > Lachnospirales > Lachnospiraceae > Butyrivibrio. The sequence goes on along the minus strand of JAFSLV010000041.1, from coordinate 62,447 downwards.
GCCGTCATGAACGTGCTGATGGGAGAGCGCTACAAGGTCGCGACCGACCAGACCAAGGACCTGGTCTCCGGCAATTACGGACAGACGATCAAGCCGATCAATCCCGAGGTGCAAAAGAAGATCATCGGGGACCGCGAGGTCATCACCTGCCGTCCGGCGGATCTGCTCGAACCGGGGCTGGCCAAATTTGAAGACGAGGTCAAGGAATACAAGCAGCAGGATGAAGATACCCTGTCCTATGCCCTGTTCCCTCAGGTGGCGATGGACTATTTTAAATACCGTCAGGCACAACAGACCAAGGTGGATCTGCATTCCGCCGATACCGCAAACGGCGCGTATCCCGCATAACGACGGTTGATGGAAGACAAAAGGACCCGCAAAGAAAAACGACAGATCCTTGCCTTAAAGGAGGTCGGCGGATTCCGTATCCGTCCGGGCTACTATGACACGCCCGGCGCCACTGTGATGCCGGATGGCGTCAATTTTACGGTCTATTCCAACGGGGCTACCGGCGTCATCCTCAATCTGTATCACCGCGGAGAAAAAAAGGCTTTCGCAAGGATTCCTTTTCCGACGGAATACCGCGTAGGCAAGGTGTATTCGATGTTTGTCTTCGGTCTCAATATCGAGGACATGGAATATGCCTATCAGGTGGACGGGCCGTGGGAGCCCAAGAAGGGACTGCTCTTTGACAAATCCCATGTCCTGCTCGATCCTTATGCCAAGGTCGTTGCGGGACAGAGGATCTGGGGAGAGCGCAGCGGTCCGGACGATGTCTATCATGCCCGCGTCGTGCGCAACGAATTTGACTGGCAGCACGTGCCCTTTCCCAAAACGCCGATGAGCGATACGATCATCTATGAGATGCATGTGCGCGCTTTTACCAAGCATCCGTCTTCGGGGGTGGACGCCCCCGGCACCTTTGCCGGCATCATCGAAAAGATCGACTATCTCAAATCCCTCGGCGTTACCGCCGTGGAGCTGCTCCCGATTTTTGAATTTGACGAGATGCTCAACAGCAGGGAGATCAACGGCAATCTGCTTGTCGATTTCTGGGGATATAATACGGTCAGCTTTTTTGCGCCAAATACCTCCTACGCCTCGCATGACGACTATCATCACGAGGGCGACGAGCTCAAGGAACTCATCCGTCTCCTCAAGGTCAACGATATCGAGGTGATCCTCGACGTGGTCTTCAACCATACGGCGGAGGGAAATGAGCAGGGTCCCTTTATTTCCTTCAAGGGATTTGACAACAACATCTATTATATGCTCACGCCAAACGGCGAGTATTACAATTTTTCCGGCTGCGGCAATACCATGAACTGCAATCATCCGATGGTGCAGGAGATGATCGTACAGTGCCTGCGATACTGGGTCACGGATTACCGTGTCGACGGCTTCCGGTTTGACCTCGCGTCGATCCTGGGGCGCAACCAGGACGGGAGCCCCATGGACAATCCGCCGCTCCTGCAGCGTCTGGCATACGATCCGATCCTCGGGGATGTCAAGCTGATCGCGGAAGCGTGGGATGCCGGCGGCCTTTATCAGGTCGGCTCCTTCCCCGCCTGGAAGCGGTGGGCGGAATGGAACGGCAAGTACCGGGACGATCTGCGCAGCTATCTCAAGGGAGATCTGTGGCTTTCGGATGCCGCCATCAAGCGCGTGATCGGCTCGCCCGATCTCTATGATGCGGGCTATGCCGGATACGACTCCAGCGTCAATTTCCTCACCTGTCATGACGGCTTTACGCTCTATGATCTCTACAGCTACAATGACAAGCACAATGAGGCGAACGGCTGGAACGGCACGGACGGCACCAATGACAACCGCTCCTGGAATTGCGGGGCGGAGGGAGAGACCGACAATACCGAAGTCAATGATCTGCGCTGGCGCATGATGCGCAATGCCATCACCGTTTTGATGTGCTCGCGCGGTACCCCGATGGTGCTTGCGGGTGACGAATTCGGCAATACGCAGTTTGGCAACAACAACGCCTACTGTCAGGACAATGAGATCTCCTGGCTCGACTGGGATCTGCTCAAGAAGAACAAAACCTATTTTGACTTTTACAGAAACATGATCGCGTTCCGCAAAAAACATCCGGCGATTCGTGCCGACTTAAAACCCGCCGTCTGCGGTTTTCCCTTTATCAGCGTGCTGGATTCGGAAGCGCAAAGCCGCCCCGGGATTGGCGGTGACGGCGTCTTTTGCGTACGCTTTGCGGGATACCGTACGAGAGCCGGTGCGGATGATATCGTATATCTGGCAATCAACGCATACTGGGAACAAAAGCAGATCACGTTGCCGCATGTCAAATCCAGCGGCGTGTGGCTCCTTACGGTCGACACCGCGGACGAAGAGGGCGTCTGGTTTAAAAAGGCGGGAAGACCCGTTACGGGCACGTATACCTTAAAGCCCCGCAGTGTCTGCGTTTTCACGGCTCTCTATATCGCGGAAAATCTGCGGCGTGACGAAGCATGACGAAAGGAAGGCGGGGACGGTTCCATGGCTGATCACAATCTGACCAATCCCACACTGGAGGTCGAAGGCTTTAAATTTCTGACACCGCAGGATGCGGAGAAGGCCAAGCTCGATGCATCCAAGATCACCTATCTGGAGAGTCACGTCGGATATACCACTGCCACGGCGCTCAATGCGGTCTATGAAAAGTCGATCCAGAACAAGATCTTTTCCACCCCGGTCGGATGGTCCTTTTTGCACGAGCTGCGCAGAAGACTGTTAAAGATGGGCATGGCGGATATCGAGCTGATGCCGATCCCGCTGCCGGTTTCTTTTACCCATACGCCGCAGGAGGCACCCGAGGCGCCTGCACGCAGGGAAAAAAGAAAGCGGGAGGAATCCGCACTGAGCGGCAAGCCGTTCACCATCGCTTCGGTTGCCTGTAACATCATGCTGTTTGCTCTGGTGATCGTCATGTTTGCGATCATTTGGCTCGGGGAAACGGACAACATGATCAACTACAAGCGCAACATGCAGAACCGCTATGCCGAGTATGAGCAGCAGCTGCGTGACCGCGAGCAGGTCATCCGCGAAAAGGAAAGAGAATTAAATATACAAAACCAATAAATCAAACACGGAGGTATACAATCCCATGGGTATGGATGGTGAGGAAAAGACCCCGGAGGAACAGGCAATCGAACTGTATCAGCTGGGTGAGGAAAAGCTGGAGGCGGCCAAGCATTCCTCCGGCTCGAAGAGCACCTACCGAGACTGTGCGGAGCTTGCCTATTATGCGATGCTCTACGGCATCAAGGCGGCACTTGCGATCGATTCGGCGCTGCCCGAGACACAGGACGAATGCTTTGAGGTATTCAGTGAGTTTCATGTGGGGACAGAGGCGTTTCCAGAGGAAGCCTGGATCCGCATGGACAATCTGATCAAGCTGCGCGGCGTGGATCTGGAGCGCCCGGATTTTGTACCGGAGCTCAGGGATGTCAATACACAGATCGAATCCGCGGAATATATGCTTCTTTTGACCAATATGTTTCTGAACAGCAGAGGAGTGCCGGTCTGATATGGCGGAACGATCCAGAATCCTGATCGTGGATGACGAGGCGCGTATGCGCCATCTGGTGCGGGACTATCTGGTCCGGCAGGATTATGATATCGTGGAGGCGGCGGACGGAGATACCGCACTGCGCATCTTTTTCTCGGACAAACAGATCGCCCTTGTGATTCTCGATATCATGATGCCCGGAATTGACGGCCTTGCGGTCGCGTCAAGGATCCGGCAGAGTTCGTCCGTTCCGATCATCATCCTGACAGCCAGGGGGACGGAGCAGGATGAGCTCAAGGGCTTTGAGATCGGTGTCGACGAATATATCGCCAAGCCTTTTTCGCCGCGGATCCTCGTAGCCAGGGTGGAAGCGATCTTAAGACGCCTTGCGACGCATGAGTCCGGCGCACCTTTTGTCCTCGAGGGCGGAGGCATCATACTGGACAAGGCCGCCCATGTCGTGAATTGCGGTGAACGGTCGGTGCATCTGTCCTATAAGGAATTTGAACTCCTGTCTTTTTTTATGGAGAATCAGGGCATGGCGCTCTCGAGGGAAAAGATCCTCGACCGGGTCTGGAATTATGACTATTTCGGAGACGCGAGGACGATCGATACCCATGTCAAAAAACTGCGCAATAAGCTCGGCCCCGAGGGCAGCGCCATCCGGACCGTCTGGGGGATCGGATACAAATTTGAAGGATAGACGCCATTTGCCCTGCAGCGCCAAGTATGATAAAATGTGACTGCGATACAACACTACAACGGGGGTAATTTACATGATAACCGCAGGCGATTTCAGAAACGGTGTTACCATCGAGTACAACAACAGCGTGTGCCAGATCATCGAGTTTCAGCATGTCAAGCCCGGCAAGGGCGCGGCCTTTGTGCGCACCAAGTTAAAGGACATCATCAACGGCGGCGTGACCGAACAGTCGTTCCGTCCGACGGAAAAGTTTCCGCAGGCGAGGGTCGACCGCAAGGACATGCAGTATCTCTACCAGGACGGTGATCTGTACAACTTTATGGACAACGAGTCCTACGAGCAGATCTCCCTCGGCAAGGATGTCGTGGGTGACGCCCTGAAATTTGTCAAGGAAAACGAGACCGTCAAGATCAATTCCTACAACGGCAATGTCTTTGCCGTGGAGCCGCCGCTCTTTGTGGAACTCGAGATCACCGAGACGGAGCCCGGCTTTAAGGGTGACACCGCAACGGGCGCGACCAAGCCCGCGACCGTCGAGACCGGCGCCACGGTCAACGTGCCGCTCTTTGTCGAGATCGGCAATGTCATCAAGATCGACACGAGGACGGGAGAGTATCTGTCCCGCGCATAAGATACCGGACGTATACGACCGCCGGACAGAGCGCTCTGCCCGGCGGTTTTTTTATCAGCAAATGCACTGCATGCCGCCCGGCCGGACGATGTCCGGCAGCGAATGATGACGGCAGTAAAGGAGTAAAGCGCCATGCCAAGGCTCCATATCCTGACAAACGCGGCGGACAAACAGATCACCCGTCCGCTCTACGAGCAGGCCTTTGACGACCCCAAGGCCTTCGTCGATTATTATTACGCGGAAAAATGCAGGGACAATGTCATGATCGTCCTTAGGGATGCAGAGGGGAAGGTGCTGTCTATGCTTCACCTCAATCCGTACACGCTGTCCGTTTGCGGGAAGGAAGTGCCGTCGTATTACGTTGTGGCGGTCGCAACGGATGCGGCCAACCGCAGAAAAGGATATATGGCAAAGGTCCTTGCCGCCGCGGATGACTACATGCGTAAGGCGCACATCCCCTTTTGCTTTCTGCTGCCCGTGGACGAGGCGATCTACAGGGATTTCGGCTATGAGACGATCTGTGACTTTGTGACAAGGGACGATAAGCGCGCGGCGCTTTCTTATGAGGACATCAAAAAAGGCTATGACGTCTACTGCGTCCGGGATGCCCTTTACCTCAAAAGGATGGAGGCGGAGGACGACCTGGCCAAGGAGGGCGACTCGGAGGTGCTGCCCGAAAACCCCGTGATGATGGCACATATCGTGGACCGGGCGGCCTGTGCACGTCTTTTGTCTGAGCCTCGGGACGCATCTGAGAAGGCACTCCTTGCAAAGCTGAAGTCGCTGCGGTGCTATTTCCGCGAAGAGGTATAACGTATAAATGCTTTCGGTCAAAGGGGACGGTTCTCAGTGGCTTGACGCGCTCTGCGACATGGAGTAAAATGACGAAAGATGACGAAGAATGACGAAAAATGACGAAGGAAGACGAAAAAGCTGAAGATGATCACGGATGAGCGGCAGGAGTATATTGTATGAAGACAAAAAGAGAAATCTTTCGACCGTCATTCGGGAACAGACCCGATCAACTGATTGGCAGAGATGAAGTCATTGATCGTATCATGGAGGGACTGCAAAGCTATCCGGGCAGTGCCGATCGAAGTGTCCTGCTGGTGGGGCAAAGAGGGATGGGAAAGACCGCGCTGTTGCTTGAACTGGCCGATCGCGCAAGTGCGCTGGACTATGTGCCTGTCCGGGTCACCTGTGGAGAGGCGATGCTTGAAAATCTGATCGAACTGCTGCAACGGGAGGGAACGCAGTATATCAAAGAAACCCGTCGGTCTGTTAAAGGAGTATCCGCCGGGGCGCTTGGTTTTTCTTTTGGGCTGACATTTTCAGAGGAAGCACAGCGTTCGTTTGGTTTTCGCGTCAAACTCGAAATGATTTGCGAGAAACTTGCAAAAGCGGGAAAACGCGTATTGATTCTGGCGGACGAGGTAACACCGACCGTTAAAGAAATGCGTGAGCTTGCTACCGCGTATCAGGAGCTCTCCGGGATCGATACGGAGATTGCCATCGTCATGGCCGGGCTTCCCGCAGCGGTTTCCGATATATTAAATTATAAGACCCTGACATTCTTAAACCGCGCAAAGCGTTATGAGTTGGATCTGATTCCTGTCGGTATCGTCGAGGGATACTACCGGTCTGCGTTTGAAAGAGCTTCGATCAAAGCGTCACCCGGGATCATCAGAGAGGCTGCCGAATCAACACAGGGGTTTCCCTATCAGATACAGCTGGTGGGATATTATCTGTCCAAGTTTTCGACAGACGGTAAATCTGTCAGCAGCAAGACACTGCATCGCGTGATGCAGATGGTTCAGGAAGAAGTCGACGAAAAAGTGTTTCGGGCGATGATCCATCCGCTTTCAGATCGGGACAGAGTCTTTCTGTCTGCCATGGCGGCGTGTGACGGTGTCATTAAAACCGCTGATATTGAAAGCCTCACACACTTCAAGCATGGAATGCTGCAATCCTACAGGTCCCGTCTGATCGACGCGGGCATCATTACATCTCCGCGCAGGGGAGAGCTGGCCTTTGCGTTTCCGCAGCTGGCGGACTATCTCAGAAGGCAGGAGTCTGCGCAGGGGGCGTAGCGACGGCACGTGCCTTTTGGCAGGCCGGCATCAGCCGGGGCCGGCTCATGCCGACAGCGCGCACAGGGCGTAGAAGGGTGACTTCCTGGAGCAGAGCGTGTCGTAATCGCCCTGCTCCGCAACCGTTCCGTTTTTGAGCATGATGATCTCGTCAAAGCGGGAAAGCTGCGCCTCGTCCAGACGGTGCGTGATGACAATGCGCGTGTAGCCTGTAAGGGAGGCGATGGTTTCATTGATGTGCGCCGCCGTTTCCGCGTCCAGCGCACTGGTCGCCTCGTCGATCAGGAGGACCTTTGTTTCGCGCAGCAGCGCCCTTGCAATGGCAATGCGCTGCTTTTCGCCGCCGGAAAGATTGCTGCCGCCTTCGCCGCAGAGGTAGTCTTCGCCGCGCGATAGTATCATGTCCGAGAGCGCGGACTTTTGTACCGCATCCCGCACCTTCTCGTCGTCAAAGTCCGCAAACATCGTCAGGTTATTGCGGATCGTATCATCGAACAGAAAGACATTTTGGTCAATCAGACTGACCAGGTCATACAGGGAATCGTGATCGATCTCTTTCATTTCTTTACCGTCCACGAGAAGGGAACCGTCATAAGCGTCATAAATGCCCATCAGCAGGGACAACAGGGTGGACTTGCCGCTGCCGGACGCGCCGACAATCGCATAGCTCTTCCCGGCTTCGAAGCGCAGATGCAAATCCTTCAGAACGGGATTGTCCTCCTCGTAGCCAAAGCTTACGTTTTGCAGTGCAATGGCATCCGTCAGTCTTGCGGATACCTGCAGGCGGTTTTCCCGCACGTCTTCCGCGGACATCATCTCAGCACATTTCTCCACCAGCGCCTTTGCAGCCTTGCGTTTGGCCAGTATTTCCGGCACCATCTGCAGCGGCGGCAGGAGCGAGCTTCCCATCAGGTTGATAAAGATCATGACCGTGCCGAGCGAAATCTGTCCGGTGATCGTCAGATAAGCGCCAAGGAACATCACGACAAACTGTGTCAGGCCACCAGCCATGCCGGAGCAGGCGCTCAGAAGGGCGTCCCACCAGCGTTTCCGCTTCTTTGCCTCCTCCAGCGTCTCGTTTTCCGCGTAGAAAATCTCACGGGTATGCGCCTCCGCCTTAAAGGATTTGATGACGGAAAAACCCGAGAGCAGGTCCTTCAGCCTTGCGGTAAAGGATTCGTTCCTCTCAGAGACTGTCGTGGTGCGCTTTGCGAGCTCCCTCCCCATGACGGAGGATACCAGCGCCGGAAGGATCACCATCGCGACGACGGCCAGCGTCAGCACACGGGAGTAATACAGCATCATCCCAAGAGCAATCAAAAACTGCAGAATCTGATAAACCAGATTGACGCTCTTCGAGAGATAATCCTCCTCGATCTGTGCGATGTCGTTCGTCAGCGCGGAAAGATATCCGCCGGTGTTGCGCAAGGAGAAGGCGCTGACTCTTTTCTCCGACATGTTCCGGAAGGCCAGGTTTTTGTATTGCAGGATGCCGCGCTTCACATAGACGGATTTGAAGCGGTAGGACAGCGTCAACGTCAAAAACATGGCAGGAAAAAAGACGAGCACGATACGGATGAAGCGCATCATCCCCGGCATGGACATCTGCGCGGCCGCGTCCGTGGCACCGCCCAAAATCCAGGAGATCATCGGCCCGTCAAGGGACAGGATGCAGTAAAACAGCAGGGACGCAAAAAAGGGCAGGCGGTTGTTTTGGTAAAAGGAAGCGTAGTAGGGCCTTGTCAATTCTTTGTTTTTCATGCGCTGATACCTCCGAAATCAGTTGTCTTTCACAGGCTGATGTTGCAGCATCGGATGCTTTCTGTCGCGCCAGAAGTAGAACCAATAGTCACGCTGTTCCATCAGCCATCTGGCAAACAACAGGAAGGGAACAAAGGCGCCGTTGTCATGCAAAATGTAGGCGCTGACGCCGCCCTCGGCCAGTTCAATCTGTGATTCCGTGACCAGTCCGTGCACGGCAAGCTTTGCCAGTGCCTCAGCCGTCTCCTTTTCGGGAAGCTGCAATTTTTTGGCAACGGCCGCAGCCGTATGCGGATGTGTATCCGCATGGGTCAGGCGATAGAGCGCATGCAGCGTGCGAAAGACATGCGGTGCAGAAAGTGTTTCAAATAAAGCCCTGTAGGCCTCATCGTCTGCGAACAGCGGATCATAACCGCCCTCCGGCTCCGGCATCAGCAAAAACACGGGACAGTCCTTGGCGAGAACGCCGAGCATCATCCCTTCCGGGAGAACAAGACCCGAACGCATCCATGCGGGAGACTCGCCTTTCTCCGTCCCCGGCTGTTCCAAAAAACTCTTTGTAATGGGAAGTTCCATTACAGAGTCCAGAAAACCGGTTAATTGGTCGAGTGTGGTGCTGGCCAGAAATACATGACAGAGAATGCGGAACAGCTCCTCCATTCTTTTGTTATGCGGAAAGGTATTGAGATGCGTCTGCAAAAAATCCACGGCATCCGTCTTCTCCCTTGTCTCCCTGCCGAACAGCGTATCTGTCGTGACACCGAAGACGTCCGCAATCCGCGGCAGCATTTCCGCGTCGGGAGAGCCGCCCTTTTCCCACTTGCTGACAGCCTGTGCGGAAATATGCAGGGCCTTTCCGAGCTGTTCCTGTGTCAGACCGCGTTCCTTGCGCAGTTTTGAGATGTTTTCGCCGAGTGTCATGTGGTATGTCCTTTCATCAAAGCCGGTATGCCGGAAAACAACTTGTGATTGTATTATACAAAAACCAGCGGTTGAATACAATCGAAACAAATTTGCATACAGACAACCATAGGTTGATTCCGCGCGTCATTTACCGCACCTGGAGATGCTTCGCCACGGCGCTGTTTTGCCGGATGGAGGAGCTGATGGAGCCGGCCTGAGGTATTGCATCCGGAAAAACACAGATGCTGGTGAAAACCCCCTCAAATGTAGGATGTGCGGGGAGGGTAAATGCGCTATTGTGGTATCAGGCAACAGCGCATTTTTTGTACGCATGATCACATAAGCAAAGGAGAAGGCACGATGAAGCAGATCAGACGCACCGCAGGGACTGTGAAAAATACCGCAGCGACCGTCCTTTTCAGGATGAAGAGAGACTACGTCCGCAGACGTGTCTGGAAGAGCCGCAAAAAGTACAGCCTTGCATAAACGGAGGATACGGAGAAAACAGATGAAAGCAAAAAAAGCATACAGCATCATCCTGATCCTGATTATGACAGCGTCCCTCCTGTCCGGCTGCGGCGCAGGCAATACCGGCACAAGGGATACGGGGTCGCCTCGAACCTCCGTGCGCAACAGCACCGGAAGAAGCCGGGCGGATGAAGGGGAAGAAGACGAAGAACAGCCGGAGGATACCACCGATTCTGTTGTCAACCGTACGGATCCGTCCATCGAGCACTATCAGATTTCGATTGAACAGACTTATGACAGCGTCAGCCGCGGGGAATACGGGAGCGCCTTTTTCCATACGTATGACGTGGTGACATCAACGGAACCGTATCTCCCGGAAGGAGCGGAACGGTTTCTTGCCCGCATCGGAGAAGAAACAGCTACCAGGGTGCGCGACATGCACCTGACGGCCGAGCGCGAAGCGAAAACAAACGAGGATATGTATGTATGGACCGGGGAGGACTGCACGCTGTATCGTGCGGACTCCCGGGTATTATCCCTGTCGTTCAGGCGTGATACCGATAACGCGGGAAGCGCGTATTTTGCGGATGTCAGGGACAAGTCGTTTACCACATACAATATTGATGCCGAAACCGGTGCGGAAATCGCACTGACGGATGTGGTGAAGGACATCGAAGCGCTGAGCGTACTGACTGCGGACCTGATCTATGCAAGATATGTCGACAACTGCCCCAATCCAGCGGCCGGGGATCTGTTTGAGAGCAGGGAGCAACTCGCAAAGGACATTCAAAGCATCCTCGAAGGCAACCGGCTGTATGCGGACAGCGTCTATACCTGGTCGCCGTCGTATCTCGGGCTGCGGATGATGTTTTTTGACGAGATTGCCTCGTATGACGCGATGCGCGCGTTTGAGGCAAACGGCGGATATACCGTGCTTTCCGATTGTTTTGAAGTGACCGTGCCGTATACCATGGCACCGGAGATTTTTGAAGCCTCTTATACCGATCTGCCGGAGGAATACTTTGCCCGGATTGAGACGGAGACCGACTATCTGATCGATACGGGGGAGGGGTCCTTGCCGCTGCGCGTAGAGGTGCCGCTGAGGCAGATCGCGGAATACGGCGTTTCCTACACCTTGTATACCGGAGAGGTCAAAGTGCTGTACGGAGAGGAAGAGATCACGGATGACGGAGGCGATATCGACCCGTACATGAACTTCGGTACGGAGGTCTATCTTGCAAAGTCGCAGGGAAAAACCTTTTTGTATCTTTGCCACGAGGGAGAATACCGCGTGCGTTCGCTCGAGGTATATGAGGTGGAAGTGGACGGGCTGTATCATACGGGCAGCACGGAGGAAGGGTTTGAACCGGATGATTATCCGCCGCTGAATCCCGCTGATTTCCATACAGGGATTATCAGCTTTATTCTGGACAATCCGTTCGCCGAGGGAAGGGTGTTTTGTGTACGCTCAAACTCGGTCGGAGAGGACGGGTTGCCTGCGCCTCATTTCATGGCACCGGATACGCCCTCCGATTACAGGGTCACGGGAGAGCAGCCGTCATTTACGCTTGCGGTTCCACTCATTGCACCGTACTGGGACGGAATGGGCGTTTCCATTATGGAAAGCGGCACAAAGACGTATCCCGCCGGGACGGTGATCCGCATGACGCATACGGATAACCTCCACTATGTCCTGTTTGAAGTGGAAGAGAGCGGAGAGTATCTCATCGCCTATGCCAAACCCTCGCCCTACGGACCGTGGAGTACGGTTGACGAGATCGGAGGGATCCCGCTTGCAAACGCCTTTGTCCTGCCTTATGCGGCCTATTCGGGCCCCGTGTACGCCGCTCCGGAAACGGAGGAGAGGGAGGGCGTCTGGCTGAATCTCGAAAACGGAGATGAGCTGTGGATGTATGCCTACCGCGGCAGTTTTGAGATGATCTTAGGCACCACCGGTGATTATCATACGGGCGAGGTCGTCTATAACGGCAATCCCGACCAGCCTGCCTGGCAGCTGGTGGACGATACCGGATACCTTCTGGCGGACCTGTATTTCCTTGAAGAGATGGGCGGCTCATACCAGATGGTCCTCACCATGCATTACGCGTCGGGAGACGTGACGGCAGTGCTTTACAGGCAGGAGATGTAAAAAGGGGGGACTTTAACGTGGAAGGAGTGACCGGATGACTGCGCCGGTGAGTGTGACAACACAAAAAAATACAAAAACACACGGCGTGCTGGTCGTGGAGGACCAGGACCTGATCGCGCAGATGTTTGAAACCCTGATCGATGCGTCGGATGCGTTTCATCTGTGCGGACGGGTCAAAAATGCCGATCTTGCGCCGGCGTATTGCTTAAAGGGCGGCGTCGATCTGATTCTGATGGATGTCTGTACGGAGCTGGGTGCAAGCGGTCTTGAGGCTGCGGCGAGGATCAAGCAGGAGTCGCCTGACGTCAAAATCATCATTGTTACAAGCATGCCGGAGGTCAGCTTTATACGGCGGGCAAGGCAGGCCTGTGCGGAAAGCTTCTGGTATAAGGAGGGCGCGCGTACCTCCATCCTCGAGGTCATGCATCGTACGATGGAGGGAGAGTCGATCTATCCCGACCGTGCGCCCGGCATGCCGTTTGGCGATATCCGCAGTGACCTGCTGACGGAGCGCGAGCACGATGTGCTCAGGGAGATCGTGCGCGGCAGCACCAATACGGAGATCGCGGAAAGACTCTGTATCTCTCCCTCGACGGTCAAGAGCTATATCAACGAGATCATGTCCAAGACCGGCTTCCGTACCCGTACGGCGCTTGCCGTCAGGGCGAGGGAGCTCGGAATCGTGATCGCGGACTGAAAAAAGAAAAGAATGCGCAGTCCGTTTGCCGGGCAATGGCCGGAAACAGGGGTATCATAAAAAGCAGAGGCAAAAAAAAATAAAAACCAAACGAGAGAAAAAACCCAACCCAGGTTGGTAAAAAAGAATATCCGCAAGGGGTATTCTTTTTTTGTAGACGGAAAAGTGTGCGTTATTGTGACGCCCGACTGCAGTGAAAGAGAGGAAAACGATGAAAAAGGGTAGACGAAGGGGGATCGGCATCCCGAAGAAACTGTTGGTTTTGTTGTTGTGTATGATGCTGGCGGTCGCATCCGTGCCGTTCACGTCCCATGCGGATTATGAGGACGGTACGTATTGTGAGCATTGCGGCGGATATCGCTATGACGACTGGCTGTGCGAATACGGCCCGCATTGCGCGAAAGGTTACGGCTGCGGGGACGAGCATCATTGCAGTGAGTGCGATGTCTGTGAAAGCGAAGAGGATTACTGCGAGGATCACGGGAAGTGCGTCGAATGTGCGATCGATGACAAGGAACACTGCAGGGAATGCGGCGAATGTGATTCTCGTGCCCATCTGTGCGATGTATGCGGGGTCTGCGACGATTGCTGGTCGGAAGACAGCCATTGCGAGTATTGCCACGCCTGTGAGGAAGATGTGGCAATTTGTGAATACTGCATGATGTGTGAAGACTGTGCAGAGGAAAATGAGTATCATTGCATCGGCTGCGGGGAATGTTCAGTGATAGCGAAAGGTTTTTGCGACGTCTGCGTGATGTGTTGGGACTGCGCCATAGAGGAAGGCTCACACTGCGTCGACTGTGGAGAACACTTTGAGGAGGATGCGCTGTGTGAAGAATGCGGCAGGTGCTATGAAAACTGCGGCGGGTCATGCTCGGAAGGGCATTCCCATCTGTGTCTGGAGTGTCATCTGGAAGAGGATCTTGCCTGCCCGAACTGCGGCCAGTGTCTGGTGGATGACCATTTTCTGTGCGACGGATGCGGGGATGTATGCTCGGCCTGTTACGAATGGTGTGAGGAGTGTGTCCTGTGTAACGATTGCGCGGTCGATGCCGGATATCATTGCCCGGACTGCGGGGAGCATGTGGATTCCGATGACCGGTGTATGCTGTGCAAACGCTGCTTTGACTGCGCCGGACAGTGCAACAGCGGTTGTGACGATGCCTGTCTGGAGTGTCATCTGGAAGAGGGCGCGGCCTGTGAAGACTGCGGAAACTGTTTTGTGGAAGGCTTTGGAGATTCCATCAAGTGCGAAGAGTGCGGACATTGTGACGAATGCGGCGGAGGCTACTGTGACGAATGTGAGATGTGCCATAACTGCGCCATGGACAATGACCTGCACTGCCATGACTGCGGGGAGTGCCTGGCCATGGCGGGCGCGTACTGTCCCGACTGTATTCTTTGCAGTGACTGCGTCAGCGTCTGTGAAAACTGTGGGGAACACTGCAGCGCATGTGCGGAGTTTTGCGCAGACTGCGGCGAGCGCTGCAGCGAATGCGATGATATCTGTGAGGACTGCGGCAAATGCGAAGACTGCCGCGCGGACTACCACTGCGACGAACACGATTTTTGTCCGGACGGAGAGGACTGGGAGGATCATTTCTGCGAAGAATGCGGGGACTGCTTTGACCCGGATGAGCTGTGCGACTGGTGCGGACTGTGCGAAGAATGCTGTGCGGCACGTACGGAGGACGCCGGATGCGAGCATGATCTTTGCGTGGAATCCTGGGAGTTTGACGACCATTGGTGTTATGAGGATGATCAGTGCCTGGACAAATGCGATCATGACGAGGAATGTGAGCATGATCATGTGGAAGAAGAATGGTCACACAATGACAAAAGACACTGGCATGTCTGTGAAGACTGCGGTGCGGCAGACGCAGCGGAATCACATAGCGCATCCGAACCGGTACGGGTCAAGGAACCGGATGCGGAGACGAAGACAGACGGCAAAGAGGAAATCCGCTGTGAGGAATGCGGATATGTGATCGAAACCGTCACGATCCCGTGGTCGGGGTCAGGCGGAGGCACGACGACCGGGGGCGGCACGACGACCGGGGGCGGCACGACAACCGGGGGCGGCACGACGACCGGGGGTGGCACGACAACCGGGGGCGGCACGACAACCGGGGGCGGCACGACGACCGGCGGCGGCACGACGACGACCGGCGGCGGCACGACGACGACCGGCGGAGGTACGACCACGACCGGCGGCGGCACGACGACGACCGGCGGGGGTACGACCACGACGACCGGAGGCGGTACGACGACGACCGGGGGCGGTACGACCACCACGACGACGACCACCACGACAACCACGACAAATAACACGACGAACAATACTACATACAATACGGTCAACAACGTACCGGGCGACGGCGGTGCAACCGCCGCAGCAGCCGCACAACAGACGACCCCCGGCGCACCCGCCCAGGGAGTGGCGCAGACCGCCGGTGAACAGGTCCTTGGCGCAAGGCGCACCGACGGACAGCTCGCGGAGAACGCACGCACGGGACAGACGGGAGAGGACTTCCCGCTTGCTCTGCACGTATCGGTGATGCTTACGGCGCTGTGTGCGGCCTTCCTCCTCTTACGTGCCGGTTACGGCAAACCGGGCAGGATGTTCACGATCAAAAAGCCTTCGTCTGACGGACTGGAGTTTATTTCCCTGGACTAAAGTAAAACCCCTCATTTGTAGGATGTGAAGAGATGAAAAATGCGCTATTGTAGTTTTATGCAATAGCGCATTTTTATGTGCGCAGGAAACAATGACCGGAAAGTGCGGAATACCATGCACCTGATCCGGAGCTTACGACCAGCGGACTGTTCTGATACAGGAATATAACACGAAAAAAAGGAGGTCACCATGGGATTATTTGACAAAAAGACTTGTGATTTTTGCGGCGGCAATATCGGCATGCTCGGCAACAAAAAGTACGCGGAGGGCAACATGTGCAAGGAGTGCGCGGGAAAGCTCTCTCCCTGGTACAAAAGCCGCAAGCAGGCATCCAAAGCAGAGCTCGACGAGCAGCTCGCTTATCGCGAGCAAAACCGTCAGGCTGTGCAGATGTTTCAGACGACGCGCTCGATCGGTAATACGACGAAGCTCCTCATCGATGATAACGCGAGAAAGTTTATGGTGACAAGCGCCTCCGATCTCATGAAGGCCAATCCGGATGTCCTTGATTTTTCCCAGGCGACGGGATGCACGCTCGACATGCAGGAGAGCCGCCACGAGCTCAAGCAGACCAAGGACGGAAAGCAGGTCAGCTACAATCCGCCGCGTTATGAATACAGCTATGATTTTCACGTAAATATCCATGTCAGTACGCCTTATTTCAACGAGATCAGCTACTCGCTCTCCAACGGCTATGTCAAGGTCGGCGAGCGCTCGATGAGCGCGGGCAACCGGATGATGGGCGCGGCGGCCGCCGGATGGAGCGTGCGCAGCAGCTCGGTCGGGATCCGGAGCGGGGAAGAAAAGTTTAACGAGTATGTGATGCTCGGTGAGGAGATCAAAAATGCCGTATACCAGATGGCCGGGATGGCGCCTCCGCAGGGAGGATTCGCGCCCGGCATGCAGGGAGGCTACGGAGTGCCTGTGCAGGGGGCGGGCTTTACGCCGCAGTGGACACCGCAGGGTCAGATGCAGCCGCAGATGCAGCCGCAGATGCAGTCTCAGATGCAGGGTGGCTACGGGATGCCGCAGCAGATGCCTCAGGGAATGCCCATGCAGGGACAGATGATGCAACAGCCGCAGATGGCGCAGGGGATGCCGATGCAGCAGTCCCAAATGCAGCCGCAGATGCAGCAACCCCAGATGCAGGCGGCGACGAGCTGTCCGTTCTGTCAGGCACAGATCGCACCGGGTACGAGGTTTTGCACGTCCTGCGGCGGACAGGTCGCGTAAGGCACGGATGAGTCTTGACGAAACATATAAATCTGTTAAAATGGAATAAAAAGCCATAATAACGGAGGTTTATATGTATATTGCAAGACACATGGAAAAGACGGTCCGAAGAATGTCAAAGGACTTCCCCGTTTTACTTCTGACCGGCCCGAGACAGGTTGGCAAAAGTACGCTCCTGAGGGAACGCTTTCCTGATATCCCCTATGTGACGCTGGATGACAGGGTCGTGTTATCCGCCCTGCGTACAGATGCGCGCGGATTTTTTTCTGATCGCGGCACGCCGCTTATTTTGGACGAAATCCAGCGGGATGCGGATGTGTTTCTGGATATCAAATACATGGTAGACAGCGGCCGGAAACCCGGCATGTACATTCTGACCGGCTCACAAAAATATGAACTGATGCAGGGGGTGAGTGAATCGCTTGCGGGCAGGATCGGTATTTTGAATCTGCTTGGTGTTTCCGCCCGGGAGCTGGCAGGGGATGCATTTGATGAACCGTTTTTTCCTTCCGCATACTTTCTGAAGGCAAGGCAGTCCTCTTTGAAGAAAAAAAAGACTGACTTGTGGAAGCGGATTCACAGAGGGTCTCTTCCGGAGCTGAATGCAAATCCGCGGATGGACTGGGATGCATATTATTCCGCGTATGTGAATACCTATGTGGAACGTGATGTCAGGCAGCTTACCCAGGTAGGTGACACGCTTGCGTTTATGCGTTTTATGACCGCGCTTGCCGCACGAACGGGAGAGCTGCTGAATCTGCATGCAATGGCGTCGGACTGCGGCATCGATGACAAGACGGCAAAACGCTGGCTTTCGATTTTGCAGGCATCCGGTCTCGTTTATCTTTTGAAACCGTTTTCGTTGAATATCAATAAACGGATCGTGAAGACACCGAAGGCATATATTACGGATACCGGTCTGGTGTGCCACCTGGGCCGGTGGCTGACACCGGAAACGGCAGCAAACGGCGCCATGGCGGGTAATCTTTTTGAGACATGGGTGGTGACGGAAATTCTCAAATCATGGTACCACGCCGGAAAAGAACCGGATATGTATTTTTTCCGAAATACGGACAAGCAGGAGGTGGATCTTCTTTTTTACCGTGATAATACACTGTATCCCGTCGAAATCAAAAAGACGGCTTCCCCTAATGTGAAAGATGCAAAAACCTTCCGTACATTAAAAACATTTTTCCCGACTGTCGGGATCGGGGAGGGCGGCATCATTTGCAATTACCCGGAGTTGAGTATACTGGCAGAGGGCATCCGTACCATCCCGGTCGGGCTGCTTTGAAAAAGTAACTATCTGTACCTGAGGGTTCAGCGGGCTACCTGAATGGCGCGATTAGAGGGATAATAATATGGCAGAAACCCCTTAAATATGCTATAATCAAGTCATGACAGATCGGAAAAACAACGGAAAACAGGGGCAACGGAAAAAGATCGTTGTCAAAAGAGGAAACAAAAAGAATAACAAGCAGATTTTTGACACCGTCTACCGCACCATGGCCACCAAAATGCCGGCGCTGATGATTCCGCTCATCAACGAGGTGTTTGGCACCAACTACCGTTCTGATCGCAAAATTGAACAGTTGCGAAATGAGTTTTATGAAAAGGACGGGAAAGTGATTACAGACTCCATCTTCCGGATCGGGGATAAACTGTATCATATTGAACTGCAGTCGACCGAAGACCAGACGATGGCACTCAGAATGATACAGTACGACTTTGCCATCGCTGCCGGGAGGGCGGAAAAGAGCGGGAGCACATATAAGATTCGTTTTCCGGAGTCCTGCGTAGTATATTTGCGGAATAATAAAAACAGACCGGATAAACATCGCGTTCTGGTTGAGTTTCCGAACGGCAAGAGCATTGCCTATGAGTCGCGCATTATCAACGTTCAGGACTACACAAGTGATGAAATCTTCGAAAAAAAGCTGCTCCTGTTCCTGCCGTATTACATTATGCGCTACCAAAAGGAGTTTGCGAAGATAGAGGAGAGCAAAGAACGCCTGGACGCGTTTCTGAAAGAACTGGAATCAATCCGGAAACGCCTGGAGCGAGAAACTGTTAAAAAGAACAAGGCATTACTATACAAAGATCTGACAAAGTTGATTACGGATATATCGGATTATTTGTTGGCGAACCAAAATAAAATGCGGAAGGAGGTTCAAAAGACAATGGGTGGCGAAATATTAGAATTACCGTCGGAAAAACTGATAAAAAAGGCAGAACGTAGAGGCGAACAAAAGGGTGAACAAAAAGGTGGCATTAAAATGCTGATCAGCCTTGTCAAAAAAGGCACGATCTCTATTGCCCAAGCGGCGGAACAACTTGGCGAAAGCGAAGAGAAGTTCAATACTCGTTTGGCTAAGGCCAAATAACAGGCGGAAAGAGTATAGCATAGCGGTATGGGCATCTGATAAAACCGGATAAACAGCCCGCCTCAAAACCCCCCTTTTGTAGGATGTGGAGAGATGAAAAATGCGCTATTGTGGTTTCAGGCAACAGCGCATTTTTTGTGCGCAGAAACAGTGAACAAAAGCCCTACATGAAAGGTAAGGAGGCATGACATGAAAAAGAAACTGACCATACTTTTATTATGCGGCACATTGATCGCTCATGTACTGGCAGGGTGTTCTTCGGGCGGGGGCGCACCGTCCGCCGCGGCGAGCTCGTCCGCGCCTGCTGCGGCGAGCACGGAGTATTCGGCAGCGGAGGCCATCGCGGAGGAAGAGGAGACCGGGGCGCAGGCGGTTGCCATCAAGGACAGCTGGCAGGCGTACACCATCCACAATCCGGTGCTCGGGTATCAGCTCAGCTTTTATCTGCCGGAGGCGGAATGGGACATCATCAATCTCAACCGCGGCTCGGTATCCGCTAACACCTGCTATAACTTCAGCACGGACGATATCGAAGTACGCGTCTACCTGCAGGCGCGGGCAAAGGACATCTGGAAAGAGGGCGACGGCGCAAGCCTGAAAAAGTTTGCCGGAGAGGAAAGTGATCTGACCGCCATGGATACCGGCAACGGCTATCCCGCGGCCGTCAGGGAAGGCGATCCTTACGACTTGTTCTATGTCAACATGGGCGACCTTGCGGGACACGAGGCGCAGTATTTCCTGCAGGTCCACTACAGCGTGGAAAAGCTGGGCGACGACACATTGGCTTCGGAGGTGGAGGAGGCGCTACTTGCTTCTCCCGAGGTTGCCGCATTTGATGCCAATCTTCCCGCGGAGCAGCTTACGGACAACACACTTACCCTGTACTTCCCGGAAACGGTCAGCGCGATGGGAGAGGAAATCACTCTTTCCAAAGAGCTTGCCGGCGGTGACGCGGTATCCCGCGTGCAGGGTGTCTATGAGGCGGCTGACGGAGTGGTGTATACATTTTATACCGACGGCACAAGGTCCGGCGATATCGACAGCCATGTATCGCGTGATTATGCGGACAAGATGTACGGATCCTTCAGATGTGCGGAAAAGGCAAAGACCTCCAGCTACAGCCATACGGGCGGTGCGGCCAATTACGGCTCCTTCACCAAGCTGGAAGCTGTCATCGAAACGGAAAACGGTCTCTACTGTTATCAGTGCGACATCGTGGGTGTCGAGGAACCGACGGATAGCCATTACGAGACGGCTGCGCAGCTGATCACGGCGCTTGCGGAAAGCGCGGAATATCACGCGATTGATCTGGAGCTTACGACCAGCGGATTGTTCTGAAGCACAGCATATAAGGAGGCTGTATCATGACACTCAGATCACACGGAAGGCGGTTTTTTACAGGAAAAAATCTCATCGTATGTTTGCTGGTATGCGTATTGATGCTTGCCGGATGCTCCTCTGACAAAGCGCCGCAGGAAAGAAGCGGCCAAAGAAGCGAGCGGCAGTCCGCGCGGGAAAGCTCCCGGAGAAGCGACAAAGAAGAGGAGAGCGAAAACACCTCCCCGTCCGGCGAAGAAGAAAGCGAAGCGGATGTCCGGGAGGAGAGAGAAGCCGTCGGCGCGTCCTTTGCGGGTGACTGGGAAGGCATGACGATGATTACGAATGCCAGCGGCAGCCACGAAGGGCTGGAGGTATCGGGCGACTGGATCTTTGCGACGTATGCTAGGATCATCATTGATGACTCCGGCAACGCGCAGATGGATATGGTCGGCGTCATGAGAAACGCACCGCTCAATTACAGCATCACGGGCGTCGCATACAATGCCGACTCGGACAGACTGGGCGTTGACGGGATGGTCGCGGGCGGCGATTTCCATGTGGTCCTGGATGCACCGGGAGAAGACGGAGTGATTAAGATCGAAGGACGCACAGGCGGAGACATAAAGGCCGACTATGTCTGTTACTTAAAACGCCTTGACAGCGATTGGTCGCGCTCTGACGCTTCCAGGATTCCCGACAGGGAGTATATCATGTACGTCGAAAACAACATGCCCTTAGACCGGGGACTGACGATCGAGGAGCGTGTGGCTGCGGCGGCGCAGGCGGGGATCGTGGTGGACATGAGCGATTTCCTTCCCGCACAGCAGACGCAGCAGGGATCGTGGGCGGAGGCTTTTCAGACAGGCGGTAACGGGAACTCCGGAGGCGGAGGAGGCGGCGCCGCACCCGCTGCCGGCGATGACCCGTATGTCAATACCGGCAAAGACTTTTCGATCGACACGGCGGATCTTCCCGCGGGCTACCCATTGGTAGCGTATAGCCGCTTTGAGGAAGCGTTTCGCGCTATCGTCAACGGTCAGATCACGACAGCAAGCTCTTATGAGGATGTGGCGGCCCTCTTTGGCGACGACGGCATCCGCATGGAGGGGATCGTGTATGCCGGATATGCCTATTACGGCTGGTACTCCGACAAGGATTATACCAATGAGCACAAGGTCCATATCCTCGTGACCTTCCGCGAAAGCGGCGGCAAGCTGACCTATTATGCGTACTCATCGACGGGCATCACGCCGCAGGATGTAAAGTAAGAAGGAGGTACTCCTATGACACGGAAAAAGAACAGGATGCCGGCAGGCGGACGGCTATTTGCGACGCTGATTGCCTTGCTGCTTACTCTGGCACTTGCGGGCTGTTCTTCCAAGGGAGAGCCGGACGAAAACGCCGGTCTCTATGAAGCGGTCAGCGCAAGGGCCTTCGGGATAGAGGTTGCGCTTGAGGATGTCTTTGACGAGCCGCTGTCCATCGAATTAAAGGACGGCGGCAAGGCCGTATTCAGCTACGAAGGTAAAAATTACAATATGAAGTGGACACGCACGGGCCGCACATTTGAGGCAAAGGGCGGAGGTGCCGAGCTGACAGGGACAGTCCGTGACGGCGTGATGGAGATTGAGGACGTGCTGGGAAGCGGTGTCGACATCCGTCTGGAATGCAGGAGTATCATCCGCAGAGTCGGAAGAAATGGAGACCGTTCGGATCGGGAGGAAACGGATTCGCAGGAAGGGTCGGAGGGCGGATTCTGGTCGGGACTGATCGGTTCCGGAGTAGAGGCATCAATTCCCGAGGACGTGCTTCAGCTTGCGGAGGTCTTTGAGGGCGACTGGTACGGCATGATACGCGTCAACCACGCCTATGACGGCTTCAGCGTACACCAGGACGTGGAAATGTATGCTACTGCACGCTTTTCCTTTGATAACAAGGGAGATGTGACGGTATACTTATGCGCGTCGGTCAGCCCGCTTGCCTCTAATTTCCTGAATGTCACCGCACATACGAGCCCGACGATCGAAAGCGTGGTGGTCAGCTTTGATTTCCTGGAAGGCCATACCAAGGACGATGTGTACCTCCGTGTGGACAGGGGACTGTTAAACGGCGTTGCGCAGATCGTCAATGACGACGGCGATGAGATGGATATCTCACTTGCCTTGCGAAGAATCGGCGATGAATGGACGGAGAATGAAAGAGAAATCTACTGGAAATACGCGGCACAGTATGCGCATCTGGCCGTCGGGGAAAACGCGGAGACGCTGGCACAGGCATGGCTGGGCGAAGAATATCCCACGCCGGTGCCGGCACTCACCAATATCAGCGGAAAAGCGGAGACGCAATCCGCCGGCGGCGATAACGCAAACGCCCAGGGCAACACGGATACGGGTAATACGCAGGGAGGAACCGTAAGCGGCACAGGTGCGGACTTTGATCCCGACAAGCGCCCGAGCAAACTGAACGGCGCCCTGATCTGGGAGATCGGAGACATTGACGGTGAAGCGGTTGCGGATATGGATACGCTTGCGCTTGCGTACCGGGACGCCGGCTCCTACAGCTGGTATTATGAAGACTGGGTGGCCTTCATCGGGAGCAAGGGGCAAAATATATCCAAACAGGAAACGGATTACGGTACATTTTATCATATCTGGTGGTATACGCCGGAGGGAGAATACCTGGATGTCGCTTTCGAGCATACGGAGGAAGGATTCCTGAAGTGGAATAATACGAGAGCCAGCGACGGTGTCTATGAGCGGTACAAGGAGTTGAAATGACATCCCTTTACGACCTGATCGTCGCATCGGTTGAAAACGGGGAGCTGCCGCAGGATTTTTCCCTGCCGGATCCGCAAAAAGCAGGTAAGGAGGTTTTCTTTGCGGACGGCGCCGTGGACGGCATTGGCATCTTCCATACGGAAGGCTTTGGTGAGATCACCGGGGAGGACCGCTCCCTGATGTTCCGTGCGCTTATGGCCGCCGCCGGAAGGCGCACGGGGGAAGAGCCGCGCGGCGTGCAGGATTTCGAAGAAGCGGGCGCTTTGTTTGAAGCACTCGGCAGACAGCGCTATGCGATTGCGCTCGCGGATGAACTGCAGCAATATGTTGCCACGCATAAAGAAGAGCTGAAGGCAGGCGATCTGTACGAAGCGGCTCTGTGGCTGGTGATGGAGTCCGCGGACCGGGAGTGCGTCAAATTCGGTCTTTTGCTTTTGGAAACCTTCGGCGCGAAGCTGAATGATGCCGTAAAGGAGGTTGTCAGAACCGTCGGTGTGTGCGATGAGTTTACTTACTTTTCCGTCAACGTCATGCGCGGATGGGCAGACGGCAATAACGAGATCTTCCGGCTCGCGCAAAAGGTACACGGCTGGGGCAGGATCCATGCAATCGAACGCCTTGAGCCAAGATCTTCGAGCATCAAAAAGTGGCTGTTGACCGATGGCGTTGAAAACGATGTGCCGGCTGCCTATTCTGCAATGACCTGCTGGAACAAGGCGGACGCCTGGTTTGTTTTGAGAAACCATCCGGACTATGATCAATTTACGGGGATCCGGAAAATC
The DNA here is from genome assembly GCA_017448245.1 of Lachnospiraceae bacterium. GTDB lineage: Bacteria > Bacillota > Clostridia > Lachnospirales > Lachnospiraceae > Butyrivibrio. The sequence goes on along the minus strand of JAFSLV010000041.1, from coordinate 38,352 downwards.
CTCGGGGGCCTTTTGAACGAGGAGGCCGTGATCGGGATTTCCGGACTGGAGAACCGGGATCAGGTCATCGATCTCTTTCTGGACGTGGCGGAGAACATGCCGCTGGTTTTGGACGACTGCCAGGTCATCTATGACATCCATGTGTATTACAAGGAACATGAACATCATCTCCACAAGCTTGCCTTAAAGAGCAAAAAGCTCCTGCTGACATATAAGTTTTACTGTGTTGTCATCGACGCCGCAAGGGAAGGAAAGGCGATGGAGATGGCGCGTGGCCTCGGAATCGATGTGAGACGCTATATTCCTGGTCTCTTACGCGCTTCCCTGAAAGACCACATGCATCTTTGCATGTATATGATGGAGGAGGAAGCGCACCGGAAGGAAACACTTGCGATTTACCGCGAGCAGCTTCCGCTGGAGGAGATGAAGAAGCCCCCGGGGACGAAGCTGGGGATCGGCGATCAGTACTGGAGAGAATGGGCGATCACGTATCTGCTGCAGAAATTAAGGGATTACCCCTGCGAGGGACAGGACTTTGTCGCGTGCGGACTGCAGTGCGAAACCTTACGTCCCCGGAACGCCGCGCTCTATGCGCTGGAGTGCTGGGTGACAAGAAAAGAAAAGCCGCTGTCAGAGCTTCTTCCGGAGTTTTACGATCTGCTGACGCGTCTGCGCGACACGGAGCCCGCGGAGCACAACCGGGAGCGGATCGACAATCTGTTGTCCGGCGCTGTCACCTTTGAGGAGGTCGGCGAGATCAAAAAAGAGATCGAATACAGCAGGGACACATTGAATATCCTGTCGGACGCCATCTCCGATATCGGTTCCTGGATCTGGTGGGACACGGACGAGGACATGATCCAGATGGAGTTTTGCGATGTCCAGCTCTATGACGATACTAAGGAGGTAAAAGAGACGCATTCCTCGCATATCGCGGTATGCTTTACCGGAAACTACTTTGCCGTATTTCTGGACAGGACGGATGACGAAGACTGGTATGTCAAACTGCACAATGACGAGGCCGGACCGTTTGAACTGGACGGATATGAGCTGTCCTTCGACAATGTGAAGGATGCAAAAAATGTGATGCGCTCCTACAGGCGAAGGCACTCCGTGCGCCCGCGCTTTGACGAAAGCCTCTTTTCGAGCGCGAAGCATATCATGTCCGGCAAATGCGGGGATGTGGGCTTTGTGGTCGGCGGAGACCGGATCGCAGTGGTATCTCACCGGGGAAAGTATACGGAGGAAATGATCGTTGAGGGAAACAAACGCTGGTGGGCCTATTGGGAAGACTACTGGCGCTTAAGGGGGACGCGTGACGCGTACGAAAAGGACTATGCCTGCGAGGTAACGATCCCGGTAAACAGGGAAAACCCGCAGGGAAAGTGGTAACACGACCACGAGGTGGACGAAGCGCTTGCAACCAGCGGGCTGTTTTAAGAAGGAATGGCGTTAGTTGGCGCATTTACGACCGCTGTGGTATCATAAAAGGGTATCACGGCGGTTTTTTTGCGAAATGCAAAGCATCTGCGATCAGGGATACGGGAGAAAAGCAGACATGGGTATTTATCTGAATCCTGGATATGAAAACTTCAGACGGACACTGGCGGCGGACATCTATGTCGATAAGACGATGATGATCAAAGAAATCAACCGTTTTATTGACACGGGGAATAACTATATCTGCGTATCCCGCCCTAGGCGCTTCGGAAAGACGATCGCGGGAAATATGCTGAATGCGTATTATTCCAAAGGCTGCGACGCGAGGCAGCTCTTTGCGCCATACAAGATCGCTCAGGATCCGTCATTTGAGGAAAAGCTGAACAAATACAATGTCATCAAGATTGACATGAACAGCGAGTACCAGAATACGACGGATAAAGTGAAGTTATTGAACCGTCTGACACTCGAAATCAAACGGGAAATGCGCGAACAGTTTCCTTCGGTATCACTGGAAGAGGATGATTCCCTCGCACAAAGCATCCTGCGGATTTATGAAAAGACCGGCGAAACCTTTATCCTCCTGATCGACGAATACGACGTGCTGGTGCGGGAGCAGGTGCCGCAGGAACTGTTTGACACATTTTTAAGCTTCTTAAACGGCCTGTTCAAGTCAGACACGCTGCGCTCCGCGATCTCGCTTGCGTATCTCACGGGGATCCTGCCCGTCGTGCGCGACAAGATCCAGTCGAAGCTCAATAATTTTGAGGAATATACGATCCTGAACGCGCGTGAACTGGCGGAGTTTGTCGGTTTTACATCGGAGGAGACGCGTGCGTTGTGTGAGGGACATCGTTTGGATTTTCGCGAGTGCAGGAAATGGTACGACGGCTATCAGCTGGAAAAATATAATCCGGACGCGGATTACGGCAAAGAGGAATATTACGAGGTGTACAACCCGGAGTCCGTGGTAAAGGCCGTCAAAAACAGAAAGCTTGGCAGCTACTGGGGAAAGACATCTTCTTATGAAGTGATTTCTGACTTTGTCTCCCGTGATTTCGAGGGTACCCGCGAGGCGGTGATCCGGATGATGTCCGGGGAACAGGTGGACGTGGATCCCGAAAGCTATCTGAACACCATGACGGATTTTCAAAACCGCAATGATGTTTTCACCTATTTGATGCATGTGGGCTATCTGGCATACAACAGCGCAGAAAGAACCTGCCGCATCCCCAACAAGGAGGTGCGGGACGAGTGGGTGCGCGCGTTGAACCGGATGCCGGATTATAAGGAAACGGATCGTATCATACAGGACTCCAAAGAACTGCTCGCGGAAACGCTTGCGGGCAATGAGGAAGCGGTTGCAAAAGCCCTTGACCGTTCGCATATCCATGTGACGAGCAACCGTTCTTACAACAATGAGGACGCCCTGCAGTCGGCGATCTACCTGGCCTATATTTATGCGCTCAACAAATATACGGTCGTGAAAGAGATGACGGCCGGCAAGGGCTTTTCCGATGTGACCTTCATTCCGTTTCTTTCGGACATCCCCGCGATGATCATCGAACTGAAAAAAAATGATTCCGCCGCCAGCGCGATCGACCAGATCAAAGAAAAGCAATACTACGAATCCCTGTCTCATTATCAGGGCGACATTCTCTTCGTCGGCGTTTCCTATGACGAAAAAGAAAAAACCCATACCTGCCGGATCGAACGATTTGTGAAATAAAATACCCCTCATTTGTAGGGTGTGCGAGGCGAAAGAATACGCTATGCTTGTAACAAAGCAGGCGTATTTTTTGTGCGCCGTTAAGACGCAAAAGGCAAAAGGTTACAAATAAGACACATCGCTTGGGATAGCACACGGTGAAAAAAGAGAGTGAGGGTAGACAGATGAAAAAGACAAAAGCGTGGATCATGGTTTTGCTTGCGGCACTGATTGTGACGGCGATGCCCACGGCCTTGCCGGTGACGGTGCAGGCCATGGAACCGCAGTTTTGTACGCACGAGTGGGAACTGGCACATGAAAACGCCGCGACCTGTACCGCGGAAGGGGCGAAGTTTTGGAAATGCAAGTGGTGTTTGACAGAAACCACCGAACCCACCCCCGCCCTTGGCCATGCCTTTGACGGCGGCACGGTCACTGTTCAGCAGACATGCACGTCGAACGGCGTGAGGACCTTTACCTGTACGCGCTGCGGCGAAAAGCGCACGGAGGAAATCCTCGCTACAGGCCATGCCTACGACAGCATCACGGTGACCAGAGAAGCGACCTGCACACAGGCGGGCGTAAGGGAGATCAAGTGCACGCGCTGCGGTGACACAAAGACGGAAGAGATCGCGGCGATCGGTCATGCCTATCAGGAAACGGTCACAAAACAGCCGACCTGTACGGAAACCGGCACAAAGGTAACGAAGTGCACGCGATGCAATGATGCAAGGACGGATACGCTTCCGGCGCTCGGCCACGACTGGGACAGAAGCGGCACCGTACAGCCGGACGGCTTCACCGACGGCGAAGCGCACGCCATCTGCCGCCGCTGCGGCGAAGAGGAGACGCAGACGCTTCCCGCGGGGCCTGCGCTCTTCAACCTGCTGCGCCACACGGATCCGGATCGTGCAAACAGGCAGGATAACGCGGAAGAGCTCAGGATTACGGAGCAGACGGAGGGCGAATTTGACATCCCGTACGGCTCCGGAGAGCAGATCACACTGTCCGTAACGGTCGAAGGCGGTGTGGAGCCCTACAGCTATGAATGGCGCGAGGTACTGCATACATCCGCACTCAATGCTTTGGCAGGCACGTCCGCAAGCCTGGCTGACTACAGGGCAGCCGCTTTTGCGGCACGACGGTCGTCAGGCGGACGGGCAGCCTTTACACAGACCGCGTCGCGCTACCGCACCTCCTCCAGGGGCGGTTCCCGCCGCGCAAGGCAGCGGCACTACGGTGTATTTTCCGGCAGGGGGACAACTGTCGGGACTGAGGGTCCGACCTATACTGCGTCAAAAGGCGAACGCAACTATTACTGCATCATCACGGACGCGGCAGGCAACAAGGTGGAATCGGATCCCGTGTCTGTATACCATATGCCCTACATCAGCAGACAGCCGCAGGGCGGAAACCTCCATGACGGCCCCGTGACGCTTGATTGCCTTGTGTCCGGCGGACGCGGTACGGAGGATGCGCTTTATGAATGGTTTGCGGTTGACGGCACGCTTGCGGGCGAGGATCCGGAATGCATCATCCGGGAGGAGGGCGAATACTACTGTGATATTTACGTGGGAAGCGCGGATGAGCCGCTGACCTCACAGACCGTAAAGGTCGTCAATACAGAGCCTTTGAATCTGTGGGTGGAGAGTGAAGAGATCGAGTGGGAGCCGGAGGAAGGCGAACGGGAGATCGGCTTTTACTACCGCGGCGGTACGGCTCCCTATACGATACAGTGGTTTGTGAACGGTACCCTGCGCGGGGAAGATACGATCACGGAAAAGGATTGGGACGGGATGGATGCCGCTGTCTATTATGTGCCCCTCACCGCCAATGAAACGGGACAGGACACCTACGCGCTCACCGTGACCGACGCGGACGGGGAGACGCAGAGTGCATATACGACCGTCATGCCGTACAAACTGGATATCGAAGAGCAGCCGGAGGACGGAGTGCTATCCGGGGACGGTGAGACCCCGTGTCCAATAGAGGTCACCTTATACGATGACCATGGAGATGCACCCTTCACCTATATCCTGTATCATGCAAACAAGGAAGTTGTCCGTGAAACCAGCGATGATTTTATGTGTAGTTTTGATGCCTGGGAACCCGGATATTACTATATCCGCATCGAGGACGCACAGGGCAGGTATGTGTATTCCAGATCTGCAAAGGTGTCACCCTACGAGACGACCCTGGAAATCGAAAGCCATACGGAGAGCGGCAAGATCTACAGCCAAACCGCGCCCTGCGCACTGAGCACCTATGTGAAAGGCGGCACGGCACCTTATACCTATCAGTGGCAGTACCTTCCGTACGGAGAAGAGGAAGATGCCGGCACGCTCTGGCAGGATATTTACCGAAGGACAGAGCGTTTTTCCGTATCGACGTATTATGCCACCTCCCCCGGCACCTACCGCTGCATCGTGTCGGACAAAAACGGAGAGACCGTACGGACGGAAAACATCAGCGTGAGCTGGGCCGGAACGGGAATCCATATCGTCCATGAACCGGAGGATGTGCTGCTGGATTACCGGGAAGACGATGCCTATTCCGCCGGCATGTACTGCAATGCCGCCTCCGGATCCGGCGATGACAGTACCCTGCGCTACTACTGGCAAAAGAAGAGAAGTAACGGCCTCTGGTGGCCTTCGGGGAGCGCACAGACAAAGTGGGCAAAGGGAAGCGCCGAAGACATCTGCGGCGTCTACCGCTGCAAGGTCTATGACACAAAAACCGGCACAACGACATACAGCCGGGAGGTGAAGGTGGATGTGAAACTAAGTGTGGAGGATTTAAGCATAAAGGTAAGTCCTGGAGGATACTACATCAACTATGCTGTTCATGGTGGTAGTGCGCCTTATGATGTCGAATTTTATTTGATACGGAACCTCGATATGACTGGGGAAGAATACGAGTATTTGTCCGAAAGCAAGATGATAATAAATAATGACAAATATTGGTTTTATGCTGACCTCCCCTATTATTATTATGTGAAATGGCAGGATGAAATAATTGAGCAGCAAGGCTGGCAAAAATTCAGGTTCGTAGTAACGGATGCAAACGGACAGATGTTCCAATCGGAAGCATATGGTTATTGGGATTTTGTAAAAGTCGACACGAATTTGCTGGAATTAAAATAACCGCGATCGGTTCCGTCGGAGAAAGTCTCTGTGACAAAGAATGCCCGCCCGGGGTGCGTGCCTAAAGTGAATCGGTCACTACAGCATGCCCGAAAAAGGCAACAGAAACAAGCACATACAGAAACAAACAGGTACAGAAAAATGGGGACGGATTTCCGTCCCCCTGCCTTCGGGGTTATTGAAAAAGGCTTTCCGGCAGGATGTTATTCTGAACGACATCCGTGTACCTGTTTTCCTTTAATCCGTTTGAAGTGATCAGTGTAACATGTACGGATTTGTCCGGGTGCGCTTCCCTGAGGAAGGTGTCAACCTTGTTTATAATATCATTTCTGTATTCTTTGGTGATCTCAAACGCTTTGTCGGTGCATTTCATTTCGCACAGGTTGATGACATCGTCGCGCCTGTCGATCAACAGGTCGATCTGCGTACCGCCATCCTTCTGTTTGCTCCTCCAGGAATATTCGGTGCTTTCAATTCCGGAAATGCCCAGTGCCGATTTGATCTGGGGAATGTGTGCAAGGCATACCATTTCAAAGGCATTTCCTCTCCAGGCATAATAACCGGGAGATTTCAGAAAGGCCTGCCATGTTTTTGTTTTCCCGTCACGAAGAAAGGACAGAGAAAACAAAACAAAAGGATCGATGACCTGATAGAAAGTATTGTTGTGCCGGGTTGTCAGATTCTGGAAATGCCGGATAAAGCCGCACTGCTCCAGCTCGCGAAGCGCTTTCGTGAGTCCTTCCCCGTCCGGGACACCGGACATTTTAACAAGATCGGTTCTTTGAAGGCCTTTTTTTATTCCGGCCATCGTCTCTATAATCTTTATATGGTTTTCGGGCCTTTTAAACAAGGACCGGAACAATCGCTCATACTCGTGATGAAGATCTCCTCTGTCGTCGAAGATCAGGCTGTCCACATTTTGCGCGAGGCTCAGTCTTTTGTCAAACAGATTCAGATAATACGGTATCCCGCCGAAAATCATATAACTCTCTATCATGTTATCTCTGCTGAGACGTATGCCGTTATGCTCAAAAAAAGCTTTACACTCACGCAGATTGAACGGCGCTAACTGTATCTGCCTGGTGATTCTGTTATGAAACCCGCCTTTGTCATTCAGGATGTTGTTTATGATCCATGAGGTTGCGGAACCGCATATAATCAACAGAAGATCCTTCTGTGCACTCCCCCAGCTGTTCCAGAAAAAGTCAAACGCCGGCTTAAAATCCGATCTGGCGGTGTCCATCCAGGGGACTTCATCCAGGAACACAACTCTTTTTCCGCTTGAATAGTCGCGCCGGACGGTTTTTCCTTCTAATATGCCGCGAAGACGTCTGAATGCCTCAAACCAATCCCGGGGAATGGTGTTGGTCTGATCACCGAAGCTGATCAGGGACTCATGGAATGCCTTCAGCTGATTGCGGGTTTTTTCATCCGGTATTCCGGTCGTATAAAAAGAGAAGTGTTCGTTGAAATACTCTCTGATCAGGAAGGTTTTGCCGACACGGCGACGCCCGAAGACGACAAGCAGCTCCGGACGCATGGATTTCAGGCACCCCGACAGGACATCCTGTTCTTTTTCTCTCCCAAGGATACTCATGGCATTCTCCGTTATAATCTGCTGAAAACTGTATATATTACTATATTCCAGCAGATTATGCGGTGTTATGCGCGCATATTTTGCTGAAATACAATCACAGTATAGCATAAATCCTGATTGTTTGCAACCGTGTATATGGGGAGGCGGGGACGGTTCTTGCAGAGAAAACCCCTCAAATGTAGGGTGTGCAAAGGATCAGAATGCGCTATGGTAATCATGTGCCATAGCGCATGATTATGCACGGGAAAAACACTGTATTCCGATACGGAGGAAAAACATCATGAAAAAGCAGATGACAGGGATATTGCTCGCGGGGATGATGCTGGTGTTCGCAGGCTGCTCTGGCGCCATGGTCGATCCCGGTCCGCAGACGCAGTCTCCGGAGACGGAGTCTTCGGACAGCGCGCAGGAAGCGACGAGTGAAGAGACACCGAGAGAGCCGCGCATTGAGGACAACTACATCGGCGCCTGGTACGCATCGCCGCAGGGCTTTCCGATGACGCTCCTGTTACAGGACGACGATACATATCTTTTGAGCATCGGCATCGCCGCGGAGGAGGACGCCGCATCGCTTTTGGAAAAAGCGGCCGCTTCCGCCACCGATGAGAACGCGGAGGTGCAATCGGGCACCTGGAAATATGACGACGGCTTTATCTTTTTGGATGATGATACACATGCGCCGCTTGACGTACGCAGTGACATGCTCATCTGGACGGCGCTGGATATGTTTTTTACACGCGATGTACCCTACATGTACGAGGAAGCGGCACTTCGGACGGACCTGAAGAGCGGCGATTTTGACGGCTACTGGACAAGCGATTTCGTGGGACTTCAGGGCTATACGATAAGCGCACAGGCAATCGACGACAACACCGACATCTATATCGAGGGTGAAAACGTCGCTTTGGGCGGTGACATCTTCGGTGACGACATCGCAAAGTTTACCCTTTCGGACGGACAGCTCACCTTTACCGACGGCACGGGTGCGGAAAAGATCACGATCACGATCGGCATCCAGGAGGACGGCTATATGCGCCTTGTGATGAACGGCGCGGAAAGCGGTGACGACGAAGCACTCACGATTTTCTTAAGCCGCGTTTTGTCGGAGGAGGAGCGCGAACAGCTCGAGCTCGAGATGCAGGAACAGCAGGATGCGGAGGGCGATAACGAACCGTAATTTGGCATAATGCGGACCGCTGTGGTATCATAGAAGAGATATCACGGCGGTCTTTTTTTTGCGCACAAAAAAGACCTCCGGCAGTCATGCGCATCGGTAAAGCATGCCCGGACGGGAGGCGTTTGACATGGCAAGGAAATCAAAATCCGCAGACAAGAAGATACGTGTCCTGCTCGTGGAAGACCAGGACATCACCGCCAAGCTCTTTGAAACATTTCTTTTGTCCTCCGGCAGATACGAGGTCGCCGGACACTTAAAAAATGCCGATCTCGCGCCCGCTTTCTGTAGCAGGGGTGGGGTAGAACTCATCCTGATGGATGTCTATACGGAGCTTGGCGCAAGCGGCATTGAAGCCGCCTCCCTCATCAAAAAAGATCATCCGGACATCAAAATCGTCATCATCACGTCGCTTCCCGAGGTCAGCTATATCCGCCGCGCAAAGGAAGGCGGAATCGACAGCTTCTGGTATAAGGAAGCGGGAGAGGAAGCACTTCTTGAAATCTGCGACCGCACCATGCAGGGAGAACAGGTCTATCCCGACGACTCCCCGGAGCTGCCACTCGGGCTCATCACCAGCAAGGAGCTCACCGCAAGGGAGCTCGATATCCTGCGCGAGGTCGCCCGCGGCTCCACCAATCAGGAGATCGCGGAGCATCTGTATCTTTCGGTCAATACCGTCCGCGACTACATCAAAATCATGATGTCCAAAACCGGCTTTCATACCAGAACGGAAATGGCGATCCGGGCAAGGGAAGTCGGCCTGGTGATTCCCGAATGACGAAAGAGCAAACTGTCTCCGAAAGAAAGCGCCTGTATGACGCGATCTGCGCTTTGTGCGGGACGTATCTGTTGGCGATCGAAGAGCTCCTCGATCCCGGAAAGTGTCTTGCGTGTCCGGAAGAAGCATTTCGCGCACGTCTGAAGGAAGCCCTCGTTGCGGGGGTCCTCGTAAAGCGCACGGCAAATCTCCTCCTGATGTCGGGAGAGACGGACATGATTTCCCCCGGGGATGTCCGGCTCTCGGTAAAGGAAGCCCTTGACACCGCGCATTTTGCGGGATATGACGTATCGCTGTCAGCGTCGTCATTTTTGGAGGACAACGGGAAGGAGACGGATGCAAAAAATAAGCTTGCGGCTTTTTGCGCATTCGCGGACGCGTTGGCAAAAGAGTGCCTTGAGGATTATTACAAAACAGCGCGGGACCTTAAGGAGACGACGTTTCCCGAAACGGGCCAGGACGTGCTCCTTGCAGTCAAACAAAAGATCCATGCCGACATGGGCGGGGTGCTCGTCGCAAGCCGCGCGTACCTGTCCGGTGACAAGGGACCGGAGGGAACACGTGCCGTGACGGACAATAAGGCGGATGACAACGCACGCGCCGCGCTGGTCAGCCACTGGCAAAGGGTCCTCCATACCATGCGCACCGGAGAATGGGACGAGGAGCACCCCGATGTGGGGGCACAGATCCTTGCAGCGGCTGACGCGGCCGGTGTCAAAGTGACCTTTGTGACGGCGGTGCCGGAGGAGGATGAGGCCGTGCGCCGCTATGTAAAAGACGCTTCCGCAAAGATCGTCGCCGCGGTCCGGGCGGGAGAGCGTGCGCTTACCATATGACGGCAGGATTGCGGGAGTTTCTTTTGAAACGGGGCAAGGAGAAGACACCAGCGTATGTTTCGTTTTTTTGAAGCGATAACCATCGAAAAAGTATCCATGCCGGATGCCTTTCAATACATCGAGGCCTCCGTCATCGCGATGCTCTTCAACCTGCTGCTGTTAATGATCGTGGAAGCGCAAAGGGGCAGACACAGACAGGGAGAAAACACCTTTTCCTCTGTGCTGTTGTCGGTTCTTTTCGCAAATGCCGTCACCTGCCTGTATGTTTTTTTGTCGAGTGCGGACATCGGTTTCGGCAACACCGCCGTCTGTATGCTGCAGGCGTTTGCCCTTCTTTGTAATACGATCGTGAGTTATTTCTTTGCGGCCTACGTGCTCTATTTTGTCAATCGCACACTGCAGGAAGACACAAAAATGCCCCTGATCAACCGCCTGCTTCCCTTTGCGGAGGCGCTTCTTTTGACCTTATGGCTGATCTTTGCGGTTCCGTATATCATGAGAAACAACACCCTGATACGCCCGTCCGGTCTCTTTTATGTGATCATCGCTTTCGCGATGGAGGTCTGGCCGATGCTCTACGCGATGCTGATCATCGTGAGAAAGCGCTCCATCTTAAATACAAGGGCGCAGATGACGGTCATCGTGACCTTTCTCCTCACGATCGGGACGGTGTTGCTGCAGGCCTTTATCGGCCGCGCGCCCGTGATCAATTACCTCGGCGCGACCTTTGGCATGTTTGTCTTTTATTTCAACGTGGAGACGCCGGATTATCTGACACTCGAAAGGACACTGATCGAACTGGAGGAAGCCAAAAAGCAATCCGATGCCGCCTCCGAGGCGAAAAGCGGCTTTTTGTCCAATATGAGCCATGAGATCCGCACGCCCTTAAGCGCCATCCTCGGGATGAATGAGATGATCCTCAGGGAAGAAAAAGACAAAACGATTCTCTCGTATGCCAGGAGCGTCGAACGCGCGGGGCAAAACCTCTTGTCGGTCATCAACGACATCCTGGATTTTTCCAAAATCGAATCGGGCAAGCTTACGCTCGTCGAGGATGTCTATTCCCTGACGAAGGTGCTAAAAGACGTCTGCGGTATCATTTCCTTCCGCGCGGCGGAGAAGGGACTTACGTTTCATGCACATATCGAAGAATCGACACCGGAGTCCTTTTACGGGGACGTGATCAGGCTCCGGCAGATGATGCTCAATCTCCTCGGCAATGCCGTGAAATACACGAGAGAGGGGAGTGTGACGCTTCACGTTAAGTGCGACGGAATCCGGCGCGTCGAAGACCGTGATATGACAACGCTGATCATCAGCGTCAAGGATACGGGGATCGGCATCGCCAAAGAGGATATGGAGCGTCTCTTTGACAAATTTGAGCGTGTCGACATGAAGCAGAACAGCTCCGTCGAAGGGACGGGCTTAGGCCTTGCGATCGTCAAAGAGATCTCCGATCTGATGGGAGGCCGGATCGAGGTGAAAAGCGCCTACGGCGAGGGCTCCGAATTTATCCTGCGCATACCGCAGCGTGTGGAGGGTGAAAAAAAAGTCGGCGATCTGAGCAACGTGCTCTTTACGACGGAGGAGCAAAGCAATACGTACCGTGCGCGGTTTTCGGCGCCGGATGCGAGAGTCCTCGTGGTGGATGACGCGGACATCAATCTGTTGGTCTTTCAAAAGCTTTTGAAGCAGACGCACCTCGTGATCGATACCGCATTGAGCGGACTTGACGCGATCGCCTTAACCCAGGATACCCCCTATGATCTCATCTTTCTCGACCAGCGGATGAGCGGCATGAGCGGCGCGGAGACCCTCTCTTACATCCGCAGCCAGGAGGGCGGCGTTAATACGAAAACAAGCGTCATCTGTCTGACGGCGGACGCGGTGCAGGGGGCAAAAGGCAGGTATCTGGCCCTGGGCTTTACCGATTATCTGAGCAAGCCCCTTGACGCTGCCAGGCTCGAAGCGATGATCATGCAGTATCTTCCGGAGGAAAAACTGCATCCTCCCGCGGAGGATAAAGCGGATGAGGAGAGCGGTGTGGCGGATATGCCGGCACCTGAAGAAACAGACGCAACCGGTGAAGAAAAAACCATGTCGTCTTCGCCGGATGAACGCACACTGCGCAGGTTTTATGACGATACCGGGATATTGAGCTTCCGAACGGCGATCCACCACTGTCAGGACGCGGAGACGCTCTTTGATATCCTGAAGGAATACTATGTCAACATACCGGAAAACATCCGTCAGTTGAAAGAATACAGCGAAGCGGGAGATACCGGGCAATACACCATCCGTGTCCATGCGATCAAAAGCGCCTCCCGCATGATCGGCGCGACGGACCTTGCGGAGAGCGCCTATCATCTGGAGCAGATATCGGAGCAGGGGGACATGGAAACGATACGTGAGGAGACACCGCGCCTGATCGAGGAATACGAAGAGATCGCATCGCATCTTGCGGCGCTGATGGCAAAGCACGCGAAGGAACTGACAGACACGGAGGCGGAGCATGGCTAAAAGCGAGGAATGGAGCCGTTTTACGGAGCTGACGGAATGGATCAGGGAGCTGAGCGCCCCGCAGATCTCCGGGATCCGGAGCGCGGAGGAATACCGCAGTCGTTTTGTACGCAACTATGCGAGGATCCGGGAGCTCTCGAGGACCAGCAGACAGATCCTCGAGCGTGAGATCATGCCGCTTTTGCAGGCGGACCGTCTTTTGACCGATGAGGAGGCTTGCGATCTTTCCGATTTTAACGCGTCCTTGCTGGATGCCGTGCATATCGAGTGCGTGGACGTGCATCTGCGCTTAAAAATCGTGCGCAGGCTCCTGGAGGATGCCTCACGCAAGCAGGATACGCCCGCGCAGCTAAGAGCCTGCGACCAGATGATCGAAACCTGCTACTACATGATGATCATCCTCTCCCGCATCGCAAAGGTCAGGGACGAATACACGGCCTACCAGAAGGAGGGGCTGAAAGCGGCCGAATACCTGCTTTCTTATCTGGAGAAGGATCGTTTCGCTTCCCTTTCGGAATATGACTTAAAGGAGATCGTGCTGATCAATTCCCGCTACGTCAATGCGCTGTATGAGCGTGTCGCCGGGAAAGGCTCCGTGTCCTATCTGACGAATAATATCGAGGCGATGAAACGCGCGCTTGCCCTCGCGGAGGATTCTTTTTATATCGCGCAGGCCTCCAAATACAACTGGAAAAACCATACCTTCCGCGCGCTCCAGGGCATTGCGCAGATGACGGAGTATTGCAATGAGAGCGGTGCGGATGAGGAGATGCTTGCGGAAATCAACGATTATACCAGACAGATGGTAGCCCTCTGGAAAAAGGATGATATTTCCTACGGCGCGCTCTGCGCAAAGGAAACGCTCTACCAGAGCATGTACCGCAACGCGTATCTCGCGGGAGAAATCGATGTCCGGCGCTTCAGGAAGGAGATCCTTGCCCTGATCGACGGCGCAGATAAAGAGGACTTTTCCCATGACGGCAACATGAATATGATCTTTGCCCAGACGGAGTATATGATGACGCTCGATCCCGCGCATCTGACAAAAGCGCAGGAGCAGACAATACAAAGGTTTTATCACAATCTCATCACCTACGTGCACCGGATGCCCAAGCTCGGGTCCCTCACCTTTCTTTTGAGCTATCTTGCCCACGCGATGGATGCCTTTATCGAGGTGAAAGACGGGATGACCTTTGAGGAGCTCTCCGTACAGCTCCTTTGCGCGATCAATCCGCAGCTCTATCTGCACAGCCTCAATGTGGCAGGCATCTCCGGGATTCTCACAAAGCATCTGTTTGCAAAGGACAGGACGCTTTTTGAAAACGTACCGGGCTATCCGGACGCAGAAGAGATCATCTCTTATGTAAAAAGAGCCGCCATGCTGCACGATGTCGGAAAGCTGCTGATCGCGGAGACCATCATCACCTATCACAGGCCGCTCTTTGAGGAGGAGTATCTGCTGCAGGAGTCGGCTCCCGCGGCCGGCGCAAGGCTTTTGGAACAGTTTGCAAGCACAAGGCCGTTTGCCGGGACCGTTTTGCGGCATCATGTGCATTATGACCGCAAGGGCGGATATCCGTTGACGGAGGAAACCGTAAGGGGGCAGGAGGATCTTGCGGCTCTCATTATCGGGCTTGCCAATGACATGGAGGGAATGTGCGACGAGGTGCGTTTTGACGATCACGCACAGATGAGCTTCCGGGAGTTTCGCAATGTGGCAAGAACCGGCAGCGGCACGTTTTATGCACCAAAAGTCACGGCGCTGCTCGAGGACATACAGGTTTCCGCGGAGATTGAAACGCTCCTTTCGGAGGGCGTGACCGATCATTACCGCAAAACCTATGGACTGCTCAGAAAGGGACAGGAGGATGTGCGATGAAGACGATTCTTCTGGTGGATGACGAAAACATCCATCATATTCTGGCAAAAAGGATCGTGCGCGACAGCTATGAGTTGATCTCCGCCTACAGCGGAGAGGAGGCGTTAAAAAAGCTTGGCGAAGGAGGCATTGATCTGGTGCTGATGGACATCCTGATGCCTGAAACCGACGGCTTTGAGACCTTCCGCAGGATACGGGAGGAAGATATCGCTCCCGGTGTGCCGGTCATCTTTCTGACCGCCAAAGAAGAAGAGGACATGAAGGCACGCTGCCTTGAGGCGGGCGCAACGGCCTATGTCACCAAGCCGTTTTCGCCGAACGCGCTGTTGGGTACGATACGTGAAGTACTGGATACTTAAGGTTGTCCTGTATATACTGATCCTGCTTGGCATCAGCGGACTGGATCTGAGTCCCGCGTTTTCCCGGGAAAACTCCCTGATGATCCAGTACGGAGTGTACTGCGTCATGATCGTCCTGTGGTCGGTGTCCGCGGGAAGACGGATCTCCGGGGTAAATATCCGCAGGATCCAGAAACTTGTCGTGACGCTGTTTATTCTGCTGCTGTTTTTGGGAAGGCTTCGTCAGGTCGTATTTGCGGGGGTCTATCCGGCGGAGCATCTTTTGTGGTACATGTACTATATCCCCAATCTGCTGATTCCCCTGCTTTCCTGGTACATGACGCTGTATGTGGGAAGAGAGGAGAGCGATCGCTTGCCGGCACGTGCAAGACTCCTCATTTTGCCGTATATCGCGATCATTGCCGTCATCCTCACCAACGAATACCATCAGCTGGCCTTTCGCTTTGACGTGAAGGGAATCCCCGTCGCAAATGCCGGCAGTTATCACCTCGGGCCCGTGTATTTTGTGGCACAGATCTGGATTTTCGGCTTTGCCTGTCTTGCGATTACTTCTCTCTACCGGACGCTGAAACGAAACCATCTGCGCGCCTATGCGCTTCCTTTTGTTGCGGTCGTTGCGACCGGACTCATCTATACGGCCTTGTATGCGACAGACCGCTCCCCCGGCGGCTTTGGCTATATCGAGCCGGATGTCATGAGCTGCTTTCCGACGCTTTTGCTCTGGGAGCTGTGTATCGTTATGCGGCTCATCCCATCGAACAGCGGCTACGGCAGACGCTTCAATGCGTGCACGGTACCGATGGAGATCCTCGACAATCGCGGAGAGATACATTTTCGGTCGGGTGGCTATGCGGAAAAATCGCAGGCCGGCTTTCCGGGAGAAAAATCCGTGCTCCCCGTGTACATCACCAGACAGTTTCCGATCTCCGGCGGTGTCATCCGCTGGCGCGAGGATGTCACACGGATCTCTGCCCTGATCACGGAAAGAGAGGAGGTTGCATCGCATCTGTTGCGTTCCAATGAAAGACTCGAAGCGCAGAACAGGATGCGGATGCAGTCCGAAAGAACAAGAGAAAACGCAAGACTCTATGACCGGGCGCTCGGAGAGACCGGAGACCGTATCGCACGGATAAGGCGTCTTGTGGAAGAATGCCGCACACTGCCCGCGCAGGACGCTTCGGAAGAAAAAAGGAAACGCCTGCTCTCTGTCATCGGTGTGCTGGGAGCCTACGTCAAGCGGCGCTCCAATCTGGTGCTTTTGTCGGATAAGGCGAAGGATCTGCCGGTCACTGAGCTGCACTTTTGTCTGCACGAATCAAACGAAGCGCTGGTGCTCATCCCTGTCTCCACGATCTACAGGAACGAAACAGACGGACGGGGCGTTATGCCCGCCCACTCGATCATGCGCATCTATGACGCCTTTCAGATACAGATCGAAGAGGTGCTCGATGATCTTGAATTCCTCAGGATGACGCTCCTGACAACCGCGGATGAAGTCTGTCTTTCCCTGCGCATGGGGCTTACCGGCGGCAGGGAAAAAGAACTTGAGATCAAAAACGTCGTGGAAGGAGGTGCGGTTTGAATACATTACGGTGGATATATCTCGCAACCGCCGCGTTCATACCGCTGGCCTTATATTTTTTTGTATTGCTCAACCGCAGGATCCTGCGTGAGAGGATCGGCAACGCGTCGGTGAAATATGCCATGGATCATCTGCCGATGGGGATTGCGTTTTACCGTGAGGACGGGCTCATTCTTCTGGACAATGAGGCGATGCAGTCACTGAGCCTGAAGTTAATGCACCAGCGTCTGATGAACGGAAAGGATTTTCATGCATTTCTTTTGACAGCCCCCGCGGGATCGGACTTTACGTCGGACGGTTCGGCAGAGGCATTTCACGTAATCAGCGGAGAAGAAGTATGGATGATGCAAAGAGACTTGCGGACAGAAGATGGCGTACCCGTCGTACAGCTGACGGCGTATGATATCAGCGAGCTCTATGCAAGGGAGCGGGAGCTGGAGGGACAGGTACAAAAGCTTCGTGACACGGAAGCACAACTGACACAGTATCAGTCGCGGGTGCGCGAGCGTGCGCAGACGCAGGCGTATCTCGCGGCAAAGGAACGCATCCACGACAGTCTGGGCCAGGTACTGTTGTCTACCCGTTATTATCTGACGGAAAAGGACGCAAAGATCACGCAGGAAGAAGTGTTGTCCGCATGGGAAAAGACGATTGACGAACTGGACCGTTTTGGCACGGGGGATACGAAGACACCGGAAGAGATGTCCTTTTTGCGTCCCCTTGAGCAGGCCGCAGATGCACTGGGCGCCACACTGAATGTGCAGGGGCATCCCTCCACGGACGACGTACGGATGCAAAAGCTCGTCATTGCCTGCACCAGAGTCGCCATGATCAATGCGGTCCGTCACGGCGACGCGGATGAGATTACGCTTTCCTTTGACGATACCGGAGCGGATGCCGGATGGACCTTTCGGATCTCCAATAACGGCCGCATCCCTGACGTGATCAATGAGGGCGGCGGATTAAAGAGTATGCGCGCGCGTGTGGAAAAGGAGGGCGGCACGGTCAGCTATGAAACGTCACCGTCCTTTACCGTCATCGTCCATGTGCCTGCGGGGGGAGGAGAATGACATGACACATGTAATGATCGTGGAAGATCAGGAACTGCAGCGCAAGATCGTCAAAAGCGCACTGGAGGACAGTGGCAGGTACCGCGTGCTCTATGAGGTGGACAGTGCGGACGTGTGCGATATCTATCTGCTGAACGGAAACGTGGATCTTGTGCTGATGGATATTTTTACCGCCATGGGCGCGGACGGGATAGAAGCCGCGGAGCGCATCAAAAGCGATTATCCCGAGGTAAAGGTCATCATTATCACATCCTCTCCCGAAACGGAGTGGATCGTAAAAGCGAAACAATGCGGTGTCGAAAGCTTCTGGTTTAAGGAGGTCAACGCGGACGCGATCATCAGCATCTGTGACCGCACCATGGCGGGAGAATCGGTATATCCGTAACGGACGGACTTCAATCCCCGGCAAACAAACGACGGATGCGACAGCCGCCAAGTCCCCACAAATGTAGGGTACCACTGAGACTGTTTTATGATATAATCATTAGTGCATGTAACATAAGCCCGTGAGGGATACGATCATCATCTATTATAAGCAGGAGGAATACGATTATGGGATTAATCTCAACAGCCATCGGCTCTGTGACAAGCACCTTAAGCGACCAGTATAAGGAGTTTTTCTACTGTGAAGCGCTGCCTGCCAATGTTCTTGTGACCAAGGGCAGACCCAAAAAGCAGACCGGATCCGACAATATCATCACGTCCGGCTCCGTGGTAACAGTGGCGGACGGCCAGGCGATGATGATCGTCGATCAGGGCGTCATCGCGGAGTTTTGCGCAGAGCCCGGTGAATTTGTCTATGACGCATCGACGGAACCCACGATCTTTTCCGGCAATCTCGGTGATTCACTCATGGAGACCTTTAAGGTGATCGGCCGCCGCTTTACCTTTGGCGGCACGCCGCCCAAGGACCAGCGCGTCTATTATGTCAATATCAAGGAAATCATGGACAACAAATACGGCACGCCCAATCCCGTGCCCTTCCGTGTGGTCGACCAGCGCGCGGGGATCGACATCGACATCTCCCTGCGCTGCAACGGTGTATACTCCTACCGGATCTGTGACCCGATGCTGTTCTACAAAAATGTCTGCGGCAATGTGACGGCGGATTATACCAGGGACAAGATCGACCAGACGCTGAAATCCGAGCTTCTGACGGCCTTAGGTCCCGCCTTTGCCAAACTCTCCGAGCAGGGGATGCGCTACAGCGCACTGCCGGGGCATACCACGGAGATCGCAAGAGCCCTGAACGAGGTATTAAGTCCCGAGTGGTCTGACAAGCGCGGCATCGAGATCGTCTCGTTCGGCGTCAACACGCTGTCCGCCGATCCCGAAGATGAAAAGATGCTCAAGGAAATGCAAAAGAACGCCGGCCAGGCCAACCTCTACTCCAATGTGCAGATGGCGGCCGGTCTCAACGCGCAGGCGGATGCGCAGGCCAAGATCGACGCGGCCAACAACGCGTCGGGTGCGGCCATGGGATTTATGGGACTCAACGTTGCACAGGCGGCAAGCGGCAATACCGCGGGACTCTTTGCGCAAGCCGCGCAGCAACAGCAGATGCAGCCCCAGCCGCAGGTACAGCCGATGATGCAGCCCGCAGGCGGAGCGCAGCAGGGATGGACCTGCGAATGCGGCGCACAAAACACCGGCAAGTTCTGCGCACAATGCGGCAAGCCGCAGCCTGTCGCAAACGGATGGACCTGTGAGTGCGGCGCGGTCAACCAGGGCAAGTTTTGCCCGCAGTGCGGAAAGAAAAAGCCCGCCGGCGCACTCCAGTACAAGTGCGACAAGTGCGGCTGGATGCCGGAGGATCCCGCCAATCCGCCCAAGTTCTGCCCGGAATGCGGCGACCCCTTTGGTGATGAGGATATAATCAATGGCTGATGTCATACAATACAAATGTCCCAGTTGCGGCGGCATCCTGGAGTTTGATCCCGCCAGTCAGAAGATGCGCTGTCCCTACTGCGAGTCCGCCTTTACGATGCAGGATCTGCAGGTGCAGGACAATGCACAGGACGCCTATGCGGACGGCGCGGCTCCGGTGCAGGGCGCGGAGGCGATGGAGTTTGCAGGAGGCGACTGGCAGGCCGGTGAAAATGACAATATGCGCATCTACGGCTGTCAGAGCTGCGGCGCGGAAATCGTCGCGGACGCCACGACCGGCGCGACGTCGTGTCCTTACTGCGGCAATGTCGTGGTCATGAAGGGACAGTTTAGCGGTGACCTCAGGCCCGATCTGATCATCCCCTTCAAGATGACCAAGGAGCAGGCCGTAGAAAAGTTTAAGAAGCATATCTCTTCCCAAAAGTATGTCCCTTCCGTCTTTACCGCCAAGGGGCATCCGGAGGAGATCAAGGGGGTCTACGTGCCCTTCTGGCTCTTTACGGCGGACGCGGAGGCCGATGTCGTCTACAACGCGCAGCGGGTGCGCTCCTGGAGTGACAGCAATTACAATTATACCGAAACGGAGCATTACCGCGTGCGACGTGCCGGCACGGTCCGCATGGAGCATGTGCCGGTCGACGGCTCCACCAAGATGGCGGACGATCTCTCCGAATCGATCGAGCCCTTTGATACCAAAGACGCGGTTCCCTTTCAGACCGCGTATCTTGCGGGATATCTCGCGGACCGCTATGACGTGGATTATACGCAGTGCAAGGACCGTGCACAGCAGCGCATGCGCGTGACCGCGGAGAAATCGATGCGATCGACCGTCAAGGGCTATACGGGCGTGACGGTGGCCGCAACCCACGTCACCTGGAACCGGGCACAGGTATCCTACGCACTCTTTCCGGTCTGGATGCTGTCGACGACCTGGGAAGGACAGAATTACCTCTTTGCGATGAACGGACAGTCCGGCAAGTTTGTCGGAAATCTCCCTCTCGACAAAAAGGGCTTCGGACGCGCAAGGATCAAGATGGGACTTATCTTTGCCGCAGCGATTTTTGTCCTGCTGACAATTTTTGAAGTTTTTGCTTTATAACGGGATGATCTTATGAGAGAGCATATTACGACAAAACATCGAGCGATAGTGAGGCTTAAGGTGCTGCTTGCCTTTTTACTGCTGTGTGTGGTTATGGCACCGGCACTGCGGGTCAAGGCCGCGCAGCCTCTGCTCGTCGATGAGGCGCAGGTTTTATCGGACAGTGAGGCGCGTCGTCTCGAGGAGGATCTCGCGGAGGTCTCCGACGCCTATAATATCGACCTCGTCGTACTGACGGTCACTGACCTTGAAGGCAAAGAGGCGATGGATTACGCGGATGACTACTATGATTATAACGGCTACGGCAGAGATGCCGACTACTCCGGGGCACTCTTTCTGCACTGTCCGGACAGCCGCGATTACTGGATCTCCACCTGCGGCCGCGTGGCCGACGCGGTGTCCGACGATGCCATGGAGGATCTGACGGGCGCGGTGGTCGAGTGTCTGCGTGCGGATGATTTTGCGGGTGCTTATGAGACGTATATCACAGGCGTCGACAATTATATGATGTATATGGAGGAGTACGGCGTCTCGATATCCTATCAGGACATTCAGGAATATCCGGAGGACGCAAAGTATCTGTTTAATCCGCCGGAGAAGGAAAAGTCCTTTTTTGAAAAGATCACGGAGTATGCGGCGGGCAATGTTGTCCTTGCGCCGGTTTTCGGTTTTATCTCTTCCTTCCTGTACATGGGCGGGCAAAAGCGGAAACTGGTGAGCGTCCGCAAGCAGTCCGGCGCACAGCACTATGTCAGGTCGGGCGCTTCCCGGCTGCGTTTCTCCAATGACATCCTGGTCAACCGTACGATGAATAAGACACCGATCCGGACGGAGAGGAGTTCTTCCTCCGGCGGACGTGTCGGAGGCTCCACAACCTTCCATACCTCCTCCTCCGGCAGATCGCACGGCGGCGGCGGCGGAAAGTATTAGTCCAATCAGGACGAAGCACTTGCTGCTGAGTCCGTAAGAACACATAAAAAATGCCGGGAATCGCATCCAATGTTTCAGAATTGTGATATAATGAACTGGGTGCGATTCCTGCTTTTTGGAAATGACAATGTGAAATGCCGCAGAAAAGCGGTTCATATGGAAAGGAGCAGATATGATGAAGCTGGTACTTGTCAGACATGGCGAAAGCGAGTGGAACAAGCTCAATCTCTTTACGGGTTGGACGGATGTCGACCTGAGCGAAAAGGGACACGAGGAAGCAAAGGAGGGCGGCAGGCTGTTAAAGGCGGAAGGATACGATTTTGACATCTGCTACACGTCGTATCTGAAACGGGCGATTCACACCCTCAATCACATCCTCGACGAGATGGACCGCAACTGGCTGCCCGTCGTCAAGGCCTGGCAGTTAAACGAACGCCACTACGGCGCCCTGCAGGGCCTGAACAAGGCGGAAACCGCCGAAAAATACGGCGAGGATCAGGTCAAGATCTGGCGCCGCTCCTTTGACATCACGCCGCCGGAGCTTGAGCCCACGGACGAAAGAGCCCCGCAAAATCAGGACATGTTCCGGACGGTGGACAGGGATAAGCTCCCGCTCACCGAGTCCTTACAGATCACGATCGATCGCGCGGTGCCGTATTTCAACGACGTCATCAAAAAGGACATGGAGGCCGGAAAGCGCGTCATCATCGCGGCCCACGGCAACTCCCTGCGCGCCCTCGTGAAATATTTTGACAACATCTCTGACGAGGACATCATCGGCGTCAATATCCCGACCGGCGTGCCGCTTGTCTATGAGTTTGACGACAGCTTCCGGGCGGTCAACCACTATTACCTCGGCGACCAGGAGGCCCTGAAGGCGAAAATGGAGGCGGTCGCCAACCAGGGTAAGAAAAAGTAAGAAAATGGATAAAGAATTTCGCATCGAACACGATACGATGGGTGAAGTACGGGTTCCTCAGTCTGCGCACTACGGTGCGCAGACCGCACGGAGCCTTGTTCATTTTGCGATCGGTACGGAGACGATGCCGGAGGAAGTCCTCCGCGCCCTGATCCTCCTCAAGGAAGCGGCCGCAAAGACCAATCTGTCGCTCGGCGTACTGGAAGAGGAGAAAGCCCGTGCTATCATGGAAGTCTGCGGTGAGCTCCTCGGAGATACGACGGAGGGGATTGCGCCCGCCTACCGCAAGGACTTTCCGCTGCACGTATGGCAGACCGGCAGCGGCACCCAGACCAACATGAATGTCAACGAGGTGATCGCGTATCTGGCCAATGCAAAGGACGATACGCTGCATCTCCATCCGAATGACCATGTCAACCGCTCCCAGTCCTCCAACGACACCTTTCCGACGGCGATGCATGTGGCGGCGCTGTGTGCGATCGAGCAGCGCCTCTTTCCCGCAATGGAAGAGATGTCTGCGGTTTTATCGGACCTCGAAGAAGCGCACCGGGACGTTTTAAAGATCGGCCGCACGCATCTGATGGATGCCGTACCGCTGACCTTTGCCCAGGAGCTGTCCGGTTACCGTACGATGATCGATACCGCGCGTGCCATGATCGCGGATACGCTTCCCTATCTCAGACAGCTTGCGATCGGAGGGACGGCCGTCGGTACGGGGCTCAACTGTCCGGAAGGTTTTGCGGACCGCTGCGCAGTCGAGATTTCTGCGCGCACCGGGACGAAATTTGTCTCCGCCCCCAACAAATTTCACGCGCTTAGCGCCAAGGATGCCTGTGTGCATACGCACGGCGCCCTCAAGGCACTTGCATGCGATCTGATGAAGATCGCGCAGGATGTGCGACTGATGGCCTCCGGTCCCAGGGCCGGGCTCCATGAGATCACAATCCCGGCCAATGAGCCGGGCAGCTCCATCATGCCGGGCAAGGTCAATCCGACCCAGTGCGAGGCGCTCACCATGGTCTGTGCGCAGGTCATCGGCAATGACACGGCGGTCGCGGTCGGTGCCGCGGGAGGACAGTTTGAACTCAATGTCTTTCTTCCTCTCATTGCGCACAATCTGATGCAGTCGGTGCGTCTTCTTGCGGATGCCGTATCCTCCTTTACGGCGCATTGTCTCAAAGGACTTGCGGCAGACAGAAAGACGATGGAGGAAAATGTCGCCCGCTCCCTGATGCTCGTAACGGCACTGACGCCCGCAATCGGCTATGAGCAGGCGGCAATGGCCGCGCACAAGGCGCACGCGGAGGGTCTGACACTCAGGGAGGCCGTGCTTTCGCTTTCGCTGATGGATGAGGCCGCCTTTGACGAGGCGATCCGTCCGGAAAACATGGTCTGAAAATATTTAAAAATTCGACCGTTATTTGATCGTTTCTATGATAGGCCCCGTGGTATGATCTTTTCGGGGTATATGAATTTACATAAATCGATGTCGAGGCAGTTTCTTGGGGAGACTGCCTCTTTTGATGGAAAAATAAGGCAAAGAAGCACATAACGGTTATGGCGAAAGCGCCCGAAACATGTTAAAATACTTTCATGGAACGCTCTGATACTTCCGCATATCCCGCACAGCGCAAACAGATCGAAGCAGACATTGCAACCGCGAGCTTTCGTCCCTGCTATCTGCTGTACGGGGAAGAGTCCTATCTGGTACGCCGCTACAAGCTGCATCTGACGAAGGCACTGCTTGACGGTGCGGACCGGATGAATCTCCACACCGTCAAAGGGGAGGAAGCGGATCCTTCAGAGATGATCCGTTTTGCGGAAACGATGCCGTTTTTTGCAAAGCGCAGGGTGATCGTCGCGGAGGAGACCGGCTTTTTCAAAAACGGCTGCGCGGAGCTCGAGGAGTACTTTCGGGAGATGCCCGCGTCTGCGGTGTTTGTCTTTGCCGAAAAGGAAGTGACGGCGAACAGGGCGCTCACCAAAAGGGCCACTGCCATCGGAAGGCTCCTGCATTGCGAACGACTCTCTGCCGCGGCCCTCAAGACCTGGGTGGTTTCCGTACTCGGCAAACAGGAGGGCAAGCTCTTTAAGGAATCGGTGATCGACCGTTTTCTGGAGCATACGGGAAATGACATGTTTCTGATCGAGCAGGAGATGGAAAAGCTCATTTCCTACTGTGCGGACAAAAAAGAGATCACCGCCAAAGACATCGATGCCGTGTGCCGTCCGCATCTGATCAGCAAGGTCTTTGACCTGACGGATGCATTGGCACAGCGCGACAGGGCCGCCGCCATGCGGCATTACGTGACGCTGACGGAGATGGAGGAGTCCCCGAACAAGCTGATCGCGCTGATCGAGCGACAGTTCTTTTTGATGCTTGAGGTCAGGGAGATGCAGCTGAGGCATACATCGGATGCGCAGATTGCATCAGCCGTCGGGATTGCGCCCTGGCTCGTCGCCAAATACCGCCGATGGGCGCAGCATTTTACGGAAAACGAATGCAGAAACACGCTGGAGCTGTGCCTGAGTAACGAACGCGCACTCAAACGCTCCATGATGGACAAACAGATCGCACTGGAAATGATCATCGCCGGATGCACGGCAAAGACAGGGGGAAACTGACATTGCGTAAACCGAAACCGCAGGAGATCTACCGGCATTTCAAGGGACGGCTTTATCAGGTCGTCACGCTCTGCAAGCACTCGGAGACCGGAGAGGAGATGGTCGTCTATCAGGCCATGTACGGCGATTTTTCGATCTATTGCCGCCCGCTCTATATGTTTACCGAGACACTCGATACGATCCGCTATCCGGACGCGGACCAGCCCTACCGCTTTCAGCTGATGAAGCCGATCAGCGCGTCGCTGCGCCAGCCGCCGGACAAGCCGGACATCCCCGAGGTATTAAAAAAACAGACGACAGACCGGCTGAATCGCCATCCTTCCGCGGAGCGTTACGAAGAAGAGATGTATGACGAAGAGGAGATCGAACTTTTCCCGCATACGGAACCGAACGGGACAAAGGAGCCCTCGGTCATGGGCAAGACGATCGAGGAGGAAGCAAGAGAACTCGGGATGGATGAACGGGTCGTCGCCTTCCTCGATGCGGATTCTCCGGAAAAGCGCCTTGCGATTCTCGATGATCTGCACCGTGATATCACGGATGACCAGATCGACATCTGTGCGATGGCCGTGGATGCCAAGATCCCCGCGGGGGAGATCTATGAGCGCTACGGTGCGCTCAGGGACGTTTTGCTGACGAGGCAGCGCTTTGAGTCCAACCGGTTACGCAGTTAGGCTGTGAGAGAGGAGTCTTTGAGATTCTATGAAATTACTGAGCATCGCGGTACCATGCTATAATTCACAGGAATACATGCGTCACTGTATTGATTCGCTTCTCATCGGCGGCGATGAGGTCGAGATTCTCATTATCAATGACGGATCAACGGACGACACCGCCAAAATCGCGGACGAATATGCCGCCGCCCATCCCGGGATCGTGCGCGCGATCCACAAGGAAAACGGCGGACACGGCTCTGCCGTCAACACCGGCATCGAGCATGCGACGGGGCTTTTTTTCAAGGTCGTCGACTCCGATGACTGGGTGAGGGAGACCGCCTACCGCAAGATCCTCATGACGCTCGAGGAATTTGCGGGGAGCGAGACGAGACTCGATCTTCTGATCAGCAATTTCGTCTATGACAAGGTGGATGCCAGGCATAAAAAGGTGATGCGTTATCACCGGTATATGCCGGTCGAGGAGGTCTTTACATGGCGTGAGCTGAAGAAATTTCCGAAGGGCAAATACATCCTGATGCATTCGGTGATCTTTCGGACCAAGCTCTTGAAGGAATGCGGCTTAAAGCTCCCGGAGCATACGTTTTATGTCGACAATATCTATGTCTTTGAGCCGTTACCCTTTGTCAAATACATGTATTATCTCGATGTCAATTTTTATCATTACTTTATCGGCCGCGAGGACCAGTCCGTGCATGAAGAGGTCATGATTTCGAGAATCGACCAGCAGATCCGTGTCAACAGGCTGATGGTGGATTTCTATACGGAAAATTACGGCATGATCGCTTCCTCGCTGCAGAGAAAACAGTACATGTACAATTATCTGGAGATCATCACGATCATCTCCTCGATTCTGTTGATCTATTCGGGGGAACCGGAAAATCTGAAAAAGAAAAAGGAGCTGTGGAAATACATCCGCTCAAAGAGCCTTGCGCTGTATTTAAGAATGCGCTTTTCGGGAATGGGAAATCTGGTCTACCTGCCCGGCAAGGGCGGCCGATTTATCACCATCGGCGGTTACAAGCTGGTGCGAAAGATTTACAAATTTAACTAAGGAAGTGCGGTAGACGAGATAATCCGCCACCACACAAAGCGCCATCGCACCGAGCACGTCGTAGACGCTGTGCTGTTTTAAAAACATCGTGGAGAGCACGATGGAAATACACAAAACAAGAGACAGCCGTCTGGTACGAAGAGAGGGCCGCTCCGAATACGAAAGCGCCAGATGACAGCCGATCGCGTTGTAGACATGAATCGAAGGAAAGACATTGGTCGACGTGTCGCGCGCATAGAGGCCCGCCACCATGCGGGTAAAGACATTGTCCCTCGGCAGATACGCGGGGCGCAGGTGCAGCTCGTTGGGGAAGAGCGTGCTGATGACGAGGAAGAGCGTCATGCCGAATCCCAGAAATGCCAAAACGCGCGCATATTCCTCTTTGTCATCGCCAAAGAGGAAATAGAGCACCGTAAAGAGGCAGTATCCGAACCATAACAGATACGGCACGATGAAGATCTCGACAAAGGGGATCATGTCATCGATGACCGAATGAATCTCCGAATAGTGACGGAGATTGGTCTGCTCGAGCCCTGACCACCATAACAGATATACAAAACCGTAGAGGATCATCGGCAGCGCCAAAAAAAAGCGCTCCCTGAGACGTCCCGGTTGCCTGATTGGATGAATCACCTGTTTTTTCATAACATACCTATTATAATCCGTTTGTTTGACGGTTTCAAATAACAAATTTAACAAAATAATGTGATTTTCGGCATATTTTTGTATGAAAAATGTCGTAAATGCCACAAACAGGCGTCCGGTCTTGCGCCCGTCCGGTTCCGTCCCCGGACACGTGGCATAGGGGAGGGACGGGCCCGGTCTCCTTGATGCAGAACGTGTTTTATGGTATGATCACAGGTGCGCCGGTGTGTCGGAATTGGCAGACGAGGCAGACTCAAAATCTGTTGCGGGCAACCGCGTGCGGGTTCAAGTCCCGCCACCGGCATCGCTATGCTATGAGCACTTAACGAGGGGGTTATGATAAAAATTATCTCGGATTCAACCTGCGATTTGTCTTCGGACATCCTTGCGCGCTACGGGATTTCCATTCTTCCGCTGCATATCCTTCTGGGAGAAGAGGAGTATTCCGACAGCCGCAACATCACGCCGGACCAGATCTTTGCCTGGTCCGATAAATACAAAACGACGCCCAAAACAAGCGCGCCTTCTCTCGATGAGACCGTTTCTTTTTTCCGATCCTTTATCAAACTGGACCATGAGATCATTGCGTTTTCGATCTCGGAGAGCATGTCGAGTTCCAATCAGGTGATGCATCTGGCGGCACAGACACTGGAAGCGGAGGACAGGATCAGCGTCATCGATTCCAAAAATCTCTCCACCGGCATCGGCCTTCTCGTGATCGAGGCCGCCGTCATGGCGGCGGAGGGGAAGAGCCGCGCGGAAATCGTATCACGGATTGAACACCTCGTTCCGCTGGTGCGTGCTTCTTTTGTTGTGGATACGCTGACCTTTTTGCACCGGGGCGGCAGATGCTCGGGACTTGCCGCGCTTGCGGGAAGCGTCCTGCAGTTGCATCCGAGGATCTTTGTGGCCGACGGCACGATGTCGCCCGGCAAAAAATACCGGGGTTCCATCGGCAAGGCCTCCCTCGAATACGCAAAGGACATGGAAGAAGATCTTCTTCATGCAAAAAAAGACCGTGTCTTTGTCACGCACACCCAGCGGGATGAAAATGTGGTGCTCTCCGTAAAGCGCTATCTGGAAGAACTTGATTATTTTGACGAGATCCTGACCACCCACGCGGGAGGCGTCGTATCGAGCCATTGCGGACCGGGCACGCTTGGTGTATTATTTATCGCAGGGGAGTAACCCCCGATGACTTTCGTGCAATATGTAACTGTTCACATACACAAGGAGGAACCCCTATGAATTTCCATTTCACCGAAGAGGAACAAGACATTCTCGACATGATCAAGGACTTTTCCGAAAAGGAGCTCGATCCGATCGCGGCGGAGCTCGATGAGGAAGAAAAGTTTCCCGAAGAGGTCATGAAGAAGCTCGCGGAGATGGGCATGATGGGTATCGCGTATCCGGAAGAGTACGGCGGCGCGGGGCTTTCCTATCTGACCTACATCGGCGTATGCGAGGAGCTGGCAAAACACTGCGCTTCGACGTCGGTGACGGTTTCCGCGCATTCGTCCCTGTGCTGCTGGCCGATCAGCGAGTACGGAACGGATGAGCAGAAAAAGAAATACCTCGAGCCTCTTTGCTCCGGCGAAAAGCTCGGCGCATTTGCCCTGACGGAGCCCGGTGCCGGTACCGACGCCGCCATGCAGAAGACCGTCGCCGAGGACAAGGGTGATCACTGGCTCATCAACGGCTCCAAGATCTTTATTACCAATGCGGCCTATGCGGATGTCTTTATCGTCTTTGCGATGACGGACAAGTCCCAGGGCACCAAGGGCATCAGTGCCTTTATCGTCGACAAGGATATGCCCGGCTTCCAGGTCGGCGCACATGAGAAAAAGATGGGGATCCGCGGCTCCTCCACCTGCGAGCTGGTCTTCCAGGACATGAAGGTGCCGAAGGAGAACCTCCTGGGCGAGCTCGGCAAGGGCTTCAAGGTCGCCATGACGACGCTCGACGGCGGCCGTGTCGGTATCGCCGCGCAGGCGGTCGGAATCGCACAGTCCGCGATCGATGACGCTGTCAAGTATACGGCGGAAAGAGAGCAGTTCGGCAAGCGCATCAGCCAGTTCCAGAACACACAGTTCCAGCTGGCCGACATGCAGGCCAGGGTGGACGCGGCAAGACTGCTTTTGTATCGCGCCGCCCAGGCCAAGCAGGACCACGAGCCTTACGGCCACTTTGCGGCGATGGCCAAGCTCGTTGCCTCCGAGACGGCGTCCGACGTCACGAGACGCGCGGTGCAGCTCGCCGGCGGCTACGGCTATACAAGAGAGTATCCGTTTGAGAGACATATGCGTGACGCCAAGATCACCGAGATCTACGAAGGCACATCCGAGGTGCAGCGCATGGTCATCTCCGGCTGGATGGGAGTAAAATAAGCCAAAGGGGACGGTTCTCACTGGCTTGTTTCCGGTCAAAGGGGACGGTTCTCACGGACTGTCCCCTTTTTTTCACTGATTTGGAGGTGCATCCATGAAAGAGATTCCTGTCGGAACAAAAGGTCATTACGAAATGACTGTCACTGATAACGATACGGCCAAAGTCTACGGCAGCGGCAGCCTCGAGGTCTTCGGCACGCCCGCGATGATCGCCCTGATGGAAAAATGCGCGCTGGAGAGCATCATTCCTTATCTGGACGAAGGAGAGGGAAGCGTTGGAACGGCACTGCATGTCTCACATGTCGCGGCGACCCCCGTCGGCATGCGGGTACGCTGTGAAAGCATACTTACGGAAATAGACCGCAAGCGCCTTACCTTTGATGTAAAAGCCTATGACGAGGCCGGTCTCATCGGCGAGGGGACGCACGAGCGTTTTGTGATCCTTAACGATTCGTTTATGGAAAAGGCCGGGTTAAAAAAACAAGGCATAAGCCACTGAGAACCATCCCCGTTGGCATAAATAGTCGGGATTATTCACTTTTAATGCGCATCCAGTAATCGTTGTAGAGGGCGTCGCCCTCCTCGCCCAGGTAGACGTAGGTTTCGAGCTTATACCTGCTCAGGTCCGGAAACGCGATCTCGGAATTGCGGATCGCCTCATCCTCGATCAGCGCCCGCGCACCCTCGTTGGGCGTGGAATATGTGATGTAATCAAAGTTTTTGAGGGCGACCTCGGGACGTGACATATACTCGATCCAAGCATAGGCATTGTCGACATTTTTGGCGCCGTTTGTAATCACCCACGAATCGATCCATACATTGGAGCCTTCTTCCGGGATCACGTAGACCAGATCCGGGTTTTCCCGCTGTGTATAGATCGCCTCTCCGGAATAGATGACACCGATGGCGGCTTCGTTGCCGATCATCTTGTCGCGCACCTGGTCGACGACATAGGCCTGCACGAGAGGCTTTTGCTCGATCAGCATCTGCGTCGCCTTTTCGAGTTCTGCCTCATCCAGCGTATTCATCGACACACCGTTCATGACAAGCGGGATCATCATCGCGTCACGGACGGAATCCTGCATCAGAATGGAACCCGCATACTGCTCATCCCACAGCACGGACCAGGAGGTTACCGGCTCCGATACCATGGTCTTGTTATAAAGAATCCCGACCGTGCCCCAGCAGTAGGGAACGGAGTACTTGTTGCCGGGGTCAAAGCCCTCGGACTCCTTCCAGTAGGAATCGCCGATCTCTTCATGCGCAACCGTAAGGCGCGAAGCGTCCAGCTCCTGCAGCATATCCTGTTCGATCAGTTTGGAAATCATGTAGTCGGAAGGACACAGGACATCATAGGCGGAAGGGTCCTGTGCGAGCTTGGCATACATGACCTCATTGGTCTCAAACTCCTCATAGACTACCCTGATGCCGGTCTCTTCCTGAAACTCCGCGATCACTTCCGGGTCGATATACTCGCCCCAGTTAAAAACCCTGAGTTCTCCGGCGCCGCCCTGTGCACCGCCCGAACCGCCGCATCCCGACAGCATAAAAGCGAAACATGCTGCACACATCAGCAGCGCGGAAAAACGGCTCATTTTCTTTTTCATGCTCTGATCCCCCGTATCTTCAAATACATTTCAGTCTTTCTTTTGCCTCGCGGTCCACTTAGGTATTCTGTCAGAAAAGAAGAGCAGCGTCAATACCGCAATAAAGATCAGCGCGGAGAGCGCATAGATCTCCGGACGGATTCCTTTCTTGACCTCGCTGTAAATCAGCGTGGACAGCGTATTGAATCCGACCCCCTTCGTGAAATACGTAATGATGAAATCATCGATCGACATCGTAAACGCCATGAGCGCACCGGATATGACGGCCGGCATGATGTCCGGCAGTACCGTCTTCATAAACGCATAGACGGGCGTTGCCCCGAGATCGAGTGCGGCCTCATAGACACTGGGCTCGACCTGCTTTAAGCGCGGCAGAACCGACAGCATCACAAAAGGAATATTGAACGTGATATGCGCAATCAGAACGGGCAAAAAGCCGTTCGTGAGTCCGAGCACACGAAAGAGAAGCATCAAAGAAATGCCGGTTACGATATCCGCGTTGATCATCGGGATGTTGGTGATACCCATGATGACGGCACGGGTCCTCGTCCGCATTCCCATCAGGGCGATACAGGTCACGGTGCCGATGATTGTTGCAATCAGCGAAGAGAGCACGGCCACAACGAGCGTATTGACGAGCGCCCGCATGATCGGTCCGTCCGTAAAAAGGGAACCGTACCACTGCAGCGTAAACCCGCCCCATTTGGCACGCGATTTGGATGCGTTAAAGGAGAGCGCAATCATCGTCACGATCGGCGCATACATGAAGATCAGGATGAGTACCATATATCCCCGCTCGATCGTCTTCTTCATCCGTCAGCCCTCCGCTTCCTGTCTTGCATCGGAGATATTGGAGATGATCATGTTGATGATGATAAAGATCATGAGCACGATCGAAAGTCCGCTCCCGAGATGCCAGTCATAGACCTGCGTAAAGGTCGACTCGATCACGTTTCCGATGAGCAATACCTTGGAGCCTCCAAGGAGCGTCGAGATCGCAAAGGTCGTCAGCGCCGGGATAAAGACCATGGTGACGCCGGAGATGATGCCGTTCACGGAGAGAGGCAGCGTGATCCGAAAAAGCGTCTGTCTGCGCCCGGCCCCCAGGTCCCTTGCCGCCTCGAAGACCGCCGTATCGATACGCGAGATTGCGTTGTACAGCGGCAACACCATAAAGGGCAAAAA
Source organism: Lachnospiraceae bacterium (assembly GCA_017448245.1). Classification (GTDB taxonomy): domain Bacteria; phylum Bacillota; class Clostridia; order Lachnospirales; family Lachnospiraceae; genus Butyrivibrio. Next base: position 5,251 of record JAFSLV010000041.1, on the reverse strand, counting down.
GTTATAGACCATACCGAAAACAATCGCGGTCGGAGTGTTGATCATATGCTGTGTCGGAAGATGCAAAAAAGAAAGAATCCCGTTGATGATGCCGTTCCCCTCAAGAAGCGTAAGCCACGCATAGGTGCGCAGAAGAAAATTCATCCACATCGGCAGGATAAAGATCGTAATGATCAGTCCCTGTCCCGCGTTTTTGGAGACTCTTGCAAGAATGAGGGCAAGCGGATATGCGAGAATAAAACAGATCAAGGTACATAAAAAAGACAGCCACAGTGCCAGTAAGAGCGACTTGAAATACACGCCGTAGCCGATCGCCGTGATGTTGGCAAGCGTCAGGCTTCCCTGAGAATCCGTCAGCCCGTAATAGAAGATCATAAGGAGAGGAACGATGATAAAGATCGTCATCCAGGCCGTATAAGGTGCGGACAGCGCCGCGGATGTTTTTTTATTTTTAAACATCGAGCGGGATCGCCTCCTCGTCCTCGGATTCCGGTTTGTTCATGATCTGGATATTATAGGGATCGACCCAAATGCCGACCGTCTGTCCCACGGGGAACATGTCGGTCGAATGCACAAGCCACTCAAAGCCTAAGGCCGTTACCTCCATTTCGTAATGCACGCCCTTAAAGATGATGTGCGTCACTTCCCCGGTAATGATGCCCTTATCCGGCGATACGAGCTCCACGTCCTCCGGGCGGATCACGACGTCGACCGGCTTCATCTCGCCAAACCCCTTATCGACACAGGGAAACTCCGTGCCCAGAATGTTGACGAGCTCGTCGCGTACCATCACGGCATCGATGATATTGGAGTCACCGATAAAATCCGCAACAAAGGCATTTTCCGGCTCGTTATAGATGTCCTCGGGACTTCCCTCCTGCTGGATATAGCCCTGGTTCATGACGACGATATGATCGGACATCGTCAGCGCCTCTTCCTGGTCATGCGTGACATAGATAAAGGTGATGCCGATCTCGTTTTTGAGCCGGATGAGCTCGTACTGCATCTCCTGGCGCAGCTTTAAATCAAGCGCACCGAGGGGTTCATCGAGAAGCAGCACCTTGGGTTCGTTGACGATCGCCCTCGCGATCGCGATACGCTGCTGCTGGCCGCCCGAAAGAGAAGAGGGCTTGCGGTGTTCATATCCCTCGAGACCGACGAGCTTTAAGGCATATTTGATCTTGTCATCAATATAGGATTTGGGTTTGTTGTGGATTTTCAAGCCGAACGCGATGTTTTCCGCGATGTCCATATGCGTAAAGAGCGCATATTTCTGAAAGACGGTATTGAGCTGTCTCTTATTGGGAGGCAGATCGGTGATGTCCTTGCCGTCAAAAATCACACGTCCCGTATCCGGGGTCTCAAAGCCTCCGATGATCCTGAGCGTCGTCGTCTTGCCGCAGCCGGAGGGTCCGAGGAGTGTGACAAATTCATTTTCATGTATGACAAGATCCAGCTCGTCCAGGACAAGCGTACCGTCAAAGCTCTTGGAGATATTTTCGAGACGGATCAGTTCTTTTTCCATAGCAATTAAAGATTATAGAACATTTTCTTATTGTAAACAACCACTTTTTATGATAGTGTGGATAGGTATTAACTGGGAGGCGATATGGAGTACAGGGAACAGGAAGAAAAGATCCCGTACCGGCCGCGTTTCGGCTATCTGCACGAACCGACGGAAGAGGAGGATCTATATGATATCCTGCAAAAAGACGGAACGGTCAGGACCGTCCGCGTAAGAAAAGGAGTCACGATGCCGCGGCCTGAAGGGGATCCGTTGCGGCTTCTGATTTTTGCGTTGATCCTGATCGTTACGCTGATCGTCTGTGTTCTGTTTGCCGCCCGTATGGAGAACTCGTACCATGCCAGACACCTCGGACAACCAGGCGTCACAGCCGCTCGAATTCCTTGAGGACATGCGCCTCGATGCCAAAGAGCCGCACGCAGGCCCCGGAAATATGGGGCGTGTGCTTTTTTTTGTGGCGGCATTTGCCGTTCTTGCGCTTGGTATTATTCTGGTGATTCGCGCCGTCTTTTCCTACCGGAGCGCGAGAGCCTCCTACGATACGATCAGGAATCACGCGGTCTCGACCACGGACGATCCGCCGGCCCTCAGGCGTCACGGGGACTACGCTTCCCTGCCGGAGGGCGCGGTACTCGAGATTGATTTTGATAAAATATCCGTGGCACAGGGGACGCTCATCGGCTGGTTACACGTACCCGCACTGGATATCAGCTATCCGGTGGTGCAGGGGGAAGACAACGATTACTATCTGGACCATACAACGGACGGCACCGCCAACGCCAACGGCGCGATCTTTATGGAATGTGAAAACCGTCCGGATTTTTCCGACGGCAATACCTTTCTCTACGGTCACAACTCGGTGGACGGTTCGATGTTCGGCCGGCTGCATGAGCTGAGCATATCGGATTCCTACACGGACACCGAACCCTATTTTTATATTTACCGTCCGAACGGAACCGTCGACAAGTACCGTATCTACTCCTATTACTACGCCGAGACGGGGAGCCGGAGTTTTGTCTATTTCAGGGATGATGCCTCCTACGATTACTATGCGGGACTGACGATGGGATTGAGCGACCGGGCGCTGGATGCCGATTTTTCTCAAAGAGGACGTATCGTGACACTGGCCACCTGTTACGGCGGCACGGGGACCGAGTATCGCTATCTGGTACACGGGATCCTGGAGGACAGCGGAAGAGCGGACTAAAACCAGATGGTTAAGGATCTGGTCTCGTCCGACCGACTGAAGGAAAGCGTCTCGCCGGGCGCTTTTTTGATATAGTCAAAGACCGCGGACTCGTCGATCAGCGTGCGGACCATCTGTGAATAGATCTCGGCGTTTGCGCATTTAAACGTAACGGATGGCGCACCCTCCGCGCGTCGTCTTTCCACAAGCTGTGAAAAAAGATCCAGCGAGGCTTCCGTAAAATACGCGCCTTCGCGGACATAGTAATTGTCTTCCATATGGTCGCAGGAAGGAAGAGCGACCGGTACCTGCGGCGTATGTGTCGCGGAGATATCCGCTCCCGTAGTCAGAAGATAATCATAATTGGTGCCCGCAGAGACGCTTTCGCCGCTGCGGAAGGAGGCATCCCCCCAGGTTACATCGAGATAGTACCAGTTGCCGTCGGCAAGCACGAGGTTCCATGCGTGCGAACCGGAGGTCTCCGCCGTATGCACGGTTCCGACCACCAGCGTCGTGCGCACACCGAGGCGGTTCAACAGAAGCTGTGCGGCCTTGGCATAGCCCTGACAGACCGAGGCGCCGTACATCATCACGGAACAGATGTTTTGATTGTCCGGGGAGTCGATGAGATAGGAGGTCCGGTCAATCAGATATTCATAGACATAGCGCACCCTGGCATAATCGTCTCCCTGCGGTGCGCCGGCAAGACATGTGCGGACATAGGCATCGATCTGCGCATTGCGGGAGGCAATCTCCTGCGCATCATAGATGGTTCGTCCGGAAAAGGAAAACCCTACCGTGCGGTCGCCGATCGTATATCTCGTGGTATAGTAACCGGAAATATAGAAAATCTCCGGATGATCATTCATTACGCACCCCTGCACCTTTTCGATCGAAGCGGTATCCGTGGCGGAGATATAGACATCCTGCGAAAGCGTGGTCATGATGTGATAGAGCTCCGCATAAAGCGTTTGTTCCGCCTCCGTGAGCTGCGCATAGTAATACAGGGAAGCCTGCTCCTGTCGAATCCTTGCAATCACCTCGTCCGTCATCCCGCAGGCGGCTCTTGTGGCGACGAGGTCCTCCGGCGCGAGATGTGTATCCTGCACGGGGGTATCAGCCGGTGTCTGTGTCTGTTCCGCAGTCCCGACAGGAGAAGAATCCGTCAGGGGTGCGGGCAGCTCATAGCGGTAGTTCTTTTTTTCGGGCATATCCGTCGCCGGTAAGGAAGGCTCATAGATCACCGGTGCATTGGCGCTGATCTCCGTCAGGCGTCTCGCATAGGCTTCCTGTTTTCTCACCACATAAAAAGCTGCCGCAAGAATCACCAGCGCCAGAAAGGAAAAAAAGAATGTGAGACGAAGAAACATCCGTCCCGTGCGTCTTGATCCGTCATAAAAAGCCATGTCTCTATCTTAGAGGAAATATACCGTCTTTGCAAGACTACACAGGACGTGTGTCCATGAACATACCGGCATCTCATGACGAACACGGATGTGAGGAATGCCGGTATGTGAAGGAAGCTATATGCTGTAAAAGATAGATGTAAACACTTACAGCATATGCGGCAGACTCATTTGTGGTGAATCGAATCGGTTGCATATGGCGAAAGGGGGTGATGCCCACTAAATACACACTTTGCAGCCATCAACAGTCACAGATGAGGAGGCACGTTATGGAACTTACATACCATTGGGAGGGAGAGTATCTCATCCCCGATCTGCAGCTATCCGACACCACACACTATCATATCGGTAAATACGGCCATCTGCGTAAGACCTTTCTAAAGGAACATCATCCGGCGATCTACAGTGACATGCTTTTGTCCGAGACGCTGTTTCGGCATCTGGCTGAGGTCGAGGAAACCGCACAGGCGAGGCTTGATCGCATGATACCGCAGATGGCGAAAGCTGAGGGAGTCACCGAGGAACTCAAGCGCAGCGACCAAATGGTGTGGGTCGGACGTATGAACAACATCAAGTACCGCGCCGAGGAGGTCATTCTCCACGAACTGGTCTATACGATGTAAAGCCTGATCGCAGCGCCTGTCCATGAAACACCGGATGGGCGCTCAGTTTTTGGGCAAAAAACTAGAGCGCCGTCGTAACGTCGCTCTTACAAAAACGCGCGAGGCGTTTTTTCATTGACTAGAGTATAGCCTAAATCGCATGATTTGTCAAATTAAAAGATGTGAAAATCCGCATTTTTAAGCGGCTATACGCTAATTGTCAGATACAATACTTGAAACCAAATTGGGGAAAAGCTCTTCAGCAATCCTTACAACAAATGCATAACATCCGACAAGCAGATCATTATTTTTGAAATAATCCGAATGTTCCTTCATGCGGACAAGCAGAAGTGTCAATAATGATTTCATGCTCCCGTGTTCGATATGCGAGCCGGTTAATTCCTTGTAGACATATAGCAGGCTGATAAATTCGGCGATAGGTTTGCTTGATAATCGTTTCTGGCGTTGGCTTGCACTGATGCCCTTTATTCCTGCAACAAAATTGGTAACCTCCATAGGTGCGAAGGTTTTA
>JAFSLV010000040.1 GCA_017448245.1 Lachnospiraceae bacterium | reverse complement strand
TCACTAAAGACTTACACGGAGAATTCTGCTGCAGTCCGTAAAAGAAAAAGAACAGGTAAGTGTGCCGGAAGAAAAAATCTTCCGGCATTTTTTTATATCTAATATTCATCTAATCTTCCCCGCCTACAATCATACTTGTATATGGTGTATGCGTTGTTGAAAGGAAGGTGAACCATGAAAAAGAAAGGAAGTATCGCAACGCTTGTACTGTTGATTTGTCTGGCATGCACGACGGCGCTGATCTTTGGGACCTCCGAGTCTTTTGCGCAGGACGGCAACACGGAGGCCATCGAGGACAGCATCGTTGCATTACAAAACGCGTATCGCGCACAGGCGGGGCTTGCGCCGCTGACCGAGATCGATGCACTCGCTCAGGCCGCCGACATCCGTGCGGGAGAATGCGGCATTTCTTTTTCACACACGCGTCCCGACGGAAGTATATGGTGGACGGTGGAGCCGGACCTGGCCTACGGTGAAAACCTGGCCTACGGATACAGAAGTGCGGAAGAAGCGGTCAATGCATGGATGTGTTCCGCCGCACATATGTATAACATACTGAGTCCGGACTATCGTACCTGCGGGGTCGGCGTGGTGATGTCGGGGGGCACCTGGTATTACGTAGTGGAGTTTGGTTATTAAAAAAAGAGAGGACGTAAGAAGCAATGGAGCAGAAGTGGAAAAAGTGGACAGGCGTTGTGCTGTTTCTCATGCTGGTGGCGGTTGCGGTGTGCTATCTCTATGTGCAGCCGACCATGGCACACACAACGTATGAAACAATCAAGGCGACGATCTTAAAGGTCGGCAAGGCGGATGCGATCATCGTGGAATCACCGTACCAGACGATGGTGATTGATTGCGGTGAAGAGGATGACGGTCCGGAGGTGGTGCAATTTTTGCAAAACAGGGCCATTGAAACGATCGACGTACTGATCATTACGCATTTCGACAAGGATCATGTCGGCGGTGCGGACCAGGTGATCGAGCAGTTTGATGTGAAGCGTGTGCTGGTGCCGGATTATGACAGCACATCGACAGAGTATCTCGATTTTGTGGTGGCGATGCAGGCAAAGGGTATCACACCGGAGAGATTGCGCGAGACAGTGACATTTACGATAGGGGACGCAGAGGTCATCGTGGATGCACCGCTCGACTACGGCATCCTGGAAGCGGTCAAAACGGACGAGACACTGGAGGTCGACAATGATCTTTCGCTGATTACGACGATCATACACGGGGATAACCGTATGGTGTTTGCGGGAGACGCTGAAAAAATGCGTCTGCGCGAGTGGCTCGCAACGGAGAATGCACAGCCGTGTGACTTTTTGAAGATTCCGCATCACGGCGTGTTCAATACGGAGATGGAGATATTGTCGACACAGCTCGCGCCTACGTATACGGCGATCTGCACGTCGGCCAAAAATCCGGCGGATGCGCAGACCGTGGAGATCTTTAAAAGAAACGGCGCCAATGTGCTTGAAACCAAAGACGGTGATATCGTCGTGATGTCCAACGGAAGGCTGATCGAGGTGGCACAGGCCGCGAGATAGGCGCCCTTACAGGAGGAGGATATGGCACAGACAGTTTTTAACAGGTATGAAAAAAAATACGTGATCCCGGACGAGGTGTACCGTCGTTTGAGAAAAGCGCTCGAGCCGCACATGGAAGTGGACGAGTACGGCAAGCACACGATTTACAATCTCTATTACGATACGGCGGATTACCGCCTGGTGCGCAGATCCAACGAAAAGCCGAAGTACAAGGAAAAACTGCGCATCCGCAGCTACGGCGTGCCGGCCGAGGACAGCACGGTTTTTGTGGAGATCAAGAAAAAGTACAAGGGCATCGTCAATAAAAGAAGGGTGGCGATGACGCTCCGGCAGGCCTACAACTATGTAGAGCGGGGAATCCGTCCCGTGCTTACAGACCCGTCGTATGAGGATGAGCAGATCTTAAGGGAACTGGATTTTATGTTGTGGCGCTATCCCTTACGACGGGGGATGTATCTGGCGTATGACAGAATCGCGATGAAGGGACTGCATGACGATTTCCGCCTGACGTTTGATACGCGCATCCGCAACCGGATCGCGCACATGGATCTCGAAGAGGGCGGCAGCGGATCGCTCCTGTTACCGGAGGGATATCATCTGATGGAGACCAAGGTGCTGGGCGCCACGCCGGTATGGTTTTGCAGGATTCTTTCGGAGCTTGCGATTTATCCGATGTCGTTTTCCAAATACGGCAATTTTTACAGACAGATGGCGCATTCGTATCATGTGGCGGACACGATGGTACACCGCGTCGAGAACTGGGAGACAATACCGGGCCTTGCGGTCGCCGGTGCTTAAACAAAGGGGGATATGTAAAATGTTTCAGAGTCTTTTTCATGCAGGTACGTTTTCTGTCGAGCACGTGATCACGACGATGGTGATCGCACTGATCAGCGGGATTCTGATCGCGCTGGTCTACCGGATGCACAATACGCCGAGCGGCAAGTATGCCATTGTGCTTGCGGTGATACCGGTGGTCACGGCGAGTGTCATCATGATCATCAACGGCAACATCGGCACGAGCGTGGCGGTGGCGGCGTCTTTTGGACTGGTGCGATTCCGTTCCGCCGCAGGTACCGCAGCGGAGATCGGATATCTGTTTGTGGCGCTGGCCGCGGGTCTCACCGCGGGGATGGGATTTGTTCTGCTTACGATTGTGCTGACGCTGTTTGTCGGTGCGGTGCTGACCATTCTTGAATTCGTGGGCTTCGGAGATCCTGCGCTCAACGAAAAGCAGCTGCGCATCACGATTCCGGAGAGTCTCAACTATACCGGGCTGTTCGATGATCTGTTTCATACCTATACGCGCTTTGCCAGACTCGAGCGTGTGCGCACGACCAACATGGGCACGATGTATGAACTCTCATACCGCCTGCAGCTCAAACGCGGTGATGTCGAAAAGCCCCTGATCGACGCGCTGAGGTGCCGTAACGGCAATCTCGACATCATGCTCGGTACGGTCCAGCACGAGCGAAACGAGATGTAAAAGACATATCTGCCCGGTCAAAAAATTGCACACAATGTAAACGGGACGAATCAAAGTTTTTGTGATACAATGATAAATGGTGTAAGAATACCGCGGGGAACGTTGGGGGATACCTCTGTTTTCTGCGGTATTTTTGGTTGTTGTCTGAAGTTATTCGTAAGGAGGAGACCGGGTATGGCGGTGGATCAGACTTCTTTGGTGTTTACCAACGACAATTGCGTCGGATGCAACAAGTGTATCAATGCGTGCAGCTGCATGGGGGCCTGCGTTTCGGCGGAGCCCGATATGAGCGGCAACGCAAGGATCGACGTGGACGGCACAAGGTGCATCGCCTGCGGCGCGTGCTTTGACGCCTGCGAGCATCACGCAAGGGAGTTTCGCGACGATACGGAGCGCTTCTTTGAGGACCTCAAAAAGGGAGAGCCGGTATCGGTGCTGATTGCGCCGGCGTTTAAGGCCAACTATCCGAAAGAATACGAAAACGTTCTCGGTGCGCTGCGTGCCTGCGGTGTCAAACGCTTTATCAGCATCTCGTTCGGCGCGGACATCACGACCTGGGCCTACATCAAGTACATCACGGAAAACAATTACATCGGCGGCATTTCGCAGCCGTGTCCGGCGGTGGTCGGCTACATCGAGCGTTACATGCCGGAGATTCTGCCCAAACTCTTTCCGGTGCAGTCGCCCATGATGTGCGGCGCGATCTATGCCAAAAAAGAAATGGGCGTCCAGGAGAAGCTCGCGTTTATCTCGCCCTGCATCGCCAAGAAAAACGAGATCGACGATCCCAACAACCACGGCTATATTTCCTATAACGTGACCTTCGATCATCTGATGAAATACGTAAAGGATCATAATCTCAAAGGGTCTCCCGTGACGGATGAGATCGAATACGGCCTGGGCAGCATCTATCCGATGCCCGGCGGCTTAAAGGACAACGTGTACTGGCTGCTCGGGGAGAGCACCTTTATACGCCAGATCGAGGGAGAAAAGCGCATGTACCACTGGCTGCGCGACAACAGGGACCGTATCATCCGGCAAAAGACGCCCTTCCTTTTCATTGACGCGCTCAACTGCGAGTCCGGCTGTATCTGCGGTACGGCGACCGACCCGGAGATGGCGGAAACGGATGACGCGCTCTACAACCTGCTGCACATCCGCGAAAGCGTCAAAAACGAAAAACGCAAACACGCCTGGTCCAAAAAATCGACGCCGGCGCAACGCCTTGCCGCGCTCAATAAACAGTTTGCGCATCTCAAGCTCAGTGATTATCTGCGCAAATACACGGACCGCAGCGCAAGCTGCCCGATTGAGATGCCGACCGAGGAACAGCTCAATAAGATTTATCTCGACATGGACAAGGTCACGGAGGCGGACCGCACGATCAACTGCTCCTGCTGCGGGTATGATACCTGCAGGGAAATGGCCACCGCCATCCACAACGGCTTTAACCACAAGGAAAACTGTGTGCATTACTTAAAACACAAGGTGGAAACCGAGCGCGCGGCCGCGCACGAGCTGGTGGAGCAGGAGCGCGCGACGCTTGACATGCAGCGTGACGCCTTACGGCAGACGCTTGATACCGTCAACGAACACTTTGAGACACTGCGCGCCTCCATCCGCGAGATGGCCGATGGCAATACAAGCAATGCCGACGAGTCCAACGCGATTTCCGCGGATGTCAGCAACGTCGAGGAGTTTTGCCAGACGCTGGATGTGTCGATGGGCGGCATCATGGAGTCGCTCGAGGAGCTTTCCGGCAACAACGACAAGGTGGTGAGCATTGCATCCCAGACCAACCTCCTTGCACTCAATGCCTCGATCGAGGCGGCGAGGGCCGGCGAAAGCGGCAAGGGCTTTGCCGTCGTCGCCAACCAGATCAACCAGCTCGCGGCAAGCTCACGCGAAACCGCGGAAGGCTCCAGCGAAAACAATACGCAGATCCGTACCGCGATCGACAAGATCGTGGCGGACACCAAGCAGCTGCTGGAGGTGGTTTCGGGAGTCAACGCACGCACGCAGAATCTTGCCGCCTCGACGCAGAGCATCTCCGCCGCGACAACACTGATCATGGAAACCGTGGATCAGGTCAGCGAGGAGCTGGAGCAGCTGGCGGCGCAGTCGGCGGAGTCGATGAGCAGCCTCTCTGGTCAGGAATGAGCAGCCATCCGGGATTATGCCGGCGTGTAATCGTATCCGAAGCATTTTTTAATCTGACTTTAATCTTTCCTCAAAGCGCGTTTAAGGTGCGCCCTGTATCATGATCCTTGCAGAGGTGATACAGGGCGCTGTGCGTCAAAGGAAAGGAGAAAACAATGAACGAGTTTGAGGGCGCGGTCTTTCCATCGCCAAGTGGATCGTGGACAGGCACGGCGCCCACTTTGAAGTGCTCTCCCGCGAGGGACTCGGTACAAGGATCCGTATCGTCATGCCCTGACACTTATTTTTTTTTGCCGGAAAGGAAACAGAAAAACACACCGACAGCCATCAGTGAGACCGCAAGGATGGCGCAGTTGCGAAAATAGATCTGCGGCAGAATCAGGATGATTTCATCCGTGCGCCAGTCAAAGATCCAGTTGTCCTTGCCGGGGAAAAAGATCTTGTGAAAGACCGTAAACGCGCGGTCAAAGTCGGTGGCGGCAAGGATCGTGATGATGCCGAAAAAGATGAGGATCCCGAGCCCCGCGTAAAAGGAGGGCGCACGTGTTGCGTGGGAGGAAAGCCGCATCCTGCGCCTGATCAGGGTAAGCAGCAACAGACAGACGGCGGAAATGACGAGGATACGCACGTCGAGATGAAATAGGACGCGCACGTCCTCGAAATGCTTTTGTCCCTCTTCGGACCAGCGGAGCACGCCCGTACTAAAGGGCGCATTCTTCCATTCATAATCCATCATCTGATCATATGCCTCACGGATCGTTTCCTTTGACCAGCCGGTGAGCGCGGGCAGATGCAGGGCATCGATATGCAGATAGTAAAAGCCGCGCCAGAGAATCGGCACGGCAACGGAAGCGCTGACGATGACAAGCGAAAGCGCTACGGCCGTGGCGGCAAAAACGGCTTTGCCGATCAGTGAGTTTTTTTCCGTCGCTTTGATGTTGTCTCCTTTTTGGATTCGCCCATCAGATCGATGAGGCCGATGGAAAAGAGATAGACGCCGTTGCGTTCCACGGCACGTTCTTTTTCCAGTGTGTGCTTCTTTTGCAGAAAACGGAAGGTCTGTTCTTTGTCTTCTGCGGCCGTATAGTAATCGATCTCGATATCCGTAACGATTTTCTTCATCTGCGCACTGTCGGAGTTGTATACGTCATTGCTGATTTTGTCGAGAATCCGGCGGACGTAGGGCAGTTCTTTTTTATCCAGCAGGAAACGCGTGAAAATCGAAATGTCTTCCATAAAGTCAAAGATCAGGCGTATGGAGTGCAGGCTTTCCACCAGAAGATTGGTATGGTGCGCAAACAGCGAACGGTCACCCAGTGTATGCGCAAGCTCCGCGCGCAGTACATGGATGACGATCTGCGCACCGGTGACGCCCGGATCGATCGGTTCTTTTTCGATTTTGGCGATGGCCTGATCCGCCCGCTCCGCACCCTTGACGTCGCCAAGTCTGAGACTCAGGACGCCGTCGAGGTAATGGCAGCTGATCAGGTTGTGATAATAAAAAATATCATCCTTATCGATTACGGTCTGTTTGATACTCATGCGGATGATCTGCCGTGCCATCTGGTCATTGCCGAGCCGCATATAGAGCATGCCGATGTTGGCATTGATGACGCCCTTGAGATATTCGAGGGTGCGGTTCGTCTCAGCCACGTGCAGCGCCATCATAAAATAATGATAGGCAACATCATAGCTGCCCATGTTGCAGGCGTCGACTCCGATAAAATTATAAGCGCGTCCGAGCAGGGCGGGCTCGTTTGCTTTTTGCAGGTGGGAGATCGCCTTGACCAGATAGGTGCGGAAATTGTCGTAGTTGAGCTCCATCAGATAATGGACATTGGCGTAATAAAAGTAAGTAAAGCCGAGCAGTGCGTCGTCTTTTTTGCGCGTTGCCGTCTTTTTGAGCTGCGCGAGCGTCTTTAAAACCTTCGGGTCAAGTGTCTTTTGCTGCTCAAGACAGGTGCGGATCAGCGTGGCTGTCTGGGAATCATACCGGTCGATGTTCAAGCGGCACCTCCTTCCATTTCATATAGTATACCATATGCCAAGGGGGACGGTTCTCAGTGGCTTGTTTTCGGTCAGGGGGGACGGTTCTCCCTTGTCCGTGGAAAAGAACGGACAGATGAGAACGGTCCCCTCTGACCGAAAAAAGGTGTTGACAAAGAAGTGTATATGGTGTATATATAACATATATACAGTTAGCGCGCAGTTACTTTTTCCCTCAAAACCGGGGAAAGGAAGAACAGATGAAGATACTGCAAAACAGCAACACACCGATCTACCGGCAGATCTCGGAGCAGCTCAAAAATGAGATCCTTTCGGGAAAGATGAAGGAGGGGACGTATCTGCCGAGCATCCGGGAGCTTGCCCGTGACTTAAAGGTCAGTGTCATCACGACAATGAAGGCCTACGAGGATTTGGAGAGCGAGGGACTCGTCACCGCCGTGCAGGGAAAGGGCTTTTTCGTCAACGCACAGGATACGGAAATGCTCAGGGAACAACACCTGCGCAAGGTAGAGGACGCGCTGACGGAAGCGATCCGCTTTGCGGAGACCGCGGGTCTCACGGAGAAGGAGCTTGCGGATACATTAAAGACATTGCAGACGCTGCACAGACAGGAAGGTCTGTAAAAAGCCAAAGGGGACGGTTCTTAGTGACCGGAAACAAGCCAGGGAGAACCGTCCCTTCTGACCGGAAACAAGCCAAGGAGAACCGTCCCTTCTGACCGGAAAAGGAGTGTAGACATGGAAATGAGATATGTGATCGAGGCGGACAACCTGTATAAAAAGCTCGGCAGTTTTGAGCTGGACATCCCGAGACTCCGGATTCCGGAGGGGTTTGCGACGGCGCTGATCGGGGAAAACGGGGCGGGAAAGACGACGCTCATCAACATCCTTGCAGGCCTCAGGCTTGACGCAAAGGGGGATATCCGGTGGTTTGGCAATGTCAAAGACATCGACACGGGGATGACGAGGGAGCGCATCGGCTATACGGGGCCCGGCAATTATTATCTGCCCTCCTGGACGGTGAAGCAGATACGGCAGATTTCGGAGCTTCTGTTTCCTTCCTTCCACACAGACCGCTTTACGGAGTGGTGTGCGCGTCTTGCGATCGATGTCGACGCGATGACAAAGGAGGGGAAAAAGATCTCCAAGCTCTCCGACGGCAACCGGATGAAGCTGATGCTCGCCGGAGTACTGGCGAGGGATACGAATCTGCTGCTTCTGGATGAGCCCGCAAGCCCGCTGGATCCGCTCATGCGCGACGGGTTAAATAACATCCTCAGGGATTACCTGGCAGCGGGGGATGACAGCGCCGCCTCCGGTCAGACGGATGAGACGGCTCCTGCGGCAGGCGGCCGTACCGTGTTTTTCTCCACGCACAATATCGCTGACATGGAGTCGGTGACGGACTACGCGATCATCATGACGCACGGCAGAATCGCGGAAGAGGGCTTTGTCGAGGACTTAAAAGAAAAATACATCATGGTAAAGGGCGATGCGGACACCGCCGGTGCGGCAAAAGAGATCCTGTACAGCTTTTCCGGTACCGGAAGCTACGGCTATGAGGGGTTGTGTCTTGCGGCGGACGCGGATAAGCTTTCCGGTCTTTCCGTGAGTCTCGAAACACCGACGCTGACGCAGATCTCCGTGGCGGTGATGAAGCAGGGATCGCACCTTGCGGGCGTACGTGCGGCATGATACAGAGGACGGCGGCACACGTATACGGGCGAACGTGTCTTATCCCGATCCGGAAGTGACAGACACCGGAATGGAAAGGTAAAGGAAAGGTTATGCTGGCATCCGTAAAAAAATACCTGCTCATAACGAGCATGACACACCGGATCGTGACACATCTTGTCATTCCGCTTGCAGGGCTACTGTTTTTGGTGCTGATGACGCTAGCGGCCTTTGCGGACGGCGATACACTGACACATCTCGGCTTTGCGATTCCGCCGGCAATCCTTTTGACAGTCTATGAGGTGGCTCTGGACGGACAGATCTTCGGGGGGTGTATGCGCAGGGGAGAATCCGGCATGGATCTGTTAAAATGCTCCGACGGCGGCATGACATTTTATAAAGATGTGCTGATCGGGGACCAAATCCAGCGCGTGCTTACCCACCTCTTCTGGATCGCCGTCTATGTGGCGGCGGGAGAGATGATCGTGCATGCCGGCATATACCGGGCGGTACGTGTATGGCTTGTGGTCGCGTCAGGCTCCTACGCCATCGCACAGATCTTCATCTGCATCGGACGTCTGCTGGCTTCGTTTACGCAGATTTCACCCGTGGTGACAGCATTTACATGCGCGATGACGGGGGGCGCCGCGTTCGTTCTCATAGAGAGTGAGGCTGCCGGTCAGCGTATTACGCCCGTGGTCTGCTTTGTGCTTTTGATGATCGGGCTTTGGTTGTCAAGATGGATGATTACAAAGGGTGTGTGTGCCAAGCAGGAGGAATATTATGATCGCTGATCTGAAACGTAGCGTCTTACTGTATCCGCATCTGTACCAGGCAAAGCAGCAGGCATGGTTTTTTCTGTTGTTTGTGCTGATCGGATGGATCAATATCCGCAGCAATTATGACGGTGCGGATCTGATGCTGCCGGTCTTTCTGTGGAGCTTTTACGCACTGATGCCATCCTCCGTTTTGTTGCGCATGGATTATGCGGCGTATGCGGGCGTTTCCCCGTACCGGAAAAGATTGCTGACCGCAATCCCCGTAGTGTTGCTGTATGTCGCGCAGATCCTGATGTGGTGTCTGGTGGTCTTTGCCGCACATGTAACGGGCAGGAGCGCGGATTTGTGCGGATTCAACGCGGTCGTCCTGCTGGCACTCCACTTTGTGAGCGTCCTGCTTGGGTCAATCGTGAACGCCATCTCGGCAAAGTTTCACAGAATTGTCAGCACGATCGTGATGATGGTGATCATGATCCTCATTATTACGTTTGCACTCTCGCAGACGGGATCACCCGGGTCTGAGATACTGTCGGGAGCGTCGTGGCTTTTTGCGGGTACTTCACGGATTACGCCCGCCGTAACGATCGCGATCGTCGCCCTGCTCGGCATCATCAACGCGGCTGTGTTTTATCTGATGCTGCGCGTGATGTACAAATATCCCGTCCGCAGGGAGTATCTCGAGCGCCTGAAGGGGTGACAGTCGCTTTGCGAGGCTTTGCCTGTGAAGCAGTCAGATATTGGAACTCACTTCACATTATCCTCCCCAAAGAGATCCCGCAGTGCGCCGTACACGTCCTCCGTGCCGTTGATTCCGTGGCCGGCGTCGAGCTTTTTCATCTGTCTGGTATCGTTCAGGAAAATCGTGATCCTGTCTCCGCCCGGGTGTGCGCCGATCAGATCGTAGAGGGCGCGTTCTCTGGACTTATAATCGTCGAGCGTCGCGCAGCGCAGCCAGACGGTTTTGGGCAGACGGTCAAAGGATGTGATTTTCTCCGCAATCAGCTTGGCGTTGGCATTTTCCTCGACGCTGACCCTGCCCTCGATAAAGACCTTGGCGTCTTCGTGTAAAAGTGCGGCGTATTCGTCATACGTTTTCGGAAAGACAATCACCTCGATGACGCCGGTCATGTCCTCGAACTGCAAAAACGCCATGACCTTTTCGTTTTTGGTATATTTGATCTTTCGCTCCGTGATCATGCCGCCGACCGTGACGCGCGACGCGTCCGTAACGACGGGAGAAACATCCTCCGCGTCGTCCTCCCGCAGATAAAAATCAAGGGCCGAGGCCGTTGCGTGTTTTTTGATGAGCGCCGCGTCATCCTCTAAGGGATGACCGCTCAGGTACACGCCGAGGACTTCTTTTTCGTATTCGAGCAGCGCGTCCTTTTCGTATTCGCCGACATCCGGAAGCCTGATCTCAAAGGAGGTCCTTGCCTCCTCCGGAACGATGTCGAAGAAGGTCATCTGTCCCGCCACACCGCTTTTTTTCTCCGAGAGCCGGTCGAGAATCTGCGTATAGACAAACATATGCTGCTTGCGTGTGCCGCCGAGCGTATCGAGCGCGCCGGCCTTGATGAGATTTTCGATGTTGCGCTTGTTAAAGGCTTCCTTGTGCGATTCGGTGAGTCTGGTCAAAAGATCGTTGATGTTGTGGTAGGGACCGTGCGCGTCCCTCTCCGCAACGACCGCTTCCACCAGCGGATATCCCACGCCCTTGATGGCGGTGAGGGCGTAACGCACCGCCTTTTTTTCCGTGTCCGGCGCGTCGGGGGGCGCATCCTCCCTCGCCACAACGGTAAAGCCGACGCCGCTCTCGTTGACGTCCGGCGCGAGGATGTCGATGCCCCTCTCCGCGGCATCCGCGAGATATCCCGTCAGACGCGGCGGCATGTCGATCACGCTTGTTAAGAGTGCCGCTTCGAATTCGACAGGGAAGTAGCATTTGAGCCATGCCGTCTGCATCGAAAGAATCGCGTAGGACGCGGAATGAGATTTGTTAAAGCCGTAATTGGCAAAATCCATCATGGAATCATAGACGGCGAGCGCCTCCTGTTCGGGGATCCCCAGCGCGATGCAGCCCGGCACGCCCGATGCCTCGTCGCCGTAGACAAAGGCCTGCCGTTCTTTTTCCATGACCTCGTGCTTTTTTTTGCTCATCGCACGGCGCACCTCGTCCGCGCGGCCCATGGAATAGCCGCCGAGGCGCTGCACGATCTGCATGACCTGCTCCTGATAGACGATGCAGCCGTAGGTCGATTTCAGAATCGGTTCGAGCGCGGGCGAGATATAGGTGATGCGCTCCGGATTGTTTTTGCCCTTGATGTATTGCGGGATAAAGGCCATGGGACCGGGGCGGTAGAGTGCGATGCCCGCGATGATATCCTCAAAGGAATCGGGCTTGAGTTCCTTCATAAAGGACTGCATGCCGGCGCTTTCGAGCTGGAAGACGCCGTCGGTATGTCCCGTGCCGATCATCTTCAGGGTCTTTTTGTCATTCAGGTCGATCGCGTCCATGTCGATATAGTCCGCATCGCCTTTTTTGGCGCCGATCGCGCGGTTGGCGTCCGCCGCGGCATCCTTGACGACGGTGAGCGTGCGCAGGCCGAGAAAATCCATTTTGAGAAGCCCGAGCGATTCCAGGGTCGGCGCGGGAAACTGCGTAACGATCGCTTCGTCCGTGCCTCTTGCGAGCGGCACCAGATCCTCTGCCGGCTGTGAGCAGATGACGACGCCGGCCGCATGGGTCGAGGAGTGGCGGGGGAGTCCCTCGAGACGCTTGCTCATGTCGATGAGCTTGTGAATCGTTTCGTCCGTTTCGTAGAGTGTGCGCAGCTCCGCATTCATCTGCAGCGCACGATCCAGCGTGATCCTCAGTTCGTTGGGGATCATCTTGGCGATGCGGTCGCCTTCGCTGTAGGGCAGGTCCATCACGCGCGCGACATCCCGGATGACGCCCTTGGCCTGCAGCGTACCGAAGGTGATGATCTGGACGACATGATCCGCGCCGTATTTGGCGGTCACATAGTCGATGACCTCCTGGCGCCTCGCGTCCTCAAAGTCGATATCGATATCGGGCATCGAGACGCGCTCCGGATTGAGCAGGCGCTCAAACAGCAGATCGTATTTGAGCGGATCGACATTGGTGATGTGGATGCAGTAGGTCACGATCGAACCGACCCCGGATCCCCGTCCGGGTCCCACGGCAATCCCCTGCGACATCGCCCAGTTGACATAGTCCGCGACGATCAGGAAATAATCGACATATCCCATCTGTTCGATGACGGAGAGCTCGTATTCCATGCGCTTTCTCGCCGTCCCGTCATCGTCGGGATAGCGTTCTTTGAGACCGTCCTCGCAGATCTTTTTGAGCCAGGAGGGGGAGTCATAGCCTTCGGGCACGTCGAAATGCGGGAGTCTGGTATGCCCGAACTCGATCTCGACGTTGCAGCGTTCGGCAATTTTTGCGGTATTGTCGACCGCCTCCGGCGCATAGGGAAAGAGCGCGCGCATCTCCTCCTCGGTTTTGACATAGTACTGCCCGCCCTCATAGCGCATCCGGTCGACGTCGGAGACCTTTTTGCCGGTCTGGATACATAACAGGTGATCGTGTGCCTCGGCATCGTCGGCGGCGGTATAGTGGCAGTCGTTGGTGGCGACGAGCGGAATATCGAGCTCCGCGGAGAGCCGGACCAGCACCTGATTGACCTCCTTCTGCAACGGGATTCCGTGATCCTGGAGTTCGAGGAAAAAGTTATCGTGACCAAAACAGTCAATATACCGGAGGGCAGCAGCTCTCGCCTCCTCATAGTCGTGATTTGCAATAGCACGTGGTATTTCACCGGCAAGACAGGCGGAAAGGCAGATCAGTCCTTCATGATACTCTCGCAGGAGCTCCATGTCGACACGGGGCTTATAATAGTATCCTTCGGTAAAACCGCGGCTGACTATATGGGTCAAGTTAGAATAACCGACGTTATTTTCCGCGAGAAGCACCAGATGGTAGTATCTCTTCTCATCTTTTCCGGTGGCGGAGATTTTCTGGTGGCGGGAGCCGGGGGCGACATAGACCTCGCATCCGAGGACGGGCCGGATTCCCTGTGCCTTTGCTTCCTTATAGAAATCGACCACGCCGAACATGACGCCGTGGTCGGTGATGGCGCCCGCGGTCTGGCCGGTCTCCTTGAGTCTTTTCACGTACTCCTTGATCTTGTTGGAACCGTCCAGAAGACTGTATTCCGTATGACAGTGAAGATGCGCAAACGCCATTTCGGGATCCTTTCTCAACCGTTTTTAGCGACACTTACAGCATAGTATAACATACTGTCAGGCAGTTGACGCGGCAGTTCAAAAAACGATAAAATATATAACAAATTATTTTTTGTTCTGAAGGAAAAATAAACTTATGGATCAATCATCTTTCAAACGCATGGACTGGTTTTCCATTCTCGTACCGCTGAGCGTGGTCATCCTGCTGTGCATTTCGTTTGCCGTCCGTCCGGATGCGTCGACGCTGGTTCTGCAGTCCATCCGCCATTTCGTGGGCGATACCTGCAGCATCTATTTTGCGGTGCTGGGCTTAGGGGTCTGCATTTTTACGGTGGTGATCGGGCTGTCCCGCTACGGAAGGATCCGTTTCGGCAATCTGGAAAAACCCGAATACAGTAATTTCCGCTGGGGCGCCCTGATCTTTACCTCCACGATGGCGGCCGATATCCTGTTTTATTCCCTGACGGAATGGGCGCTCTACGCCAGCGAACCGTATATCGAAGAGCTGGGCGGGATCCAGAAATGGGCCTCCACCTATCCGCTCTTTCACTGGGGGCCGATCGCGTGGGGCTTTTATATCGCGCTGGCGGTCGCCTTTGGCTATATGTTTCACGTGCGCGGCACGCAGAAGCAAAAGTATTCCGAGGCCTGCCGGCCGCTTCTTGGCGACAGGGTGGACGGTGTGGCCGGCAAGATCATCGATCTCATCGCCATCTTTTCCCTGATCGCCGGGACGAGCACGACGTTTTCCGTAACGAGCCCGCTGCTCTCCGCCGCGGTGGCAAAGGTCTTTCATCTGCAGGATTCCGCAAAGCTTGCGATTCTCATTCTGGTCGTCATCGCGGTGACCTATACGCTGGTGCTGTGGTTTGGCATGAAGGCCATCTCGCGCCTCGCGGTGATCTGCGTGGTGCTGTTTCTTTTGCTCCTCGGATATGTCCTTTTCTTCGGGGGCGAGACGCGCTACGTGCTGGAAACCGGGTTTTCGGCACTCGGCAACATGGTGCAGAATTTTGTCGGCATGGCGACGTGGCTCGATCCGCTCAGGGAAAATCTCTTCCCGCAGAACTGGACCGTATACTACTGGGCCTACTGGATGGTATGGTGTGTGGCGACGCCCTTCTTTATCGGTACGATCAGCAAGGGGCGCACCATCCGCAACATGGTCTTCGGCGGCTATTTCTGGGGACTGTGCGGGACCTACATGGCCTTCATCGTCCTCGGCAATTACGGGCTCGCCCAGCAGATGAAGCACGGACTCGATGTCAGCGGCTATATCGCGGAGGGCGGCCTCTATTCGGAGTCCGTCATCCGGATCTTTGACGCGCTGCCGCTGCCGGCGCTCGGGCTCCTTCTCCTGGTCGTCACGATGATCCTCTTCTATGCGACCACCTTTGATTCGCTGGCCATGGTGATTTCCTACTATTCCTATAAAAAAATAGAGACCGGCACGATGCCCGGCAAGCCGATCCGCGTTTTCTGGTCGATCGTGTTTATCCTTTTCCCGATCGCTTTGATTTCCTCGGAAAGCTCCATCTACAGCCTGCAGTCGGTGTCCATCATCGCGGCGTTTCCGATCGGCGTGATCATCGTGATGATCTGCGCAAGCCTCGTCAAACAGCTGCGGGAGGATACGGCAAAAAAAGAGGAACCGTGAAGTAAATGCTGCAGGGAAAGTGCTCTCTCTGCAGGCGTTTATGGATAGTAATGTTGTACTTTTTAAAAGGAGGTAACAGGATGAAAAAGCTTTTTGCAACGGTAATGGTACTGATCATGGTCGCGGGGCTTATGGCCTGCGGCGGCGGCGCGGGCGGCACGGGCGGTGCCGGCGGTGCCGCGGGCAGCGCACAGCCTTCCGGAACAGAGGGAGGAGACGCGGCTTCCGGTGACAGGATCCAGATCGAGTTCTGGCTTGCCCAGGGCAACAATGTCATGGATCTCGTACAGGAAGAGATCGACAATTTCAACAATTCGCAGGACACCTATTTTGTGACCGCCATCCAGCAGGAAAATTACGTCAAGACGTTTTCCAACCTGCAGGCGGCCATCGCCGGCAAGACCGCGCCGGACGTGGCGCTGCTCGACACGGCGCCCGCCAGACAGCTCTATGAAAAAGGCGCGCTCGTCACCTTCAATCAGTTCCAGGACGCGGATCCGGATTTCAACGCCGATGATTTCTATCCGGACTTTGCGGCCAACGGTATCGACGGCGACGTGACCTTTGCGCGTCCCTGGTACGGCACCATCCAGATCGCTTACTACAATGTCCAGGCCTTTGAGGACGCGGGTGTCGATCCCGAGAGCGTCAAGTCCTGGCAGGATCTCGTCTCGCACGCCGACGCGTTCAAGGCGGCGGGCTACGAGCGTGTCTGGGAGCCGATGGGCGGCGACGCCAAAAACCTGATCGATGCCGCTTTTGCGAACGGCGCAAAGGTATTGTCCGATGACGGCACACAGGTGATGATCAATTCTCCCGAGTGGGTGGAGGTATGGGAAGCGTTCCGCGGCTGGATCCATGACGACAACATCATGGAGACCAAGTGGAACGGCATCGATGACTGGGCCTACTGGTATGATACGATCGACGACGTGATCGAGGGAAGAAGCGCGGGCTACACCGGCTCCCCCGTCGACTCCGTCGACTTTGATTTTGACGTGATCCGTCCGCTCGAGCAGTTCGGCTGGGAAGGCAATGAATCCAGACCCTGGGCACAGACCCTCATGCTCGTCATGCCCGACGGCAACGGGGACGAGAGACAGCAGGGCGCGTATGAGTTTATCAAATTCCTGACCAATCCGGAGAACCAGGCGGCCTACACGATGCTGACCACGTATCCGGCGGCCAACCGTCGCGTCACGGATGTTCCCGAGTATCAGCAATTCCTCGAAGAAAATCCGGTGGCGGCCGTGCTCTTAAAGCAGGCGGAGCATGTCTCGTCCTATCCGGTCGACCCGACCGGCGGCAAGATCCTCGATGAGCTCAACATCGCCGCACAGGCGCTCGAGCTCGAAGGAAAATCCGCACAGGAGGTCCTGGATGAAGCAGCCAGGAATGCCCAGATTGCGTTAGACGAAGCACTGGGACAGTAAGCATACCGGAACGGGGCAAAGAGCGGCATACGCTTTTTGCCCCGTGTCCGCAGAAAGAGGAAACGCCATGTCAGAGATCATTCTGAAACACATCACAAAGGAATACGAAAACGGATTCCTGGCCGTCAAGGATGTCAATCTGGAGATTAAGGACAATGAATTTGTCATCCTGGTCGGTCCCTCCGGCTGCGGCAAATCCACCACGCTGCGCATGATCGCCGGTCTCGAGGACATCAGTGAGGGAGACCTCCTGATCGACGGCGAGCGGATGAATGATGTCGCGCCGCAGCACAGGGACATCGCCATGGTCTTCCAGAATTACGCCCTGTATCCGCACATGTCGGTCTATCAGAACATCGCCTACAGCCTCAAAATCAAAAAGGTGCCCAAGAGCGAGATCGACAAGCGTGTGCGGGAGGTGGCGCAGTCCCTGGGTCTCGAGGGGCTGCTCGACAGAAGACCGGGACAGCTCTCCGGCGGACAAAAACAGCGCGTCGCGATGGGACGCGCCATCATCCGTCATCCGAAGGCCTTCCTGATGGACGAACCGCTCTCCAACCTGGATGCCAAGCTGCGCGGACAGATGCGCGTGGAAATCGCGGATCTCTACCAGCGTCTCAATACCACCTTTATCTATGTGACGCACGACCAGACGGAGGCGATGACGCTCGGCACCAAGATCGTCGTCATGAAGGACGGCGAGATCCAGCAGATCGACAGCCCGGCCAATCTCTTTAACTATCCGGCCAACCGGTTTGTCGCGGGCTTCATCGGCACACCGACCATGAATTTCTTTGACGCGTCCTGCGAGGAAACCGGCGGACAGGTGGTCTTACAGACGGACACGGGTACGATCCGCATGAATGACAAAAAGGCGGCCGCACTTAAGGAAGGCGGCTGGATCGGGAAAAAGGTAGCCGCGGGCATCCGTCCCGAACATGTCATCAGCGCAAAGGACGGCGCGTCCAAGGTCTTTGAAGGAGAGGTCGGCGTGTTCGAGCTGCTCGGCAGCAACGCGATCGTCTATCTGCAGACGGCATCCGGCAGAATGGTCATGAACACCACCGATCTGCGCGAATATACACACGGGGAGCGGGTTGCACTCGGTGTCATGGAGGACAAGGTGCATATCTTTGATCCCGAAACGGAAAGGACGGTGACCAACTGATGACCGTATCCGGGGGTAAAAGACGCTACCAGAAGCGTTATGACAGGCTGCCGACGGTGCTTCTTTTCGTGTTGCCGGCCTTTATTCCGCTGCTTGTCTTCTGGATCTATCCGATCGGGCGCTCGATCTTCCTGAGCTTTACCGACTGGGATTTTATCTCTCCGACATATAAGATCATCGGATTGAAAAACTATCTGTCCCTGTTCAAAAATCCGAGATTCTTCGAGGCGCTGTGGCATACGCTGGTATTTACGGCGGGGACACTGATCCCGACGATTGTCCTCGGGCTCATCCTCGCGCTGCTCCTCGTGCGCAGCTTTAAGGGGAGCGGCGTGTTGAAATTTATCCTCTTTTCCCCGTGGATCACGCCGACGGTCGCAATCTCCATTGTCTGGACCTGGATCTTTAAGGCGGACGGCGGTATCGCCAATACGATCCTTACGGCACTCGGCGCGTCTCCCTTAAAGTGGATATCCTCCTCCGACACGGCGATGCTCTCCGTGATCATCGTCACGATATGGAAGTCGCTCGGTTATGCCATGATCTTTTATCTCTCCGCCCTCGAAAAGGTGCCGGGAGAGCTGTACGAGGCGGGGGCGCTCGACGGCGCGTCCCGGTGGCGGCAGTTTTTTGACATCACGCTGCCCTCCATCTCGCCGACGACCTTTTTCCTGATGATCATCACCATGGTCAACTCCCTGCAGGCCTATGACCAGATCCAGATCCTCACGCAGGGCGGACCTTCCGGATCCACGAGGACGCTGCTCTATATGTACTACCAGCTCGGATTCCAGGAATTCAACATGGGACAGGCGACCGCGGTGGCGGTCATCATGATCCTGCTGACGGTGGCACTCAGCGTGCTGCAGTTCAAGGCCAGTGAAAAATGGGTTCATTACTGATGAGGGGGAAGCGATATGAACACGCGATACAGTGACAAAAATCCGCTCATACTGCGTATCCTTGGCACCGCCGGAAAGGCTCTCATCCTCGGTGTCGCCTGTGTCTTTACGGCGTTCCCCTTTTTGTGGATGGTGTTGTCCTCTTTAAAGACCAAGGCCGATATCCTCAATACGGATGTCTTTTTTCCGCCGGATCCGCAGTGGCAAAACATCACGAGCATCCTGTTTGACTCGCCCATACCGAAGTATATTTTCAATTCGATGTGGGTATCGCTGGCGATCGTCGCCCTGCAGATCGTATCCGGTGCGATGCTTGCCTATGCGCTGGTGTTTTTGAAATTCCGCACGAACAGGATTCTGTTTGCCATCGTCATGGCGACCTACATGCTGCCGGTGGCGGCCACCTACATCCCCAGCTACATCATACTGGCGGACTGGGGGCTTTTGGACTCCTTCGGCGGTCTCATCATATCGAGCACGGTGTCCATCTTTGGTATCTTCCTGCTCCGGCAGGCATTTATGCAGATCCCCAAAGGCCTCGTGGAGGCTGCGCGCATGGACGGCGCAAGCCACTGGCGCGCGCTGTGGGAAATCGTCTGCCCCATGACCAAGTCGAGCTTCATCACCTTTGGTCTGATGAATTTTATCGGCACCTATAACAACTATATGTGGCCGTCCCTCATCACCAAGACGAGCGATTATTTCCTCGTGTCACAGGGCCTGCGCGCCTTCTTTGTCAGGGACGGCGCCTACGGCACGGAGTGGGCGCTCGTGATGGCGGCCTCCGCCGTCGTGGTCATACCGCTTCTGGTGCTCTTTGCGTTTACGCAGCGCTGGTTTATCAACGGCATCGGCGGCGAAACCGGCATGAAGGGCTGATCCGCGCGGCAGACGGCTCAGGACGGAAAGGAAGAGCACATGATGAAAAATTTTGCGCACCGCGGGTTTTCCGGAAAATATCCCGAGAATACCATGCTTGCCTTTGACGAGGCCTGCAAGACAAAGGGCTGTGACGGCATCGAGCTGGATGTCCACCTGAGCGCGGACGGCGAGCTCGTGATCATCCATGACGAAGAGGTGGACCGCACGGCTGTCGCGGGGCACGGGCTGGTGATGCGGATGACTTTTGACGAGCTGCGCGCGCTGGACATGTCCTACATCTATGCGGGACAGTGTGAGAGGCAGGTCATGCCGACGCTCAGGGAGTATCTGGATCTGGTCAAAGCATACGACATCGAGACCAATATCGAGCTCAAGACCGGTGTGTACGAGTATCCGGGCATCGAGCAAAAGACATACGATCTGATCCGTGCATACGGGATGGAGGAGCGCGTCATCATCTCCTCCTTCAACCACCACAGCGTGCTGCGCTTCAAAAAAATCGCGCCGCACATCCGCTGCGGTCTGCTGTCGGACAGCTGGCTGATCGATACCGGTGCTTACGTGCAAAAATGCGGCGTGGAATATTATCATCCGATTTTTAACAATATGACACCGGAGTATGTCAGGGATCTGCGCGACCACGGTATCGGGATCAATGTCTGGACCGTCAACGAACCGGAGGACGTGAAACGGATGCTCGATGCCGGCGTGGATTGCGCGATCGGCAATTATCCGGACCGCACGGCAAAGATCCGTGCCGCTTATGTGGTATAATAAGAGGTCGGAGGTAGCATATGGCTAAAAAACAGATCAAAACAATCGGTGTACTGACCTCGGGCGGCGACGCGCCGGGCATGAACGCGGCCATCCGCGCGGTGGTGCGGCGCGCCATCTCGAACGGCCTGAAGGTCAAGGGAATCAAAAAGGGATATATGGGCCTCCTGAACGAAGAAATCGTCGACATGGACAATCACAGCGTGTCCGACACGATCGGACGGGGCGGCACGATCCTGGGCACCGCAAGATGCATGGAATTTCTGGAAGAAGAGGGCGTGAAGCGCGGTGTCGAGATCTGCAAAAAGCACGACATCGACGGCATGGTGGTCATCGGCGGCGACGGCTCCTACCGCGGTGCACAGGCGCTCGCAAGACACGGGATCAACACGGTCGGCGTGCCGGGGACGATCGATCTGGATATCTCCTGTACGGAATATACGATCGGATTTGACACGGCGATCAATACCGCGATGGAGGCGATCGACAAGGTGCGTGACACGTCGACCTCGCACGAGCGGTGCTCCGTCATCGAGGTCATGGGAAGACATGCCGGCTATATCGCGCTGTGGTGCGGTATCGCGACGGGAGCGGACGATCTTCTTTTGCCCGAAAAATACGACTATGACGAGCAGCGCATCATCGACAATATCATCGACAACCGCAAGCACGGCAAGACGCATCATCTGATCATCAACGCCGAGGGCATCGGCCATTCGACGTCGATGGCGAGGAGGATCGAGGCGGCAACGGGAATGGAGACACGCGCAACCATACTCGGCTATCTGCAGCGCGGCGGCAATCCGACCTGCAAGGACCGTGTGTACGCGACGACGATGGGGGCGTATGCGGCTGACATCCTGACGCAGGGAAAGAGCAACCGTGTCGTGTGTTACAGGAACGGCGAGTTTATCGACGACGATATCGAAGAAGCGCTCGCGATGCATAAGTCGATCAGTGACTATCAGTACGAGATAGCCAAGACCATACAGTAGGATCGTTTCGGCAACAAGCGAAAAATGATAACAAGCAGGGATAACGCGCAGGTCAGACAGGTCTGCGCCTATCAGAAAAAGAAAAAAGAGCGCGACCGCGACAAAGTCTTTGTCGCGGAGGGGGAACGCCTCGTTCTGGAGGCTCCCGCAGATGCGCTGAAGGCGGTCTATGTCAGTGCTTCCTATCGCGAGGGCGCAAGCGGCGATGCGGAGCACTTTCTTCGTCTGCACGAGTCCGTCACGCAGACGGTGAGCGATGAGGTGTATGCCAAAATGTCGGAGGTGGAGACCCCGCAGGGGATTCTTGCGGTGGTGGAACACCGCGTGACGGACAGGGAGCAGGGCATCGGGCGTCCGTCCGCGGAAACAGGCATCCTTCTTATCCTCGACGGCATCAGGGACCCCGGCAATCTGGGGACGATCTTCCGCAGCGCCGAGGCGGCCGGCTGTGCCTTTGTCCTCATGAGCGCGGACACCGCCGATCTCTTCAGTCCCAAGGCCGTCCGTGCGACCATGGGGAGTATCTACCGTATGCCCTGCGCGTATACGGAGGATCTCGCAAAGGAGATCCTTTCCCTGCGCAGGGAGAAGGGATACACCGTCCATGCCGCGCAGACCGGCGAGGGCGCCGTGCCGTACGACCGTATCGACTATACCAAAGGAGCGGTTGCTTTTGTCATCGGCAACGAGGGGAGCGGGATCCGTGCGGATGTCGTATCGGCCTGTGACGGTGCCGTCGTCATTCCGATGGCGGGGAAAAACGAATCGCTCAATGCCGCCGTCAGCGCTTCCGTTTTGTTATTTGAAGCCGCAAGGCAAAGGAGGTAAGATGTTCTATATCGGACCGATCAGTTCACTGACACTGTTCTGGCTCATACTCATCATCGCTTTTATCGTCGCGGAGCTGATGACGGCGGGACTTGCGACCATCTGGTTTGCCGGCGGCGCCGTGGTTGCGGCGATTCTGAGCGCGATGGAAGCGCCGGTGTATATGCAGATCATTTTGTTTATCGTCGTGTCCGCCGTGCTCATGGCGGCCATACGGCCGATTGCGGTAAAGTATTTTAATCCGGAGCGCACAAAGACCAACGTCGATGCCGTCATCGGAAAACAGGGCGTCGTCACCGCACGCATCGACAATGCGGCGCAGGAGGGCTCGGTCAAGGTGGATGGCATGACGTGGAGTGCGAGATCCCTGATTCATCAGCAGGTCATTGAGGAAGGCGCACTGGTCAGTGTGCGGAAGGTGGAAGGTGTTAAATTGATTGTGGAGCCCGAAGCGGGGCAACAGCAAGGAGGGACAGTATGAGATACGCGGTGATGTTGTTTCTGATTATCCTGTTGATCATCATTCTGGCGCTATTGGCCAGCTGCATCAAGATCGTTCCGCAGGCCTATGCGTACGTCGTGGAGAGGCTCGGCGCCTATCAGTCGACCTGGCAGACGGGTCTGCATTTCAAGATCCCCTTCCTTGACCGCGTCGCGCGCAGGGTCAATCTCAAGGAGCAGGTCTGCGACTTTCCGCCGCAGCCCGTCATCACGAGGGACAATGTCACGATGCAGATCGACTCCATCGTCTTTTTCATGATCACGGACCCGAGGCTCTTTGCCTACGGTGTGGAAAATCCGATCATGGCGATCGAAAACTTAACGGCGACGACGCTGCGTAACCTGATCGGTGACATGGAGCTCGACCAGACGCTCACGAGCCGCGAGACGATCAATACGCAGATGCGCTCGCTCCTCGACGTTGCGACCGACCCCTGGGGCATCAAGATCACGCGTGTCGAGCTCAAAAACATCACGCCGCCGGCCGCCATCCGCGAGGCCATGGAAAAGCAGATGAAGGCGGAGCGCGAAAAACGCGAATCCATCCTGCGCGCGGAGGGTGAGCAGCGTTCGGCGATCCTCGTCGCAGAGGGTAAGAAGCAGGCGCAGATCCTGGCCGCCGAGGCCGAAAAGCAGGCGACGATCTTAGCCGCCGAGGCGCAGAGAGAAAAGGAAATCAAGGAGGCCGAGGGCCGCGCCGAGGCGATCCGCGCCGTCCAGCAGGCGACCGCCGACGGTATCCGCGCGATCAAGGATGCGGGTGCGGACGAGTCCGTCCTGACGATCAAGAGCCTGGAGGCCTTTGAACACGCCGCCGACGGACAGGCCACCAAGATCATCATTCCTTCTGACCTGCAGGGCCTGGCCGGCCTCGCAACAACTCTGAAGGAAGTGGTGAAGGATCAGTAAAAGAGGGCGTCGTTAATAAATATAATAAAAATATAAACAAATTATTGACAAAAAGTTTTTTCGATGCTACAATCATCCCTGCAGGTTCTGCGGGGATGATTCTTTTTTATCTGCACGCGTCCTAAGATATCCGACTCAGAATGATGCTTGACAAATACTATTCAATAGGGTAAGATGGGAGGTAATAAGTGATCCGCGGTTTCGAATTATTGAGGGGATTCATCGAGTCTCCGCGCTTTCACAGACGATGGTTTCTTTATGGGCTTACGGAGGGTGACTTACTGCAGCTGCAGCTTCGATTACTGGAAGATCCCAAGGCGGGAAGCGTGATTCCCGGAACAGGCCGTCTCCGAAAATTGCGCTTCGCATTTCCTCATCGTGGAAAAAGCGGAAGTGTTCGTGTTTTATATATTGACTTCGAAGAACAGGAACGTATTTTTCTGCTAAATGTTTTCGCAAAGAATGAGAAGGAAAACCTGACACAAGAGCAGAAAAACAATATCAAGAAGTCACTGCGGCATTTGGAAGAAGAGCTTTTCGGAGGGAGAAAAGGATGAGTGAGTTTTTCGATGAGATCATGGCCTCCATTGAGGAAACAGAGGCTGCCGCCAAAAAGAATAAACTGAAGGTGACCATGTTTGTGCGGCCTGTTAGGCAGTATCAGGCAAAGCGCATCAAACAAATCCGTCAGTCATTGCACATGACGCAGGCTGTGTTTGCGGGAGTGATGGGCGTTTCAAAAAAGACCGTGGAAGCGTGGGAGGCAGGACGCAATACGCCTATGGGTCCGGCTTCGCGTATTCTGGATTTATTTGCGGAGGACAGTTCGGTTGCGCAACGCTTTTTGCTTTATCAAAACTGAACAGAAGCATCTGTGCAATCAAATATTAGCGCGGTAACATATCGTCTGACAGATGCTTCCATGCCTGCACAAGATTTTTGTGCGCGTTTTTTTCTTTTGCGCTCCCGTGCTCTGGATATAACTGCTTTTGCACCAGCAGATCGACCGCGTCTATCGCCGATGTCGGCACGGAATCATGAAGCGTTGCCTTGTCTTTTTCCTTGTGGAAAACAAAGCGGATATCTTTTGTGGAGTAAGACGGCATGCGATCAAATGCACACGCTTCACGATGCGCTTTTTTCAGAAACGATCGCATGTCATTTTCCCGCCCCTCCATTGCGGCAATGGATGCAAGAATTGCCAGAATTATCGCATTGATTCGCCTGAAGTAGGAAGGCTGATCTTTCATAATCAACCCCTGCAGCACATGATGCGCCCACTCCAGCAACGCCTGTGCCTGCCCGTATTCCGACTGCCGGAGAAAGACATTTATCATACCGAAAACACACGAGATCTGCTCCGCGCATACGGTAATAAATCCGGCGGAAAGATAAGAAAGCGCCTCCTCCTCTTTTCCGGGGAGTTTCGAATAGATCGCACCGATTCGGACATCGTTGATGCCGTCGTGATTCGTCTCTTTATACTCGTTCAGTGCAAGATCTGTCTCCTCAACCATGGCATAGATATCAGCGATTTCCCGGCGAATGGACAGTTCTCCGATACGCTCGTCATCATTTTGCTCCAGAAAATCCAGCGCCCGCCTGCAAAAAGGGAGGAAGCCTTTCCTATCCGGCGCTGCTGGCGTCCGTCGGTATGAAAGCCCCTTACGAAGACGGCTGCATTGAGGAGCTCTGCGTCTTTGCAAAAAAGACGCTCGCCCGCTTGGAGGAGCGTATTTGAAAGAAAACGGCAGAAAATGGTATAATGAGACGTCGCTGTTCACCACCACTTTGACACGGAGAAGGAGACCATGGACGACGTCAACCTACAAGGCAAGGACTTTCTGAAGCTGCTGGATTTTTCCAGGGAGGAGATCCTGCATCTGCTGGATCTCGCGACGGATTTCAAATTAAAAAAGAAAAACGGCGTGCCGCATGAGGAACTGAAGGGCAAAAACGTCGCGCTGATTTTTGAAAAAACGAGTACACGCACGCGCTGCGCCTTTGAGGTGGCGGCGCACGACCTCGGGATGGGGACGACGTATCTCGACCCGCAGGGGTCGCAGATCGGCAAGAAGGAGTCGATCGCGGACACGGCGAGGGTGCTGGCCGGGATGTATGACGGCATCGAGTACAGGGGCTTCGGACAGGACATCGTCGAGACGCTTGCCGAATATTCCAAGGTGCCTGTCTGGAACGGTCTCACCAACGAGTTTCATCCGACCCAGATGCTCGCGGATCTCCTCACGATCCAGGAGCGTTTCGGTTATCTCAAGGACATCCGGTTGTGTTATCTGGGCGATGCCCGTTACAACATGGGCAATTCGCTGATGGTCGCCTGCGCAAAGATGGGGATGCATTTTACCGCCTGCACCAATAAGAAATATTTTCCCGACGGAAAGCTCGTCGTACAGTGCGAAGAAATCGCAAAGGAGAGCGGCGCGTCGCTTGCCTTTACGGAGGATGTCGCGGAGGGGACACACGGCGCGGACGTCATTTATACCGACGTGTGGGTGTCGATGGGAGAACCCGATGCCGTCTGGGAGGAGCGCATAAGGGATCTGACGCCGTACCGCGTCACGCGGGAGATCATGGACAACGCCGGAGAAAAGGCGATCTTTTTGCACTGCCTTCCGTCCTTTCACGATCTGAACACTTCGATCGGCAGGGAAATCAAGGGAAAATACGGGCTTAACGAGATGGAGGTGACCGACGAGGTCTTCGAATCCGAACGGTCGCTGGTATTTGAGGAGGCGGAAAACCGCATGCATACGATCAAGGCGGTGATGTACGCGACACTGAAACAGCAATGAGAAATGGGAACAGTTCCTTTGTCCCCGAAACAGGAGTCCATACGGGACAGCGGATGCCCTGAGAAGCGGATCATCCGTCGGGAGGGTCTATGACACAAAAAAAGAAACCCGGGATCATGCTTATCGACGTCGGCAATACCAATATCACCTGCGGTGTGTTCGCGGGCGACGAGGAGGCGGCCTCCTTCCGGATGATCTCCGCGGAGCAGCACACCTCCGACGAGTACGGGATCATGATGATCGACATGATGCGCGCAAACGGTGTCGACCCGGAGGAGATCGAGGGCGTGATGATCGCCTCCGTCGTGCCCAAGGTCATGCACGCGCTCACCAATGCCATCATCAAATACATCGGCAGGGCGCCGTATATCGTCGGCCCCGGCATCAAAACCGGCTTAAAGATCACTTCGGAAAATCCCAAAGAGATCGGACCCGACCTGATCGTCGACTGCGTCGCCGCCTATGAGTTGTACGGAGGACCCGTTCTGTCGGTGGATTTCGGTACGGCAACGACCTACATCCTTGTCAATGACAAGGGCGAGCTGTGCGCGGGCGCGATCGCGCCGGGTATCCGTATCTCCGCCAAGGCTCTCTGGGAGGATACGGCAAGACTTCCGGAAATCGAGATCAAAAAACCCGCCTCCATCCTCGGTCGCGATACGATCTCCACGATGCAGGCGGGACTCGTCTACGGGCAGATCGGACAGACCAAATACATCATCAATGAAATGAAGCGCGAAAGCGGATTTCCCGACATGAAGGTCGTGGCGACGGGAGGGCTTGGCCGCATGATCGCGGACGAGGTCGAAGAGATCGATGTCTACGATCCCATGCTGACCCTAAAGGGACTGAAGATCCTGTATGAGAAAAACCGGCGCACCAGGCCTCAGGGAGCGACAAGCGAGACGGAATGAGAGCCTTAGGATCAATGGCGCGGGCCCGGATATGATGAGGAGAAACAGGTACGATGGATATGCGTGATTCCCCGCAGGAGGGATATCTGGTCCTGTGCGGGGCCAGTGCCTATGAAGAAAAATACTGGCTCAATCCTCTTTTTGACAAGGTTCCGGAGAGTATCAAAGAGGAGCTTAAGGCCATCAGCATCCTCTTCACGCAGGAAGCGGGCGGCGTGTTTATGCTTGTTTTTGACGAGGAAGGGCATCTCGAGCCCGAGGTCTTTGCCGACGAGGAGGACATCACCTACGACTCCGTGAGCGCGGGACTCCTGACGGGAGAGGTCAGAAGACGAAGGGCGGAGATGTTTCATATGCTGGAACTCTATTACAGGATCTGTGTGTTGCATGAGGACGCGGCGCGTGTGTTGACGGAAGAAGCGGAGGAGACGCAGGACAAAGGAGACGCGGGTCTATAGTTCTTCCGCGAGCATGACGCCGTCCGTCTTCAGGATTTCCCTGAGGACGGATTCTTTTTTGGCTTTTTTATTGACGCGCAGGCTCACGATCGCACAGGCGTTGTGCTTGGAGCCGGATTTCTGTCGGGTGATCTGCAGGTCGAGGAGCTTGACGTTTTTGGAACGGAAGAGACGCATGAGGGATTCGAGTGCGTCCTTGTCCCTGTATTCGATATAGAGGGACAGCTCCGGTGCGCGTTCGAGCATCCGGTATTCCACGCGGGAAAAAATCAGCTCCGCCATCTCGACGAGGAGCGTTGCGATCAGCGCCCCTTCATAGAAGCCCGCGCCGATGGCGAGGCCGACGACGGCGGCGGTCCAGAGCCCCGCGGCCGTGGTCAGTCCGCGGACGCGCTCCCTGCGCGTGATGATGGTGCCGGCCCCCAGGAAACCGATGCCCGCAACGACCTGTGCGCCGAGACGCCCCATGTCGGTCTCGTAGTGCATATAGAGGAGCAGGAATTCGCCCGTCAGGGTCGTCATAGCGGCCCCCAGGCACACAAGGATATGCGTGCGGAAGCCGGCGGGTCTTCTTTTAAACTCTCTTTCGAGTCCGATGAGTCCGCCGCAGATCACGCAAAGAAGAAGCCTGACAAAAATCGACAGGAGGGAGATGCCGCGGAAGTAATCCAAAAAATCAATCATCGAAGACTCCTTATAATTCGTAAATCGTCTGCACGCAGTCAAGCGCGCCGACGGTGCTGAGCAGGTGCTCGTGCGGGATCGGCTGCAGCATCCGGATGTAGAATACCGCGTTTTGCGAGGGCGATTTTTTGTCGCTGTCCGTATCGATGTCGATGTGGAGGATGCGGACCTCGAGCGTCTTGATGCTCGCGATGATGTCGCCGAGCTGCTTCATCGAACCGAATTCCACAAAGAGATTGATGTTGCGGGTACGCTCGACGATCCTGGTCTCGAGCCAGGCGAGGGCGCGCATGGACACCGCGATCAGGATCACGCACAAAATGACGCCCTCGTAAAAGCCGGCGCCGATGGCGAGTCCCATGCAGGCGCTGGCCCAGAGCCCCGCTGCCGTTGTCAGCCCCTTGACTTCTTTTCTGCCGGTGAGGATGATGGTGCCGGCTCCCAGGAAGCCGATGCCGTTGACGACCTGCGCGCCGTATCTGGCGACGTCCGGATCGGAATCGATATGCGAGATCAGTGCCTGCCAGGCACCGCGGTACATCGTAAACTGGTACTGGCCGATCAGGATCGTCAGCGCGGCGCCGATGCAGACGAGCATATACGTGCGGAAGCCGGCGGCACGGTGCTTTCTGCCGCGTTCGTAACCGATGAACCCGCCAAAGAGCATCGCCAGCACCAGACGCAGGACAACCCCCGCGATATTCATTTGTCTCAGATCATCCAGAAATGACAGCATGTTATTCCCTGCGGCGGCGTCAGTCGCGCCGGCGGTTGGATAAAAGGATGAGCCGCATCAGCTGCAACACCGAAGAGGCCGCGGCGGCCACATAGGTAAGGGCGGCGGCACTCAGGACCTTTTTGGCGCTTTGCTTTTCCTCCTGGCCGAGGATGCCGTATTGCTCGAGCATGACCAGCGCGCGCCTCGAAGCGTCCCATTCGACCGGCAGCGTCACGATCTGGAAGAGCACGGCAATCGAAAAGATGAGGATGCCGGCCGTGACGATCGCCGGGAAACGCCCGATGATAAGGCCGATGATGACGATCGGAAGTCCCAGCTGTGATCCGATATTGGCGGCAGGCACCAGTGCCGTTCGGATATTGTACGGCACATAGCCAAAGGCGTTCTGGCAGACATGGCCGCATTCGTGGGCGGCGACGGCGATCGCCGCGACCGAGGCTGAATCGTACGTACTTTCGGAAAGCGCCACCCGTTTGTCCCTGGCGCTGAAATGGTCCGTGAGATTGCCCGCCACCCGGACGATCTGAATGTCCGTGATGCCGTTTTGCTGCAGAATCCGCTCCGCGACCTCGGCCCCCGTCATGCCGCTCATGGCGCGTACTTTCGCGTATTTTTGATAGGCGCTGTTGACACGGGCGCTTGCGATCATGCAGACCACGGCGCCGACGATGACCAGCAGATAGGTCCA
Organism: Lachnospiraceae bacterium; assembly: GCA_017448245.1. Lineage (GTDB taxonomy): Bacteria > Bacillota > Clostridia > Lachnospirales > Lachnospiraceae > Butyrivibrio. Next base: position 3,486 of record JAFSLV010000040.1, on the reverse strand, counting down.
GTCCCAGTAATAACCGTACATAAAAAGTGCCTCCTTGTGAAACATATGATTTGGGTGTCAAAAGTACTGTTTCACTGTGGCTGATATACGGATTGCTCCGTTTCTAAAGAAACTCTCGCAATCCTGCCGCCATTCGGAATCCGCTGCAATGCCTGTAATACAGGCATTTTGCTACTTCCTCCGGGGTGCTGATGCGCCTGGCGCATCAAAGCGCACCCGTGAAAGCTCCACTGGAGCTTTCACCATGTCGGGCGGTGTCATAAAGCCATTCCGCGATTGATGCAAGCATCATCGCGTTCATGACTTTTGACACCTATATCAACATATTATAGCACAACTGTCCATGAAGTTCACTTTGTGTTATAATAAATACGTATCTGCCCTTATTTGGAAAGAATACGGAGAAAATGATGGAAAAGAGTGTCCTGTTTATCGTAGAAAAGAAATCCATGATCGCCAATGCACTCATCACGGGGCTCGAGCAGGCAGGCTTCCGGGTGGAGCAGGTCAAGCCCAATGTCACTGATATTTCCCGGGTGGGGGGAGGTGAAAACTGCCCAGATATCTGGCTTCTTTTCATCCAGGATACCGGCAGCAAGCTGACCGATGTCCTCTCTTACATCCGCGACCAGGTCGACGAGCATCATGTCCGCTTCTTTGTCATCGGCACGGACGACGAGCTCGAGAATTATCTGAAGGATTATCCCAAAACGGAACTCAGGGGGACCTTTACGCGTCCCTTCCGCACGGACGAGGTGGTGGACCGCCTTGCCATGGAGCATATGAACGTGGAACGCCTTGCACAGAGCAAGCGGATCCTCGTCGTGGACGATGACGCGACGATGCTGCGCACGATGAAGGACATGCTCTCCGGAAGATACCGCGTCTATACCGCCAACTCCGGCATGAGCGCTATCCAGATGCTCGTCAATACCGAAGTCGATCTCATCCTGCTCGATTATGAAATGCCCGTCATCAAGGGCCCGCAGATCCTGGAAATGATCCGTTCCGAAACGCATACCAAAGACATCCCGGTCATGTTTCTGACTTCCAAAAATGACCGGCAGTCCATCATCGATGTCATGAGCCTGAATCCCGTCAACTATCTGTTGAAATCACTGCCGCAGTCGGAGATTCTGGATAAGATCGCGGACTTCTTTACCCAGGAGAACGAGCGGCTGTACGGGTAAAAAAACGCTTGGAAGAAAACAGACAACAGGATCCCGTTCAACAAAACACCATATCGGACAAAAGCTATGAGGCACAACGGCTCAGAAGCGTACATCTGAGCATCGTGGTCGTTATGACGATTGCGGTGTGCAGCGTGATCCCGAGCGCCATCTCGCTTGCGTGGCGGGAGATGTGGATGCTGCCGCTTTTGATCGCGGGAACGGTGGCCAGCTGGGTGCTGCATATCCGCAATCTCTTTTCGGAGCGGGAGCGCATCTGGTTCTATGCGGTGATCTCCTGGGGCGTGATACTGCTCGACGGCGCACATCCGACCTCTGTTTTCGATATCGCCGTCAGCGCGGCGCTCGTCATGGCGCTGTATTCCCAGACGGACGAGAGAAAAATCATCCGTGTGTCGCTCGGCGTCTATCTGTTTCTGCTTGCCTTCCAGATCATCGAAATCGTACGGGGCAACAGCGTCACACCGGATTCGCTGGTCATCTCGCAGATCCTCATGCATGCGGCCTGCGTGCTGATCATCTACCGCGTATGTATCAATATCATCAACAAAAGAGAAGCGGACCGCAAGTCCGACGAGCGCGTGATCGGAGAGCTCACCTTCATGCGCAGGCGCACGGAAAATTTTATGGCCAACGTCTCCCATGAACTGCGTACGCCGGTCAACGTCGTCACGGGATTGTCGGGCGTCATGGAAGCGCGCATGACGACGCAGCAGGATCGCGAGGATGCCGCGCATATTCTCGAAGCGGGGAGACGTTTGTCCGATCAGGTGGATGACATTTTAGACTTTACCGAGATCGAGACAAGGAGGCTCACGATCACAAAAGAGCCGTACATGATCTCTTCCGTCGTCGGCGACATGATCGCGGCACTCGGCATCGGAACTCGCGAGCAGGAGGCGCAGATCATCATCGACGTGGATGCCGCGATCCCGAAGACGCTCATCGGGGATGCGAGGCGCATCAAAAAGGTACTGACGCATCTCGTCGAAAATGCCGTGAAATTTACGAGACAGGGAGGCGTCTATATCAATGTCTACCGGATGCCGCAGGACTACGGCATCAATCTGTGCATCGATGTCAGGGATACCGGCATCGGCATGTCGAGAGAAGCGCTCGAGCTGGTCCGCGAGGGTATCTACCAGGATGACGCGGAGAGAAACCGCCGGAATACGGGCTTTGGCCTGGGACTGCGCATTGTGTTCGGTCTCGTGCATGCCATGGACGGCTTTGTGCGGATCGAATCGGAAGAGGGAAAAGGGACGCGTGTCCATGTCTCCGTCCCGCAGGGAGTGGCGGACGATCAGCGCTGCATGGAGGTGAAGGATGCACAGCGTCTGAAGCCGGCATTCTTCCAGCGTCCGGACAAATTTGCAACGCCCGAGGTCGGCGCTTTCTATATGAAGATGATCGGCCATGTGATCGACGCCTTCGGGCTGACGCTGCAGCGCGTATCGACGCTCGGGGAACTGAAAAAAATGGTGGAGGAGATTTCCTTTACGCATATCTTTGTACCGGATGAGGAATACAGCGAGGATCCGGGCTACTTTGACACACTGGCGGAAAAAACACAGGTCATTCTGGTTGCCAGATACGGCTTTCGCCCGACGCCGTTTTCGCGCGTGACGATCCTCAGAAAGCCGCTGTATGCCTTCCCCCTGGTTGCCGTACTCAATGCCGAAAACGAACAGGAGGCAAAGGAAGCGCTCTATGAAGAAGAGGAGGTGCGCTTCGACGGACTGAGAGTTCTGGTGGTGGACGATGAGGAGATGAATCTCGTCGTCGCAAGGGGGATGTTTACGGATTACGGCATGGAGGTGGAAACGGCGGCAAGCGGCCAGGAATCCATCGACATGATCCGCAAAAAAGACTATGACGTTGTCTTTATGGATCACATGATGCCGGTGATGGACGGCGTCGAGGCGGCGCACCGTATCCGCGACGTGATGACGACATCGGGGCGCAGTACCCTGATCGTCGCGCTGACGGCCAATGCCGTATCCGGCGCAAGGGAGATGTTTATGGCGGAGGGCTTTGACGGCTTTGTCGCAAAGCCCGTCGAGCGACAGGAGCTCGAGCGCACCTTGCGGCGCATTCTCCCCGGTATGGGGAGACCGTCCGAAAACTAAGCTGAGTTTCTGATGGGATGTTGCACCAAAACGATGTTACAGATAAAGAAAAGTGTACATTGACAATCGAATAAAAACCATAACCGAGAGCGATAAAGAATGCGCAAGAACCGCAGAAAATCAGCATTTCCGGACAGTTTTATGGTATACTAAAAACGGAAGTTTTG
>JAFSLV010000039.1 GCA_017448245.1 Lachnospiraceae bacterium | reverse complement strand
TGTTGTTATTGTTGTTGTTATTGTTATTCTGGTTATTGTTGTTCTGGTTCTGGTTCCCGTTGTTGTTATTATTCTGGTTGTTGTTGTTCTGATTCTGGTTCCCGTTGTTGTTGTTATTATTCTGGTTGTTGTTGTTCTGGTTCTGGTTCCCGTTGTTGTTATCGTTCTGATTGTTGTTGTACTGGTTCTGGTTCTCGTTGTTGTTATTATTGTTCTGATTGTCGGTCTGTCCGGTTCCCTGCTGCGTGCCCGTGCCGGTCGTTCCCGAAGAAGACTGCGATGTTCCCTGTGAGGAGTTCGTTCCCGTGCCGGTCGAAGAACTGCCCGTGCCGGAAGAGCTTCCCGTACCGGTCGTGCCGGACGAAGCGCTGCTTTGCTGCGAGGATGTATCCTCCGTGTCGTCGGCACCGCCCCTCTCCATGGACAGCCTCACGGTCGCCGATGCGGAGCCGACTCTCAGATAGCGGAACAGGGTCTCATATCCCTGTGCCGTGATCTCGAGCGTATGGATCCCGTACTGCAGAGAGATCTCTTCGTCCGCGTCGATCACATTGCCGTCCACGCGGATCTCCGCGCCGGAGGGCGTGATGTCGAAACGGATGATTCCTTCCCGGGGCGGCTCGATCGGGATCTGTGACGTGTCGATCACCGTTTCCCTGCCGCGCGTAATCGTGACCTCCTCGCTGTAATTGGCGCCGTTGCCGAGGATGTACATCGTATAGGTCCCCTCGGGCGCACTCATCAGCATCCGCTCGGAGATCTTTCGGATGGCGACGTTGTCGAGTTCGATCCAGGCGCCGACGAGACTCGTTCCGTTCACCACATCGGAGCTCAACCGGATATAGCCGTGTCCCCTCGTGACCTCGACACAGTAGATCTCCCTGCCGACACCGGACACCGTGATCATGTCCCCGTCGACAATGGAGGCCGCGGACGCCTCTCCCTCCGTCGTCAGCACGAGCGTGCGCAGATCCATCAGATATCTGCTGCCGCCGATCGTCGCCATCGACTCGACGGTCGGTCCGTAGGCCGACAGCCGCACGGGCAGGATATAATCCCTGAGATCCTCGATCACAAAAACCTCTCCTCCCGACGCGATCTTCAGGGAGTTCAGATGCTTTGAGCTCTTTAAAAAAGTCACCTCGACCAGATCACCCTGCGTGAGCTGGGAAACGGACATCTCCTTGCCGTAGATATCCGTAAAGTGCGACGCGTTGTCATATTCGAGCGTATAATTGCGCCCCGTGTCATGATTGCGCAGCGTAATGGAAGAGGCGGATTCGTTGATCCTCACGATCGGTGCGATATCGAGCGAGTCATAGCGGCCGACCATCGAGATCACGGTCTGTGAAGAGCCCTGCGACGCCGCATCGTCCGCGGGCGTTACTTCCTCCGGTGCCTCCTCCTCTTCCTGAAGCGTTTCCTGCGTTGTATCCTGCGCGGGATCCTGCGCATAAGCGCGCATCGGAAAGAGCGCTCCCCTGAACAAAAAGAGCAACGCAAAAACCAGACACGCGCTTCTCAGGAGTCTTCGTTCAGACATACACTTCATAGAGTCTCTTTCCTTCCTCCGACAAATACTCTTTTTTGTTCCTTGACGGGTCCTCGATCACTTCCTCCAGGAGTGTTTCCAGAATCCGTCCGATGACAGCTCCGGGGGCGATCCCCGAGGCGATGAGATCATTGCCGGTGATCGCAAGATCCCTGGTCTCCACGGCGTCCTTAGCCTCTTCGATCTCTGCGTGGAGAAGCCTGATCCGTGCAAGCTCCTCTTCCTTTTCCGCCCGGCAGGAGGGCGCCTTGGCGGCGTTGTCCGCTTCGATCACCTCAAGAAGCAGAGGAAAATCCTCCCTTCCTACCTCATGCATCATCCTCCGGATCATCCGCTTCGTGGGCGTCCTTCCGAGATGCATGTCGTGATGGCGGACGAGATTGGTGACACGCCGGATCGTTGCGTTGTCATATTTCAGGCGCTTCATGATCTCACGGGCCATATCGGCGCTCTTTTCCGGATGGTTATAAAAATGATCCGTGCCGTCCGCATCCACCGAACGGGTCTGAGGCTTTGCGATATCGTGCAGCAGCATCGTCAGCCGCAATACCGGATCGGGACGGATCGCACGCATCGATTCCGCGATATGCTTCCCGACATCGTAGCAGTGGTACGGATTCGTCTGCGGCGTGTTCATGCACAGATCCCATTCCGGAAAAAAGTGCGCGGTCGCTCCCGCTTCGTACAGATCGATGATCCTCTCCGGATGCGCGGAGCAGATCATCTTCATCAGCTCCCCGCGGATGCGCTCCGCACTGATCATCACAAGGCGCCCGCTCATCTCGCATGCTGCGGCATGTGTCTCATCTTCCACCCGGAAGGAGAGCTGTGCGGCAAAGCGGTACGCGCGCAGGATCCTGAGCGCGTCCTCCGTGAAGCGCTCCCTTGCGTCCCCGACGCAGCGCACGATCCCTTCCTTCAGGTCCTTTTCTCCTTCAAAGAGATCGATGAGGCCCTGTTTCTCGTTATAGGCCAGCGCATTGATCGTAAAATCCCTGCGCCTTAAATCCTCCGAAAGATCCGCGGTAAAGGTCACGTCCTTCGGATGCCTCGCGTCCTCATAGACGCCGTCCACACGGTAGGTCGTCACCTCATAACTTACACCCTGCCTGCGCACCGTGACCGTACCGTGCTGTATGCCGGTCGGAATCGTTTTCGGAAAAAGCGCCTGTACCTGTCCGGGTGTGGCATCGGTCGTGATGTCCCAGTCGGAGGGCTCCCTGCGTAGGAGTGCGTCCCTTACGCAGCCGCCGACGATATACGCTTCGTATCCCGCGCGCTGCAAGGTCTTCAGGATTCCGGATACGGCCTTTGGCATGTCGATCCGCATCTTAATAGGCTCTTCCCCACAACACGAGTTGTCTGGCTTCCCTGCCGCAGCAGATGCAGCTGTCCGCGATCTTTTCCTGTGCGGCCGGGATGCAGCGGCTCGTGACGTTCAGCTCTTCCTTGATCTTTTCCTCGCAGGCACGCTCCCCGCACCACATCGCGCGGACAAAGCCTTTGGTTTCCGTAAAGGCGTCCGCAAACGCTTCCCGTGTCACCGCGTCATAGATATGCGCATCCAGATGCGCTTTCGCACGCGCATACATGTCCTTCTGGATCGTTGCAAGGAGCGCATCGGTGCGGGATGCCACATCCGCGATCGCGCACTCTTCCTTTTCGCGCGTGTCCCTGCGTACCAGCACGCAGACGCCGCGTTCGAGGTCCTTTGGCCCGATCTCGATCCGCAGGGGAATCCCGCGCATCTCCTGCTCCGCATATTTGAATCCCGGCGAGCGGTCGGACGCGTCGACCTGCACGCGCAGTTTTCTTTCCGGATATGCCGTAACGATCGCCTGCCTGACGGATTCAGCCGCGTCGAGCACGCCTTCCTCTTTCTGCCGGATCGGGATGATCCTGATCTGTACCGGCGCGACCCTCGGCGGCAGCACCAGCCCCGAATCGTCGCCGTGCACCATGATGAGCGCACCGATCATGCGCGTCGTCATGCCCCAGGAGGTCTGGTGCACATAGTGCAGGCGGTTATCCTTTCCCGCATACTGCACGCCGTAAGCCTTTGCAAAACCGTCGCCGAAATTGTGGCTGGTTCCGGCCTGCAGGGCACGCCCGTCGTGCATGAGCGCTTCAAGCGCAAGCGTTTCTTTGGCGCCCGCAAATTTTTCCTTTTCGGTCTTTCTCCCCTTGATCGTGGGGATCGCAAGATCCTCCGCCAGACAGTCGGCATAGAGGTCGAGCATCATCTGCGTGCGTTCCGCGGCTTCTTCGGCCGTCGCGTGCGCGGTATGTCCCTCCTGCCACAAAAACTCCCTGCTGCGCAAAAAGGGCCGCGTCTCCTTTTCCCATCTGACGACCGAACACCACTGGTTGAGCAGCTGCGGCAGATCCTTGTAGGATCCGATCGCGTCCTTGTAATAATCGCAAAAGAGCGTCTCCGACGTCGGACGGATGCACATGCGCTCCGTCAGCGGCTCGCTTCCGCCCTCGGTGACCCACGCGACCTCCGGCGCAAAGCCCTCGACGTGATCCTTTTCCTTCTGGAGCAGCGACTCCGGAATGATGAGCGGCAGATATACATTCTGTACGCCCGTTTCCTTAAAGCGCCTATCAAGATGCTCCCTGATGCGCTCCCAGATCGCATAACCCGCGGGCTTGTAGACCATAAAGCCCTTGACATTGGAATAAGCGATCAGCTCCGCGCGGAGGACGACGTCCGTATACCACTGCGTAAAATTCTCGTCGCGCGGCGTAATCGCTTCGACCATTCTTTTTTCCGTCTGTTCTTTTGCCATAGTTCTTACTCCCTCAGTGCCGCGATGGTGTCAAGACGCGCGTGCAGCGCATCGAACCGTTGTCTTTCCTCTTCCTTTGTCACTTCCCTGCCGGAGACATAATACGTGATCTTTGGTTTTGCCGCCTGCGCTTCTTTTTCTTCCCGGACACGCAGGTGCATCACCTCCGCCAGATGCCGGACCGTGCCCGCGTTGCCGTCGACAAAGACGCAATCTTCCGGAAAGTGCCTTTGCAGCTGCGGCAGAAAAAAAAGAAAATGCGTACAGCCCGGTACCACCGCCGCATAGCAATCCCTGTCGATCCCCGAAAGCGCTTCCTCCAGATAGGCATCCACCCCGTCTCCTTCGAAGATACCCTTCTCCGCAAAGTCGACAAGTCCCGGCAGCGCCAGCAGGTCCGTGCGGTGATCCTTGTCAAAACGAAGCAAAAGCCGCTCCAGTTTTTCTTCCGCGATCGTTAAGGGCGTGGCCAGCACCAGCACGCGCTCCCTGCCTTTTGGATGCGCCAGCAAAAGCGCCGGCTTGACCGCGGGTTCCATCCCGATGATCGGCAGATCAAACATCTCGCGCAGCTGTCTGACCGCCGCGCTGGTCGCCGTATTGCAGGCGATGACGATCGCATCCGCGCCCTGTTCGATCAGAAAGCGCGTGATGTCCGTCGCATAGGCGCGTACCTCTTTGGCATCCCTCTTTCCGTAGGGCGCGTGCGCCTCGTCCGCATAATAAAGATATTCCGGCGCATCAAGCATCCGACACGCACTGTGCAGGACGGATATGCCTCCGACGCCGGAATCAAACATCCCTGTCTTCACTATTCCTCTCTCAGATACTGGCCCGAGCAATAGAGCGTCTGCCCCTCATACAGGATGATCGCCCAGCCGTTTTCTTCGCCGGTCTTTAAGAGCACCGTTCCCTGCGGTACCGTCGTGATCCGCTCGCCGTCGGTCGAAGGACGGTTGCGCAGGTTGAGATCCTCCGTCGTCACGACGCGCACGCCCTGTTGTGCGGGTGTCTCCTGCGCGGGGGTCTGTTCCGGTGTCTGTGTGTCCGCGGGCAGCGTCTGCGTCTGTTCCGTACCGCCCGGCGCAAGGGTCTCATCCTCCTCGCCGAGATTGAACGATGCCGTGGTGTTGCTCCACCGGTTCCAGCCGAGCGCGCTGTAGACGATCGGCCGCAAAACGATCAGCCAGATAATCGCGGCAGCCATCAGGCCGATGACCACGCCCAGAATCTTGGTCGCCGCGGACAATACACGGTCCCCCACCGTATCCTCCTCCTGCGCTTCCGCATGATGCTCTTTCCTTGCTCTTTGCGCTTTCGCGGGCTCCTTTTCGTGTTTTTTCGGAGCGGGATGCGCTTTCCTTTCGGCCGCGCGCCTCTTTACGGGACGCTCATAGACTTCTTCTTCCCCGTCCTCTTCGTCCTCTTCGTCGTACGCGTCGTCTTCGTCGTACGCGTCGTCTTCTTCGTAGGCATCCTCTTCGTCATACGCGTCATCCGCATACGTTTCCTCCTCTTCGTAGAGATCCTCGATCTCAAGAGAAGACGCTTTGTGCGTATCCGAAAGCAGAGCCTTCCTGTCGGCGGCCGTCAGAAATTCCATCGGATCGGAGATCTGTATTTCGTCCGCGCGGTAGCGGGATCTGTTATCCGATGACATGCTCGATTTCCGCTTCAAACGCTTCTTTGGTCACCGCGCCGACCGTCTTATGCGCCACTTCGCCGTCCTTGAAAAAGATAAAGGTCGGGATCGACATGACGCCGTATCCGGCGGCGATGTCCTGCGCGTCGTCGACATTGAGCTTGCCGACCTTGAGCCTGCCCGTATAGGTACCGGCCACCGCCTCCACCACGGGGCTCATCATCTTGCAGGGACCGCACCAGTCCGCGTAGAAATCCACGAGTACCGGGATCTTACTCTCGAGCACCTCTTTCTGAAAGTTGTCGCTTGTTAGTTGCAGAGCCATTTTACATACCTCCTACCTTCTGATGATCATTTTACAGATCGGATGACCGAGTGCCGAAAATCTCTCCTCGTATTCGGTCATCACGTTGTTCTGTCGCATGTGTTCGTCGGCATGGAGATCGTGCGTCATCGCTTCGATCCGCCATCCCGCGGCCAGTACCTGTTCTTCGGACCAGTCAAACAGCGCACGGTTGTCCGTTTTCACCTCAATGACGCCGTCCCGCGCAAGGACCCGTGCGTAACGCGCAAGAAATGCCGCGCCGGTCAGACGGCGCATCGCGTGTCTTTCCTTTGGCCAGGGGTCCGAAAAATTGAGGTAGATTCTGTCCACCTCCCCCGCTGCAAACAGGCTTTCCAGAAGCATTGCGTCCGCAAGCACAAAGCGGAGATTGCCGGGCGCCTCCTCCTCGCGTCCGAGTTTTTTCAGCGCCTTGTACATGACCGTGCTCGTCCGCTCCATGCCGAGGAACGCGCACTCCTTCCTCCTCTTTGCCTGTTCGATCAGAAACCGTCCCTTGCCCGAGCCGATTTCCAGATGCAGGGCGCACACCTCCCCAAACAGCGAGCGCCACTTTCCGCGCATCGAAGGGTCTGCTGACACGCAAAAAGGAGACGCGGCCACTGCCTCGCGCGCGCCGGGAATGTTCCTTAATCTCATATGAACCTATTTTACAACATTTCCGGGATATTGTACAATGGTCTGAGCGGATATGAAAAACATATGTTTCTCTTTTGTATGCATACTGTGTGCCTGTCTTTTGCTGTGTCCCGCGGTTGCGTATGCCACGGAGGACGAGCGCCGCTCGATCCCCGTCGAATCCAACGCGATCGAGGACTGGCCGCAGGGTCCCGTTACCGGCGCCAGGGCGGCGATCGTCCTCGAGGTCGAAACCGGTGTGATTCTCTATGCCAAGGACATCCACGCGCGGCTCTATCCCGCCTCGACAACCAAGCTGATGACCTGCCTCGTGGCGCTCGAAAACGCGCGCCTCAACGACATCGTCAACTTTTCCTACACGGCGGTGGACGCCGTTCCTGCGGACGGCAGCCGCATCGGCATCGAAGCGGGCGAAGCCCTCACGATGGAACAGGCGCTCTACGGCATCATGGTGGGATCGGGCAACGAGGTCGCCAATGCCGTCGCCGAGCATGTCGCGGGCTCCATGGACGCCTTTGTGGACCTCATGAACCAACGCGCACAGTCTCTGGGGCTGCAGGATACGCACTTTACCAATGCCAACGGTCTCCACGACCCGGACCACTATACGTCCGCCTATGATCTGGCTGTCATCGCTTCCGCCTTTTTCGATTCGGTCGCGCTCTCACGGATCGGCGGCACGCCCTCCTATCACTTTACACCGACCGCCACCCAGCCCGACGACTTCTGGCTGCGCAACAAACACCGCCTGATCACGGGCGAGGTCTTTGTCGAGGGCGTCATCGGCGGCAAGACCGGATTTACGGACGAAGCGGGCGAGTGTCTCGTCACCTGCGCCCAGCGCGAGGGGATGAAGCTCGTCAGTGTCGTGCTCTTTGAGGATTCGCCCTCGCAGTTCATCGACTCGCAATCGCTTCTGGAATACGGCTTTCACAATTTTTCCAAGATCACCCTTGCGGGAAAAGAGGAGACGGTGTTTCCTTCGATGCCCGCATTTTTCCTTCCGGAGCGCAATCTCTTTGAGCGTCCCGTCACGACGCTTTCCTTTGCGCAGGGCGATGCGCTGATTCTGCCCGCGGGCGCGGCGGTCGCAGATCTTACGCTGTCGGTCGCGCCGCCCGCAGAGGATGCGGGGGAGGCGCTTGCCGTCTTTTCCTATGACTGGAACGGAATAGAGGTGGGAGACGCGCATGTCTTTCGCGACGTAAGCGAGCCGTTCTTTACGGGAAGAGCGCTGCACACGCGCTATATCGACCTCCGGATCGGCGTGCTGGTCCTTCTCTTTGGCGCACTCATCGCAAGTACCGCGGTCACAGCCGCGCACCGTACCGTGATTTATTTCTTCGGGAAGGAGAGCCGCAGAAGGCGGCGCAATATCCGCAGAAGAAAGAGAAACAGCAGGATGTGATCAGTTCCTTCGCTGCTTTTCCTTCCAGGCTTTGATCTGTTCGTTTCTCGTTTTGAAGCGTCCCTCGACCCCTTCCTCCGTCGGGTGATAGTATTCCCTTCCGGCCAGGCTTTCGGGCAGACACTCCATCGCCGTCATCTTTTCCTCGTAATCATGCGCATACTGATAGCCCGCGTTGTATCCGAGCTCCTTCATGAGCTTCGTCGGCGCGTTTCTGATCTGCAGGGGCACCGGCTCCGCGAGCATCTGCCTCGCGTCACTGCTCGCCTCGATCCAGGCCCTGTCGCAGGCGTTGGACTTGGGCGCAAGCGACAGATATACGCAGGCCTCGGTCAGATGCACGCTGCACTCCGGCATTCCGATGAAATGACAGGCCTGATAGCAGGCAACGGCGAGTTCCACCGCTCTCGGATCGGCAAGTCCCACATCCTCCGACGCAAAGCGCACGATCCTGCGCGCGATATACAGAGGATCCTCGCCCGCCTCGAGCATGCGCGCCAGCCAGTAGACCGCGGCGTCGGGATCGGAATTGCGCATCGATTTGTGTAAGGCGCTGATCAGGTTGTAATGCTCTTCGCCGTTTTTGTCATAGAGCAGGGATTTTTTGGAGATACACTGTTCGATGATCTCTCCGGTGACGGTGATCGTCTCTCTTGCGTTTTTTCCTTTTCCCGATACACGGATGTCGCCGTTTAAGATGACCATCTCGAGCGTCGAGAGCGCCGTCCTCGCGTCGCCGTTGGCAAAGGCCGCAATCAGATGCAGGTCATCGTCTTCGATGACCACCTCCTGCGTGCCAAAGCCCCGATCGTCCCGAAGCGCCCTGACAAGAAGCGCATACAGGTCTTCCTCCGTAAGACCCTGTAAGACAAAGACCTTGCAGCGCGAAAGAAGCGCCGAATTGATCTCAAACGAGGGATTTTCCGTCGTTGCGCCGATCAGGATGATCGCGCCCTTTTCGACAAAGGGCAAAAACGCGTCCTGCTGCGCCTTGTTGAAGCGGTGGATCTCGTCGACAAAGACGATCGTGCGGATCCCGGAAAAACGGTTTTCGTCCGCCTGCTTCATGACCTCGCGGATCTCCTTGATGCCGCTCGTGACCGCGGAAAAATTGATGAACTCGGCCTTCGTTTTTTCCGCGATGATCCGCGCAAGCGTCGTCTTGCCGACGCCCGGGGGGCCCCAGAAGATCATCGAGGAGACCATGTCCTTTTCGATGAGGCGGCGTAAGACCTTCCCCTCTCCGGTCAGGTGCTTTTGTCCCGCAAACTCATCGAGTGTTTTCGGGCGCAGCCGCTCCGCGAGAGGCTTGCTCTCTTCGATTTGCGAATGAAAAAGAGACATCTGTCCCATCTACTCTATCCTGCCACAGTAAGATGATCCGAAAATGCCATTATAAACATCTCCTAAATAATTGATATAGTAGTCCCCTTTAGTCGCATTGCTCGGAAAGAATACTGTTATTTCTATTTTGTACTTATCCTTTATCCGATTTAACGCATCAATGTATTCACAAATACCGATTTCATCTAGCATCACATCGTTTTTTCCCGATGCTCTGCCTCGTTCATATGGAAATTGACATCTCAAAGCTTTGACTCCCGGATAGAAAAATGATTCGAAATATTCATCTATCTTATGATTATGTATGTTCGGAACATGCGTATATACCACGCTTATATTTGACTCATCAAGTAGTTTTATAACTTTTCCCATCCTCTCTCGATAGCCTTTACACCCCTTGAAGCATGAAGCATAGGCTTCCTCCGGCATGTCTATTGATATTTGAAAATCTGTAAAAGCATCTTTCAACTTTATTATGTTCTTATCATGTATTAAAAGCCCATTGGACAAGAGGGCTACTCGCCTTCCTTCGCGTTTAAGTATATTCGCCACACTTATGCTAAGATTAGGCTCACATAATGGTTCTCCTCCAGATATGGAAACATAATTGAACCTGCCGTTTTTTATCTTTTCGGCAATGCCGAGCACGGTTTTGGAATGGGTTTCAGTTGACCCCCCGGCATCATTGTAACAATGCCAACAATAAATGTTACACATTTGTGTAACATAAAAAACTATATTATTTGCCGACATCAGCTTATCAACCATTTTTAGCATTTGTCATTTCCTTTAATGTGCATATTTGTTCACCAATATAGTTTTTCATTCGCTCACTGCCTGCGGCAGAAAAACAGGCTGCTGCTTCGTCTAAAACAATCAGTTTTTTATTTATGTCCTTTTCCATCCTTGATAGATAAACATGGCAATATCCCCTGATTAACGAATTCTTTGTGTTGTTGCACACCCAGGAGAATTGTGTTTTTGCCAACTCATATTGTTGCATCTGATATTTATTAACAGCATCATTGAATTTTATCTTAACAGCTAAATCATCATGCTTCTTAATTGAAGGATAGCGTTTCCATGGTATCGTTATACTCTCGTTCGCAATCATAGCTCTGTGAGCCAGGTTTACAATACCCTCATATGTCGCTTCATCCATTTTATCTATGTCGCTATCTCTTAGTCTTAATAGTATTTCTTTCACCCTCCGGATGTCTCCGATCATATAATAGTATTCTGCCTCCCACCTCTGCGCATTTAAACAACATGTGGTGTTGATTGACATCGCGAGCCTTTTCATCACATTGATCAGCTCTGCTGACGAACAAATATTGTCACGAAGGAGCAGAATTAAAAGCAGTTCAAAAACGGAATATGCTTCAATGCTATCAAGCAGAAGAACATCCTCCACTCTCCGTTCAAATCTCTCCATCGCACGATGGATGTCATCGTTAAGAAAGTCTATGTGGAATTCTTCCACCAAGTTGCATGTCTTACTTGTATAATTCAAGCTGTGTTGTCCAGAGTTCATAATACAGTCCATTCTTATCCAAGAGCAGGCTATCATGTTTGCCCTCCTGCACCATTCTTCCTTTATCTAAAACGATAACTTTATCGCATGATACACAGATTGACAAACGGTGTGATACAATCAGCATACCCCGACTATTCTTTTCATTGTACATAAGGTCGTTAAACTCTTTTTCTGCTTTTGCGTCCATCGCAGCCGACGGCTCATCCAGTATCATAAAGCAACTCTTGTTTATCATCGCTCTTGCTAGCAGTATTTTTTGTATTTCCCCGCCTGAAATCTCTCGCCCATGCGTCTCATACTCGCTGAAAACATATGTGTCCAGCGTCAATTCATTCGTCTTCTTATTATTTCCATTAACAGCTGAGAGAGTATCTAATATTACTCTGTCTTCGTAGTATTCATTTGGATCTATGATTTCTCTTACCGAAAAGGAGAGCGGCTTTTCCTGCTGAAAAACCACACTAACAACATTGAAATACTGCTCTTTGGTTAGAGAAAAAATGTCTTGTCCACAATAATAAATATGCCCTTTAGTTGGTTTGTAAAGTCGCATTAGCAGCTTAATTATAGTGCTTTTTCCTGCCCCATTTAATCCCACAATCACTGTCATCTTATGTATGTCAAGAAAAAACGTGATGTTTTCCAGAATGTATTCCGTATCATCATTGTATCTAAAATAAACATTTCTAAACTCAATCACACCATCCTTTTGTTCAGAAAGAGACTCCGTTAATCCAGATGTGCGCCTCCGGGACGCACTTTCCATTAACAAACCATCTATCTTTTGTCGTCTTTTTAGATACTCATCTCCGCCAATCAAAGTAGCGTGATCTTTAACAATGGATGATACCTTGCCATATACACTGTTTAATAACCCGGCATAAAGAAAAACATTTCCCATAGACACTCTGCTGCGCAAAGCCTTTTCTGCCACAAATCCATACACGAACATAAAGACAATTGCGTTTCCAATTGTACTAAAAGATGATGCTTTTGCAATATTATTCCAAAAGCAATTGTAAACTTCTTTACTTAATTTTCTAATTTCATCAGATCCTTGTGTAACTAGACATTCATTATAGTAACGTATGTCCGCACCGGAATGTATGTCATAAATATAGTCTGACACCGCAGCTATTCTTTTCATTTTAGCTTGTCCGTCATTTTCGATAAACTCCGTTGACTTCTTTAGAAATTTCACAAATAACACATGCGAAGCTATACTTATTACTACCGTCACAAATACAAACGTTATGTTGATATAATGCTCTCCACCTTGTGCGCTATGAAAAAAAAGCCGAACAACTACGCAGAGAATAACTGCAGTTGATATTATATTAGCTACAATACGGCTTGGCAGAACTATTAATTTATGGACTGCGCTTGTTCCATGACTTTCAAGATATGTCATTTCAGACATCAGAGATTGAATTTCTTCACTCTCAAAAGTGCCAAGATCCAGATTCAAAAAAGACTTATTCTTCTCGAAAACAATTTGATCCATTATCTTTTGTTCAAACTCGCCGCATACGGAGTTGGTCTTTGCCTCAATCAAATCAATGAAAAAAGCCCCTATGTATGTAAATACTGCATATAACAAACAAAGAATTGTTTCATCGTGGTTGACCATCATGTCAATAACCAGTTTGACTACAATTAACGAAATAAACGGTTTTATGGATATTATAAATTCTCTGACAACCGCAATTATAAAGTGGCTTTTTTGGTCTGAATATATTTCTCCAAAGAAGCTTATTAATCGCCCATGGGTTCCATGAGTTGTTTTATTCATTCTTGTTTCCCTTGTTATATGCGCCAATCTGTGTATTTAATAATTCTGAATACGGTCCACCTTTTTCTAACAATTCATCAGGAGAACCATCCTCAATTATTCTTCCATTTTCAACAAAGATTACACGGTCACAAACCCTGCTAAACGCAAGTCGGTGTGAGACAAAAATCCCAGTTTTCCCCTTGGTAAACCTTTTGTACGTCTCGTACATATTCGCTTCTGCAAACGCATCCATGGGTGCGTTCGTTTCATCAAGAAGCAGAAAATCTCGTTCTTTATACAGCGCCCGGATTAACATTAGCCACTGTGCCTCCCCGCCTGATAAATCTATCGCATAGTTTTGAGATTGTGCAACAAGGCTCGTGTCAACACCTCTCTTTAGGTCTTCGATTCTTCTGTATAGCGGAGTTTGCATAAGCAGATTTACAATACTTTCTCGTTGAGATATAGTTTCGGGCTCGCCGCAGGAAACCGTGGAAAGGATGGTTGTAGGATACATTCTAAATGCTTGAAAAACAGGCGAAAACAAGCTCGTGAAATAAGAAAATGGAACGATATCAGTACTGACACCATTGATCAAAATTCTCCCTTCTGTTGGTTTCAAGAGGCCAAGAAGCACCAGTGCAAGTGTGGTTTTTCCGGCACCATTAAAACCCACTATACCAATTTTTTGGTTTTTCCGAATTGTAAGATTTATGTTACGTATAATCCACTTTTCATCGTTCGGATATTTATATCCAACATTTTTAAATTCTATTTGAAACTGACTATTTTCGCTTTTTTCCACAGACATATTGACTGAGTTATCGGTTGACAACTCGAGAATAAATCTTTTGATCACTTTAATCTGCAAGCATGCTGCATATAGTTTTGTGGAATACACAATAATTTCTGTTGTCCAATTTGCACACAATTTTATTGACGAAAGCATCATTACGATTTCAGAAAATGACTGTCTTTTCATCAACAAACTATAGTACAAAACAAAGGATATAACGCTTATGTCTCTGCATAGTTTAAGAAATGACACAATTATCTTCCCTCTAAATACATATTTATGTTCTAATTTTATACTACTCATTTTTTCGAATAACGCTGACTCGAATTTTCCAGATACGAATCTACAGTTTTTACCTGTTCGCATCGAATGTGAATAGGCCTTGTCTGTCAAAACTTTGTTAATATAGCGAATCTTCTTTTCAATATAATCTCTGCTATTTTGAACGTCATCTGCCTTCTTTACACTTCTTCTTTGTATATAGTATTCAAAGACAGCTACGGCGCTCACAACAATAAGAATCACGCTGTTAATCTTAAATACATAAGATACCAACGTAAAGATACCAAGGATACATGTTAATTCCCTCCAAATGATCCGACCGAATTGATTAATCTCACTAGAATCACCCCCGCGCACAATTTGACTAACGCGTGCGATTCTGTTTTGCATGGATCCACTAACCAATTGTTCGTATGGCATGTTTGTGATTCTTCTTACCACAAAACAATTCTGCACGTACGACAATACACTTGCGCCGACTGATTGAAATTTTGCATCTGCAAACTCACTCCACACTTTTCCAGCTAAAAGAATAATTGACAATGCAATTATAAAATGCACGTCTTCAACCGATCGATCTATTACTAATGTGATAATGCGGACAGAAAAAATCATTTCAGCAACTGATGACAACATAAACAGCAGACTTGATAAAAACAAAAAAGGCAAAAAGTGTGGGAAAACCTTTTTCCACAATTTTGTATAATAGAGAATGAGACTAATTGATTCTTTTCTTTTCATCTGACGGTTATCCATGCTCGATTCTATCTGCGGACAAAATATGATATTTGATTAGTTTCTCCGTCAAAGACTGATGAAAGAAGCACTGATTTTTATCAATACCCCAGTAGTTTCCGGTTTTATACTCAGCGTTACATGCGCATTCTCCAGCGCATAATCCATTGATATAGCAATCACTACATTCTTTTATATTCCCCGCTTTTCTCTGCCCAATCCGCCTGTAATCATCTCCTGAAAAGATTTCCTCAATCTTATCAAGCGATCCTATTGGTTTTTTTGCACCAACGCACGAATAGATCTTTCTATCCGGCCTCAAATCCAATTCAAATCCTAGTCCGCCACAGTAAAAACCATCTGATCCGGTAAAAATGCGTTCAAAGGGTAACATCCAATATCCCGATACATTAATTCCGTTGTTGACTCCCCAAATATAGGCACTATATAAATCATTCACTAGCTCTTCGTCGAAAGACAGGATATCCTCTCCTGACATTCTCGCGCAATTGAGACCCACATTTTTTACACCGTTTTTAACTAATAGTTCCAAAAACTGTTGTATGCTTTTCCTGTTCATATTTGTGACAACAGCGGCAACAACGTAATTTGCATTCTCCTTTGTTATCTTTCTCAGATTTGCAACCGTTGTATCATAATAACTATCCGCCACAAGAGATCGTCTGTAGACATCATTTATTTCTTTTACGCTATCTAAGCTAACAACAACTTTCACGTTTGGTTTTGTAACTATTTCGAAGAAACTATTTGTCACTGTTTGCAAATTTGTGTTAATAATATACTCGAAGGACATATCGTTTAACTTCTCATTACAATACTTAATGACGTTGCTAATGGTGTCCATATATAGCATGGGCTCTCCTCCAAAAAAACGTATTACGTATTTAGAATTGCCGCCCATTTTTATAATTCTTTCAATGAAATAGCAACTATCTTTCTCGCTCAGAAAGTTTTTATCATGGTATTCCCGATCAACATAACAATACTCACACACACAGTTACAATTATTTGTCAACGTGAGCCTTAAACTTCCTATCATTTTCGCTTTTTCTTTATCTGTGTTTGTTTCAGAAACAGTTTCATTGATTCTTCTGGACGGATAAGTATTCAACAGGCCCTTTTCAAAAAGCAACTTCTTAACACCTTCAGGGCACGAATTCTTCAAATAAACGCAACGATAGTCCTGCGCTGAATGATCCAAATATTGCATAATAGCTCTGTCAAAAACAATTCCTCCACCAACCATACTGTTAAACAGAA
The DNA here is from genome assembly GCA_017448245.1 of Lachnospiraceae bacterium. Taxonomy (GTDB): domain Bacteria; phylum Bacillota; class Clostridia; order Lachnospirales; family Lachnospiraceae; genus Butyrivibrio. The sequence continues at coordinate 28,544 of JAFSLV010000039.1, read as the reverse complement.
AAACATGGTCTCTCTCTTCTATGCAACTCATATAATTAGTCATACTAATACCTCAACAAACTGACATTATCAAAAGATATACGGAATCATACACGGAAGAAAAAGCCAGAAAATGGCGTGAGAGAATCCGACCTGACAAAAGAACGAAAAAGAAGATTAATTGAACGACATTTTGTGGACGCAATCACATGTGATAGCATACATAAGCTTATCTCTCTGTCCTGCTTCATTTTTAATCTTAATCTCACGAATAATCAAATCCTTGACTTTAATGATATCTTTTTTAACGTCTTTTTTCATTTTTTTATTAGTCATTTTGTCACCCCCATGATATGAAACTTATATCACAAAAGGCATAATATGTCAATTCAAAACGAGTGTTTGTGTTGACATTCAAAACGAGTGTTTGTGTTCGGAAACTCGTATCTCCGCGCCGATCAAGCGCGCTCAGCCCTTGACGGCGCCGCTCGTCATGCCGGAGATGATCTGCTCCTGGAAGAAGATGTAGCCGAGGATCGAAGGGATGATGGAGATCACGATCGCGGCATACATCGAGACATAGTCGGTCGAAAACTGGTTGGTAAAGTAACGGATCCCGACCTGGATGGTGCGCAGCTTTTCGGAAGAAATGATGAGGTTGGCAAAGACAAATTCGTTCCAGCAGGTCAGGAATTCAAAGGTCGCCGCCGTCACGATGCCGGTCCTCGAAAGCGGCAGAATCACGTGGAAAAACCTGCCGAAGAACCCGCAGCCGTCGATATAGGCCGCTTCCTCGACCTCCATCGGAATGGAGTCCATGAGCCCGCGGATGAGGAAGGTCGAGATCGGAATGCCGATCGCGCAGTACAGTAAGATCATGCCGCCGTAGGTGTTGTAGAGGCCGAGCCGGTTGATGATGACAAAGTAGGGTACCATCAGCGCGTTCAGCGGAACGAGGATCCCCGCCGTAAAGAGCACAAAGATCTTTTCCCTGCCTGCAAACCTGAAGCGCGAGATGCAGTAGGCGCTCATCGAGGCGACGATGACGTTGAAGAGGGTCGCGACGACACCGACAAAGACGGAGTTTAAGAGCATCCTCCCGAGTCCCGCGACCGCCAGCGCGTTGACATAGTTTTGCCACTGCGGCACCGCCGGCAGCGCAAAGGGCGAACCCGCCAGGAACTCAAAGTTGGTCTTGAGCGAAGAGATCACAAGCCAGATCAGCGGAAACAGCGTATAGACCGCAAAAAATACGATCAGTATCCATTTCAGCACTCCCAGCAGGACTTTGACGGCCGGATGGGTCATGTTTGCTTCTTTAGTCATGTTCTCTTCCCTCAAAAATCTTACGGATCGTGACGATAAAGGCCACGCCCACGATGATCAGTATCACCGCGGAGGCACTCGCCATACCGTAGTTGGCATCCTGCATCTTTTTGTACATGTAGAGCACGATCGTGGAGGTCGTGTTGGCGGGCTGTCCGTTCGTCAGCATATAGACCTGCTCGAACTGCCTTAAGCCCATCACGGAAGCGAGTGTCACGCACGTGAGGAGCGAGGTCTTTTTGATCAGGGGGATCGTGATATAGATCGCCTGCTGGAAACGGGAGGCGCCGTCGATCGTCGCCGCCTCGTAATACGATGAGTCGATCGTCGAGATGTCCGCCATCATGATGACCATGTAATAGCCCACGTAGAAGACCCAGTAGATCAGCACGCTCGGGAAGGCCGTATGGATGTCGCCGAGCCAGTCCCTCGCAAGGTCGCCGAGACCGATGACGCGCAAAAGGCCGTTCAGAAGACCGTTGTCCGCACTGTAGATCGCACGCCACAGCGTCGCCAGTGCGATACCGGAGATCACCTGAGGAAAGAAATAGACCGTGCGGAAAAACTTCCATCCCTTCGGCTTGTTGGAGAGGAGGATCGCCATGACCATCGCGAGAGGCACCTGGATAAAGCCCGCGACCAGCGCCCAGATCACGTTGTTGATGACGGAGCGGGTAAAGGCCTTGTCCTTGAAGAGCAGTGCAAAATTGCGGATATCATTGAAGGCGGGCGCGGAGATCCCGTTCCATTTCATAAAGCTGACCGCAACGACATAGATGACGGGGATGACAAAAAACATCAGCATCATCAGAATGGCCGGTAACATAAATGCAACGAGTGCGCCTTTATCGGAACGGGACAGTTTCATCCGGATCCCCCTTACTCCCCGGTAACGGTTGATGTGTGCGGACCGCAGCCACCCTGCGGCCCGCACATGTCCATATATGGAGGTTTTACGATTATTGTGCGTTATCGATCGCTGTCTGCAGCTGGTCCACAAAGCCCTGCGCATCCACCTGGTCGAGCACCAGAGCCGAAACGGCGGCCGGGAACTCGGTGGAGAAAGCCGTCGGGAACGCGCCGTTGACATGCAGCACGGTATAGCCCGCGTTATTGGCCAGCTCCGTGAACTTTTTGGAGATGTCATTGGTGTCCGGCGAAGGCGTGTACTTGATAAAGAACATCGCACCGGAATCCAGCGCCCACTCGGAGACTCTTTCGGGATCGGAGATATACTGCAGGAACTTGACGACGGCCGCTTCCTTGGCCGGATCATCCTGCTTTGCTGCAGCAAGGAAGCCCTGCACGGTGGTCACGAGACCGTCCGACGTGCCCTTGCCTCCCGCATAGGTCGGATTGGACGCGACATCACACACGTCCGCAAGCAGCTCGCCGTCAACCGCGTTGTCTTCCTTGTAGAGGTTGGCGATCCACCAGGGGCCGTTGAGATAGACGGCCGTGTCCCTGCCGATGAAGTGTCCGTTGACATCGGAGGCGGTGGCGGATACCGCACCGTCAAAGGTATAGTCATACATGCGCTTTAACACTTCCGCCGCTTCCACGAAGGCGGGATCCTCAAGACCGTTGGCATAGACATCCTTGCCGCCGATCGCTTCGACGATCAGGGAGTACCACAGCATCGAGCTCCAGGCATTGTCACCGGCCATCTGGCCCATAACGTTGTAGCCCGCGGCCTTTACGTCTTCGGCCATCTCAAAGAACTCGTCGTAGGTCGCCGGGAAGTGATCCCATCCGGCCTCCGCAAGGATCTCCTTGTTGTAGACGAGCGGGAAGATCGCGCTCTCAAAGGGAAGGATAAAGGTATTGCCGTCGACGCTCCATGCGTCGAGCGCGCCGTCCGTAAAATCGGCGCCCCATCCGTCATTGAGATACGGCGTCAGGTCCATGAATTTGCCGGACTCCGCATAGGCGCGGATGTCAAAGGTCGTGTCCAGGATGCACAGATCCGGTGCGTCACCCGTGGTGATCGTCGTGCGGATCTTGTCGCGGTACGCCTGATAGTCGGTCTGTTCCTCGATCTCGACGCGGATCGAGCCCGCGTTTTCCGCATTGAACTCCTCCACGAGTTTGGCCATATAGGCCGCCTTCGAGTCGGTGCCTACCCAGATGCAGGGGAAGTTGATGACGATCTCTCCCTCCTGTGCGGGTGCGGCTTCGCCGCCCGCGCTGCCGGATGCCGCTTCCGCCGCCTGGCTTCCTCCCCCCTGTGCGGGTGTCTGTGCGCCGCCGCCGCAGGCGGTCAGCAAGAGACCGGCGGACAAAACAACTGCCATGAGTCTTTGCAACTTTTTCATGTTCGCTCTCCTTTACATGAATGGTCCCTTATTTGATTAACTATGTTAATCAAATGGGTTTAAATAAACGCTCCTGTTGGAGCTATCTGCCATATTATAACGGATATTTCGCCATTTGTAAAGCCTTTAAATAATTTCCTCAAAAAGCGCCGCGTGTGCGCCGTCCGTACGGTAAAACACGGGAGGTTCTCCGAGCGGTGCCCCGACCGTATGATGTCCCTTGCCGTAGACGAGACCGCTGAACAGATGCCGCCATGTGCCTTCCGGAAGCCATACGTCACGCGTGCTTTCGCCGGCCGCAACCACGGGCGCAACGAGCAACTCGTCCCCGAGCAGATACGAATAGAGCGTTTTGTCGTAGGCCTCTTCGTCGTCCGGTGCCGCAAAGAAGAGCGGGCGCATGACGGGGATGCCCGTTTCCTCATTTTCCTTTACAAGATCCTCCAGATACGGCAAAAGGCGGTTATGCAGCCCGATCAGGCGCGCGGCCTTTTTGCGCAGCTCCTCCGTATCATAGATCTGCACGTTGCTCTCCGGGCGGTTGCCCTCGTGCGTGCGCATGACGGGCGTAAAGACCGCCATCTCCGTCCAGCGCAAAAGCAGCTCCTCGTCACGCATCAGATGAAAGAGCGTCGTATAGCCGCCGATATCACTCGTATGCAGTCCCATGCCGGACAGTCCCGCGGAGAGTGCCGCGGTGATGACCGAGGGCAGTCCGTCGTCCTCCGAATAGTCGACGCACTGGTCACCCGCCCACAGCAGCGTGCTGTAGCGCTGCGCAAGGGCGCCTCCCGCGCGCATAAAGAAGACGCACTCCGAAAGGAGTCCCGCCTCCTCCACCGCCTCACGGTTGCATCTGGCCCACAGCACCGGCCATTCGTTGTGCATGACGAGACCTTCTTTTCCGTTGGCGCATACGCAGTCCGCCGGCAGATACTCCCCGAAGTCCGCCATCCATCCGCGGAAGCCAAGGCCGATCAGATTCTTTTTGATGACTTCCTTGTACCACGCAAAGGCTTCCGGGGATGTGAGATCCACGACACCGCAGTCGTATTCCCCGAAATCAAAGAGATAGTCCTCTCCGTTTTTGTTTTTGACAAAGTATCCTTTTTCCGATGCCTCGCCAAACAGCACGCCGCCCTCGACGAGATAGGGATTGATGTAGCCCATCCATTTGACATCCGGGTCTTTTTTGATCACCTCATCCAGTCCCGGATAGAGCTCTTCGTTCCATCTCCAGTCCCACTGCAGGCGCTTGCCGAAGCTCGTCACGCGCCTTCCTTCCCAGTCCTGGATCCAGACAGCGGAGATGTCCATGCCGCTCTCGCGGCAGCTTTCAAGGATCTCCAGCACCCGTTTCGTACCGCCCTGTACGCCGAGCCACAGTCCCTTCATCAGATGCGCGGGAAGCGCGGGCTGCCTGCCGGTGATCGTTGTCAGGTCAGATACCAGCGTGCGGTAATCCGGTCCGTTACCGAAGCGCATCGATATCCGCGTATTCCAGACACGCAGCTCGTGATATGCCTCTTCGCAAAAATCGAGCTCCGCGTAATCGTAATTTTCCAGATGCGCAAAATACAGGCGCGAAGAAAGAAAGGTCGGCTGCGGGAAAAAGGTCGTATGATAATCGCCGCCTCCGCCGTCCGACGCGTTGGCCAGGCGCGTGACCTCCGTGAGCGGATTGCGCCCGACTCCCTGCTCCCTCGTCCAGACTGGAAAGACCTTTCCGCGCAGGTTAAGGCACGAGAACTGTTCGCCGCCGCCGAAGACACGCTCTTTTTTCTCCGCCGTAAAGCGCACAAAGAGGCGGTTGTATCTGTCATCCTCACACGACGTACGCATCCGGAGGATGCCGTTTTCTTCGCTCAGCGTAACGAGAAACGCCCCCCGCATCTCCGGATGCGAAAACAAAAGGATCTGCCTGTCCCCCTCCGCGCGCCTGCCGTCATAATGCAGCGCATACCGTACGTAGGCGCGGTCTTCGATCGTAAAATTGCCGCGGTACATGCGGATGTCTTCCCTGCCGGTTCCGATAAAAAACGCGGTGTCCTCCTCCGTATGGCAAAGTAGTGTCGTATCCCCCGCTTTCAGCGTCACCGCCTTTTCTTTTTCTCTTTCTTCAATCCGCCACATCGCTCAATACCTGTATACCGGAAAGCCGTACATGTCGGCAAGCGCTTCGAGCGCGTCGCCGTATCGTCCGAGGATCACGACAAAGTGCGGCTCAAATCCGTCTCTGACGCTCTGCTCGACGAGCAGGCGGCTGTTCATTTCCGTTTGCACGACGATCGAGGTGCCTTCAAACTGTTTTGGTTTGTCGGGAACGCTTCCCTCCGCGATAAAGAAACGGAACTCCCCTTCCGGAAGTCTCCCGATCCGGAAGATCGTCGCTTCGTTCGCGGATGCGCATCCGAAATCCATCACCGGTCCGATGCGGCGGTTCGGATGCACGCCGAGCACGGCCCCCGTATCCTTTCTCGCCAGCGAGCAGGCCCCCGCGCCGCAGTGCCAGAAGGTGACGGTATTTTCTTTTTCGTCAAGGGAGACCGGATCGCCGAAAAAGACGCACGATCCGCTCAGACGCATACCGACCCACATCGAGAGCGCACCGTAGATATCCGCCTCGCAGGCGCTCGCCACGCCCTCGTCGTTCAGCATGGAGAGCACGGTGCAGACCGGCGTGCCGTAGGCGGTAAAAAAGTCCGGCCAGCAGCGGCTTGCCAGCGCGCCGATGTGATTGTCCTTCACAAAAGCGCGGTAGGCCTTTAAGATCCTTGCGTGGCCCGTGCGGTTTTCCTTGGGCACCTTGTCAAATCCGACGGTGGCCGCCCCGGTATCTTCGAGGTCTTTTTTGATCTCTTCTTCCGTATAGCCCTTTGCCTGTTCGATCAGCTCCCTCGCTTCGATCGAGGTGAGCTCCGCGCCGAAGACGCTCATCATCTCCGCGTCGAGCGCCCGTCCGAAGCCGAAGCCCTGCGGCGTATGCCCGATCGCGGCGACCTTCAGGGTCGTCATTTCCTTTTTGATCCGCGCGGCGCTCATCACCGCACGCACCGTCTCCTTTACGCGCTCCTCGTCCGGTGCGCCGAAGACATAGAGCATCTTTTTTTCCTTAAAGGAAAGCAGAGCATTGGCCGCACTGTAGGCGCCGGTCAGAGAGTTGAGCCTCAGTCTCGTGCCGTCGATCACGGGCTCTCTTAAGGTCCACAGCAGAATGGGGCAGTTGCTCCCCGCCGCGGCGTGCGAGATATAGGCCGCGTTCGCAAAGGTCAGATTCTGAAAAATGAGCAGATCGGGATCGTTTTTTTCGAGATACGCATCGAGCGCGTCGAGGGAAAGCAGCATGTCGTCCGGACATACCGTTTCGTTGTCGATGGCACGAAGCATCTCGCAGGAAGATACAAACTGTTCCTTTGCGCTTTCAAGATGAAAGGTCGGAACACCCACGGGCACGTACACCGTCGTAAAAGCCATGGCTCACCTCCGGACAAATTATTTAACGCTGTGAACTATCATATGCCACCGTCCGTCAGCTGTCAAGAAATACTTGTGATTTTTAAGAAAATAATTTTTTCCCCCATCCGCTATTGACAAAGCATTTCCCAGGGGATAAACTGTAGTTTAATTAATGCTTTTAATCAAATTCACTCACCGGGAGGTAATCGCCTTGAAACAAGATCTGAAAGCAATCTGCAGGGATATCCGCTGCGATATCCTCACCTCGATCGGGCACCTGGGCGTCGGCCATATTGGCGGATGTCTGTCGGTCGTGGAACTACTGGCCGCTCTCTACTTTGAAGAGATGCAAATCGATCCCGCGGATCCGAAAAAGGAAGGCCGCGACCGCTTTGTCTGCTCCAAGGGACACGCTGGTCCTGCCGTCTACGCGGCGCTGGCCGGACGCGGCTACTTTGACAAAAAGGAGCTGCTCACCCTCAATCAGGGCGGTACCGATCTGCCCAGTCACTGCGACATGAACCGCACAAAGGGCATCGACATGACGACCGGCTCGCTCGGACAGGGATTTTCCTGTGCGGTGGGCGTCGCGCTCGGCTCGCAGCTGGCGGGGGATAACGCGACGATCTATACGCTCATCGGCGACGGAGAGAGTCAGGAGGGACAGATCTGGGAGGCCGCGATGTTTGCGGCAGCCAAGCACCTCGACCGGCTCATTGCCTTTACGGATTACAACAAGCTCCAGATCGACGGCCCCGTTTCCGAGGTCAACGACATCGCCCCCTTAAGCGACAAATGGCGGGCGTTTGGCTGGAATGTCATCGATGTCGCAAACGGCAATGATGTCGAAGAGGTCCTTTCGGCCATCCGCAAGGCCAAAGAAATGCGCGGCTCAGGAAAGCCCACCATGGTGATTCTCAATACCGTCAAGGGCTGCGGCGTAAAGTGGATCGAGGAACTGGGTCCCGGCAATCACAACACCAACATTACAGAAGAACAGGCCAACGAAGCGATTGCGCAGATCAGGGGGTGAGCGACATGGAAATGAGAGCTGTATACGCCGAAAGTCTGGCGGAACTGATGAGAAAAGACAAAAAGGTATGCGTGCTCGATGCCGACCTCTCCAAGGCCAGCGGCACGCGCAATATGTATGACGAATTTCCGGAGCAGATGTTTGACTGCGGTGTGGCGGAGCAGAATATGGCTTCGATCGCCGCGGGTCTTTCGAGCTACGGCTTCAAGCCCTGGATCGAGACCTTCACGCCCTTTGCGACGAGACGCATCTGCGACCAGGTCACGATCTCCATCTCTTATGCGCAGCAGAACGTGCGCATCGTCGGCACGGACCCCGGCATCAGCGCGGAGTTGAACGGCGGCACGCACATGAGCATGGAGGATGTGGGCGTGCTGCGCTCGGTGCCGGGCGTCGTGATCTTTGATCCGGCGGATCCCGTGCAGCTGCGTGCGGCAATGCCCGTTCTCGACAGCTACCGGGGCTGCGTCTACATGCGCCTCTTCCGCAAAGAGCTTCCGAAGATCTTCCCCGCGGATTATACCTTTGATCTCTTCAGGGCGGATATTTTGTGCGAGGGAAAAGACCTCACGATCTTTGTGACGGGCTTCCTCACAAAGGACGCGCTCGATGCGCGGGAGATCCTGGCAAAAGAAGGAATTCAGGCGGAAGTCATCAATGTCCATACGATCAAGCCGATCGACCGGGAAACCGTCATCCGCAGCGCCAGAAAAACGGGCGCCGTCGTGACGGTGGAAAATCACAACATCATCGGCGGACTCCACTCCGCCGTTCTCGAAGCACTCGCAAAGGAAAAGATCCCCGCCTGTGCGGTCGGTATCACGGACCGCTTCGGCGAGGTCGGCAAGCTCCCGTATCTGCGCGAGACGATGGGGCTGACCGTGGACAATATCGTCAAAACGTCCAAAGAAGCCGTTTCACTGAAATAACGGAGGGATACATTTATGAAAATCGCCATCGGTTCCGACAAATCCGGCTTTAGTGCCAAAGAAGCGATCCGTGCCTGGCTCGAGGAGGAAGGGATGTCCTTTGATGATCTGGGCACGCTCGATCCGGAGAATCCGCAGCCGTACTATCAGGTGGCAAAGACCGTCGCGCCGCTCGTGCAAAACGGCGACTATGACTATGCGATCCTCATCTGCGGCACCGGCGCCGGGATGAATATCGTTGCCAACAAATACAAGGGCGTGCATGCCGTCGCCTGCGAGGGCGTCTACTCCGCCAAGATGGCACGCGCCATCAACAACGCCAAAATCATGTGCATGGGCGGCTGGATCGTCGGCCCCGAAATGGCCGTCGAGATGACCAAAACCTTCCTGCACACCGACTGGTGTCAGGATCTCGAGGACTGGCGCGCCAAAAACATGCACAAATTTGCGGGCGAAGTGGCAGCCATTGAGGAGGCAAACTATGGTCACTGAATTTGTCTATGCGCAGCCCGTCAAAATCCTCTTCGGCGCACACCGTTTTGATCATCTGTCGGAGATCCTTAAGGAGCACGGGATTCAGCGTGCCGTCGTTGCCTGCGACCGCTTCTTTTCGGAGCGCATCCGCGGGATGATGCAGGATACAAAGGAGATCGTTGCGGTCTTTGACGATGTCGAAGAGAATCCGCAGCTTTCCGGCGTCATCGAAACCGCGCGCCTTGCGAAGGAGCACGGGGCCGATTGCGTGATCGGGATCGGCGGAGGCAGCACGATCGACACCGCCAAGTTTGCGGCAGCCGTTGCCGCCGATCCGGAGATCGCGGAGCGTTGCTGGAAGGGGGAAGTTCCCTTCCCGAAAGAAACACTGCACATTGTTGCCGTCCCCACGACCGCCGGCACCGGGAGCGAAGTGACGCAGGTCTCGGTCGTCAGCCACGGCAGGGACAAAAAGACGATCAACAATCCCGTCTTCATGCCGCTGCTGGCTATCGTCGATCCGTACTTAAGCAGCACGGTACCGCCGCGCACGACGATGAATACCGGAATCGATGCCATGGCGCACGCACTCGAGGGCTACTGGAGCAAAAACCACCAGCCGATCTCCGATCTGTGCGCGATCGAGGCGGTACGTCTGATTCTCGAAAACCTGGAACGGGCATACCGGGACGGGAACGATCTCGAAGCGCGTACCAAAATGGCCTATGCCTCGCTTCTCGGCGGACTGTCCTTTGCGCTGCCCAAGACCGCGGGCTCACACGCCTGCTCCTATCCGCTGTCCGAGGATTATCATCTGCCGCACGGGGAAGCCTGCGCCTTTACGCTCGACAGCTTTGTGCGGATCAATGCGGATGAGAGACTCGAATATCTCTCCCGCGCGGCGGGCTTAAAGGATACGGCAGAACTTGCGGAAAGAATCCGCGCGCTCAAGGAGACGGCCGGACTGCGCCGTACACTGTCGGACCTTGGCGACGTCGACATGGACAAGCTCGTCAGAGACTGCGCCGCGCATCCCCTCATGCAGAACAATCCGGTACAAATGACGGAAGAAAAACTGCGTGAGATGTTTGAAGCACTGCAATGAAAGGCTCGCTGAAATATCCGATGATGATCGCCGGCATGGTGATCTCCTGGTCGGTCTACTATGCGGTCAGCAAGGTCGTGGTGGACGCCACGGGATCCCCGCTCCTTGCGGGGTTTTTCCTGAGGTGTGCGGCGCTTCTCTTTCTGACCGCACAGGTCTTTTTCGACGGTACGATCAAAAGGATTCTCACTCCGGGGAAGGCGTTGCCGTTCCTTTTGCTGATCGGTCTCTTCGGTTTTCTTTTGGATCTTTTTGCCAACCTCGGCTATGCGCACGGTTCCCTGAGCACGGGAACGGCGCTGCTCAAGACCGACGTGCTCATGGTCAATCTGATTACGGTGATTCTATACAGGCAAAAGCTCTTCCTTACCGACTGGGTCGGGACGGCGGTGATGCTTTTTGGCGTGCTGCTGGTGCTGGGCGTGGATTTTACGGGCATGACGTTTCACGTGACGGATCTTTTCTTCCTGCTGAGTGCCGCAAGCGTAACCGCCAACGCCTTTATCATCAAATCGGTACAGAGCGCACACGGCGCGGACTCCGATACGATTTCGTATTACAACAACGCGGTGGTTCTCGTGTTGTTTTTTTGCTCCTGCCTGTTTACGGCCGGGCTTCCTTTCACCGCTTCTTCCTTTTCGATTGCGCCCCGTCTTCTTTTGCCGCTCATTCTTCTGGGCGGTCTTGCACAGACGGGCATCTATTTCTTTTATTACCGCAACCTCCGGCATTTTGAAGTATGGATCGTCAAGCTCTATCTGCTTCTGATGCCGGTGCTGTCTCTTCTGATCGGTGTCTTCTTCCTGCATGAGACGCTGACCCCGCAAAAGACGGCAGGCATCGCCATCGTGCTGGCGGGTGCCGCCCTGATCGTCCTGCGGTCCAAAATCCACAAGGAGGCTGAGGTATGAATTTTGAAGGCGACAACATGATGGATGTCAAAAGAAAGAACCGTTCGGCCGCCCTGCGCACTCTCCATGAGATGGGTGCGATGTCCAGAAAGCGTCTTGCGGAGCACATGAAGCTCACCCCTGCCGCGATCACCAAGATCGTCAGCGAGATGATCGAGGACGGCATCGTGCGGGAGGGGACGGTGCTTTCGCACGGAGGCGCAGGACGCCGGGAAATCCTCGTCGAGATCAACGAACAGGCCGGCTGCACCCTCGGGATCTTTATCCATCTGCGGCAGGCCATTCTCAGTGCCGTGCGTCTCGACGGCAGCGTACTCTTTTCCGAAACGCTCGCACTCGAAGAAAGAGCGCCCGCGGAAAAGACCGTCAAGCATCTGTGTACGCGTCTGATGACCCTCGTTCACAAGCAGGGTCTGAAAAACGAAGAGATCCTCGGTGTCGGCGTTGCCGTCCGCGGTACCACCACGCTCGATGCGCAGAGCGTGCGCAACTCGCACGGCGCACTCGATACGGAATACTATCCTTTACGCGAGCGCGTCGAACACTATACGCATCTGCCCACGGTCATGGCCAACAACGTACGTGCGCTCTTTGCGGCACAGCTCTTTCTGTCGCGCGACACCGATCTGCCGTCGCAGTTTTTCCTGCGCTGCGAATACGGCATCGGCGCGTCGATGACGATCAATAACGAGGTATGGAGAGGGTGCTCGGCACAGTGCGCGGAGATCGGACACATCCCCGTCATCAAACGGGGCGGCAAGCCCTGCTCCTGCGGAAAGAGCGGATGCCTCGAAACGATCGCCGCGCCCGGTGCGATCCGGGAGGAGGCGCTTGCGATCTGCTCTCCCGAAAAGACACCGCTCCTGTACCAGCGGCTCGAAGGACGGGATGTGGAGGAACTCACCCTCGAGGACGTGCTCGAAGCCGCCGCCCAGGGAGACGCCGCAATCGCTTCGATCGTCGAGCATGCCGTCACGGCGCTCGGGCAGGCCTTAAAGAGCGTGATCTACCTGGTCGATCCCAAAAAGATCGTGCTCTACGGCAGGCTCTTTGAAAATAATTATTATCTGGCCAAGCTCTTCAGCGAGATGCAGGAGGGCGTGGACGCGGGACATATGGTGATGATCGAAAAGAGCCGCTACAATCTCGCGCTCGACGAGTGCGCGGCGCCGCTCCTTGCGGTCAGGGCATTTTTTAACAGAGGAGGCATGCCTGCATGATGACGCTTGACAGACTTAAGGCTAAGAATCCGCATCTGACGATACACAGCGTGGAGGAGGAAGCGTTTTTGCCCTACGGTCGCGTGCTCTCCCGTGCGGACGATGCGATCCTTTCGGCGCTCGGCGGCACGGAGATTCCGGAAGAAGGCAACCGGTATGTTGCATCGGACGATACGCTTTTTTCGCTTCCCTCCATTGGGGATGTTGCGCACCGCGTCTTTGGCGGCATGCCGTATCAGGCAGGCTTTTGCAACGGGCGGGGCGACCGGCTCAACGCGCTCGAATACCACAAATGCCCGGAAATCAACTGCACGACGACGGGACTGGTTCTTCTGCTCGCACTGCCCTCTGACTTTCGGGACGGACGGATCGACTCCGCAAGCGTACGGGCCTTTTATCTGCCGCCCGCACTCCTCATCGAGGTGCATCCTTTGACGCTGCACTTTGCGCCGTGCCGCATCTCGGACGAAGGATTCCGTTGTCTGGTGGTTCTTGCGCGTGACGTCAACACACCGCTCGATCATGTGGACACGGGCGCGGAAGGCGAAGAAAAGATGTTATGGATGCGCGGCAAATGGCTCGTTTGCCATCCGGATTCGCCGCAGGCCGGAAACGGTGCCTTTACCGGTATTACGGGAGATAATCTGCGCGTGCTGATTTAATCCGCGTCGTTTTCTTCTTTGTTATCTTCCGTGGCCGACTTTTCTTCCTTTAGCGCCTCAAAGCGCTCGAGCATCCCGGGCGCACCCTTTGTGAGTTTCTTGATGGTCAGCTCCTCCGCCTTGTTGTTGGCAAGGCGGAGATTGTTTTCGGAGGACAAAAGCGCTTCTTTGGTCTTTCTCAGATGATCGATCGTCTTGTCGATCTCGTCGATCGCCGTCTGAAACCTGCGGCTTGCGAGCTCATAGTTACGTGCAAAGCCCTTTTTAAAGTCTTCCATATTTTCTTCAAAGCGCGCGATATCCAGATGCTGTTTGCGCACCAGCGCAAGCTCCTGCTTTGCGGTAAGTGCCTGCTGCGCGGCATTTCTTAAGAGCGTGATGATCGGAATGAAAAACTGCGGTCTTACCACATACATTTTGGGATAGCGGTGGGAGACATCGACAATGCCCGCGTTATAGAGATCGCTGTCGGGTTCCAAAAGCGTCACGAGTACCGCGTACTCGCAGTTTTTCTCGCGCCGGTCCCTGTCGAGTTCCTTAAAGAATTCCTCGTTTTTATGCTTGACGGAGCCCGAGTCCGTCTCGTTTTTCATCTCAAACATAATCGAGATGATTTCCGTGCCGTCCGCGGCCTCCTCGCGGAAGATATAATCCCCCTTGGAACCCGTGCGTGCATCGTTGTCCTTTTCGAAATAGGCACCCGGAAACGCCGCGGCGCGGATCCTGTTAAATTCGTTTTCGCAATGCACCTCGAGTGTCTCGCCGACCATTTTGGTGCTCATCTTTGTCTTGAGGTCGCGGTAATAGGCGATCTGTTCGTCCTTTTCCTTTAAGCGTTCCTCAAAGCGCTCCTTTGCGCTCTGTTCCCTGAGTTTCTGCTCTTTTTCGGCGCTTTCCGCGGATCCTTTGAGAATCGCGATCTGTTCCTTCAGGGAAGAGAGTTCTTTTTCCTGTGCGGCAACGGCCCTGGTCACGGCAAGCTCCCGGTCCCTGTCTGCCGTTCCGATCTGCATCTGCAGCCGTGCGATCTCCGCGTCCTTTTTCGCAAGCGCCTGTGCGAGGTCCGCACCGGCCTTTGCTTCCTGCGTCCGCAGCGCCGCCTCTTTTTCCTCCTCGTACTGCGCATGACGCTCCCTGACCTCCCGGTCAAATTCCCTGTCACGCACCTGCTTCAGGATCGCGGCATAACCGCTCTCGTCGACCGCAAAGACCTCGCCGCATTTGGGACACTTGATTTCCTGCATGATGACTCCCTTCTCTTGTGGTACAAGTACCCCTATCATACCATATTTTGAGGTTTTGGGACACTCCCGGGCGGCACTAAAGAAGCGCGCCCGTTTTGCCGATATAGTATAGACGTATACCCGAAATGCAGGCAGATAGCGGACGGAGGGTTTCCTTATGAAGGAATTTTCCTTTGAAATACAAGACAGCGTCGAGATTGCGGAAGGTTTAAAGGACGCGGTCGAATATCTGAAAGAGCATCCGGCAAAGAGCGTGCTTGTGCACGTGTATTCCGGCTACCCCGAACGCGACCGGATCGGCCGCATCATCGGCGGTATCAAAAAGGACCTGCCGGATGCCATGATCGTCGGCATTACCTCCGGCGGAGAGATCGACAGAGGCCAGACGTGCCGGCGCTCGATCCTGATCGTGATCAGCGTCTTTCATTCGACGGAAGTCTGCGTCAAGAGCTATCACGTGCGCGCCGGCGAAGAGGAGACCTACGGCGATGCGATACGGCAGCTGATCGATCACAAGGAAGCGGTCAAAGGGGTGGAGCTTCTGGTCGACAGCTGGCACATCTCCTCGACCTCCATGTTTGCGCATATCAATCTGTGTTCGCCGCGCGTCAAGATCTTCGGTGCGGTGCCGTATTCGTATGAAGCGGAAAAGCCAAAGTTTTTGTTTACGGGAGATAACCTCGACAACCTCACCGTCATCGTCATCACGTATGCCGGCAGTGATTTTCATATCTCGACGGACTATGCGATCGGCTGGAAGCCGATGGGTGTGCCGATGCGTGTCACCCGCGCCAACGGCAAGGTGTTAAACGAGATCGACGGGAAACCCGCCCTTGCGGTCTATGACAAATATCTGCAGATTCCCAACGACGAAAAGTTTTTCGAAAACGCCTTTGAATTTCCGTTCCTGCGCTATGTCAACGATACGTACATGCTGCGGATGCCGTACTATTCCCTGCCGGACGGGTCGCTTTCCCTTGTCGCGAGCGTCAAAGAGGGGGATACGCTCTATCTTTCCTACGGGGATATTCCGACGATCCTGGGCGAGATCTATGAGGTGCGCAGCCATCTCGAGCGCTTCCATCCGGAATACGTCAGACTCTATAACTGCGCGACGCGCAAGGTCTTCTGGAAGACGAGTATCAACCGGGAACTCGAGCCGTTTGAACGCCTTGCGCCGACCGCCGGCTGTTTTACGGGCGGCGAGATCCTGCGCGTGAACGGGGAGCTCGTGCACTTTAACGCGACGCTCCTGACGATCGGCATGCGCGAGGGTGCGCCGGATCCGCAGGAGATGTTAAAGCTTCCTTTCTCGGATGTGGAGTCCGTCATCAACAACCAGCAGACCAGCATGGTGCGCAGAATGGCGCATTTCATCAATGTCGCCATGCAGGAGCTCCTCGATACCAACCGCCAGCTGCATCTGCTTGCGACGACGGACGAGCTGACGGGGCTCTTAAACCGCCGCGAAACGAACCGGATTCTTACGGAATGGCAGGAAGAAGGGATTTCGTTTTCGATGATCATGGCGGATCTCGATGATTTCAAGGTGATCAACGACACCTACGGACATACGACCGGCGACGTCGTACTGCAGGAGGTCAGCGGTCTTATCCGCCGCAGCGTGCGCGGAATCAGGGATGTGGCTACCGGACGGTGGGGCGGTGAGGAATTCATGATCATCCTGCCGGACGAAGGCATGGAGCGCGCGGAGCAGATCGCGGAAAAACTGCGCGCCTCGATCGAGGCCTTTACCTTTGAAAAGGTCACAAAGCTCACGATTTCCATCGGGATCGCGGACAGCACCCTCTACGCCGACCGCCATGCGGTCTACCAGGATGTGGACAAGGCGCTCTATGCCGCCAAGGAGGGCGGCAAGAACTGTGTGGTCATTGCCGGAAGAAAGTAACATTTGCAACAGTATTTGTGTCCTTTTTGTGATAAGATGGATGCATGACACCGGAAAAAACCAAGGAACAGCTGCTCGCTTCTTATGACAACGAACCCGGGGCGGAGCGCGCAAAAAAGCTCGCCGTGATTTTTCCCGGCATCGGCTATCGCACGGACAAGCCGCTGCTCTATTATGCGGCCTCGCTTGCGCGTGCGCACGGCTATGTGATCAGAGAAGTCCATTACCGGGGATTCCCCGAGGAGATCCGCAAGACCAATACAAGAGGCAGAAAAGAACTGATGGATCTGGCGCTTGCGCAGACAAAAGAGCTGCTTCGCGCGATACCGGTCAGGGAGAACGGGGAGCTCCTTTTTATCTCCAAATCCGTCGGCACCGCGGTCGCGTGTGATTTTGCTTCCTCGCTTGACCGCAGGGTCCGTCACGTACTCTATACGCCGCTCGAGGAGACCCCCCTTGCCGGCGTATCCGATGCGATCGCTTTTCACGGCACCCGCGACAACTATGTCCGTACCGGACCACTCTCCCTCGCCATGAAGGAGCACGGCCTTCGCTTCCATGTCTTTGAAGGCGCCAATCACTCCCTCGAAACCGGCGACGCGCTCAAAGACATCTCCATCCTCTCCCGGGTCATGAAACTCACCGCCGCCTTCCTCTCAAGCGACACATAAGCCAAAGGGGACGGTTCTCACCGGCCTGTTTCCGGTCAGCAGGGACAGATCTCATGTGCACTCCTGCGCACAAGCCACGGCTCCCATCGCGTCTTTTGCGTAATGATCCGCGCCGATCTGCGCTGCGTACTCCGCGGTCATCACGGCACCGCCGACCATCACCTTCACCCCCGGCGCTTTTTCGTGTAACAACCGGATCGTCTCCTCCATGGCCGGTACCGTCGTCGTCATGAGTGCACTGAGCCCCACGAGCGGCGCCTTTTCCTTTTGTACCGCTTCCAACACCTGTTCCGGAGACACGTCCTTGCCCAGATCGATGACATCATAATTGTAATTTTCGAGCAGAACCTTTACGATGTTTTTTCCGATGTCGTGGATATCGCCCTTCACCGTTGCAAGGACAATCTTACCCTTCTTTTTGCTCCCGCCGTCTCCCTCTCCCATCGCGTTCCGGATGACGTCAAAGGCTGCCTTCGCCGCCTCCGCGCTCATGATGAGCTGAGGCAAAAACAGCGTGCCCTTCTCAAACGCCCTTCCGACCTCGTCGAGTGCCGGCATCATCTCTTCATGGATGACAGTGAGCGCATCACGTGTCGCAAGTGCGTGCGCAGCCTCCTCCACGGCCTTGTCTTTTACGCCTTTGCGGATAGCGGTGAAGAGACCGGTTGCGCCTCCTGCTGCGGTGTCGGAAGAATCCGCTTTACCCGGTTGCGCCTGATTTCCTTCGTCCGCCTTACGCGGCGGCGATTGATACTTTTCGATATAGTCCGCACAGTGTGCGTCATATCCTTTCAGCGCACGGAACGCATGATACGCCTTCTTCATCTCGGCGGACGACGGATTCATGATTGCGGCATTCAGTCCGTCTTCAAGCGCCATCGCAAAAAAGACGCCGTTCACGATTTCGCGCGCCGGCAGGCCGAAGGAGATGTTGGAAACGCCGAGCACCGTTTTGACGCCGAGCTCCTCCCGGATGCGCCTGAGCGCTTCGAGCGTCACGATCGCACCCTTTTCCCCGGAAGAAATCGTCATACACAGTGTGTCGATCAGCAGATCTTTTTTTTCTATTCCGTACTTGGCGGCCTCTTCCACGATATGCCGTGCGATCCGCACGCGTCCTTCCGCAGTTTCCGGGATTCCCCGCTCATCGAGTGTCAGACATACCACGACACCGCCGTATTTTTGTACCAGCGGAAAGACGGCATCCATCGAGGCCTGTTTCCCGTTCACGGAATTGATCAGGGGTTTTCCGTTATAGATGCGCATGGCCGCGGCCAGCGCCGCGGGGTCGGACGTATCGAGCTGCAGCGGAAGCTCCGTCACGCTCTGCAGTTCCTGTACGACACCGGCCAGAAGCGACGCCTCATCGACGCCGGGGATCCCGACATTGACATCGAGAATATGGGCACCGGCTTCCTGCTGGGCAAGCCCCTCCTGCAGGATAAAGGACATGTCCCGCTCCTTCAACGCCTGCTGGAAGCGTTTTTTGCCGGTCGGATTGATGCGCTCGCCGATGATGACGGGATCCTCCGAGATCTCCGTTGCGTCCGCAAATCCCGTGACGAGCGTATGCGTTTTGTGTCTGTTGCCTTGCAGGATGCCGGTTCCGCCGCCTGCCGCGGTATCGGAGACATCCGTCAGGCCCGGTTGCTGCGGCATCTGACACAACACCTCACACATCGCGGCAATATGCGCGGGCGTCGTCCCGCAGCATCCTCCGATGCCGCGCGCACCGGCAGCAATCACGTCCTTCATCTCCCGCGCAAAGTCGGAAGGCGGCAGATCATAGACCGTGCGCCCGTTCTCCACGCGCGGCAGTCCGGCATTGGGCTGGATGATGACCGGCACGGAGGCATATGCGATCAGTTCCTTTGCGATCGGCAGCATATCCGCGGGGCCGAGACCGCAGTTGAGTCCCAGCGCATCCGCGCGCAGCCCCTCCAGAAGGGCCACCACACTGCGTACCGTACCGCCGGTCAGCAGTTTTCCCGACGCGTCAAAAGCCACCGTTGCCATCACCGGCAGGTCGCAGTTTTCTTTTGCTGCAAGGAGGGCTGCCTTGAGTTCATACAGATCACTCATCGTTTCGATCAGGATGAGATCCGCACCGGCCCCGGCGCCTTCCCTCACGACCCGCGCATACGCATCGACGCAATCCTCAAACGCAAGATCCCCCATCGGCTGCAGGAGCCTGCCCGTAGGTCCGAGGTCCAGTGCGACATAACCGTGCCCCGCCTGTGATACCGCAAAGCGCGCATGGGAAAGCGCGGCACCGACCACCTCTTGCAGTGTATATCTGTCCTCTTCTTTTCCCGCGGGCCCGCCGTCAAAGGAAGGCGATGCGTATTTAAAAGGATTGGCCCCGAAGGTATTGGCCGTCACCACGTCGCATCCCGCCGCGAGATATTCCGCGTGGATCTCCCGAAGCACCTCCGGACGCGTGATATTCCATACCTCCGGCAGTTCTCCCGCCCGCAGCCCCTTTGCCTGCAGGAGCGATCCCATCCCGCCGTCAAAAATAAGTCCTTTATCCTGAAGTTGCCGCAAAATACTCATCTGCCTGTATCCTTTTCATGCTGTTGCAGGCTGCCGATTCCGATCACTGCTGTCACCGACTTGGTCGGCACCATAAGGAGCCCTTCGGTCAGGCGGATTCCGAGGCGTTTGTCCGCCTGCAGCACCTCCAGGAACCGTTTCTGGCATGTGAGCGGAAAATCCCCGTATCCGCACGAAAAGCGCGGTCGCAGAAAGCACCCTTTTTCTTTATACTCCTTTTTCCATGCGTCATTGATCTCATCGCAGTATGCCTCGATCATTGCGGCCGAGGCCGCCTGACAGACCGCAGCCCTTGCCATATCGGTCTTTTCATAGCGGCGGATCAGAAAATCCGCCCCGTCTCCGAGCGTCGCCGCAAAGAGAAGCGCCTCGTCGCAACCCCGCAGATTGCGAAAAAGGCTCTTCGAGCGTATCTGCATGCAGGTCATGTCGATCCTGTCCTCAGGCGTAACCGTCAACGGAACTACCAACGACACATGCCCGGGCCGCACCTTCCCCGACAGCTCCCGTAACACATCCTCCGTGAACGCGCGCATCGTCTCATCGGGGGAGACCCCCCCCTTTGCTCCGAGGTAACGGTAGATTTCGTTGCGGTTGACGCCTGTGATATCCATATCTGCATTATAACACGAAGCAACCGCCGTGAACCGTCCCCTTTGACCGGAAACAGGCCACTGAGAACCGTCCCCTTTGGCATATTTACCATATCTTGTAAGTCTTGACATGATATGCTACAATATTTTGTGGTGTCGGACCGGCACCGTCTGACACGACCAATAACATCATTCACACGGAGGTTGCGCCCATGGACTACAAATCAGACATCGAAATCGCACAGGAAAATACGCCGAGAAAGATCACGGAGATTGCAGGGGAGCTTGCGATCGACGAGCGGTATGTCGAGCCATACGGTCACTACAAGGCCAAAATCGACTACAACTTCCTGAACGAAAAGAAGGATACGCCGGACGGCAAGCTCATCCTCGTCACGGCGATCACTCCAACGCCCGCGGGCGAGGGCAAGACGACGACCTCGGTCGGACTTGCGGACGGCCTCAGGAAAATCGGGAAAAACGTCATCGTGGCGCTCCGTGAACCGTCCCTCGGTCCTGTCTTCGGTGTCAAGGGCGGTGCGGCAGGCGGAGGCTATGCGCAGGTCGTTCCGATGGAAGACATCAACCTCCACTTTACCGGCGATTTTCATGCGATCGGTGCCGCCAACAACCTCCTGGCGGCGATGCTCGACAATCATATCCAGCAGGGCAATGCCCTGGGGATCGACCCCAAGCAGATCACCTGGAAGCGCGCGGTCGACATGAATGACCGGCAGCTGCGCCAGATCGTCGACGGTCTCGGCGGCCGTATGCAGGGCGTCCCCAGAGAGGATGGCTTTGACATCACGGTGGCCTCGGAGATCATGGCGGTTCTGTGCCTCGCTTCCGATATCACGGACTTAAAGGAGCGTCTTGCCCGCATCATCGTCGGCTATACCTACGACGGCAAGCCCGTCACCGCCAGGGACTTAAAGGCGCAGGGTGCGATGGCCGCACTGTTAAAAGACGCCTTAAAGCCCAATCTCGTACAGACCTTAGAGCACACGCCTGCGCTCGTTCACGGCGGCCCCTTTGCCAATATCGCGCACGGCTGCAACTCCGTCACGGCGACCCGCATGGCCTTAAAGCTCGGTGACTACGTCGTCACGGAGGCCGGATTTGCCGCGGATCTGGGCGCAGAAAAATTTCTCGACATCAAGTGCCGCATGGCGGGTCTGACACCTGCCGCCGTCGTGATCGTCGCAACCGTCCGTGCCCTCAAATACCACGGCGGTGTCGCAAAAGCCGATCTCAATCAGGAAAATCTGGACGCCCTCGAAAAGGGTCTGCCCAACCTCCTGCAGCACGTCTCCAATATCAGGGACGTCTACGGCCTGCCCTGCGTCGTCGCGATCAATGCCTTCCCGACCGACACAAAGGCGGAGCTTGATCTTGTCGAGAAAAAATGCAAAGAGCTCGGCGTCAACGCCCGCCTCTCCGAGGTCTGGGCCAAAGGCGGCGAAGGCGGACGCGCGCTCGCCGAAGAGGTCGTACGGCTCTGTGACGAGGAAACGGCGGACTTCCGTTTTTCCTACGAACTCGACGGCACGATCGAAGAAAAGCTCGACGCGATCTGCAAAAAGATCTATCACGCGGACGGCGTACAGCTCGTCGGCAATGCGATCAAACAGGCCGCACAGCTCGAGGAGATCGGTTTCGGCAAGGTACCGATCTGCATGGCAAAAACCCAGTATTCCTTTTCCGACGATCCGGAAAAACTCGGTGCGCCAAAGGGCTTTACCGTCACGGTCCGCAATCTCAAGATCTCCGCGGGCGCGGGCTTTATCGTGGCCCTGACCGGTGACATCATGACGATGCCCGGTCTGCCCAAAGTACCCGCCGCGGAAAAAATCGATGTCGACGCAAACGGTGTCATTTCGGGACTCTTCTGAGGTGGCATCGTTACTCATGGGCGCGCCGGTTGCGGAAGCGATCGGCGCATCCGCCAAAAAGGATATCGACACACTGCTTGCAAAGGGCATCACTCCCACGCTTGCGATCGTGCGCGCGGGAGAGCGTCCCGATGATCTGGCGTATGAAAAGGGTGCAAGAAAAAGGGCCGAAGCGCTCGGCATCCGCGTGGTGACCCGTACGCTTTCGCAGGAGGAGACACAGGCCTCCTTTGAGGATACCGTGCGCAGGATCAGTGATGACCCTCAGGTCCACGCCGTCCTTCCCATGCGTCCCTTCCCCGCACAGATCAACGAAGACCCCGTCCGCCATCTGATCGTTCCGGAAAAGGACGTCGATGCCGTCACGGATACCTCTCTTGCCGCGCTCTTTGCCGGCCGCACGCACCGCTTTGTCCCCTGTACGGCGGAGGCGGTGATGCGCCTTCTCGCGCACTACGATATCCCCGTCTCTTCCCGCCATGTCGTCATCATCGGCCGCTCCGGCGTGATCGGGAGACCGCTCGCCATGCTCTTCTTGCGTCAGGATGCGACCGTCACCGTCTGCCACAGCAAGACAGACGACCTTCGGGCCATCGCCAAAAGTGCGGACATCCTCGTCAGCGCCTGCGGGAGACTCCGGATGATCACGGAGGAGTACGTGCGTCCGGGGCAGACCGTGATCGACGTCGGGATCAACTGGGACGAGCAGGCGGGAAAGATCGCTGGCGACGTGGATGCCTCATCCGTTGCCCCCGTCGTCAGTGCTCTCACACCCGTTCCCGGCGGGATCGGCGCGATCACCAGTGCCGTTTTGTGCGCACACGTCGTCACGGCCGCCATGCAGATGCAAACATAGTTTTGGTATATCTTTTTTGCCCCCCTTCTGCTATAGTTACTGATATGTCCACACAGAAAAAACCGTCCGTCAAAACGCTCGTGATTCTTTCCCTGCTCACGGCGCTTTATATTGTACTTGAGCGCTTTTTGTCGATCAACGCGTGGAACATGCGCATCGGCTTTGCGTTTTGCGCGCTTGCCTGCGCGGGGATCCTCTTTGGTCCCGTTGCGGGAGCCCTTGTCGGCGCACTCGGTGACATCATCGGGATGCTGCTCGTCCCGACCGGTCCCTATTTTCCCGGATTCACGCTGACCGCGGCGCTCACGGGCCTCGTCTACGGACTCTTTCTGCACGGGAAGCAGTCCGTACTCCGGACGGTGCTTGCGATCCTGGTCAATCAGATCGCGCTCAGCCTTTTTTTGCAGACCCTCTGGATCTCGATCACGTACGGTTCCCCTTACCGGGCGCTGATCCCGGTGCGCATCACGCAGGTACTCGTGATGATCCCCCTGCAATTCATCGTTGTCTTTTTGTTTGTGAGACAACTGCTTCCCGCGGCACGCCGCATGATTGAGTCATGACCTTTGAAGAAGCCAAAGCCTATATCGAAAACCATTCCTTCAGCAAATGGAAGCTGGGGCTCACCCGTGCGCGCATTCTGCTGGAGATGCTCGGCAATCCGCAAAACAAGCTGCGGTTTGTCCATGTCGCCGGCTCAAACGGCAAGGGCTCGACCTGTGCGATGCTCGAGCGCATCCTGCGCGAAGCAGGTTATACAACGGGCTTCTTTCCCTCCCCCTACATCGAAGACTTCCGGGAACGCTTCCAGATCTGCGGTACCTACATCTCCGAGGAAGATCTGGCCGCAATCACGGAAACGGTCCGTGACGCCGCGGACCGCATGGAGGATCATCCGACCCAGTTCGAGCTGATCTGTGCGATCGGCATGGTCTATTTCGCAAGGATGCAGTGTGATATCGTCGTCCTCGAGGTGGGGCTCGGCGGCGAATACGACGCGACCAATGTCATTCGGGCGCCCGAGGTCGCCGTCATCGCACGCATCGGTCTCGAGCATACCGAATATCTCGGCGATACCCTCGCAAAAATCGCAAGAACCAAATCCGGCATCATCAAGAAGGGCTGCGACGTGGTATGTCTCGAGGCGGAAGAGGAGGCGCGACGGGAGGTCCTCGCCAAAGCGCAGGAAGAAGGCTGTACGTTTACGCAGGCGGAGCCCGGCCGCGTTGATCTTTTGACCTCGACGCTTGCCGGTCAGTCCTTTTTCTGGATGCAGCCGCAGGACCAGGGACAAGAGAGGGAAGACACTTCTTACCTGCTGCCGGACCGGCTTCCGGTCACTCTGTCGCTCGCCGGCGCCTATCAGCTGCAAAATGTCTCCACGGTACTGACGACCGCAGAGGTGTTGCGCAGACGGGGCTTTGCGATCACGCCCTCCCACGTACAGCAGGCACTGAAGGATGTGTCCTGGCCTGCCCGCTTTGAAGTGCTGAAACTCGATCCCCCCTTCATCCTCGACGGCGGACATAATCCGCAATGCGCACAGGCCCTTGCGGAATCCGTCGCACGGTTTCTTCCCGGACAAAGGGTTCTCTTTCTGATGGGGGTGCTGTCGGACAAAAAATATGACCGGATGATCGATGCGCTCCGCCCGTACGCCGCACGATTTCTGTGTGTGACCCCCGACTCTTCGCGTGCGCTTTCTGCCGCTCAGCTTGCGGACATCCTGCAAAAAAAGGGCCTGGAGGCGGCACCTTATACACG
Organism: Lachnospiraceae bacterium; assembly: GCA_017448245.1. GTDB lineage: Bacteria > Bacillota > Clostridia > Lachnospirales > Lachnospiraceae > Butyrivibrio. Next base: position 3,649 of record JAFSLV010000039.1, on the reverse strand, counting down.
GATCGAGGACGCCGTACAGAACGCCCTCGCAGGTTCTCTCCCCGTTGTCGCCTTCGGCTCTCTCTACATGGCGGGCAGAATCCGTGCCGCCGTCAGAAACGCAACGCGCGACTGACAGACACTTATCTTTCGCACCCGCTCCCTTATATCATCTACAAAAGCACACGGATATGAGAGAGGATCTTCTCCGCCACATCCGGCCGGTTCATCGTGTAGATATGCACCCCGTTCACATGATTGGCGATCAGATCGACAAGCTGCTCCGACGCATAGATGATGCCCGCCTGCTCCATGGCCGCGGGATTGTCCCCGTAGCGGTCGAGCAGCGTCAGAAACCTCTTGGGCGGTGTGGCGCCTGCCATCCGGGCGGCACGCCTGAGCTGCACGGTCTTCGTGACCGGCATGACGCCCGCAAGCACCGGCACGGTGACGCCGGCCTCCCTGAGGTGATACAGGAAATGATAGAAATGCTCGTTGTCAAAAAAGAGCTGTGTCGTGATAAAATCCACGCCCGCATCCACCTTTTCTTTGAGACGCGCGATATCCTCCCGGACGGAAGAAGCCTCCGGATGCCCCTCCGGATAACAGGCCGCTCCGATACAAAGAGACGGTGCGACTTCCCTGATCTCCGCAACGAGCTCCGATGCGTATCTGTAATCCGTGGACACGATGCCGTCCTCCGGGATGTCCCCGCGCAGTGCCAGCACGTTCTCGATGCCCTTTTCCTGCAGCTCCTTTAATACCGCATGCACCTGCTGCCGGGTGCTCGAGACGCAGGTGAGATGCGCAATGGCGGGGATTTTCTTTTTCTCCTGGATGCGCGAAGCGATCTCTGCGGTATAGCGGCTCGTGCCCCCGCCCGCGCCGTAGGTGACACTCATAAAGTCGGGCTTCAGAGAGGCAATCGCAAGTGCCGTGTCTTCGACGGAAGAAAACGCGTCTTCCTTTTTGGGCGGGAACACTTCAAAGGAAAGGGTCGGACGCTTTGCGGTGAGAATCTCACGTATCTTCATTGCCGGTGTCTCCCAGGATGTCGTAACGGTCTCCTTCCTCCGCAACGATCCGTATACCGTCCGTACCGGTATACTCCGTACCGGACGCAATTGTACAGTGGCTCTCCACAATGCAGTTTTCGATCCTGCAGTGATCGCCGATATGCACGTCGTTCAGGATGATGGAATTTTTGATATAGCTCCCTTCCCCGATGAAGGATTCCTTGAAGATCAGCGAATCCTCCACCGTGCCGTTCAGAATGCAGCCGGAGGCAATCAATGCGTTTTTCACGCGCACGCCCACATTGTACTTGGCGGGCGGCTGATCCGACACCTTGGTGTAAATCGAAGGATAATCACGGAAGAAATACTGCTGCACCTCGTGTTTGAGAAAGTCCATGTTGGTGCGGTAATAGTCTTCGACCGACGCGATATTGCGCCAGTACTCCTTCATCTTGAAGCCGTAGATCTTTTTGACATGACGGTAGCGCACCAGGATATCCCGCGTAAAATCGTGACGCTCCTCTTCCTGTGCGGTTTCGATCAGATCGATCAGCAGTCTCCTGCGCAACACGTAGATGCCGCAGGAGACGGTATGTGACATGGCAACGACCGGCTTTTCTTCAAACTCCTCGATCCTGCCGTTCTCATTCATCCGGATCGTGCCAAAGCGCTCCGCCGGCGCATCGAGCTCGAGATCCTTACAGACGACGGTGATGTCCGCCTGCTTTTCGATGTGATAATTGAGCACGTCGTGAAAATCCATCTTGTAGACGCAGTCGCCGGAGGCGATGACGACATAGGGCTCATGACACTTTTTCAAAAAATCGAGATTCTGTCCGATCGCATCGGCCGTGCCCCTGTACCACATGCCGCTCGACGCGGTGATTGTCGGGGAAAACTGGTAGAGACCTCCCTGCTTACGGCCGAAATTCCACCATTTGGAGCTGCTTAAGTGCTCCTGCAGGCTCCTTGCGTTATACTGCATAAAGATCGCTACCGTCTGGATATTGGAATTGGTCATCGCGCTCAGGGCAAAATCGATCGACCGGTAGAGGCCGGCCACGGGCATCGCGCAGACCGCACGCTTTTTGGACAGCTCCTTCATCCGGCTGGAGGAGCCGCCGGCAAGAATCAATCCCACTGCTCTCATGCGCCCACCTCCTCTTCTTCCTTGTCCAGGGTACGGCCGGAGGCGAGTGTCCCGTCCGGGTAATCCTCCCGCATCGTCCATCCGTTGATCATGACGTTTTTGCCGATCGTGACGTTGCCGGGGATGACCGTATTTTCGCCGATCGTCACCAGACCGTCCGTATAGATGTCGGGTCTGGTCTCATTGGGCACCTCTTCGCCCTCGCCAAGCCTTACATTGTCTCCGATCGTCACGTTCTCGTCGATGATCGCTTTGAGGATATGGCAGTTTTCGCCGATCACGGTGCCGTTCATGATGATCGAATGGTCGACGACCGCTCCCTTGTCGATGCGGACGCCCCGGCCTATCACGCTGTTGAAGACCCTGCCGTAGATCTCCGTGCCCTCGCCGATGATCGAGCGCTCGACCTCCGATTCCGCGCCGAAATACTGCGGCGGCTGGATGTCATTATTGGTATAGATCTTCCAGTACTCCTCATAGAGGTTGAACTCCGGCACGATGTCGATCAGCTCCATATTGGCCTCCCAGTAAGAGGACAGCGTCCCGACATCCTTCCAGTATCCGTCAAATTCATAGGCATACATTCCGATGCCATGCTTTTTGCAATACGGGATGACGTGCTTGCCAAAATCGAGCCCCGGCACATCCTTGCCGGCTTTGAGCGCATCGCGCAGCACCTTCCAGTCAAAGATATAGATACCCATCGAGGCGAGATTGGAGCGCGGCCTCTCCGGCTTTTCCTCAAAGTCCGTGATCTTTTTATTCTCGTCGGCGATCATGATGCCAAAGCGTTTGGCCTCCTCGATCGCGACCGGCATGACGGCGATGGTGATGCCTGCCTGCTTTTTCTTGTGGAACTGCAGCATCGCCTCGTAGTCCATCTTGTAGATATGGTCGCCCGAAAGAATCAGCACGTAGGAGGGATGATAACTCTCCATGTATTCCAGATTCTGATAGATTGCATTGGCGGTACCGGTGTACCACTCGCTGTGCTCCATTTTTTCATACGGGGGCAGAATCGAAACGCCGCCGATGTTGCGGTCCAGATCCCAGGGAATCCCGATTCCGATATGCGTATTGAGCTTTAAGGGTCTGTACTGTGTCAACACCCCGACCGTATCGATGCCGGAGTTGATACACGAAGACAGCGGAAAATCGATGATCCGGTATTTTCCGCCAAAAGACACTGCGGGTTTTGCCATCTTGGAGGTCAGAATCCCCAGACGACTTCCCTGTCCGCCCGCAAGCAGCATCGCTATGATCTCTTTTTTGACCATGACCGCCACGCTCCTTTTGTGTACATAATGATTTAAATCCAGTATACAATAAGAAGCGCGTTTTGTGCAATCTTATCGGATGCGCTCGATGGTGTAAGCTCACTGTCAGTTGGATAAAACGAGAATTCTCCCTTGAGAATGGCTTTGAACTGTTGCCGCATTCATCTTATCCAGTTTTTCTGTTCCCGTCAAATATTGCCGATCTGCTCCCGGATGGCCAGTGTTTT
>JAFSLV010000004.1 GCA_017448245.1 Lachnospiraceae bacterium | reverse complement strand
AAAACACTGGCCATCCGGGAGCAGATCGGCAATATTTGACGGGAACAGAAAAACTGGATAAGATGAATGCGGCAACAGTTCAAAGCCATTCTCAAGGGAGAATTCTCGTTTTATCCAACTGACAGTGAGCTTACACCATCTGGATACGAAGCTTGATTGACAAATAGAGTCATAAACTCTAAAATGAACTCTGTATCGAATCTGCATTATATGGGGGAGTCGCTATGCCGGCAGAAATCATAAAAATCAGTCAGATTCTTGGCGGATTCCGGAATGTTTTTCAGAACAATCCATATATCACATTGGGACTTCCTTGCGGCGCGTCGAGAGAGGATGCGGAAAACCGCATGGATGAAATCGCGGATTATGCGGAGATCTCCGGCAAATCCAAAGGGTATCCGGTCGATCTCAGCGGACTGGAAGTGCCAGTCAGGGACAAGGCACATGCGCAGAGAGCGGTACAGGAGACGGATCACGCGGTACATCTGTGGCTGTGGTTTGCCGATGAGTCCCATCACAATCTGCTGGAAGATACGGATACGCTGCGTGTTCTGCATGGGAAAGAGACGCCGTCCTATGATGATTTTCTGGCGGCCTACTGGTTTCTTGCCGTCAGGGACCCGCTGTTTGCGCGGAAGGAAGCATGGACCGCTTTTTTTGCCTGCCTGAACCGTATTCTCTTACTGTCGGATACGGATCTCTTTCAGTCGTTTCTGTTGCCGCATGTCAAAGCTTATATGGATGTGCATGAAGACTTCGGTCTGATGGATGCCGTACGCTCCTTCCGGGAAACGATTGCGGGTCCGGTCGAAGAGTCGTTAAAAGATGTGACGGACAGTGCACAGCTCGACAATTTTATCAGTGTGTTCTATGCCGGCGGGGAAGACCGGAGCGGATTCGGAGATACAATTGACGCACAGCTCGGATCGCGTATTTCCGAATGGCTTGAACGGGAACTTTCCGTATTCTATCGCATGAAACAGCCCTTCATGGAAAATGACGACCGCAGATATACGGAGGAAGAAGCCAATGCGTTTTTGGAGGAGGCGGAACGCTTCATCCGGGAAGGAATGCCTGCGGTCAATCGTTTGAGAGACGCCATGCGGGACCGCGGTGCGCTTTCCGAAATGATGGCCGCCAAGGTGTTTGACGCGATCGGTCCCTGGGGGATCGGCTATATCCGCTGGATGGACGGATTTATGGAGCGCAGCGGCGCATGTCTGTTTCAAATCATCGACTGCGTGCCGGATGAAAAGATGGACGATTATGTATATTTTTATTTCAACCGTAGTTTTTGTCCGCGTCTCCGGAAAGAACCCCTGTTACGCCTGAAGAAATCCGCAAGACAACAGATTTTAAAGATTTATGCGGAAACCGGTTCGGATATTCCGATTTTGCCGGAAGAAGAAGTCGCGTTTGACGATGATGTCCTGTACCAAAGCGCGCTCAGTATGGATGACGCGCATCAGTTTGCGGAGGCTTTTTCCTGTTTTAAGAGGCTTGCAGACAGGCAGCATATCCGCGCCATGCACCGTTGTTATGAATACTATATCTACGGATACGGGACGGAAAAGAATCCGGGGGAAGCTTCCCGCCTGGTGGCGCAGGTCTGCCAGAAACTGGCCGACCGGGATTGCAGCGAAGACGAAACGAGAGATATCAGACGCCTCCTTCTGTATGCGGATGCGTGTAAAAATCCGGAAGCGGAAATGTATCTGTATCGTTTCTTTGACGTCAAGGCAGCGGATTATGCATGCGATAAAGCCGGATATAAACACCGCATGTCCGGACTGCGCGAAGCAAATGAGCAGGATCTTGCATTATACTGTGCGCTGAAAACGGCATGGGGCGCTTATGAACCCGCGATTTTTGATGTGGGATATATGTACTATCAGGGAAAGGGAACGGATAAATGCTATCGTCGCGCAGAGGAGTGTTTTCTTCAGGTTATTGAAAAGAGCAACGAGGATCTGACCGGTGATTTTGCGTCGCGGGCGGGAGATGCGTATTTTCTCTTATCGTCTTATTATAACAGCGGCATAGGGAGACCGGTGGACAGAAAAAAAGGTATGGAATATGTCAGGGAAGCCGTTCGCAGGAACTGCTACTCCGCAAAGAACTGGGCGAAGGAAAGAAATATTTCCCTGCTGTCCATCAACGGCTATGAGAGCTATGACAATCAGGCGACAAGGCTGCTTACGCATCCGGACATGACAGTGATATACAGCGGCATGTTCCTGACACCGGACAACAGGATAGGCATGCGGTTGCATGTGGTGAACAAAACGAAAAAGGACAGAGAGATATCTGTTTTTGATATTCATGCCGGAGGAGATACAGTGGCGCAGAATGTGGTATATACCGTTTCTCCCATGAAGGTGATGTCTGTCCCCGTTGTGCTGGAGCTTGCACCGGATCCGGACAGAAATCAGGACATCCTGTTTCGTACGGAGATTGCTTCCGGCAGGGACCGGAGAAGAAAAGTACTGGCACAGAGTCCTTTGGCGATGGTTTCCGTCGATAACCGGCAGGCAAAGATCGAGGTCAGTCTCAAAGCCGGTCAGGGATAATCCGTATGACCGGGATCGCAGAGGTCGCAATTGCATACTGGCGGCTGTGCAAATGGCTGGATGAGACGGATGCGGAGCATAAACTGCCGGCGGAGAGTGCGCTGCGTAAGATCAACCGTTTTTTACGGGCGCAGGGCATCGAGATCGTGGATGTGACGGGCCGCCCCTTTGACGGCGGGTTGTCCGTGGAAGTGGTCGGGGGGATGCCGGATGAGGACGGATTGGATGATCGCCCGCTGGTAGTGACCAGGATGGTACAGCCGATCGTGTTACAAAACGGAGAATTGCTGTCCTACGGACAGATCATTGTCGGGAGGGTGGAAACGTGAAAAAACACTATGACTGCGGGATCGATCTGGGAACGACCAATTCATGCATCGCGGTACCCAACGATGACAATACATGCACGATCATCGGCAACAATGACCGGATGAACGTCACGCCTTCCGTCGTATGGATCAACCGGACGGGACGCATTACGGTCGGCCAAAAGGCTTATACCTGTACGGAAAAGGGGCAGGTGCGTAAAGAATTCAAGCGTGATATGGGAACCGATGCCGTGTATGAATTTGCCGGTTCCGGTCTGAAGATGACACCGGTCGAATTGTCCGCGGAGGTGCTAAAGAGCGTCCGTTCGGATGCCGGACGCAGAACCGGTCGAGAGATGACGGATGCGGTGATCACGGTACCGGCGGCCTTCAGTACCGTGCAGTCGGAGGCGACAAAGGAAGCGGCCAAACTGGCGGGCTTCCGTCATGTGATTTTGTTACAGGAGCCGATCGCCGCGGCAGTCGCATACGGTGCAAAACCGGGCGCCGAGAACCAGAACTGGCTGGTCTTTGATTACGGCGGGGGAACGCTCGACGTTGCGATCGTATCCACGCACGGAGGCAGGCTCACGACGGTCAATAACAAAGGCCATAACCGCATGGGCGGAAAGGACCTCGATCGTGCCCTGTATGAAAATATTGTATTACCAAAGCTCAGGGAAAAGTATACGATCCATGACGACGGAAATGAAGTGACCAGGGCAAGAATCATGGATGCGGTGGAGGCCTGCAAGATGGAACTCAGCAACATGGAGGACACCGTCTTTGAGATTTTTGATGTACAGGATGATGCCGGCAATGAGATAGAGTTTTCGTGCGATGTGACCAGAGAAGAGTACAACCGTGTCATAGAGGATATTTTGCAGGATACGATCGACATCGCACAGGATGCGCTTGCGGGTGCGGCACCGCAATACCGTGATATCCATCGCGTAATTCTGGTGGGAGGCTCGACGGGAACCCCGTATCTGAAGGAACTCATTCAGCGTGAACTGGTGAAGGATAAAGATATCCGGATCGACAGTGCACTGGATCCGATGACAGTGGTGGCGCAGGGAGCCGCATTGTTTGCTGCGAGCAGCTTTGTAGAGGTGGAGGAAGAAGGAGAAGCGGATGATGCGGACGGGGCTTCTGCGCAGGATCAGCCATCCGGAACTGACGCGGCGATGTCACTGGAACTCAAATATGATGACGTGGTATACAAGACGAATGCGCGCATCACCGGTAAGTTCAAAGGGGCGGACATCGCGACCATTGACCGTTACAGCATCGCGTGTCTGGGAGACGGAGACGCAAAAACCGAGATCTGGTCGGGCGGGGCAGCCGGGCTCGATGATCCGGAGACGGGCGTTTTTATGACAACCGTCAATATCGTCAGGGAAAACGGTGTCAATCATTACCGTATCACGGCAACCGATAAAGCAGGCAATGATATTCCGTTAAAAAACGCGGAGTTTAAGATCATACATAAGGAACACGGGCTGAAGAACAGTGCACCGCCTCTGCCGTTTAATGTCGGTGTGCTCACGACGGACGGCACGGAAAACTATATCGACTGGCTGCTGGAGAAAAACACGGGACTGCCCGCAACGGTCACGAGAACCTATCGCCTCAACAAGACGCTGGATCCCCAAAAGCAGGATACATTTCATATCCTGGTCTACGAAGGCGAAGACAAGTACAACGAAGATGCCGACTTTCTGGCGGGCGATGTACACGTGCGTTCCAGAGACCTTCCGGGAGTGTTACATGAGAACAGCGACATCGAATTGACAATAGAGATCGATGAAAGCCGTTGCATGACGGTACGCGCATTTGCCAAGGCGCTCAACCATACGATTACTTCCGAACAGCTCAGAAAGAGTGAGGAAAACTATCTGAGCTTCCCGAAACGTCTCGATGATCTGATCCGCAAGATCAATGATGAGATCATGAAGACCATCGGCGAGCTCGGCCGCAGCGGTGTCGACGTAAAGAAGGAGCGAGAACAATGCATTGAGCTCAAAAGAAGGTGCGATGATCAGGCCAGAAAAGAAATCGACAATGATGAGATCGACCGCCTGTCGGATGAATTTAACGAACTGAAATCCGCGGTGCTGGAAAAGAAAAGAGGATCGAAGGAGGCGACAAAGCAACGGAGTCTGCAGGAGGATGTGGATATCTATATAAGTGATGTTGACCGGTACGGGACAAAAGAGGATGTGGAGCGGTTTAAAGAGTTCCGCAAGGAATTGGAAACGGCACAGTCCGACGAAGAAAGGGAATACATCAGAAACCGTATGAACCGTTACCGCGTGGATCAGGTTCTCTGGAAAAGCTTTGACTTCCTGAAAAACCGGCTGCGGTTTCACATCGAAAGCAACGGCCGTTACAAGGATGCGGAAAAGGCGTCCTATTGGATGGACCGCGGCAGCAAGGCGGCGGAAAACAAGGATTTCAGGGAATTAAAGGACTGTGTGAATGAGCTTGACAGATTACGTATCTGGGATTCCGGAAATGAGGGTTCGGATCATCTGGCGGATTTAAAATCCGTATAAAGGCACAAACGGGCAAATCAAGCAGGAGGATGTGTTTATGATGATGAAGGAAGGAAACCAGTCCACACTCTACCAGAAAGCCTACGAGAATTATCGCGAGGTGGCGGAGTATGTGGAGGACTATGAAGGATACTGGGATCGTGATGAGATAGACAGCGATGTGCTGACCTCGCACCTGTTCGATCTTCAGCTGCAGTGGTTGTTCACGGAGCTTTCGTCCCGTTACGAGAATGCGATGAGCTCCGACGAAGGTAACTTTGTCAAATCGCTGATCGAGCACGGCGAGGACCTGGAACAGTGCGTCGAGGGCTACCGTCGCTTTCAGCGTAAACTGGATGCGGAGTCGTTCGAAGCGCTTCCGGGAGACATTGTCACCGCGTTGAAGGGAATCCCGATCGGGATCGAGATCGCACTGGAAATGGACGGAGGAAACCGCGATGAATACACATCCGTCCTGTTTGAACAATATGCACTGATGCTGTACAGTTTTGCCGCGCTGAAAAAGAACAATGCGGAAGAAAAGAAAAACGCCGTCAGAGCCGTTTTGGATCAGTGGAGAGACTATGCGGAGGATAAAAATAAGGGCTTTGTGGAACCGGACCTGACAAAAGAGGTCGAAACCATGTTTCGTATGGATGCCAGGAAGAAGTCGGGCGAGGAAGAAAGCGATGAGGTGTCACTGGAATCATTGCTGAATGAACTGAACAAACTGATCGGCCTCGAATCCGTCAAAGAGAATGTCAACCGGATGATCAACCTTGTCAGGGTCAATAAAGAAAAGGAAAGCCGCGGGCTGCATCCTGAAAAAATATCACTGCATATGGTGTTTACGGGTAATCCCGGTACGGGAAAAACCACGGTGGCCAGACTCATCGCCAGGATCTATAAGGCCATGGGCGTGCTGTCGACCGGACAACTGAAAGAGGTATCCCGCGCGGACATGATTGCGGAATATATCGGGCAGACGGCGCCCAAGGTGGACCATTGCGTGGATGAAGCGCTCGGCGGCATTCTGTTTATTGACGAGGCATATTCCCTGGTACAGGGAGCAAAAGAGGATTTCGGAACGGAAGCGGTCACACAGCTTCTGAAGAGGATGGAAGACGACAGGGACAATCTGGTCGTGATTGTTGCGGGATATCCGGATCTGATGCAGGATTTTTTGAAATCGAATCCCGGACTCCAGTCGCGCTTTAATACGTTTATTGCGTTTGAGGATTACACACCGGATGATATGCTCGATATCTTTAAACTGTATTGCAAGAACGAAGGGTTCCGCGTATCGCCGAAGTGTATCCGCAGAACAAAGAAGATATTTCAGAATTATTATGATAACCGGACAAAGGATTTTGCCAACGGACGGGATGTCAGAAACTTTTTTGAAAAGGCCAAAGTCAATCAGTCTCTCCGGATGGGGGCGGCGGATATCAGCAAGCTGACCAATGAAGAACTGATGGAACTGACGGAAGAGGATGTTGACAGCATTTCCATGTTTGCGGAAGCAATCAGAAGCGAGGGATAACGGATGAGACCGGAGGGATTGTGTAACAGAAAAAGTGAGATCATCGGCGGATTATCTGTACTTGCGTTAGGATCCATGGTTTTGGCCCGTCTGAGTGAAGACGGAATGTTTGCGTTTTTTGTCGGCATGATCTTTCTTCTGGTGTTTTTGCCGGTCGTATATGTGTTATTGTCCATGAACAAGCTGACTGTTATCGGCAGCATTGTGGGGGCAGTGATTGTACTGTTTGTGATGCGCGGCATCAATCAGCGTATCTCATTGTATATCATTGCGATGTTTTACGGTTCGGGCGGAGGATTGTCAAACGGGATTCCCGCCGCAGCGGTATTTGTCATCTGGTTGCTGATTCTTATTATATGTATTGTTTATTCAACTGCAAGGAAGGAAGAAAAGAGACAGAAAGAAGCAGAAGCCAGAAGAAAGAAAATGCGGTTTACACCGCCGCGTCAGCAGGGATATCCGGCGCCCTACCAAATGCAGGGCGGCATGCCCTATCCCGCACAGCCGTCTGCGCCTTTTTCCGCACAGGGAGCTGCGAATACTCCCCGGCAGGCCCCGACCGTCTTTGTAACCGTTTCGGAGCAGTACCAGCCGAATCCGGTCGTTGAGGCGGCGGTGGAAAAGGCCAAAAAGCTGCGTAAAAACGCAAGACTGACCATTGATGAAACGCAAGGATTTATGCTGGCAGCATACCTGCCGGCCGTGAAGAATCGCAGTGATGTTACGATAGAAATCCGGTATTCTTATCTGAACGAGGTGTTATGGACAACAGTTCCTGCGGGAACAAATCTCCGTGAGCTTCTGACGCCGGAATGCCGGACCGATTACGCAAAACTGGTCGATTGTTTCGGTGCGTCTGTGGCGGCATAGACAACAACGGATGTGAGGAATGCCGGAAAGGGAGTAAGGAAGATGAGGTTTGTTATCCAGGTCGTATCCAAAGGCACCCTCTCCATCGAAGGCAGACAGCACGCTGCGATCGGGAGGGGCTTTGTTGTGCTGATCGGCGTGAGTGAGCAGGATATTGCGTCCGGCCGCGCAAAAGAAATCGCCGACAAAATGACAAAAAAGATGCTGGGGCTCAGGATTTTTCCCGATGAAAACGGAAAGACCAACCTCTCGCTTGCGGACACGAAAGGCGCACTCCTTCTGGTGTCGCAGTTTACGCTGTATGCGGACTGCAGGAAAGGCAACCGGCCGTCTTTTATCCGTGCCGGCGCACCGGAGGCGTCAGAAGAAATCTACGATTATATCGTGAACCGCTGCAGGGAAGAGATATCCGATGTACAGACAGGTGTCTTCGGCGCGCGCATGCAGGTGGAGATCGTCAATGAAGGGCCGTTCACCGTCCTGTTGGATTCGGAGGAGCTGATGTAGACAGCCGGCGGATGCTTCGGGAGCATGCTGTTTACAGCTTGAGCAGGATGCCGACAACGGCGGATGCCGCAAGAAACACCACGGGATGCCATTTGAGTTTCTGCTGTGCAAGGAACAGCACGATTGCCAGAAGGATGGCGGGCAGGCAAAAGAGCGACAGGGAAAAGCCGCCGCCGGCGGTGAGCGCCGAAAGGGCATCGGCGTCCAGCAGGGTGACACGTGCGACATTCAGACCGGCGGCGGTGATCATCGCGATCGATGCTGGGCGCAGACCGTAGAAGGCACGCTGTACATATCTGTTCTCGTCAAACCGGCTCAGGAACTTTGCAATCACGACAATGATGATGAGTGAGGGCATGGCAAGCCCGAGCGTGGCAACAAATCCTCCGGCGATGCCTGCGGTTTTATAGCCGGCATAGGTCGACATATTGATCCCGATTGCGCCGGGCGTCGATTCGGAGATCGCGATCATGTCCGCGATGTCCGCGTGCGTAAACCAGCCGGTGTTGTCACTCATCTCATAGAGGAAGGGCAGCGTTGCGAGACCACCGCCGACGCTGAAGAGCCCGGTTTTGAAAAATTCAAAGAACAGACGCGGAAGGAGGGGCATGTCAGTGGTCCTCCTTCTTTTTTTTCGCGTTTTTTTCGGAGGCGGCTGCGCGGTGTTCCGCTTCCGTGCGGCCGAACAGGATGCCAAAGATACCCGCCGCGATCACGAGGAGAGCAGCCGGTACCGACCACGGAAGAAAACGCGAAGAGACATTCAGAACAAAGATGACGAGAAAGATCAGGAAGCTCAACACGTCGATGACCGATTTGTTCCAGAGACGAAGGACCGCCTGCACAATCAGGACACACACGCAGACGCGGATGCCGGCAAAGGCGTGCTGCACGATGGCGAGATCCGCAAAATTGGTCAGGAACGCGGCGATGATCAGGATGAGGAGGATCGGACCGGTCAGAAATCCGCACGTCGCGGCGATTGCGCCGGGCAGCTTCTTTTTATTGTAGCCGATGAAGGTCGAGACATTGAGCGCAATGATGCCGGGGGTACACTGTCCGATCGCAAAATAATCACGCAGATGCTCCATGGTGGTCCATCCGCGCCGGGTGACAAGGTCTTTTTCCAGAAGCGGCAGCATCGCGTAACCGCCGCCGAAATTGACACATCCGATTTTGAAGAATGCAATATACAGATCGAACAACTCTTTCATACAACGTCCCCCGTTATCATATAGTATAGCATATCCGGTCAAAGGGGACGGTTCTCAGTGGCTTGTTTTCGGTCAAAAGGGACGGTTCTCAGTGGATTGTTTTCGGTCAAACGGGACAGACCTCTGCGGCCTGCGCCCGTTCTCCCCGGTACTTGCGGTCATAAAGAAGCGCGGCGATCATGACCACAAAGCAGGACCCCGCGTTGTGTACGAGCGCTCCGGTCGTCGGGGTCAGAATTCCGAGGACGGACAGCGTCACGGCGACAAGGTTGATGCACATCGAGAGCGTGATCGCCACGCGGATCGTCTGTACGGTTGCGTCCGAAAGCCATTTCAGATAAGGAATGCGGGAAAGATCGTCTGTCATCAGCGCAATGTCCGCGGCTTCCACCGCGATATCGGACCCCGTTACCCCCATTGCCACACCGACATCCGCACTCTTTAAGGCGGGCGCGTCGTTGACGCCGTCGCCGATCATGCAGACGGGTCCGCTTTCTTTGAGCGCTTCAAGCTGTGTCACCTTATCCCCCGGCAAAAGCTCCGCGCGGATTTCTTTTAAGCCGACCTGTGATGCGAGGTGCGATGCCGCCTGAAGGTGGTCGCCGGTCAACAGCACAGGCGTTACGTGCATGGACGAAAGATCCCGGATCATGTCCCGCGCTTCCGTGCGCACGGTATCGGAGAGTGCAATGACACCCTCCACAGCTTCTTTTGTGGCGACGAATACCAGTGCCTTGCCGTCCGCGCGCAGGGCATCCGGTACATCCTTTGGCTGCGAGGAAATGGCGATGCCTTTTTCTGCCAGCAGACGTTCCGTTCCGAGGATATATTCATTTCCGTTGATGACACAGGTCACGCCGCGTCCCGGAAACATCTGAAAGTCGTCGCAGGGCAGCGGAGAAAGACCTTTCTCTTTGGCGTGCTGCACGATCGCGCGTCCCAGGGGGTGTTCGCTCTTTGCCTCCGCGGAGGCGGCAAGCACAAGCAGTTCGTCTTTCGAAAGATCACCGGCCGGGACGACATCACTCACCTGCAGTGTGCCCTTCGTCAGGGTTCCGGTTTTGTCAAAGGCGACCGTGGAAACATGTCCCATCTTTTCAAGCGCCACACCGGATTTGATAATGACGCCGTTTTTGGTCGCCTGTCCGATGGCCGCCATGATGGCGGTCGGCGTGGCAAGCACCAGGGCGCAGGGACAAAAGACGACGACAACGGTCACCGCCCGCGTGATGTCGCGGGTGATGAGCCAGGTGACAAGTGCGATCGCAAGCGCAAGCGGCACGAGGAGGGAAGCCCATCTGTCTGCAATCCGCTGCGTCGGCGCCTGCCTGTCTTCGGCTTTCTGCACCATACGGATGAGTGTCTGCAGGGAGGAGTCTTCGCCTGTACGCTCCGCGCGTATATCTATCGCACCGTCATGATTGAAGGTACCGCAAAAGACCTCATCGCCTTTTGTTTTGTCAACAGGAAGCGATTCGCCGGTCATGACAGACTGATCGACGGAGGTATCGCCGCTTACGATCATGCCGTCCGCGGGGATGCGCTCGCCCGGCAAAATGCGCACCAGATCGCCCGCGCGCAGATCCTGTACGGGGATGACCTCTTCAACGCCGTCTCGGATGCGTCTTGCCGTTTCCGGTGTAAGCGACAGTAATTGTTTCAACCCCTTTTTCGCACGATTGGCGGTCATGTCCTCGAGGAGCGCGCCGATTGCCATGATAAAGGCAATTTCGCCCGCTGCAAACAGATCACCGATCATGACCGAAGCAATCATGCCGATCGTGATCAGCAGGGCGGACGAGATCTTGCTGATGCCACGGTTAAAAAGGAGTCTGTGGATGGCGAGATACAAAAGCGGGATGCCGCAGACGATCACCGCAACCCACGCGAGATATATCGCCTGAGGAAAACCCGTACGCGGCAGGATAAAAGAGAGGATCAGAAAAACGCCGGACGTAAGGGTCATCGGCAGTCCTTCCAGTATGTGCATGATTCTTTCCAACATGGTATGCCTCCTTTGATTTCCTGGCTTGACAGCGAACCGCATCGAACGTATAATTCATTACAAAACACTGTGTTCAATAACATCATAGGCGTCCGGAATACAAAAAACAAGAAACGGATGCGTGAGAACGTACGATACCGGACAGTTTTTTGAAATTGTACATCCGCTGAAGGGGCAGAAGAAACTGCGGGAAGAACGACCCCGCAGACTGCGCGCAATTGCAGAGGAGACCACATGGACAGACGGCAGGCAAAAACGAAAAAAGCGGTCATGGAGGCGTTTACCGGGCTGCTCGCACATCGATCTTATGCCGCTATCACGGTGCAGGAGATCATTGACGAAGCGGACATCGGGCGCAGCACCTTTTATGCGCATTTTGAAACCAAGGATGATTTGCTGCGCGTACTGTGCGAAGAGATTTTTGATCATGTGTTTTCGGAGGAGCAGCACAAGGAAAAGACGCACGATTTTTCTTCCGGGGCCTACGGCATCGCCGAGCAGGTGACGCACATGCTGTACCAGCTTGACGATTCCAGGAGTTATCTCGGGGGGATTCTGTCGGGAGACGGCGGAGAGATCTTTATGCGCCACTTCCGGGAACATCTGAAGGAGATGTTTGATAAGAAGCTGAAAAAAAATAAGAACATCCCGCGGGACTATCTGTTGAATCACGCGGCGCAGAGCTTTGCGGAAACGGTGCGCTGGTGGCTTATGCACGGGCGCTACAAGCCGGAGGACATCTGCCGTTTTTACATGGAGGCGGTGCCGTTTTTTGTGTAGCCGTGCCGCAGGGGAATGGGGATCTGTCCCTTTTGACCTTTTGACCGGCTTTGGCATGAAAGGATGAGGTATGTCACGGGAATTTGAACAAAAAGTAACGGAGCGGATGCTGAGGTACGCGGCAGTCGATACACAGTCCTCGAGGATTTCCGAAGAAACGCCGACGACGGCAAAGCAATACGATCTTGCGAGGATGCTGCGACAGGAGCTGATTGCGATCGGCATATCGGACGTGTATCTTGACGAGGAACACTGCGTGGTATACGGAAAAATACCTCCGTCCGCTCAGGCGCTTGCGGGAAAGGAGCATGCGCTCGGCTTTATCACGCACATGGACACCGCACCGGATGCGAGCGGCACGGATGTCAAAGCGCGCGTGATCAAGAATTACCCCGGCGGTGACATTGTATTAAATGAAGAACAACAGATCGTGATGGAGGAGGCGCTGTATCCGCGGCTTGCGCTCTATAAGGGACAGGATCTGATCGTTACGGACGGCACGACCCTGCTCGGCGCCGATGACAAGGCGGGGATCGCGAGTGTGATGACGGCGGCGGAGTATCTTCTTGCACATCCCGAAATCCCGCACGGCCTGGTCAGCATCGCCTTTACGCCGGACGAGGAGGTCGGAGGTCTTGCAAAGGATCTGGATCTTGCGCGGTTTGAAGCGCCCGTTGCCTACACGATCGACGGCGACTATCTCGGATACTATTCCGACGAAACCTTCAACGCCTCGGACGCGCTGCTGAGTGTGCGCGGCACGAGTGTCCACACCGGCACGGCCAAGGGCATCATGGTCAACGCGGCGCAGATTGCGGCGGAATACATCGCGATGTTCCCGGCGGATGAAACGCCGCAGACGACGGAGGGGAGAGAGGGCTTTTTCCATCTCGTTGCCGTCGAGGGCGACTGTGAAAACGCGCATGTCTGGATGATCGTGCGCGACCATGACGCGGAGCTTTTTGCAAAGCGCGAGGACTTTATCCGCGACTGTGCTGCGCGGCTGAAAGAAACATACGGGGACGAGCGGATCGATCTCGAAATCCGTGAGACCTACCGCAACATGAAGGAGGTGATCGATACCGTGCCGCATACAGTGACGCTGCTGGAGGAAGCGTTTCGCACAGTGGGCATCCCCGATCCCGTGCGCCTTGCCTTTCGCGGCGGCACCGACGGGAGCGCCCTGTCCCACAGGGGGCTGCCCACCGTCAACATCAGCGCGGGATATGAAAACGCGCACGGCCGCTTTGAATACGTGCCGGTCCAGTCGATGGCCAAAAACACTCAGGTGCTGCTTGCGCTTGTGGCGGCATATGCAAAGAGAAACTGACGGTAAGTGATAACACAGGACGTGTAACATCCCGGCATCTCATGACGAACACGGATGTGAGCAATGACGGCATGTGAAAGACAGGAGGAACCTCATGAATTTTACCGTCCGCACCAAAAAAGATCTGGTCGATGCCGTGAAGCGTTTCGGCATCCTGCCGTATTTTGAAAACAGTTTAAGCGGCTTTTCCATCGAGGAGCATTGTGCGCCGTCGGCCTGGTTTTCCGGTGTGGAGGGCGTCTGGGAGTGGAAGGGTCCCGTCATCAAAGAGGCAAAATGCGCCTACGGCAAGTTTTTTGAAAAGAAGGCGGCCTTTGTGAGCAGGGAGTGGTTTTTGGATCTTGCCAACTACCGCAGGGACGGCTACGATTATGACGCGCGCTATGAGGACGGTCTTGCGGCGTACCGGGACAAAGAGCTCTACGACCTGATCGAAAAAAACGCGCCCATGCTTTCCAAGGAGCTCAAGCGCATCGGAAATTACAAAAAGGGCGGGAAGAAGGGATTTGATACGATCGTAAACCGCCTGCAGTTTCAGGGGTATGTCATCATCGATGACTTTGTGTACATGACCGACCGACTCGGCAACGAATACGGCTGGGGTGTCGCCAAGTACACGACGCCGGAGACGTTCTTCGGGAAAAGCTTTGCCGGAAAGGTCTACCGGCGCACGCCGGAGGCCTCTTACGAAAGACTGTTCAAGCATCTGAAGGAGCTGCTTCCGCGGGAAAGCGAAGACGCAATCCGGAGGTTTCTCGGCTGAAAAAAAGAACACCGCCGCGGGATATCGTGATGCCAGATACAGGCGTATCGTGCAGGACGGTGCGGAAGAAGCGATAAGCGGATATCAAAATGCTGAATTGACGTAAACAATGAGATACAGACTGCGGATGGCAAAAAAAGAAGAGTTGTCAGTTTGTGAAGCGCTGATAGATGATGCACGCGGCAGGGGGATTTCCGCCGTTCTCTTTGAGGAAATACGGGCACTCTGCCGTGCAAAGGGGTTCTTTGTCATCCGGATTGATACAATGGACCGGAATAAAAGGATGCAGCATGTTCTTGCTTGACAGAGTGGACGGGTTGCAGGGGGGGGGATGTAAGGTTATTCCGTTGATTAAAATGCGGAGACAAACAAAGCGGCGGCGAAGCGCGATAATTCCAACTTGACCGCCGTTTTATTTTTTGTTAATATAGAAAAACAAAGCGGCGGTCAAACGTATGAATGAGCGGTTCACCGCCGCGTTCGGAGAGGGGCACGATTCATATGGTTGGCAGAGAGCATGAAATAAAAGTATTAAACCGCTTATATGACAGGAACAGAGCAGAGTTGGTAGCGATATACGGCAGACGTCGGGTGGGAAAGACCTATCTTGTTGATGAGACTTTTTCCGGCCGGTTTACATTCAGGCATGCCGCACTTTCACCCGCGGATGAGGAGTCGAAAGGACTGCTGCAGGCACAGTTGGATCATTTTTATCAATCATTGGTACTCTATGGGATGGAAGAGGCGAAAAAACCGGGAAGCTGGGCAGAAGCCTTTTTTATGTTGGAGAAGCATCTTCAAAAAAAAGATAACGGCTCCAGGCAGGTTGTTTTTTTGGATGAACTGCCCTGGCTTGATACACCGAAATCCGGCTTTATGAGAGCATTTGAGGGCTTCTGGAATAACTGGGGATGCCATCGTAAAAACCTGATGGTTATCGTATGTGGGAGCGCTAATTCCTGGATTTTAGACAACCTTATCAATAACCATGGTGGATTATATGACAGGATTACATACGAGATCAACCTTTCTCCGTTTACCCTGCATGAATGCGAGGCTTATTATAAGGCGAATGACATCGCATTTTCGCGATATGATATTGTGCAAGGGTATATGATTCTTGGCGGCATACCTTATTATATGGGTTATATGGACGGCGAAAAAAGCTTTGCGCAGAATGTGGATGACATGTTCTTTGTCAGGAAACCTAAGTTGCTCAACGAGTTTGACAGACTGTTTGATTCTGTTTTTGTGAATCCGGAGGCAGTGAAACGAATTGTGCGTTTGTTATATACAAGAAATGCCGGATATACAAGACGTGAGATAACCGAGAAGTTGAAAATAACAGACGGAGGACGCCTTTCCAGAAATCTGAATGCCCTGATTGCGGGTGATTTTATCATAAAGTATGTTCCGTTCGGGTTAAAAAAACGAGAGGAGCATTATAAACTTACGGATCCGTTCTGTCTGTTTTATTTACACTTTTTGAATCCGGATCGGCAAAACAACCCGAAATTCTGGCAGCAAAACACAACGATGCCGACGGTTGCCACATGGAGAGGATATGCGTTTGAAAATGTATGCTTTAATCATGTTGAGCAGATCAAGGATGCGTTGGGCATTTCCGGAGTAATAACAACAAACTCTGCCTGGTCCAAGCGCGAAGATGACAAGGACGGTATGCAGATAGATCTTTTGCTTTGCAGAAACGACAATGTGATCAATATGTGTGAGATCAAGTTTTATTCCGGAGAGTTTGCGGTTAATAAGAGATACTACAACACGTTGATGCAAAGGCAGGAGGCGTTGGCAAAAGAAGTTTCATGGAAAATGGTTGTGCATAATACGCTTATTACGACGAATGGATTAAAGAAAAATGAGTACAGCGGCATATTCACAAATACGATAACACTGAATGATCTGTTTCGTGAAAGCAGATGAAGATGATACGTGTTTACAAACATCCTTGACAAAACGTGTACGATCACACAGGACGTGTATCCATGAACATTCCGGCATCTTATGGCGAACACGGATGTGAGGAATGCCGGAATGTGAAGGAGTTGAAAGATTAGGTATAAACATACTGGTTTGGGAAGAAAGCGTACAAAATGAAACTCTTACTGACCGGATTTGAGGCTTTTGCGGGGGACCTTGTGAATCCGTCCAAGGAAGCGGTGGAGCAGCTGGATGCGCTGCCTGCGGGGGTGGAGGTGAAACGCCGGATACTGCCCGTGGTGTTCGGGGAGGCCGCAAAGGTGCTGCTGGAGGAAATCCGTACATGGGAACCGGATGTAGTGTTGTCTGTGGGTCTTGCCGGCGGCAGGAGCGCCGTCTCCGTCGAACGGATCGCCGTGAACCTTGCGGATGCAAGGATTCCGGACAACAAGGGGAACCAGCCTGTGGACGAAATGCTTTCGGCGGACGGCGATCCCGCATATTTCGCGACAATCCCGATAAAGAGAATCGCAGCTGCCATCCGTGAGGCCGGCATCCCGGCGGAGGTTTCCAACAGCGCCGGATTATTTGTGTGCAACAGCGTCATGTATGCGGCACTGCATGTTGCAAAACGGGAATATCCGCAGATGCAGGCGGGCTTTGTGCATCTGCCGTATCTTCCCTCCCAGGCGGCAGCGCTGCCTGCCGGAACGCCGTCCCTTTCCATCACGGACGATATCCGCGCGATCCGCATTGCGGTGGAGACGATTGTTGCAGGCAAGAAGTTCTTGACGGGGGAGAGCGTAACATGAAACAGTATATCGTTGACGCATTTACAAAAGAGGACTTTCGGGGGAACCCGGCGGCGGTCTGTGTGCTGCAGGAATGGCCTGCGGATATTCTGATGCAAAAGATCGCCATCGAGAACAATCTTTCCGAGACCGCCTTTGTTGTAAAGGAAGGGGAGAAATACCACATCCGCTGGTTTACGCCGGGAAAGGAAGTGGATCTGTGCGGCCACGCGACACTTGCGAGTGCCTTTGTGCTGTCGCGGTTCTTTGACACGGAGGCAAAGGCGTTTCACTTTGACTCCGTCAGCGGAGCCTTGACGGTGCGGGTAAAAGACGATCTCTTTGAACTGGATTTTCCGTCACGGATGCCGGAGGAAGTGCCCTTCACGGATCAGATGAAGGCGGCGGTCAACGGGTTGGAGGGAAAAGCGTATCTCAGCAGGGATCTGATGATTGTGCTCGAAAAAGAAGAAGACGTGCGCTCCTTTGTGCCCAATTTGGAGGCAATCGCTGCGGTGGAGGAGGGTATGGGACTCTTTATCACGGCGCGTGGAAAAGACTATGACTTCGTTTCCAGAACCTTCTTCCCGAAAATCAAGGTCAATGAAGATCCGGTCTGCGGTTCCGCGCATTGCAACCTGATTCCGTACTGGGCAAAGGAACTGCAAAAGGAGAAAATGACGGCATACCAGGCCTCCCCCAGAGGCGGCGTGGTGTATTGCGAAAACAAAGGCGACCGCGTCCTGATCAGCGGGCATGCGGCATTGTTTGGCGAGGCGGACATCAGGACAGGATCGGAATAAAGGGATGCAGCATGTTCTTGCGCGTGAGAGCTTATGGAATCCAATGGATGAGCATGATAAAATAGTGGGAAAACCAAATGATGCGGACAGGAGGCGGGGATGATTCTCAGGGAAAAGACAGAGCTTAAATCCATACAGGAGATGCAACCACAGTATTTTGAAGACATGGTAAAGATTGTTATCGATGAAAGAAGAAAACTGGTGGCAGTCAATATGGAAATGCATGCGGATCTGGGAATGGAATTGTACGATGACGGCTCGGATGAAAATGATTTATACGGCGCGAATATTTACTACGCGGATCGTGCGATTGAGTGGAGTTCCACACTGAATATCAAGCAAAACAGGAAGATCCAGAACGGAACATATGGCAGGGTGATCACAGACGAAGAGACCATCTGTCGTCTGACAGATATCATTGATTTGTGGATTTACTAAGAAGGTTTACGAATGGAAATACAAATGCAGGAGAAGTAGTTATGGATGCTGCAAGATGGAATAGTATGAGCGTAAGTGAGCAGATTCTGAATATCGGCGGTGAAGTACAGAGAGCCGTGGACAGAAAACAGAGAAATGACGAACATAACGCGCAGGTGTATCTGAACAAAGCGTTGGAGTGGCTTGCGCTCACCAAGGCAGACCCGAAGAACAGGCACCGTGTGGCGGAGCTGAATGACGCGGAAGAGGAACTGCAGGATTATTTTGACAAAAACACCTGGAATAATGACAGCGAGAGCGTCATGGGATATTGGAACTCCTTCCTGTCTGCAAGGTTTTAGGAGAGATTGATTATGTGAAGTGTTCGTGATTACGAAAAACGCAAGGAGCGTTTCGGATGAAAAACAAAACCATAGAATACAGGATCATGTCGATTCGTAAAGAGAACATGGCAGAACAGAAAGAATGCTTAAATCAGCTCTTACGTTTGTCTGAAGAGTGGGCGGATGAAAAGACCGGGCCTTCTTACGATGCGAATGATGAAGATGAATTTCTTGATAAAAACATATACGTTGCCTGTTTGAACAATAGAATCATAGCCTATGCGCTCGGACATAAGAAACTGCTGAAAGAGAAAACGTCATATAATCAAATCGGAGAAACGGCATACGAGCTGGATGAAATCTATGTGTCAAAAGAGTATCGCAATCAGGGAATCGGTAAAGAATTGTATCATTTTGTTGAGTCGGATGTGAAAGACGAAGTGGATCTGATCGGACTTATTGCGATGTCATATCGGCACAAGGAGTTATTGCAATTGTATATGGATGAGCTCGGATTTGATTTTAATCATGCGCTATTGGTTAAGAGAATGAAGTAAGGAGACCTTGACAGGGGAGGAGAGAAGGATATGGAAACCATTTATCTTGCCGGGGGATGCTTCTGGGGTGTCCAGAAGTATTTGGATCAGTTTGACGGCGTGATCGAAACAGAGGCGGGCTATGCCAACGGGCCGGACGAGGCGCCGGATTACCGGGCGGTCTGCAATGGCAGCGGTCACGCGGAAACGGTGCGCGTGCTTTATGATCCGGAGCGTATCAGCTTAACGGAGTTACTGGAGTATTATTTCATGGTGATCGATCCGCTTTCCGTCAACAGACAGGGGAATGACGCCGGCATCCAGTACCGCACGGGCGTTTATTATACGGAGGAGGCGCAGCTGGCCGGGATCAAAACGGTATTCGAAAAAGAGGAAAGGAAAGCGGGTACAAGGCTTGCCGTGGAGCTCGAACCGCTGAAGAATTTCTTTTCCGCAGAGGAATATCACCAGAAGTATCTGGATAAGAATCCGGGCGGATACTGTCACATCCCGCAGGCGTATTTCCGTCTGCATGAGGAAAGAAAAGACAAGGCCGCGGAGACGGATGCGGCGCTTCGCGCCCGTATCGGGGATCTTGCCTATGAGGTGACACAAAACGCCGCCACGGAACGCGCCTTCACGGGAGCGTATGATCATTTCTTTGAAAAGGGTCTTTATGTGGATATTGTCAGCGGCGAGGTCCTGTTTACCTCCGAGGACAAATTTGATTCCGGCTGCGGCTGGCCGGCATTCACCAGACCCGTCAACGCGGATGCCGTAACGGAGCATGAGGATAGATCGCATGGCATGATCCGTACGGAGGTGCGCAGCAGCGGTGCGGACTCGCATCTCGGGCATGTGTTTCCGGACGGGCCGAAGGAAGCGGGCGGACTCAGATACTGCATCAATTCCGCCGCTTTGCGCTTTATCCCGTACGAACGCCTGGAGGCGGAAGGCTATGGTGAATATGCGTCGCTGTTTGACCGCTGAGGCATAACAGGCAGCGTGAACGTGACGGTGAAGCGGCTGCCGTTATGCGAGGCCGTAAGTTGCCCGCCCGTCTGCTGCGCGAGCTGATGCGCAATCAAAGTCGAAGACCCCAAAACAATCTTAATCCGAGGCAAGATATAAATAGCTATAATTTGCGTCAAAATAAGATTATTAAACAGACGTCATACCCAAAAATACCATATTGACGTCGGAATAAACCTGAAGTATGTTCCGTTCGGCCATAGCAAGCGGGATGCTTATTATAAACTGGTGGATCCGTTTTGTCTGTTTTACCTGCATTTTGCAGACAACAAGGATTCGCTGACGAGTGATTTTT
>JAFSLV010000038.1 GCA_017448245.1 Lachnospiraceae bacterium | reverse complement strand
TTGCGCTCATCTTTCCGGCGCTTGGAAAGGCGGTGCGGGAATGAATTATATCGAAAACATCTACATCTGCATTGCCGCGCCGCTGATCGTGTCCATCCTCTGCCTCAGGGGAAGACGCAGACGGTCCATGCTGTTTTTCCTCGGCGGGATGACCGCCTGTCTCGCCGCCTCCTATATCAGCACCTTCCTTGCCATGCTGCACGGCGCGGATATGACCATGGCCTCCATCGAGATATCCCCTATGGTGGAGGAGATATTAAAGCTCGCGCCGGTGCTGTTTTATATTTTGGTGCTGGAGCCGGAAAAGGAGGATATCATGGGTACCATGCTCATGGTGTCCGTGGGCTTTGCCACGTTTGAAAATGTGTGCTATCTGACCGGAAACGGCTCGGCGCAGCTTTTGCACCTTCTGATCCGGGGCTTCGGCACGGGAGCCATGCACGTCGTCAACGGCATGATCGTAGGCATGGGACTTTATTACCTCTGGAACAGGCTGTATCTGCGCTTTGCCGGGACAGCGGGACTTCTGGCCCTTGCCATCACCTATCACGCCATCTATAATCTGCTGGTGGCACAGAGCGGAGCGGCGGCGCGTATCGGCTATATCCTTCCCATGCTGACGGTGCTGCTTGCGCTGATCTTCGGGCGAAAGCGCTTAAAGAATCTGGCGCGCTGAAACAAAATAGACCCTTCGGAACAGGCTGCTTTTACACGGGCGGCCTGTTCTTTTTCGCGCCCGAAAAAATTTTTTTGATTTTTTTTCAAAAAAAGCGGGGAATTTTCGGATTTCATGTATCTATATAAGTGAAAGGGTTTTTCAGAGACCCGATTTTGAGAAAAGGAGGTATCACCTTATGAGAACGGCAGAGGAAAGGCTTGCGCTTCTTCACAGGCGGGCCGACCTTCTGGAAAAGAAAAAGGAGCTGGTTTTGCTTAAGGCCCTCGGCGGCGTGTCCGGCGGCCTTGCGGTCTGCCTGCTGGCGCTGTTTGCGCTGTTCGGGCAAGGCGGGCATGGAATCGCCTCATCCGGCTACGCAGCGACCTCCCTTTTATCGGAACATGCCGGAGGCTATGTACTGGCGGCGCTGATCGCCTTTGCGCTGGGCGTTGTGGTGACGGTGCTGATTATGCGATACAAAGGACGGGACAAACAGGACAAAGAATAACCCCTCCAGGCATGGAGAATACAAAGAAGGAAGGAATCAGAACATGAAAACAAAAAGCAGAATGCTTGCCATAGTGATGGCGCTTCTTATGATCGCGACGATGCTCCCGGTCAGTGCCTTTGCGGAGAACGATGCTCCGGCCACGGGCACGGATATCGTGGTCGAGGAACTGACGAACAGCACGGAGGAACCCACGAAGGAAACCGCTTCACCCGCCGCTCCGGGCGAGCTACCCGGAACAGGAGAGGACAAGGAGCAAGGCGAGAACAGCGGCGGCGAGGAAAAGACCGCCGGGAGCACTCCGACGCCGGAGCCTACACCGATTCCGTCGCCGGAGCCGAGCAAGACCCCGGCTAAGCAGGCTGCGCCCGCGCAGGGTGCGGATGACGAGACGCCGCCTGCTGCTATCTTCACCGTCACCTTTGACGCAAACGGACACGGAGCCGCACCTTCTGCCATCATCGTAAAAGAAGGTGAAACAATCACTGAACCCGACGCGCCAACAGCGGACGGTTACACATTCACCGGCTGGTTCCGTGATCCGGGAGCCGCCGCCGCATGGAACTTCGATGCTGATGTTGTGACGGGAGACATCACGCTCTACGCGGGGTGGGATGAAAATCCTTTCGTCTCGCTATCTCCGGAAAACAACACGACTAAAACGGAGGATGCAACATCACAGGAGGATAACACAACCATTACCGACGATAATGCATCACAGGAAACAACCACAACGACCGTCAATGACGATACATCTCAGGAGAATAATGTAACCACACCCAACAATGGAACACCGCAGGAGAATATCACAACTATACCCAACAACGAAACATCACAAGAAAACAACACGGTCACAAGTAATGAAACAACCTCACAGGAAGATGTCACAGCGGCAAACAACGATGAAGCCGGCATAAATGAGGCTGCCAACTCGAAGGAGAATGACGGCTCAAAGGATGAAACCACACAAACAGCCCCCATGCTGCGCGGGGCGTTGCAAGCGCAAAATGCCCCTCTGCAAAACGGCGGCCTTCGTTCCGGGCAAACGCATTATCTGACGCTCAGATACGATGGAAGCGGAAGAGGGGAAGCGGGGAAATACTCCGGTTCCGAGGGAACCACGACAGACATCATGGCACTTCCCGGTGACGGCTATCGATTTCAGAAATGGGAAATCGTCTCAGGCGACGGCAAGATTGATAATCCGGGTGCCGAAAAAACCACATTTACATTCGGTACCACGGACACCGTGGTAAATGCGGTTTTTACGGAAGCAGCGTCTGGGGAAACCTATACGGTTCTTTTGTATGATTTAGAAAAAGGAACAGCAACGGCAACCGTCGATCCGGGCGATCCGACAACATACACCCTGATGGCTGTTCCGGCATATGGATATAAGTTTGGCGGATGGCAGTTGCAATCAGGCAGTGGAACGATTCAAGATGCCGGAGCTGCTCAAACGACGATTACAAACTGCACAGGTCGTGTTGAAATAATAGTGCATTTTGGTTCTGACAATCATTTAGTCCAAACAAGTGTCAGCCCCTCCGGCGGAGGAACGGCGATGTTTCCGCAGGTAGATGCTACTCAGTATTGGATGAATGCGATTGATATAGCGTATCTGAAGGCAACGCCGAATGCCGGCTACAAATTCAAGGAATGGCGTATTACTTCCGGTGCTGGAAACGGAACCATCGGCGATGCGTCTCTTGCGTATACCAGCCTGCAAAATGTCACAGGGGATATGACCTGTGAGGCCGTATTTGAAAGCCTTTCAGATGGTGAATACAGTGTCCATGTGGGGGAAAACAGTTATGGTTTAGGTCAGGCAAGTGCAAGCGCATCTTACGGATCGACAGGAACAGAGATCTACCTGACCGCAACACCGACACGTTACGGTCGGTTTGTCAAATGGGAAGTGAAATCCGGCAACGTCACAATCAATGATCCAACAAGTGCAACTGCCGCCTTCAACATAGGTTCGGAAAATGTGGTAATAGAAGCTGTTTTTACGACGTATGGTTCCGGTCTCTCGGTAAGCGTTACTACAGAGGGCGGTGGAAGCGCATGGGCAAGTAGCTCTGGAAATGTGGACGTGGGGGAACGGAACTATGTATATGCACAAAACGGAACAGGAACCCATTTCAGCCATTGGGAAGTCATCTCAGGCGATGTTGTTCTTGCAAATATGTATGATGCGCAGACCTATTTCATCATGGGCGACAAGAATGTGGAACTAAAAGCAGTGTTCGTTCCGGAGGATGAGCAGTGTATTCGTGTCACGAATGACGGAAATGGCGAGGCGAGGACGAGTGTGTCGTCGGGTAAAGCAGGCGAAACCGTCCAACTGACGGCAACGCCAAACCCCGGATATCAGTTTAAGGAGTGGATGGTGATTGCCAAGAGTGGCGGAACGCTTTCAAGCACGACAGACAATCCTGCGCAGTTTACCATAGGAACCGGTCACGCAACAATTCGTGCGACGTTTGCTGAGGATCCATATTATCTATATGCTATTGTATATCATTTATATGATGGGACAAATCATCCAAGCAATCCTGCAACCTATACCAAATCTGATACAATCACCCTTGCGAAACCAAGGAGAGATGGACACACCTTTGGCGGATGGTATGATAATGCCGCATTCAACGGAAGCCCTGTGACTGAGATCCCGGCGGGCAGTAGTGGAGACAAGCAGTTCTTTGCGAAGTGGACGGCTGACATTTATAACATCAGCTATCAGAATCTGAAGGGAGCGTCAAACAGTAACCCGGTAACCTATACGATTACTGATACGCCAATCCCGTTGGTGTCTCCGACAGGTGCGACGGGCTACACCTTTGACGGCTGGTATGATAATGCCGCATTCAGCGGAAACGCCATAACAGAGATCCCGGCAAACAGTACGGGAGACAAGACGTTCTATGCGAAATGGACGGCTGACACTTATAACATCAGCTACCAGAACGTGAACGGAGCGTCAAACAGTAACCCGGCAACCTATACGATTGCTGATACGCCGCTCACATTGGCACCTTTAACGGGTGGTCCGACGGGCCACACCTTTGACGGCTGGTATGATAATGCCTCCTTCAGCGGAAGCCCCATAACAGCAATTCCTGCGGGCATCACGGGAGACCGGACGTTCTATGCGAAGTGGACGGAAATCACCGTCACCGGGATCACGCTGAACAGCGACAGCGCCAATAAGATTTACACTGAGGGCGATGCGCTGGACGTGACCGGCCTGACGCTGGAAGTGAGCAAGTCTGACGGCAGCAAGGAGACGGTTAACGTCACGGCGGCTATGGTCACAGGCTTCGACAGTAGCACGGTTGGCAAGCAAACTTTGACCGTGAGCTACGAAGGCTTCACCGATAGCTACGAGATTGAGGTCAAGGCGAAAACGAATCCGCCGACGCCTGTCACCGTAAGCTACGCGGCAAAGGACGGTTCCGGGAACACGATCCAGTCTGTCACCTGGCAGAAAGGAAGCGGAAAGAATCTTGACCTCACCTTCAAGCGTAGCGAGGACGATCATCTGACCTATGGTCTGTTTGGTTCATTGGAGATCGGCGGCGTAACGGTAGGCAGCGCAAATTATAGCGCAGCGGAAGGCAGCTTGAAGCTGTCTGTCAAGCCGGAATATCTGGAAACGCTTTCTGTTGGCGACCATACCGTCAAGGTCAACTTCCAGGACGGCAGCGCCACGGTGAAGCTGACGGTGAAAGCAGCGGCAAGCAATCCGGACACCGGTGCAAAGGATATAACTTCACCGAAGACCGGCGACGAGAGCAATCTGGCGCTGTGGAGCAGCCTCATGTTCTTGTCTGTTGCGGCAATGGTTGTCCTGCTTCTGTACGCGCGGAAAAGAAAAATCGAAAAATAACGTAGACAGCACAAAACGATAAGACACCCGCAAGGGCGGCGAGGCTGAAAACGCCCCGTCGCCCGATTTGTTCATAGGAAAGGCAACGATATGAAATATGGATTTGAAATAAAAATACCGCCGTAACGGAATACAACTAAACAGCATTCTATACACGGACTCTCTGCTTTTCGCAGGGATCATTCCACAGGATAACCATGCCGGTTTAGCCGCACTCTTTCTATGGGTGCGGCTTTTTCCGTTCTTTTATTGGATGGGCGGCGCATGCCGCTGCCGCTCTCCACCCTCTGATTTCGATTTTGCTAATCAAACGACTAATCGAGATCGGAGGAAATAAAAGTGAAAGAAATCAACTTACACAAGTATTACCCATTCTGTAATCCCGGCAAAACGGTCGAAGTGCCGGATGAGATCGCAGAAGTGTTTCTGGAGTTTGAACGCCACGAAAACGCTTACCGTGTGCGCACCTATCGGTATAAAGCCTACTATTCCCTTGATCGGGATGACGGGATTGAAAACGACACTGTAAAGAAACCGCTCACGCCGGAGGAAATCCTTGAACGCAAGGAGGGTGAAGATGCGCTGTATAGCGCGATGGATCAGCTTACGGAAATCCAAAGGCGGAGAATTTACGCGCAGTATATCCTCGGAATGAAGCGCAGGGAGATTGCGGATGCCGAGGGGTGCGATTACTCTTCTGTGAGTGAGAGCATACAGAGGGGCTTAAAGCAGCTTCGAAAGCTATTAAAAAATATGCTGTGACAGGCATCCTCTTTTATTTGAAAATGTCCTTACTTATGGAGGGGTGTTGTCCAGCATCAGAGCTCTTACGAAAAATTTTTGAAAAAGTTTTGCTTAACCCCACCCCCAAACGGCCAAAAAATGACCTGATATATAGAGGGACTATTTTCTGACCGTCAAAGAACGGCTTTCACCCTTTCACCTAAACTGGATTTTCCCGGACAGGTGGATTTGAAAAACACTTGCTTTGCCCCCCCGAAAAAACGTCTTGAAAATGAAATGGTATATAGAGGGGTGTTTCCCGGATGAAAACAGGAAGTTCCCAACCGATGGGATTATACCGGAAAGTGGGAAGTTGAAAAAACTATATTGTAGACCCCTGAAAAACGGCTCCAAATTGTCCTTACTTATAGAGGGATGTTTTCAAGACAGCCCGAAAGGAGGTGTTGACCAAAACGGGATTTGCCTGTCCTGGGTTTTCAGCGTCTGGAAAAGCTGACAGTCTGAAATGTCTGATTGCCAGCTTCCCGGACGCCGGATATCCTTACGCTCATGACTGCCCGAATGTAGACGGAAATTAGAATAAATATAGTTATCTGTAACTTAAAGCAAAGAACAATATATCTATCTGTCAAAAGATGGGATGGATAGAGGAAAGGAGAACATATTGCATTATCTTATCCCTTACAGGAAAGGCACATTGCTTACGTCATACCTGCGCCTGCCGCGCTTTCTGCTTTCTATGGCGCTGTCCAACGACGCAAAGCTACTGTATACCCTGCTCCTCGACCGCGCCGGTATCTCCGCTGAAAACGGCTTTACGGAACCGAACGGGACGATACGCCTGTATTTCACGCTGAATGAGGCAAAGGAAAAGCTGCATAAGAGCAGGCAGGTCGCCACCCGTGCCTTTCACGAATTGGAGCAAAGCGGCTTGATCGTTCGCAGGAAGCAGGGGCTTGGACGCCCCGCCATTATCACCTTAAACATACCGCAGGAGGAAGCCAAATGAATAATAGGAATAAGTTGTACGATATCCCTTCGGGTCTGGACCCGGAGATCGCGGAAAGAATTGGCCAGTATTACAAAGACGGCGCCTTTGAATTTGAATTCGGCACAGAAGAGATCATCACCGTCGAGGCCAACACGGTTTATCATGTGATTCCCCATTATGCGGCGGACGGCGCGGAAAGCGTGCTTGCAAAGCTGCGGCGCATCATCGAAAAAAGTTTGGAGGAAGACATTTGAAAAGGGCAGAAAAAGAGAAATCCGCATGGTATAATGGGGGCAACCGTTTACCCGGCTGCCATTCCCGTAAACGGGAGGAAAGGAGTATGTTATGAATCAGCAGCCGGATAAGATCACGGCCCTATATTGCCGGTTAAGTCAGGACGATGCGTTGGATGGGGAGTCGAATTCGATCACGAATCAAAAAAATCTGCTTTCCCGCTACGCTGCCGATCACGGTTTCAAAAACACCATGTTCTTCGTGGACGACGGTTACTCCGGTACGAACTTTCAAAGGCCGGGCTTTCAGGAAATGATGAAATATGTGGAGGACTATTCGGTCTCCACCCTGATCGTCAAGGACCTGTCGCGCCTGGGCAGGGAGTATTCGTACATGGGGCGCTTGCAGGATTTCATCTTCCCGGCGTATGACGTCCGCTTTATCGCCGTAAATGACGATGTGGACAGTGCCAGAGGCGAAAACGATTTTGCGGTGTTTAAAAACGTATTTAACGATTACTATGCAAAGGACACAAGCAAAAAGATACGCGCCGTTGTCAAGATGCGGGGAGAAGCGGGCGAGCACCTTGCCAGCAATCCGCCCTATGGGTATATCAAGGACCCGCAGGACAAAAAGAAATGGATCGTAGATGAAGAAGCGGCAAAAGTGGTGCGGCATATCTTTGATCTCTGTATCGAGGGAAAAGGCCCCATGCAGATCGCAAAGGCATTGACACGGGAACGGGTATTGACCGTGACCGCCTACAATGCAAAGCAAAAAGGCTTATCCATGCCGGACAACCTGTATCAGTGGAATGGAACTGCAATAGTAAAAATACTGGAACGACCGGAGTATTTGGGCTGTACCGTGAATTTCAAGACCTATACCAAGTCCTTGAAGTTCAAAAAGCGAATGGAGAATCCAAAGGAAAACCAACGGGTATTCGAGGGAACGCAGTCGCCGATCATCGAACGCGGACAGTGGGAACGGGTACAGGAGCTTCGCAAAAACAAACGCAGACCCACCAAAACGGGAAAGACCAGCATCTTCTCCGGGCTGGTACGGTGTGCGGATTGCGGAGCAAAGCTCTATTTCTGCACCTGCAACACCTACAAGGACGACACGCAGGATCATTTTGTCTGCTCCAACTACAAGAGCAATACGGGTTCCTGCCAGATTCATTTTATCCGCGAGGTCACGCTGTACAAGCGGGTACTGGAATGCGTACAGCGGACGCTGACCTATGTACGGGCGTACCGGGACGATTTCATTCACGATATGCTGACGCAGGACGAGGCGAGCCGAAAAGCGGAGCTTGCGCAGAAACGAAAGGCGCTTTCAGGCGCACAGAAGCGCATGGAGGAGTTGGACAGGATCATCCAGCGTCTTTATGAGGATTCGGTGTTCGGCAAGCTGAGCGACGAGCGGTTTCAAAAGCTGTCTGCTCAATATGAGGCAGAGCAAAAAGAGATCAAGACGCTTGCCTCTGTGCTGGAACGGGAGATCGAGGATGACGCAAAGCAGGCGGTGGACGTGGAACGCTTTCTAAATCTTGCGGAACGGTATTCCGAGCTGCAGGAGCTTGACGCGGCCACGGTCAACGAACTGATCGACAGGATCGTGATCCACAATCCCGAACGGATCGACGGACGAAAGCACGTTACCATCGAAGTGTTCTTTACTTATGTGGGAAGGATACGCATACCGCTTCAAAAGCCGGAGCTTCCCACGAGCAAAGCACAACCGGCGTGACCTTCGCCACGCCGGTTGTACAAGGTTTTTTATATCCTTCCTTATGAGCCACTGTCATTGCCGCGGGCTCTTTCGTCACAGTAGCGGCAGCGGTATACCTCGTTTTTTTCGTCTGCCAGATAAAAGATGTGCCGCAAGCCCTGTTCGATCGAGGTGATGCAGCGGGGATTTTTGCAGATGCAGATATCTTCGAGGATGCGGGGAAGCTCCAGTGCGCGCTTCTCGACAATCTCCCCGTCCTTGATCACGTTGACCGTGATATTGTGATCGATGTAGGCGAGAACATCCAGATTGAGCGTATCGATGTCGCACTCCACCTTGAGGATATCCTTTTTACCGAGCTTGCCGGAGCGCGCGTTTTTGATGATCGCCACGGTACAGTCGAGCCGGTCGAGCCCGAGATGCCGGTAGAGGGACATGCTTTTGCCTGCCTGGATATGGTCCAATACAAAGCCTTCTTCGATTTTTCCCACATTCAACATAGAAATCACCCGTTATCTGATCAGAAGCCCCCGGTTGATCCCGGCCTTTGTCTCTCCGAGCAGTGTCAGAATCAGTGCCATCCGGACATACATGCCGTATTGTACCTGGCGAAAATAAGCAGCCCGCGGATCCTCGTCCACGTCCACCGCGATTTCGTTGACGCGCGGCAGGGGGTGGAGGATATACATGTCGGATTTTGCGCGGGACAGTTTTTTCCGGTCCAGAATATAATAATCCTTCAGGCGGATATAATCCTCTTCGTTGAAGAAGCGTTCCCGCTGCACACGGGTCATATACAAAAAATCCAGATCCGGAATCGCATCATCCAGACGTCTGGTCGCCTCGTAGGGGATATTCTTTTCGTCCAGAAGCTCCGTGATATAATCCGGAACCACCAGCTCCGCAGGCGAGATAAACACAAAGCGGATATTGTCATAGCGCGTCAGTGCGTGGATCAGGGAATGAACCGTCCGGCCAAATTTGAGATCGCCGCACAGACCGATCGTAAAAGAGGAGAGGGAGCCCTTCAGGGCGCGGATCGTCAAAAGGTCAGTCAGTGTCTGCGTGGGATGGTGGTGTCCGCCGTCGCCCGCATTGATGACCGGAATCGGTGAAACCTCCGATGCCACCATCGGTGCGCCCTCCTTGGGATGACGCATGGCACAGATATCCGCAAAACAGGCAATGGTGCGGATCGTATCCGCCACGCTCTCCCCCTTGGCGGCGGAAGAGGAGGAGGCATCCGCAAAGCCGATGACCCGGCCGCCCAGACGAAGCATCGCCGTTTCAAACGACAGACGGGTGCGCGTACTCGGCTCGTAAAAGCAGGTCGCGAGAATACGCGTGTCCAGTGCGCCTTTGTAATCATGCAGATGGGCTTCGATGTCGAAGGCGACATCAAAAATCGCATCCAGCTCCTCCACGGAAAAATCCATGGGACTCATCAGATGCCGTAATCCGTTCATAGAGCTCACTTCCCCCTGGCAGTCAGTCTGTATATGCCTCCGGCTGGAACATGGTCGGAAGCGCGTTCCCGTACAGCGGAATGTGGTAAAACGTATCGCCCGAGCCGAAGATCCTGAAGTACAGATGCGTCGACGTCAGGTGCAGGGCACTGTAGGCCCCGGCAAACAGCATGGTCTCGCCGTTGCCGTTGATGTCCATGCGGTAGAGGCCCGGTGTGTCCGCCGTCTGGGAATCATAGTAAATCGTGGTTCCGTTGAGGTTGTAGCAGTCCGCACCGTACGTGGAAAGCGTCTCCACCGCGCCCGTGCCCACATTGTAGCGGCAGATACGGTACTCGTCCGCGGCATTGAGGAAATAGACAAAGGATCCCTGTACGATCGGCTGAGTGACATTATAACTGAAAACCATCATCGGCGAAAGAGGTTCTCT
Organism: Lachnospiraceae bacterium; assembly: GCA_017448245.1. Lineage (GTDB taxonomy): Bacteria > Bacillota > Clostridia > Lachnospirales > Lachnospiraceae > Butyrivibrio. The sequence continues at coordinate 81,279 of JAFSLV010000038.1, read as the reverse complement.
TTCGACATTGAGCGCATAGAGATTGTGTCCGAGGGTGACACTCGGATAATATATGACGCCGTCGAGATAGGCCGAAGGATTGATATTTTCGTCATAGAAAGCGGGCGTGTTGCCGTAGCCGGTCCGCTCCTTTTTGTCGATGCGGATCCGGTTTAAGGTACCGGCCCTGTCATCGCCCTGCTGGTAGTAGATATAGCTGCCGCCCAGTTGCATCGTGCTGACAACCTCCTTGAGGAGACAAACCGTGTATTTGCCGTCATTGCGCATGCGGTAGATGCCGTATTCCTGCACGACGTTGCCGATGCCCTGGGAAACGGAGCGCGTACTCGAGTCCATGTAGCAATAAACAAAACGCCCGGCGCTCAGGATATTGCGCACGGACATCGTGGAGAGCTTTTTATATCCGGTCTCGTCCGGATTCATGGAATAGAGACAGCCGAAATCCAGCGGATTGGAAAAATAGACGACGCCGTCCTCTTCGCAAAAGTAACCGCCGTTATTGAGGTTGCCGGCGGTATTGCCGTATTCGGAAATCTCATTCATGGAAACACGGCGGCCGAGCGCCTGACGGACGGCAAACACGCCGATCACCGACAGTATCGCAAGAAAGACCAGAATGACAATCAGTTTGCTGCGTCCCGACATCCCAGTTTCCTCCAGGCTCATTCGACGATTCCCGCAGGCAGGACCGTCTGCATGACTTTTGATACCCTGATCCTATTATAAAACAAGCAACGCTTGTCATCAAGTTTGTTTTGCTCTATTATTAAGGGTATGAAAAGCGAAGAATTCGTTATTTTCAGGAATCTGATCAACTATCCGCTGCTGCGTGACATGGCGTTGCTTTCGGAAGTTGCGCCGGAAATCGAGCATGCGGACAGGGCCTTTATACAGGGAATCTGCGCAAGCGTGCACGATTTGCTGGAATTTGCGGCGGCGCACGGTTTTTCCGGTAATGTCTGGAAGCTCTATCTGACGGAGCGGATCGTCAATGACGAGAATGCGTTTTCCTTATCCTGCGAACGCAGACAGATGCCCGACAACAGCCTGTACGAAGCGGCCTTGTCGGACATATCGATTCTGAAGGAAATCGCGGACTGTGATTTCAAAGCGCTTGCCGAAAGAACGGGGATAAAGCAGATCGCCTGCCTTTCTTTTTTCCGGACGGATCCTTCACGCTCAGTTTACTACAGTCACACCATCCGCGATGCGATTGCGTCTCTCAGTGATGCGATGTTTGGCGGCGCCGCTGCCGAAGAGATGCTTCTTTCGCTTGCACGCTTTTACGGGGAGTACGGTGTCGGCGCTCCGGGGCTGCACAAGGCCTTCCGCGTGGAAAAGGACGCCTCCGGGGTTTCGATCGTGCCGATCCGCAATATCCGTCATGTGCGGCTGTCGGATCTGGTGGGGTATGAGGAGGCGAAACGTACGCTGACGGAAAATACCGAAGCGTTTCTTGCGGGACGTCCCGCCAATAACTGCCTTCTGTACGGGGACGCCGGTACCGGCAAGTCCACCAGCATCATGGCGATCGCCAACGCGTATTTTCCCCGGGGGCTGCGCGTCATCGAGCTCTATAAGCACCAGAGTGAGCTGCTGCATGAGGTGATTAACCAAATAAAGAATAGAAATTATCGATTTATCATTTATATGGACGATCTCTCTTTTGAGGAATTCGAGACAGAGTACAAGTACCTCAAGGCGGTCATCGAGGGCGGTCTCGAGAAAAAGCCGGAGAATCTCCTGATCTATGCCACGAGCAACCGCAGGCATCTGATCCGCGAGACGTTTAAGGACAAGCCGGCCCTGCTCGATGACGACGTGCACCGCGGCGAGACCGTACAGGAAAAGCTCTCTCTCGTCCATCGCTTCGGTGTGACGATTTATTACGGCGCACCCTCGCGTGCGGACTATCTGGAGATTGTGAGGACGCTGGCGGATCGTGCGGGTCTTGACGGAATGGACGAGGAGACACTCGCCAAAGAGGCAGAACGTTTTGCGATGCAGCACGGGAACCGGAGCGGCCGAACGGCGACACAGCTGATCGACGAACTTTTGGGAAAGAGGCCATAGCGATGCAGTCCGGAGAAATCTTTGCCGCCATTGACGCGGGTTCCTATGAACTCGCCATGAAGATCTTTGAATTTTCCAAAAAACGCGGCGTAAAAGAAATCGACCATATTACGCACCGGATCGATCTGGGCACGGAAACCTATGCCACGGGTCATATTCCCGAGCATCACGTGCAGGAGCTTTCCCAGATCTTAAAAGAATACCGCGGCATCATGAAGGAGTACGGCGTGTCCGCCTGCCGCGCCTGCGGCACCAGTGCCTTCCGGGAGACCGCCGATGTCGATATCGTCATCAACCGGCTGAAAAGCGAGACGGGGATTACGGTCGAGATTCTGAGCAATTCCGAACAGCGGTTTCTCAATTACAAGGCGGTGGCACTGCGCGGGGAAGAATTTGACAAGGTCATCGAAAAACCCACGGCGATTCTCGATCTCGGCGGAGGGAGCCTGCAGCTGTCGATCTTTGACAACGACAAGCTGGTGGCCACGCAGAACATGCGCCTCGGGATTCTGCGCATGCAGCGGGCGCTGATGACGCTCAATGCTTCTGCCACCGCGCTGCGGCCGATGCTGAAGGAACTGACGAGCTCGCATATCTGGGGATTCAAAAAGATGTATCTGAGAGAGCGGCGTGTCCGCAATCTCATCCTCATCGACGACTATCTGGCGCCCTACCTCAACCAGCACCATATCGGCAAAATGAAAAACGGACATACCGGCTATGAGGATTTTGCGGCATTTCTCGAAAAGGCACAGAAAATGCCGCGCCTCGAGGCGGCCGAGTTTTTAAACATTCCCGTGGAACGCCTGCCGCTCGTCGAGATTGCCGCCTATCTGATCGAGGACATTGCGCAAAGACTCGAGGCGGAATCCCTCTGGGCTCCCGGTGTCACGTTGTGCGACGGGATCGCCTTTGACGTGGCGGAACGCAAAAAGTATCTGCGGGCGGCACATGATTTTGACAAGGACATCATCGCCTGTGCACAGAACATGTCCAAGCGCTACATGGGTTCCAGGAAACGGACGGAGGCCGTGGGCAAGGTCGCGCTGTCCGTGTTTGACGCCATGAAAAAAATGCACGGTCTCGGTAAAAGAGAGCGTCTTTTGCTGCAGATCGCCGCGTTGTTAAACGACTGCGGAAAATACATCAGTATGCTCAACATGGCGGAAAGCGCCTACCACATCATCATGTCGACGGAGATGATCGGACTCTCCCACAGGGAACGCGAGATCGTTGCCAATGTGGTGCGGCGTACGCACAGAACGGAAGATGACGTGGCGCTGGTGAGTTACCGCGCCAAAATGCCGGATCCGGAGGATAACCTCATCATCGCCAAGCTCACCGCGATCCTCGGCGTTGCGCGCGCGCTGGACCGTACGCATACGCTCAAGTTTAAGGACGTGGACGTCAGGCTCAGGGACGATGAACTGGTGCTGACGGTGGATTCGAGACAGGACTTTGCGATCGAACGCGGGATGCTGGTGAAACGCGCGGAGCTCTTTACCGAGGTCTACGGCGTGACACCTCTCCTCAGACAAAAGACGGGGAAAAAGCGTGCAGAAACATAACGTGTACGAAAACAGGGAATTGTCATGGCTCAAATTTAACGAGCGCGTGCTGGAGGAAGCAAGGGATCCGGAGAATCCCCTGTTTGAGCGCCTCAAGTTTTTGTCGATCACGGCGAGCAATCTGGATGAATTTATCATGGTACGGCTGTCCTCCCTCCATGACATGAAGCGCGCGGGGGTCAAGGAGACGGACATTGCGGGAATGACGCCCGCACAGCAGATCCGTGCGGTCAATGAGGCGGTCGGCACATTTATCGACGCACAGTATACGACCTACAGGAGGGTGATTTTAAGAGAGCTGAAGGAAGCGCATATCACGTTTGCGGACGCACAGCATCCGATGACCGAAGAGGAAGCCGCCTATGCGGACCGCTATTTTGACGAGGAGGTCTATCCGGTGGTGACGCCGATGGCGGTCGACGCCTCAAGACCCTTTCCGTTAGTCAGAAACCGTACGGTCTATATCGGTGCGCTGGTAAAGGACAAGAGAGGCGAACGCGAGACGGATCTGTGCCTCGTACAGGTGCCGGAGGTGCTGCCGCGGATTCTCGAGCTGTCCGAGGAGGGCGCGAAGGAGCGGCGGTTTATCCTGCTCGAGGACATCATCGAGCGCAATCTCGACAAGCTCTTTCTCAATTATGATATCTACTGCCGTCACGCGTTTCGCGTGCTGCGCAGCGCGGATATGGAGATTGACGAGGATGATGCACCGGATCTTCTGATCGAGATCGAGGAGCAGCTCAAAAAACGCCGCTGGGGCAAGGCGCTCAGGCTCGAGGTCAAAAAGGGGACGGACAAACAGCTCGTCAAACGGCTGGTCTCGGAGCTCAAGGTCAATGACGATGCGATCTACCGGCTCGACGGCCCGCCGGATCTCACCTTTTTGATGAAACTTTATGCAATGGACGGCTTTGACGCTTACAAGGAGCGTGCCTACCGGGCACCGCATCCCCATCCGCAGTTACCGGAGGAGGCGGATATCTTTGAGGAGATCCGTAAGAGAGACATCCTCCTGCATCATCCGTACCAGTCATTTTCGCCGGTGGTCCGTTTTATTGAACGCGCTGCCGACGACAAGGACGTGCTGGCCATCAAGCAGACGCTCTACCGCGTGAGCGGTAATTCGCCGATCATCGCGGCCCTGGCGCGGGCAGCGGACAACGGCAAGCAGGTGTCCGTACTGGTGGAGCTCAAGGCCAGATTTGACGAGGAAAACAACATCGGCTGGGCAAGAATGCTGGAAAAGGCCGGCTGTCACGTGATCTACGGCCTGTACGGATTAAAGACGCACTGCAAGATCACGCTGGTGGTCAGAAAAGAAGACGAGGGAATCCGGCGTTATGTACATCTGGGAACCGGTAATTACAACGATTCCACGGCCAGGATCTATACCGATCTCGGGATGTTTACCTGCAAGGAGAGCTACGGTGCGGATGCGACGGCGGTGTTTAACATGCTCTCGGGCTATTCGGAACCGCTTGTCTGGAACCGGCTGATTCTTGCGCCGCTGTGGTTAAAGGAGAGGCTCCTGTATCTCATCCGCAGGGAAAGGGACAAGGCACTGTCGGGGGAGCCGGCACGGATCATCGCCAAGATGAACTCGCTCTGCCACAAGGAGGTCATCGACGCACTCTACGAAGCGGCCGCCGCGGGAGTGTCGATCGATCTGATCGTGCGCGGGATCTGCTCGTTGCGAACCGACGGCAAGGAGTGCAGGGGACGCATCACGGTGCGTTCGATCGTCGGCAACTTCCTCGAGCACAGCCGGATCTTTTATTTTCAGAACGGCTACCAGCCGGAATATTATCTCGCCAGTGCGGACTGGATGATCCGCAATCTCGAACGCCGGGTGGAAATCATGTTTCCGGTGGAGGATGAGGACGCAAAGGAAACCATCCGTCATATTCTCGAGACGGAGCTTGCGGATACCGAGAAGGCGCGCGTGATGAAGGAAGACGCGACCTATGCGCCCGTTGACAGAAGAGGAAAAAGAAGAGTCAATTCGCAGATGACGTTTTGTGAGGAGGCCGCGGGAGCGGCCGCGCATTTCGGGACCGGCAGGACGCGTACGTTCAGACCGCGCACATCGGCCGGCGGAAAGGAAGCGTGACATGCACGAATACGACGAAGCGGTACTCAGATGTTTTCTGCAAAACCAGTCCCGGCTGTTCCCGGAGGATGTGGCCGCCACCATGGAGGAGGCGGAGGCGTTTCTGGAGGACTGCCTGGCGGTGGTGGTCCGGGGCGCCGACGAGGTCCGGGAGTATTTTGACATGGAAGGCCTCGATCCCGGAGAAGAGGACGTTTTGGACGCGTCCGAGGTATTCGACGTGGGAGACGGCAGATATCTGATTGTGGAAGGATAGAAGGACATGCGCAGCATACTCATCGTCATTGACATGCAAAACGATTTTATCGACGGCGCCCTCGGCACAAAGGAAGCGGAGGCGATCATCGAAGGCGCGGTGAAAAAGATCCGCTCCTATGCGCCGGAGGATATCTTTGTGACGATGGACACGCATACCGAAGACTATGAAGAAACGCAGGAGGGCAGGATTCTTCCCGTACCGCACTGCGTGAAGGGAACGCACGGATGGCAGATCCGTAAGGAGATCAAAGAAGCGCTTCGTGAGGCAAGGATCTTTGAAAAACCTTCCTTCGGCGCCGGCGCACTCATACGGGAGCTGGAGGAGACGGCAAAAAAGGAAAAGCTTGCAATCGAAATGATCGGCCTTTGCACCGATATCTGCGTGGTGGTCAATGCGCTTGCGATCAAGACGTATCTTCCGGAGGTACCGCTGAGGGTGGATGCGTCACTGTGTGCGGGCACGACCCCCCAAATGCACCGGGCAGCGCTCATGACCATGCGCTCCTGCCAGATTCTGATCGAAAACGAAGAAGGGACGGAATACTGAGATGGGCGGATTCTTCGGCGTTGCCTCCAAAGAGGACTGTGTCTTTGATCTGTTCTACGGCACCGACTATCACTCGCATCTGGGCACCAAACGTGCGGGCCTTGCGGTCTACGGCAAAGAAGCGGGATTTGACCGTGCGATTCACAGCATCGAGACCACCAACTTCCGGCCGAAATTCGATAACGATATTCTGAAGATGAAGGGACACCTGGGAATCGGCTGCATTTCCGATCTGGAACCGCAGCCTTTGATTGTGCGCTCGAGGCACGGCACCTATGCGCTGACCACCGTCGGAAAGATCAACAATGCGAAAGAGATTGTCCGTGATCTTTTTGACAAAGGGCACGCACATTTTCTCGAAATGTCGGGCGGCGACATCAATCCGACGGAACTTACCGCGGTGCTGATCAACCGGCAGGAATCGATTCCCGAGGGGATCCGTTACGCGCAGGAGACGATCCGCGGTTCTTTGACCCTGCTGTTGATGACGACGGAGGGAATCTATGCCGCAAGGGATCTCTACGGGCGCACGCCCGTTTCCGTGGGGAAAAAGGAGGGCGCGACCTGCGCCTGTTTTGAAAGCTTTGCCTATCTCAACCTGGGATATACGGGGGTAAGAGAGCTTGCTCCCGGAGAGATCGCGTATCTGACGCCGGAGGAAGAGCATACGGTAAAGGAGGGAATCGATCCCGACAGGATGCGCATCTGTACCTTTCTGTGGATCTATTACGGATTTCCCGGCTCCTCCTACGAGGGCGTCTCCGTCGAGGAGGCCCGCTACCGCTGCGGCAGGATGCTGGCCAAACGGGACCTTGAGCGGGGGGAGAGTCCGGCCGATTCCGTAACCGGCATCCCCGACTCCGGCGTGGCGCATGCGGTCGGCTATGCGGGTGAATCCGGAATTCCCTACAGCCGCCCGTTTGTCAAATACACACCGACCTGGCCGAGATCCTTCATGCCGACGATCCAGTCGAGAAGGGATCTGATCGCCAGGATGAAGCTGATCCCCGTGCATGATCTCATCGCGGGCAGGCGTCTGTTGATGATCGACGACTCCATCGTGCGCGGCACGCAGCTGAGGGAGACAACCAGCTTCCTGTATGAGAGCGGCGCATCCGAGGTGCATATTCGACCGGCCTGTCCTCCGATCGTTTTCAGCTGCAAATATCTCAATTTTTCGCGTTCCAGTTCCGAAATGGAACTGATCACCCGGCGCATGATCGAAAAGCTCGAGGGCACCAGGGACCCTTCACCAAATGTGCTTGCGCAGTTTACACAGCCGGATGAGGAACGGTATCAGGCCATGCTCGGGGAGATCCGTAAGGAACTCAACTTTACTTCGCTGCACTATAACCGGCTCGATGACATGATCGATGCCATGGAGATCAAGCCCTGCAGGCTGTGTACGTATTGCTGGAACGGCAGGGAATAGATGAAGATCATCCGGTCGATCAGGGACAGAAAACTGATTATCGAACGCAAGAACAGATATATTTCGATCTCCGGATACGGCAAGATCGTGGTATGCGATACCGTGGAGGCGGGAGCCAGCATACGTCTGTTGCTGGTCAACGGTACCAGGGAGTCGGCGACATTTACGACCCCCGGTCTGCGCAACGAGCCGGTTTTTGAGTATCTGCGCACCATTGCGGAGATTCTGAGGAAAAGGGAGGCGTCGCGGCATGCGCTGATCCTCGGCGGAGCGGGATATGCCTTCCCCAAGATGTTTATCTCCCGTTATCCGGACGCCACGCTCGATGTGATCGAAAACAATCCGGAAATGCCGCAAATCGCGAGAAAATACTTTTATCTGGACGAGCTGTATGAGACGTACGATCTCGACAGGACCGGGCGGCTGACCACCACGATCGATGACGGTCTTCATTTCCTGCAAAACTGTAAAAGGCGCTTTGATCTGATCATCAACGACGCCTTTGTCGGTAACATTGCCGATGAGGGACTGGGCTCTGCCGCGGGATGTCAGGCGGTCTTTGACTGCCTGGAGGAAGGCGGGCTCTATCTGGTCAACGCCATCACGGCCCGTACGGGGCCAAGGGCGATGCCGGGGATCCTCGCGCTTGAAACGATGAGCCGTATTTTCGGTCATGCGCGGATGATACCGGTCCGTCCGGATTTTCCTTCGGAGCAAAACCAGAACGTGATTCTCCATGCGCAAAAAGGGGCAAAATAAGGGCGCACCGGGTATGTTATAATAGGACATTATGTTGATTTACGGAGTAAGCGTACGATGAACAAATCCGCCATTAAAAAAGCGCTGACCTGCGTGACGCTTGCAGCGGCAACGGCAGGTATATGGTACGGGGCGACCAGGCTCTCCGGCAGAAACATCTTCCTGCAGCAGGAGGTGAGGGAAGAGGAGACACTGCAGGATACGGAAGAAGAGGAAGAGGTCCCGCAGGAAGAGGTGGTATCCTGGACGATGCCCGAGGTCCTGCCGGACGAGGACGATTATACCGGCAGAATCATGGTCGGCGATTTCGGCGCGGTACTGGATGCGGATCCTGCCCTGACTGCGCAGATGCAGCAGGTCTTTGCGCAGGTGCGGCCGACGTCGCGTTATATCGAGACGGATACGGACGGAGACGGGACGAGTGAAACGGTGTGGCTTGCGGAGATGCCGGATACGCTGTCCGAGCGCGTGGTAGCGGTATTTGTCCATGAGGCACGGGGCGAGCGCATGATCCTGTGGGACCCCGGGGACGGGGAAGACGAGTTTTATCTGTGCGGCGGGGAGCGCCTGTATTATATACGAAAAAACGATTGGATTATATCGGAATATCATTGCACCGAGGTGCTCTTTGATTCCGATTACGAGATGTACGGCGGGGAAGCGCTCTCCATGTATCTGGTAGAAGATGCGGACCTGTACGAGAGCGGCGTCGATGCCGCCGTACGCCGTCGCATGACCTTCATCGACGGTGCGGGTGTATGGTATCAGTCGATCGATGCGGGGATGGATGCGCAGGATGCCAGAAGGGTCCATGCGGATGAATGGCTTGCCCTCTTTCTGGAGCGGACGGGGACACAGTTCGAGGAGGTTTCTCCCGCGTTTGAAGCCAAGCGGTGCGGCATCGAGACCGGGGTCGGATTGCATGTCGAAACGATCAGGCGCTCAGGCTATGCGTCACTGCCCTTTGTGGAAATCGTGCGCTATCCGCAGGTGACGAGAGGCGAAAAGAGGGAGACCATCAACCGTCTTTTGCAGGATGCGGCCTATACGCTGAGCGTCGGAGAGGAACACGCACAGGAGGCGTCAGCCTATCTGCGCTCGCTCAACAATAACGCGTCGCTTTCGCAGGAGGGACAGGTGTATTATCGTGTCGCCAACAATGCGGAGGATATGATCAGCGTGCAGTTCGGTCTGACAAGGACGACGCAGGGAGAGGCACCGGTATCCGAGGTGAGTCTGATGACGATCGAAAAAGCGTCGGGACGCCAGATCCAGATCGGCGATCTGACATCGATCGATGCGGTCATCGCTGCCTGCGAAGCGGGCTACGGCGAGCTCTTTTTTCTCAGCGAGTCGGGGAACGGACTCATCCGCGACGAGGATGCGTCGCATGACGGCGCGTGGATGCGGGAGGTGGTGGAGCGTACCCGCAATGTGTCCGACCGGTGGAAGAATATCGGACTCGACGAGCAGTATCTGTATCTGGGCGTGGTTACGGGAAACGCGGACGGCCAGGATGCCATCCTCCGGATCCCCCGCTGGCGCCTCAACATGTCCTCTCCGGGACATATGGAGCTGCTGACCATGCATCCCGCCTATCCGTATCTCAGGGATACGCTTGACAGCGCACAGTCGCTGACGGTGCGCAAGGTGCGCGATGGATATGACATCACGTTTCTGACGGCGGACGGCGGACGCGTGCAGGCCAATCTGCATGATACGGTGGTGTCATTCCCCGAAGCATACGGAACGGATGCGCTCAGGGATCTCCTGATCTATGAATATCCCGACGTAACGGGCATCGTCATCGGAAGCCTTCTGGCCGCGGACTCTTCGGAGCCGATCAATTATTACAGTGTGGACTCGTCGCTCGGTGCCATCGGCCGTGTCATCCTCGAAACCTCGCCGGTGTCGTATGAGATCACGCAGATGCGTTTCAACACCAACCGCGGCATGCTGGATACGGAGAGCGATCTCGAGGGCGGTCTGCGGATGGAGGTGTACGGGATTCTGCATGAGGATGCCTACGGCTATGCCGTGTGGCACAATCTGGAGGAGGATTCGTATCGTCTGACCCGCTCGATTGCGGGAGACGCGCGTTTTGTATTTGAACTGTCACCGGCGGATACGGGCGTTGACGAAAGAGAAGAAGAGGGAGAGCACCTGCGCGTGGTGATCTATCCGGAGGATGCCGGACATCTTGCCGACGTATATGAGATCACGCCGGAGGATGCGTCCTTTGTGTTCCGGGATCTCAATAACGACGGCTATGATGATCTGACGATCGGTACGATCGATCCGCTGGATCACCGTGACGAATACAACTATCTCTACGCACCGGCCTACCATGCCTATGCGGAGGGCCCGGAAGAACTGAGGGAGGAGTGCAGCTACCGTTTTGAACCCGCTTCCGGCGGGGTTGTGATCGAAAAGGACGGGCGGTTCATTCTCTACGAGACACTCGAGGACATGTCCCTCAGAAGGATCCGGACGCTTCGCCGCACGGAAACGGGCTCCGGTGTGCGCGTGACGATGACGGAAGGTGATGCGGACATCCCGGAAGCCGAGGAGGAAGAAGGAGAAGAGGAGGAGGGCCGCATCCTGATCGATGCGATACTGGACGAGGATGTGGCAAGAAATATCGAAGACGACATCGATACGCTCTTCCGCACGAGGAGACTGATGGAAATCGACGTGACGGATACGGCACGGGACGCCGCGACCGCGCCTGACGCGGTACAGGGAAGCCGGTATATCGTGGTATCCGTCAAAACCGTTCCGGATATTATCGCTCCGTACGATGTCTGCTATGTCTTCCTGGTAGACAGGGAAGGTGCCGTACTCAGGGCACTGAGAATCCCCGATCCGGAAGAAGCGGTTTCCGCCGGACGTCTGATCGAGGCAGTCGAAGAGGAAGAGAACGGGGAGGCGGCAATTTCCTTTACCTTTGCGCTTGTAAGGGAGGAGCTTGCGGACGATGCGCCGGAGGATACGGAGCCTTTGGAGGAAACGCCGGAAGAGAGGGAGGAGGAGACGTACGTGACGCGCATACCTCTCTCCCGGGTGACGGAAGGCTGGTAAAGGATGCGGACATCAAAGCAGCTGAAAGCCGTACTGTTTCCCCTGCTGCTGTGCGCCGTTTGGTCCACCGGCTGTGCGGACACAGGGGGAGGTGCGGGCACCGTAACGGACACGTCGTCCCCCGCACAGGAGGCATCCGCCCGGGCCCCGCAGGAGGGCATATCGCTTCCTCAGACGGAGACCTATTATTTTCCGATGGACGGACAGGCCTATTATCCGGATCAGACCGTGACGAAGGCACTGCTTCCTCCGGGCTGCACCGGGACGTTTGAAGCCCAAAGCTGTGCGGCGCAGGGGATGGACCGGACCTATCTGTATCCGGATTATGAGATCTCGACATATCCCGACGGCGAAGAGGAGCGGATCCTGTATATCTTCCTCAAAACCGATCAGGTGCGGACGGCGGAGGGGGCGGATCTTTCGATGCGGAAAGAAGAGGTGGAAGCTCTCTACGGGACGCCTTCCCGGGAGGAGGCGAACGCACTGGTGTACAAAAAGGGCAGCATGCGTCTGATGTTCTTTTTTGACGAATCGGATGCGCTGACCGCCATCGAATATCATTCCGGTATCACGGAGTAGAACCATGAGGATCAGACTCTCGGAACGCCTGACCTGTGTGGCAGACGAAATCACCGCTTACAAAAAAGAGACGCACGCAGCCGGGCGGGGCGCGCTTACCATGATCGATGTCGGATGTGATCATGCACTGCTTCCCGTGTATCTGATCAAAGAAGGGATCGTGCAAAGAGCCGTTGCTTCCGATATCCGGGAGGGTCCGCTTGCAAATGCGAGAAAAAACGCGGCGGCTTACGGAGTGGAAGATCAGATGCATATCGTCATCAGTGACGGTCTGCAACGCATCCGCGAGCATGGAGACGTGCTGACGATCTGCGGTCTCGGCGGCGAGTCGATCGCAAGGATTCTCACGTATGCGGATCTTCGCGCCGTGTCGGTCCGCCGCCTGATTCTTGCGCCGCAGTCCAAAATCCGCAGTCTCCGGGCCTACCTCAGGGCGGCGGGCTTTACGTTTGTGCGGGAGCACATGGTAAGGGAGGAGAATCATTACTATCCGGTGATCGTACTGGATGCGCCGTATCTGCGCACGGACTCGCAGAAGGATCCCGGTGAGACGGAGGATGCAAGCCCGGCCTATACCGGAGCCGTTGCGCTGCTTCAGCGGGCGGGCGTTACGGGCAAGGGCGACGCCTACCGGATCGCGGACCGCTTCGGGCCCTGTCTTTTGTCCTCGCACGATCCGGTGCTTTTTTCTTATCTGCGGCAGCAAAAGGAAACCATCACCCAAACGCTTGCCGGGATGCAACCGGATCAGAACGACGACGCCTCGGCGCTTCTTCGTGTCCGTCTGGAGGATGTGGAGAAAGCCCTCGCTTGTCAGGCGCCCGAAAAACGATTATCATAGAAACCGGAGGTGCCAGACATGAACTGTGCGGACATCATTGAGAGACTCGAGCAGCTCTCCCCCCTGCATTATGCGGAGGAATGGGACAATGTGGGACTGCTTCTGGGGCGCAGGCAAAAGGAGGTCACTTCCGTATTTGTGGCTCTTGATGCCACGATGGAGGTGATCGACGAGGCGATCCGCCTCGAGTCCGACATGATCGTGACGCATCATCCGATGATCTTTCGTGCGATCAAACGTGCGTCGGATGATGATTTTATCGGTGCGCGCATTGTTAAGCTCCTTCGCTATGACATCAGTTATTATGCGATGCATACCAATTTTGACGTGATGGGCATGGCGGATGCCGCGGCGGACGCGTTGCAGCTGACAGGGAGACAGGTGCTCGACGTGACCTTCGAGGACGACATCTCCAAGGAGGGGATCGGACGTCTCGGTCTTTTGCCCGACGTCATGTCCCTGAAGGAACTGGCGATGTTTGTCAAGAGCGCGTTTGACGTATCGGATGTGCGTGTATATGGTGACCTCGAACGAAAAACGGAGAAGATTGCGTTGTGTCCCGGTTCCGGGAAGAGCGTGATCGGACAGTCGCTGAAAGAAGCGGCGGATGTTCTGGTGACGGGCGATATCGATTATCATGAGGGAATCGATGCCGTCGCACAGGGACTGTGCATCATCGATGCCGGTCATTACGGCATCGAAAAGCTCTTTATTCCGTACATGCGGGATTTTTTGCACAGGGAGCTGCCGCAGATCACCGTACATACGGCGGAGAGAAAAGATCCCTTCGTCACATTATAGAAGAAACGGAGAAGACCATGCCTAAACTGACGATTCACGGAGAAAAAAAGGACTTTGCAAAGGGAACGACCTATGAGACCATCGCAAAGCGTTACCAGAAGGAGTACAAGGACAGGATTGCGCTGGTGACGTTTAACGGAAAGATAAGGGAACTGATCAAAAAACCTGACCGGGACGGCGAGGTGGAGTTTCTGACCATGTCCAGCGCGATCGGTCACAAGACCTACGAGCGCACGGCGATCATGATGCTGATCAAGGCGGTGCATGATGTGTCCGGCAGTGAGATCGTGGGCACAAAGGTCGAGTTTTCGATCGGTCACGGCTGCTACTTTTCCTTTCAGAATCTGCCCGGCAAGCTGACGGCCTCCTTCATCAAAAAGGTGCAGAAGCGGATGGAGGAGATGCGGGATCTTTCCCTTCCCATTACCAAGCAGGATACGCCGATTGAGGACGCGGTCGCGATTTTCAGAAAGCAGGGCATGCATGACAAGACGCATCTGTTCCGCTACCGTGGATCTTCCTCGGTCAATATCTACCAGCTCGACGGCTTCTTTGATTACTACTACGGCTTTATGCTGCCCAATACGTCGTACGTGACGCATTTCAAGCTCGAGCCGTACCACAACGGCATACTGATGATCCTGCCGCCGCAGGAGGATCCGGCGGCGATCCGCAAGTTTGCTCCGAGAGAAAAGGTCTTTGAACAGATGGAACTGACGACACGCTGGGGCGACACCATGGGCGTCCGGGACGTGGCGGATTTAAACGATGCGATCTGTGCGGGCGATATCAGTGATCTGATTCTCGTACAGGAAGCGCTCTTTGAGCGCAGGATCGCCTCGATTGCCTGGAACATCGCGCACAAGGAGCATGTCAAATTTGTCATGATCGCGGGACCGTCCTCCTCCGGGAAGACGACGTTTGCGCACCGTCTGAGCGTACAGCTGCGCACGTTTGGTCTCAAACCGCACATGATCAGTCTCGACAACTATTTTAAGAACCGGGAGGACACGCCGCTCAATGCGGACGGCAGTTACAATTTCGAATGCCTGGAGGCGATGGACGTCGAGACCTTCAACGAGGACATGGTGCAGCTGCTCGACGGCAAGCGTGTGGAGATGCCGACCTTTAATTTTCTGACTGGCCAGCGTGAGATGAAGGGTGATTTCATGCATCTGGGCGAGGACGATATCCTGGTGATCGAGGGGATTCACGGGCTCAACGAAAAGATGAGCTTTGCGCTGCCCGCCTCCTCCAAATACAAGGTCTATATCAGTGCGCTGACGACGCTCAACATCGATATGCACAACCGCATCCCCACGACCGACGGAAGGCTTTTGCGCCGGCTGGTGCGTGACGCAAGGACGAGAGGTGCGAGCGCACACCGTACGATCGGTATGTGGAAGAGCGTGCGTGCGGGCGAGGAGCAGTACATCTTCCCGTTCCAGGAATCGGCGGATGAGATGTTCAATTCCGCGGCGATCTATGAGCTTGCCGTGTTAAAGCAGTATGCGGAGCCTTTGCTGTACAGCATCCACAGGACGGATCCGGAATATTACGAGGCCAAGCGTCTCCTGAAGTTTCTCGATTATTTCATTCCGGTCGATTCGTCGATGCTGCCGATGAATTCCATCTGCAGGGAGTTTGTCGGAGGCTCGTTGTTTAACGTTTGATACGGGTATCAGTCCGCCGGATGATCGCGGACGCTTGCCGTTCGAGGAAAGTCCGGGCTTCACAGGGCAGGATGCCGGATAACGTCCGGCTAAGGCGACTTACGGGACAGTGCAACAGAAAACAACCGCCGATGGGCTTTTTGGCCACAGGCAAGGGTGAAAAGGCAGTGTAAGAGACTACCGTGCGTGTGGTAACATGCGCAGCCGTGTAAACCCCATCCGAAGCAAGGTCAGACACCGCGGGAAGGAGCGGCCCGTTCCGGGCATTTTGCCACCGCGGGGGTGGACCGCTAGAGGCCGCCGGTAACGACGGTCCCAGACAGATGATCATCCACGACAGAACCCGGCTTACAGGCGGACTGATACTTTTTTTTCAGAGGAATTCATGAGATCTTTTCTTCCCGGAATCATACAGGCGTTTCTTTGCGTAGCGCTGACGGTGGTGCTGCTTGTGACGGCGTCCGGACACGGAGCGAACGTGACCGTGTTGTCCGGGCCGGACATTGTGGCGGCGTTTCATGCGGCAAGACCGTCCCAGGCGCTCGTGTTTGCCGGGGACAAATACAGCACCGCGACGATCTTTGAGACGGACGCGGAGGAGGTGCGACTGATTTTTAACCGGCATCTGTGCGAGGATGCGCATCTTTCGACGGGAGACCGCGTCACGGTGATGTTTGTCACGGGCGAGGAAGCGGACGCCGCGATCATCTTTTTATCGGAGCGGGCGGATCTTGCGATGGCGCATGTCCGTGCAGACGATATATCCGCGGATACAAGAAACACAATCCGTGCGGTGACGACGGACACGGAGGCGTATGAGGCGCTTTTGCCGGACGCGCAGCTCTTTGTCGTCCGGTCCGTGTGGCCCGGTTCTTCAGACGGACCAGACGCCCGCGTTCAGGTGGCCGTAACGAGCCATACGGGCTATCTGATCGAAAAAGAGGTCATATTGTCATCGTTTTCTCATCCGGTGCTCATTGCAAAAATCGCGCCCGAGCGCGGGATGAGCGGCAGCGGTCTCTTCGATGACCGGGCCGCATTTTTAGGTCTCATGTCTGCCGGCAACGGGGAGGGAGTCGCCCTGTTTGTACCGCTTCCCGTCATTTTGGAAGAAATTTCAAAAAATCTATAAAAAATTCTTGACAAAAGTTTTATAAATCAGTTATATTTATGCCCTGCCGGTATTCACCGGCTTCCGCGCATCTTCGTGTGCGGTGTTTCCGGGAACATGTTGTGATACTGTGGGTTTTGTTTTTATGGAGAGGAGCACACTATGGGGAAGATCAGGAGTCAGATGATTTCCGTGCGCATGCTGTTAAAGAAGATGCGCACACATGCGGTGGTCAGCGTGCTGGCGGCCGTCATTCTGGTGACACTGCTGTGCGGGACCGTGATCTCCGCGGGGATCCGTCATCTGGATCAGATGGAAACGGGGGAGACGCTGATCCGGGAGGGGGACCGGGTGATGGTCTCCGTCACGGAAACGGTGGAGCCGGAGATCATACTCGGGGACAAGATTATCGAACAGCTCGAGACCATGCGTTGTTCCTTAAGCGAACTGCATGAAAAGATCGATATCTCCTCCGGCGCGGTGACGAGTATCGGCAGTTTCGTGGAATCAAGGGACGATGCGGCGGCCGATGTCGTGCGCGCATGGAACGATACGCAGACCCTGCTCAGCGCACTGCGGACGGAGATCACCAATGCGTATGACAAGATCGACGCGGTGATGATGCTGCTTTCGGAAGGAGACGTCTTGTCCATGACGGAAATCATGCGCCAGATGGAGGATATCTCCGTCACGATGCAATGGATCAGTACCAATTATGAACAGGTCAATACGGACATCACGACGCTGACCGAGGCTCTGAGGGAAAGAGAGAATACCGACCTGAGCATGCTGGCGGCTTATCTGGAGACGCTCGATCACGAACGGACGACGGAAGTGCCCGACCTCAACCTGCTTGCGGCACAGATTGCGGAAAACATCGATCTCTATGCGCTGCAGCAGGGCGTCGATACGGCCAATGCCAAGCTCGACCTTCTGCTGACGAGAATGGAGCGTCTCGAAGCGCTGCAGTCTGCGTCCGTACCGCGGGAAGCCGTGCAGAATACGCAGGAAGCGGGACCCGTGTCGCTCCCCGAAGGGGATGCGGGCAGTGCCCATGTGCTTTCCGGAAGGACCTATCTGACGGCGGAGGGCACGCTGTCTGCGGGCACGATGCCCGATCACAGTGCGATCGGCCCGGTGGTCTGGATCCCCGCGGGACAGACGACCTATACCTTTGCCGAAGGCTACTACGGGGCCTTTACCGTGGAAGTCGATGCCGTAACGGGCACCGCAGGGACACTGGAGGTCGCGCATCACGTACACAGCACGGCGTCTGTTTCGGAGACGGTGATGAGTAACGACATGGCACCGACCGCGGACGGCCCCGCGGATGATTATGTATCCCCCGTGCAGGGCGGCTGTTTTACGCTGGAAACGGGGCATCGTCATGACGCATCGTGCTACCGCACGGAAAGCGTGAGGGTGCCGGTCAATGTCTGCCGCGGGACGATGGTCTGGAGCGGTCCTTACGGCCCCGACGCATCCGGCAAACAGTACTGGTCGGGGAGCTGTTCGACCTGCGGTGTGGGTCTCGGCGGCAGTTACACGGGGCCCGGTTCCTCTTCCTTACCGGAGCATACGGCGGGCTCGACCTCCGTACAGTACCGGACGGAAAATAAGAGCGTGATCGGCTGCGGACGTACCGAAGATGCCGGCTATCTGTGCAGCTGCGGCAAAAGCAGGGGAGAGGTCGTTTCTTATACGGTAAAGCTCGATTGAGAACGGCTTACCGTACGTTGTGACTTGTGGTATACTATAGGAACAACTATCAGAAAGAAAGGACAGTTACCATGAGTACAAAAATCGATATTATTTCCGGGTTTCTCGGAGCCGGCAAGACGACGCTCATCAAAAAACTGCTTTCGGAGGCGCTCGCGGGCACAAGAGTCGTTCTGATCGAAAACGAATTCGGTGAGATCGGTATCGACGGCGGCTTTTTAAAGGAAGCCGGCATTGAGATCCGGGAGATGAACGCCGGCTGCATCTGCTGCTCCCTGGTCGGTGATTTCGGCGAGTCACTCAAGGAAGTGATGACCAAATACACGCCGGAGCGGATTCTGATCGAACCATCGGGGGTCGGCAAGCTCTCCGATGTCATGAATGCGATCAAAAACGTAACGGATGAAACGGGAGACTGTGAGCTCAATGCCGCGGTGACGGTACTTGACTGTACCAAGGCAAAGCTCTATATCAAAAATTTCGGTGAGTTTATCACGGACCAGCTCGCGAATGCGGGGACGATCATTCTCACCAGAACAGACAAGGCCGACCAGAAAACGATCGAAGAGGCGGCGGAGATGGTCCGCAGCCACAATGACAAGGCGACGATTATCACGACGCCTCTTGCGGAGTTAAACGGCAGGGACATCCTCGATACCTTTGAAGGGACGAGGGATCTGGCGGCGGAGATTCTCCGTCAGGCGGTCGAGGCGTATCATCATGATGAGGAGCACGGGCATGATCATGACCATCATCATGACCATGACGATCACGATCATGACCACCATCATCATGACCATGACGATCACGACCATGATCACCACCATCATCATGACCATGACGATCACGACCATGATCACCACCATCATCATGACCATGACGATCACGACCATGATCACCGTCATCATGACCATGACGATCACGACCATGAGCACCATCATCATGACCATGACGATCACGACCATGATCACCACCATCATCATGACCATGACGATCACGACCATGAGCACCGTCATCATGATCATGACGATCACGACCATGACGATCATGATCACGACGGGGTGGTCGTACATCATACCCATGACTATCAGCACGCGCACGGCCTTGCGGACGATGAACATCATCACCACCATCACCATCACGGACATGATGCCGATGAAGTTTTCGGCAGCTTCGGGATCGAGACACCGCACCGCTATACGAGGGAGCAGGTCAGGAAGATGATTGACGCATGTGCCGACGAAGAGGCCTATGGATTTATCCTGCGCGCCAAAGGTATATTGCAGGATGAGGAGGGCAGGTGGTTTGAATTTGACCATGTGCCCGGCGAAACGGAGATCCGGGATGCGGCGCATCCGGATGTGACGGGAAAGATCGTCGTGATCGGCGCGGATCTCAGGGAAGAAGCGCTCGAAGCGCTCCTGCGCGGCTGAGGAGGGAAAACACATGGCCAAGCCCACGTATGTAATCAACGGATTTCTGGAAAGCGGAAAGACCTCTTTTTTCCGTTACACACTGGCGCAGCCTTATTTCAAGGCCAAGGGACGAACGCTTCTGATCGTCTGCGAAGAGGGAGAGGAAGCCTACGGGGACGCGCTTTTGACGGAGACAAATACCGTGATCGTCACCATCGACGACGAGGCTTCGTTTACCCCGGAGCGTTTAAAGGAACTGGATAAGGAATATGACCCCGAACGTGTCCTGATCGAGTGGAACGGTATGTGGGATTTCAGGAATATGCAGCTGCCTGCGGTCTGGCACCTCGAGCAGCAGATGACAACCATCGACGCATCCACGTTTTCCATGTATTTTACCAATATGAAATCCCTGCTTGCGGAGCAGCTGAGGAATTCGGAGCTCGTGATGTTCAACCGCTGCGACGGCATGGAGGATCTGGCTTCCTTCAAGCGGAACGTCAAGGCCATCACACAAAAAGCGGATATCATCTTTGAGGATGAAAACGGAGAGATCAATGTCACGCTCGACGAGGATCTGCCGTTTGATCTGAGCAGCGATCCGATCGAACTCAACAGCTACGGCTTCGGGATGTTTTATCTGGATGCGCTTGAAAACCTTGACCGGTATGAGGGCAGGCAGGTGCATTTTTCGGGAATGGTATTAAAACCCAGACAGTTTCCGAAGGACCGCTTTGTGCCGGGGCGCATGGCCATGACGTGCTGTGCGCAGGATATGCAGTTTCTGGGATTTGTGACACAGTACCGGGGGGCCTACAAGCTCAAGGACAAGGAGTGGGTGGATGTCACGGCACGTGTCGGCAGAGAATATGTCAAAGAATATCACGGAGAAGGGCCGGTGCTCGAAGCGATCAGCGTCGAAAAATGCAGCCAGCCCGAAAATCCGGTGATCGATTTTGCCAATCCGAATTAAAAAGCGGAAAAAACGAATCAGATCTTATCCACCGCCTGCGCAAGACGCGATACCTTGCGAGAGGCGGTGTTTTTCTTTAAGACACCCTTGCTCTTTGCGCGGTCGATCGTGGAGGTTGCCTGAACGAGCGCTTCTTTGGCGGCCTCCTTGTCCTTTGCGTCAATGGCGGCGCGGACCTTTTTGACGGCGGTCTTGACACCGCTTTTGACGGCCTTGTTGCGAGCAGCCGCTTTTTCGTTGGTCAGAATCCGTTTTTTCTGTGATTTGATGTTTGCCATTCCCTTAATTCTCCCTGCTGAAACCTTACATAAAATAACGGGCCGTGCGATTGCACAGCACAAAATATTTTATCGGATGGTCACCGCCTTGTCAAGGAAAAATGCCCCGTTTCCTCAAAATGTTTCACGTTGTTTCACACCCCCGATTATGGTATCATTTATAGGTAGATCATACATTTGCACCCGGATCATACGAGATGGCACAAAACAGACAACAAAACATCCGCAATTTTTGCATCGTGGCGCATATCGATCACGGAAAAAGCACGCTTGCGGACCGGATCATAGAAAAAACAGGCGTTTTGACCGACCGGGAGATGCAGGACCAGGTGCTCGATAA
Organism: Lachnospiraceae bacterium; assembly: GCA_017448245.1. Lineage (GTDB taxonomy): Bacteria > Bacillota > Clostridia > Lachnospirales > Lachnospiraceae > Butyrivibrio. The sequence continues at coordinate 59,721 of JAFSLV010000038.1, read as the reverse complement.
CATGGACATCGAGCGGGAACGCGGCATTACGATCAAGTCGCAGTGTGTCCGGATGGTGTATCATGCACAAAACGGGGAAGAATACGTGCTGAACATGATCGACACCCCGGGGCATGTGGATTTCGGGTATGAGGTTTCGCGGTCTCTTGCGGCCTGTGACGGTGCGATCCTGGTGGTCGATGCCACCCAGGGGGTCGAGGCCCAGACACTCGCCAATGTCTATCTGGCGCTCGATCACGATCTCGACGTGTTTCCCGTGATCAACAAGATCGATCTGCCGAGCGCGGAGCCGAAAAAGGTAAAGGACGAGATCGAGGAGGTAATCGGGATCGAGGCACAGGACGCGCCGGAGGTCTCCGCCAAGCTCGGTACCGGCATCGAAGATGTGCTCGAAAGCGTGATCAGGAAGATTCCCGCACCCGGCGGCGATCCCGGTGCGCCCTTAAAATGCCTGATTTTTGATTCGACCTATGATTCCTATCGCGGGGTCATCGTCTTTGTTCGTGTCAGGGACGGCCGGCTCAAAAAGGGCATGCGCGTGCGTTTCATGCAGTCCGGCGCGGAGGAGGAGGTGGTCGAGACGGGCACCTTCGGTCCGGGACAGTTCATCCCCTGCGAGGAACTGTCCGCCGGTATGGTCGGTTACTTTACGGCCTCGATTAAAAATATCCGCAATGCCCGCGTGGGAGACACGGTAACGGATGCCGCCAATCCCTGTGCGGAGGCGCTGCCCGGTTATAAGAAGGTGCTGCCGATGGTCTACTGCGGCTTTTATCCCGCGGATACGGCCAGATATCCGGAGCTGCGTGACGCGCTCGAAAAGCTGCAGCTCAATGACGCCTCGCTCCTGTATGAGCCGGAGACCAGCCAGGCGCTCGGTTTCGGCTTCCGGTGCGGCTTCCTCGGTCTGTTGCATCTCGAGGTCATCGAGGAGCGGCTCATCCGCGAGTACAGCATCGACCTCGTGACGACCGCACCGAGCGTCATCTACAAGGTGCACAAAACGGACGGCACGTGCGTGGATCTGACCAATCCGACCAATCTGCCGGATCCGTCGGAGATCGAATACATGGAGGAACCCGTCATCGACGGCGAGATCATGGTGACGCCGGAGTATGTCGGATCGATCATGCAGCTGTGCCAGGAGCGTCGCGGTATCTACGTGAGCACGGAATACATCGAAAAGAACCGCGCCGTGCTCAGGTACAAGCTCCCGCTCAACGAAGTGATCTATGATTTTTTTGACGCCTTAAAGAGCCGCTCGCGCGGATATGCGTCCTTTGATTATGAGCTGTCGGATTATATGCGCAGCGATCTGGTCAAGCTCGATATCCTGATCAACAAAGAGCAGGTGGATGCGCTCTCCTTTATCGTGCATGCGGACGGCGCCTACGAGCGCGGCAGGAAGATGTGCGAAAAGCTCAAGGAGGAGATTCCCAGGCATCTGTTTGAAATCCCGATCCAGGCGGCCATCGGAGGCAAGGTGATCGCAAGGGAAACCGTCAAGGCGCTCCGTAAGGATGTGCTGGCCAAGTGCTACGGCGGCGATATCTCGAGAAAGCGCAAGCTCCTCGAAAAACAAAAGGAGGGCAAGAAAAAGATGCGGCAGATCGGCAGTGTCGAGATCCCGCAGTCCGCCTTCCTCAACGTGCTGAAACTCGATGACGAAGGCTGACCAAGATGAAGAGTCTCGCGTTGTATGTGCATATCCCGTTCTGCGCCGGAAAGTGCTATTACTGTGACTTTCTGTCCTTTGCGGATGTCGCGGAGGATATCCGGCTGCGGTATACGGAGGCTTTGTTACAGGAGATCGCCGAGGCGGCGGCGACGCTGCCCAAGCAGAGTGCGGCCGATTTTGAGGTATCGAGCATCTACTTCGGCGGCGGCACGCCTTCGTTTATCGCACCCGTACAGATCGAACGGATCCTCAACCATATCAGGGACCATTTCCATGTGCGCACCGGCGCGGAGATCACCCTCGAGCTCAATCCGGGGACGGTGACGTATGATTCGCTCAAAGCCTATAAGTCTTTCGGCATCACGCGTCTGTCGATCGGTGCGCAGTCCATGATGAACCTCGACCTCGAGCATCTCGGCCGCGTGCATTCGGTGTCCGATTTTTATGAGGCATACCGCAACGCGCGTACCGCAGGCTTCCGGAATATCAGCGTCGATGTGATGATGGGACTGCCCGGTCAAAAGTATGCCGACTATCTCAATACGCTCCGGGAGATCGTGGCCTGTAAGCCGGAGCACATCTCCTCCTATGCGCTGACCATCGAGGAGGGCACGCCCTTCCATGAGATCTACGGGTCGGGACGTACCGCAAGGGACAATGCCCTGGGGCTTTTCAGGCTCGATCTTCCCGACGAGGAGGAAGAACGCAAGATGTATGCGGAGACAGCCAACTTCCTTGTCAGTGCGGGATACCATCGCTACGAGATATCCAATTTTGCCAAAAACGACGAAGAGCGTCCGCACCGCTACGAGTCAAAGCACAACATCGTCTACTGGACGAGGGGCGATTATCTGGGCTTTGGTCTCGGCGCATCTTCCATGATCGAGAATACGCGCTTTTCCAATATCCGCGATTTGAACGCCTATATCGAAGCGGACGGCGACGTACAAAAGATCAGGGAAAACGAGACCGTTCTGGACATCAGGGCACAGATCGAGGAGTTTATGTTCCTCGGACTGCGCATGATGCGCGGCGTGAGCTTTGCGCGGTTTGAGGAATGCTTTCACCTGTCGATGCGTGAGCTCTACGGCGCGGTGATCGACGCCATGTGCAGGGACGGTCTGATGCAGGAGGACGAAGGCAGCGTGATGCTGACCGCAAGAGGTGTGGATGTCAGCAATACGGTGATGTCTCACTTTCTGCTGGAGGAAGAGCAAAAGGAAGAGGACGCGTTCACCGGGGGAGACGAAGAAAAAGATCAGGATCGGGAGGCAAAGGAAGACGGTCCGCCGCAAGACAAAGAAAGCGAGGAGAAGCCATGAGATTCATCAAAGTGGATGAGTTGAAGCCGGGGATGCGCCTTGCGCGTCCGATTTACTCCAAGAAGGGCGTGCTGCTCTATGAGAGGGCACAGGTCATCAAGGACGCACAGAGCATCCAGAGCATCAAGGGCTTTGGCCTGCTCGGCCTCTTTATCCTCGAGCCCGCAGAGCCGGTGCCGCCTTTTTCCGAGGATGATATGGCTTTTGAACGCTTCCAGACAGTGATGAGCTTTGAGATCGCGGACGAGCTCGACGTGATCCGCCGGCAGAAAAAAACGGAGCGTCTGAGCTTTATCGTCACATCGATTATCAAGGAATACGGTAACGAGACCAAGAAGATCAATTTTTTCCAGAGCCTGCGCAGTACCGAGGACTATATCTACAAGCACTCGCTCAACACCGCCATCCTGTCCGCGATCATCACGCACGGACTCAATGTGCCGCTTGCGGTGCAAAACACCGCGGTCACGGCGGCGGTCGTCCATGACATCGGCAAGCTCGATGTTCCGCCGGACATGATGTACAAGAGCGAGCACACGGATGAGGAACAGCTTGCGATCCATTCCTACGAGCGGGCGGGATATGACATTCTGAGGGATACCTTTATTTCCAATCCCGGTGTCACGAGAGCCTGTGTGCAGGCGGAATCCAATCTGCGTCTGATGGAAAGGAACGAGCCGCCGCTCGAGAACATGCAGATCGCCTCGCAGGTGCTGCAGATTGCCGGCATGTTTGACAAACTGACGGCGGTGCGCATGGACGAAACACCGATGTCGGAGCTGACGGTGTTCAGGACGATGCTCGCTAAGCCCGAATACTATGATAAGGACGCGGTCAATGCGTTGTTACATTCCGTGACGCTCTTAATGCCCGGCACGAGCGTGGAGCTGACGGGCCGCAAGAAGGCACTGGTACTCAGGCAAAACGACGATCTGATGCGGCCGATCGTGCTGACCTTTGACGACAACCAGATCATCAATCTGGCGGACCGGTCGAGTTACGGCCATCTCGAGGTCGTGGATATCATGAAGACAATGGACAACCGCCACGTCATGGACCAGGAGACGCTCAAACGTCTCGGATTTGCGCCGCAGACCGAGGTCGAGGCATAACAGGCGCCGGAGGAGAGATATGGCACAGACCGACATACGCAAAATACTCATGGACGCGTCCGCATCGGGGGCTTCCGACGTGCACATCACGGTCGGGATTCCGCCCAAGATGCGCGTCAACGGCAAACTCATCACGATGGAGCAGTACGAACGCCTGATGCCCGCGGATACCGAGCAGATCGCATGCGAGATCATGAACGAGCAGCAAAAGGGTCTGTTCGAAAAGAACGGACAGTATGACATGTCGTTTTCGATCTCCGGCGTCGGACGCTTCCGCGTCAATCTGTTCAGGCAGCGCGGCTCCGTCGCGATTGCTTTGCGTATCGTTGCGCAGGACGTACCGGATACGGAGAGTCTCGGACTGCCGCCCTCCGTCGTCGATCTGTATACGAGAAAGCGCGGGCTGGTACTGGTAACGGGACCTACCGGCTCCGGCAAATCCACGACGATCGCTTCGATCATCGATCTGATCAACAACCACAGGGACCAGCATATCCTGACGCTCGAGGATCCGATCGAGTTTACCTACCGGCATAATCTGTCGATCGTCAACCAGCGCGAGATCGGCATCGATTCCATGAGCTATGCGGAGGCGCTCAGGGCAGCCCTCAGGGAGGATCCGGATGTGCTCCTGGTCGGGGAGATGCGCGATCTGGAGACGATCTCGACCGCCATCACCGCGGCGGAGACGGGGCATCTTGTTTTTTCCACGCTCCATACGATCGGTGCCGCTTCCACGGTCGACCGTATCATCGATGTTTTTCCGCCGCACCAGCAGCAGCAGATCCGCTTCCAGCTCGCGGGCGTGCTCGAGGCCGTGATCTCGCAGCAACTGTTGCCGACCAAGGACGAGAGCGCGAGAGTCGGCGCCTTTGAGGTATTGCATGTCAACGGCGCGGTACGTAACATGATCCGCGAGGGCAAGACGCACCAGCTCATCACCGTCATGCAGACCAACCGCAGGATGGGCATGATTACGATGGATGAGGCCATCATCCAGCTCTACCAGCAGGGCACGATCAGCCGCGAGGTCGCACTGATGTTTGCCCAGGACCAGGATACGATGCGGATGAAACTGGGTTGAAGTTCGGAAACAATTGTGTTATCATTGATGACTGGCGTTAAAAACAGCGCGGCCGGAAATCGCGCACACACAGAAAGGAAATGACAGAATGAAAACAGACATCCAGCCCGAATACGTGCAGGCCACGGTGACCTGCAACTGCGGCAACACCTTTACGGTCGGCAGCACCAAACCCGAGATCCACGTCGAGATCTGCTCGAAATGCCATCCGTTCTATACGGGTCAGCAGAAGGCAGCCATTGCGCGCGGCCGTATCGACAGATTCAACAAAAAGTACGGCATGTAATTCTTATTTCCCATGGAGGAGGTCAGGAAGGGACAATACTCCGGCATCGGCGGCCTTGCCGTACTGGAAGGCGTCATGATGCGCAATAAGGATAAATATGCGGTCGCGGTCAGACGACCGGACGGAACGGTGTCCTTGCGCGTGGCACATTACCGCGCGTTGCTCGAGGGCAGCATTCTGCTCCGGATCCCGTTTGTCCGCGGCATTTTTGTATTCATCGATTCCATGCGGCTGTCGCTGCGTTCGATGAACGAGGCGACCGGCGAGTCCGAGGAGGAGGTGGCGGCCAGAAAAGAGGGCAGGCAGGAGAAGTGGTCGGACAAGCTCATGATGGCCGGCACGTTTTTGCTTTCCTTTGCACTGGCGATCGCGCTGTTTGTCGTGGCACCTTATTTTGCCGCCAATCTGATCGCCTCCTATGTCCGGAGCGCCGCTCTTTTGTCCGTGTTTGAGGGCATCATCCGGATCCTGATCTTTGTCGGATACATCCTTTTGATCTCACGGCTCACCGATATCCGCAGGCTCTTCGGCTATCACGGGGCGGAGCACAAATGCATCAACTGCCTGGAAACGGGACATACGCTGACGCTCGAAAACGTACGCGAGGCGTCGAGGCTCCACAAACGATGCGGCTCGTCCTTTGTGCTCTTTGTCATGATGGTGAGCATCGTGCTGTTTTTCTTTATCCGTGTGGAGAGCATTCCTTTGCGGCTGCTTCTCCGTATCGTGCTGCTGCCCGTGGTATCGGGCATTTCCTACGAACTGATCCGCCTGGCCGGAAGGAATGACAATCTGTTTGTCCGCATCCTTTCGGCACCCGGCTTTGCAATGCAAAGACTCACCACGCGGGAACCGGATGACGAGATGATCGAGGTCGGGATCCGTTCGGTCGAAGCGGTCTTTGACTGGAAGAGTTATCTGCAGGACACCTTCGGATATGAAGCTTAGCCGAACAGAAGCAAGAAAACGGGGTCGCGCACTCCTTGCGGAAGCGGGCATCGGGGACGCCTTCCGGGATGCGGACCTTCTTTTAATGCATGTAACGGGTCTGCATATGCAGGATCTGTTGTCCGAACCCGGGGAACCGCTGGATGTCCGGCAGGCGCAGGCCTATGAGGAGCTGCTTCAAAGGCGTGCCTTACGCATCCCGCTTGCCTATCTGACAAACAGCTGGTCCTTTATGGGACTGGAATTCAAAACGGATGCGCGGGCGCTGATTCCCGGACAGGATACGGAATTTGTCACCGAGGAAGCCATGAAGCATCTGCACGACGGGATGCGGTTTCTGGATCTGTGTACGGGGACGGGATGCATCGCATTGTCACTGGCACGGTATTCCAATGATACGACGGGGGTCGCGACGGATCTTTCGGAAGAGGCGCTTTCGCTTGCAAGGGAAAACGCGGCAGATCTCAGGATCGACAATGTCCGCTTTGTTTTGTGTGATCTGTTTCCCGCGGATGAGGCGCCGTTTGATCTGATCGTCTCCAATCCGCCTTATATACGGACGCGGGAGATCGACACCCTGCAGGAGGAGGTGCGACTCCATGCGCCGCGCATGGCGCTCGACGGAGGGGAAGACGGACTGTCCTTTTACCGCCGCATCATTACGTCCGCTCCCCGGTATTTATGCCGCGGCGGATATCTTGTGCTGGAGACGGGATATGACCAGACGGAGGCGGTAGAAACACTGATGGAGGAGAGAGGTTTTTTGCATATCGGCGTACACAGGGACTATGCGGGCAATCCCCGCTGCGTCACGGGCTGCTATTATGTTTGACAGACTCGAGGATCTGCTTCACCAATATGAAGAAATCGAACGCGAGCTGGCACAGGGCAATGCCGCTTCGGATGTCGCACGCTACAGTGCGCTCATGAAAAAGCGCGCCGCCTTAAGTGACGTGGTCGCGGGATACCGGGCGTACAGGGACAATCTGCAGGTCATGGAGGAGGCGGAAGCGCTGATCCGGGAGGAGAGCGATCCCGAGATGCTGAAGATGCTCCGTGAGGAGCTGTTGTCCGCAAGACAAAAGCAGCCGGAGATGGAAGATCATCTCAAAAGGCTCCTGCTTCCCGGGGATCCCGATGACGGGAAGAATGTGATCGTGGAGATCCGGGCCGGTGTCGGCGGTGACGAGGCGGCGCTCTTTGCCGCGGATCTCTATCGTCTGTATGTGCGTTATGCGGAGCGCAACGGCTGGCGTACAGAGACGATGGAGGTCGAGGAGATCGGCATCGGCGGCATGAAGACCGTGAGTTTCTCCGTGCTCGGGGACGGCGCCTATGCAAAACTCAAATACGAGAGCGGCGTGCACCGTGTACAGCGGGTGCCGGAGACGGAATCGGGCGGACGGATCCATACATCGACGGCTACGGTGGCGGTCATGCCGGAGGCGGAGGAAGTCGAGGTGTCGATCGACATGAATGACTGCCGTTTTGACGTGTTCCGTTCTTCCGGACACGGCGGGCAGAGCGTCAACACCACGGATTCCGCCGTGCGTCTCACGCATATCCCCACGGGAATCGTGATCTCGTGTCAGGATGAAAAGAGCCAGATCAAAAACAAGGCCAAGGCACTCAAGGTGCTGCGCGCCAAGCTCTATGAGCTCGAGCGGGAGCGCCTGCATTCCGAGGAGGACGCCGTCAGACGGTCCCAGATCGGCACCGGTGACCGTTCCGAAAAGATAAGAACCTATAATTTCCCGCAGGGAAGGGTCACGGACCACAGGATTAAGCTGACACTGCACAGGATCACGGATATCATGGGGGGAGATCTCGACGAACTGCTCGATGCCCTGATTGCGGCGGACCAGGCGATTAAATTGAGCAAAATGGAAGAAAAGCATTAAAATCCATTTCATTTTATCCGAAGGAATAGTATAATCTTATTATGCTCAAGACACAGGTGCTCAATAAAAACGTAGCTCTGGATTATCTGAATTACTATATTGACATGGAACGTGTCTATCTGGTGCCGTTATCACTCAACCAGGAGGCGTATATTGTGGTTCACGGAAAGCCCAGCAAGGTGGTCGTAACAGATATTGCGATCCATTCGATTCAGTTATCGGGTGCCTGGTATACCTGGGCACAGTTAGAGGAGATGGGAGGCGTCTTCAGTTCCGCGTTTGACGCCTTAAAGAGCGTCTCGGGGGGCTGAGATGTCGTACAAGCTTGTGGTGGACAGCTGTTGTGATCTGCCCGATGCACTCCGGAAGGATCCGGGCATCGAGGTGGTACCGCTGTCTCTGGAAATCGGCGATTATCAGGTCATGGATGACGAGCATTTTGACCAGCTCGATTTTATCGCGCGTGTCGCCGCCTCCCCCAATCCCGCAAAAACCGCCTGTCCTTCACCCGACCGGTATATGCGTGCATTTACGGGGGATTTTGACGAAGTCTATGTCGTAACGCTTTCTTCCCCTCTGTCGGGTTCCTATAACAGTGCCGTGCTCGGCAAAAATCTCTACGAAGAAGAATATGACGACGGAAAGAAAATCCATGTACTGGATTCCTGGTCCGCCTGTTGCGGCGAGGCCAATATCGCGATTCTGATCCGGGAACTCAAGGAAGGCGGCGCTTCTTTTGAGGAGGTCGTGGAACAGGCGGAGCGGTACAAAGAGGAGATGCGTACCTACTTTGTGCTCGACAATCTCGATACGCTGCGGAAAAACGGAAGACTGACCGGCGTCAAATCGATCGTGGCTTCCACGATGAACATCAAGCCCGTCATGAGTGCGGAGGAGGGCGTCATCATCCAGCGCGGTCAGGGGATCGGGACCAAAAAGGCCCTGATGAAGATGGTCGATATTATCGCAAAGGAAACCTCCGATGTCGAAAAGAAACGTCTGATGATCACGCATGTCAACTGCTATGAGCGCGCCATGACCGTGCGCGACATGATTCTTACGCGCTGTTCGTTCCGCGAAGCGGTTATCGTCGATGCCGCAGGCGTTGCCACCGTCTATGCCGGAGACGGCGGGATCGTGGTGACATGCTGACGGATTCAGAGAAACAGGATCTGCAGGGGTGAGCGGATCAGAATCAAAAGAACGAGAATCTGCGCTGCGACAATCACGGGAAGACCGATGAGGAAGCAGCGCTTTTTTGTTTTGTGACGAAACAAAAACATGCCGAGCAGGGTCCCCACAGAGCCGCCGATCAGAGCGGTTGCAAAAAGGGTCGACTCCGGGATGCGATAAGCAAGACGCTTTGCGCGCCGCTTATCGCTCCACATGAGGAAGAGTCCCAGCAGATTGATGCAGATGACATATCCGGTCAGAAAGGCAAGGGAACGCACGATGATTCAGATGTCCTTTGTCTTTTCTCCGAGCACCATTGCGCGGACCTTGCAGGAGAGGCCGAAGAGATTGATAAAGCCCTCCGCGTCATGATGGTCGTAGAGATCCCCCGTCGTAAACGACGCGAGCGATTCGCTGTAGAGCGAGTACGGGGAGGTGGTGCCTTCCTTGATGATGTTGCCCTTGTAGAGGCGGAAACGGACCTCTCCCGTGACAAAGCGCTGTGTCGACACGATAAAGGCCTGCTGCGCTTCGCGCAGGGGCGTAAACCACTTGCCTTCGTAGACGAGATCCGCAAATTTATTTCCCATTTCCTTTTTCAGCGTATAGGTATCACGGTCCAGGATCAGCTCTTCGAGCTGCTGGTGCGCGGCATAGAGGATGGTGCCGCCCGGCGTCTCGTAGATGCCCCTTGACTTCATGCCGACCACGCGGTTTTCGACAATGTCGACGATGCCGATGCCGTTTTCTCCGCCGAGGCGGTTGAGTGTACGGATGATATCGGCCACTTTCATTTCTTTTCCGTTGATGGTTTTGGGTACGCCCGCCTCAAAGGTCATGGTTACATGGGTCGGCGTATCGGGCGCCTTTTCCGGCGGTACGCTTAAGACCAGCAGATGCGAGTAATCGGGTGCGAGAGCGGGATCTTCGAGCTCGAGCCCTTCATGCGAGATATGCCAGAGATTGCGGTCCCTCGAATAACTCGAGTCCGCGGAAAAGGGCAGATCGATGCCGTGCTGTTTGCAGTATTCGATCTCGTCCGCGCGGGAGGACATCTTCCATTTGTCGCTGCGCCAGGGGGCGATGATCTTCAGGTCCGGCGCGAGTGCCTTGATGCCGAGCTCAAAACGGATCTGGTCGTTGCCCTTACCGGTCGCTCCGTGGCAGATGGCGGTAGCGCCTTCCTTTCTTGCGATTTCGACCAGTTTTTTGGCAATGAGCGGTCTGGCCATGGAGGTACCCAGCAGATAGGCGTTTTCGTATACCGCATGCGCCATGACGCAGGGCGTGATGTATTCTGACGCAAACTCGTCGGTGACATCGAGGATATGGAGTTTGGAGGCGCCGGTGGAAAGCGCGCGTTCCTCGAGATGCTCCGTTTCCTCGCCCTGTCCGACATCCACGCAGCGGCAGATGACTTCACAGTCATAGTTTTCATGCAGCCAGGGAATGATAGCCGTCGTATCGAGCCCGCCCGAGTAGGCGAGTACTACTTTTTCTTTTGCCATGGCAAGATCCTCTTAAACGTGATGAAACGTCCTCTAAAAAACAGTATTCATCATACAACAACTTGCCCCGCATTGCAAATAATCCCCGATGTATTGTATACTTATTTCGTTGTGACGGAAGAGAAAACAGGGATGAGGAAGACACATGATCCATGTTGCCGTGATGGGGGCCACCGGCTATGCCGGGGCGGAACTTGTCTCGCTGCTTTTGAAGCATCCGGATGCGCGGATCGTCTGGCTCGGTTCAAAGAGCCATGCGGGAGAGCGTTATGCGGATATTTACCGCAATTTTGAGGGACTGATCGATGAAACGTGCCGCGAGGACGATCTGCCCGGCATGGCGGAATGCGCCGATGTGATCTTTACCGCGACGCCGCAGGGATATCTTTCCGGCGTCATCGGGAAAGAGATCCTTGAGAAGGCGCGCGTCATAGACCTGAGTGCGGATTTCCGGCTCGCGGATGCCGCGACGTACGAGGCGTGGTACCATATCCGGCACGGCGCACCCGGGCTGATCGCGGAAGCGGTCTACGGCCTGTGCGAGATCCGCAGGGAGGAGATCAGAAAAGCACGTCTCATCGCCAATCCCGGCTGCTACACGACCTGTGCGATCCTGACCTGCTTTCCCGCCGTCAAGGAAGGGCTCATCCACCCCGATTCGCTGATCGTCGATGCGCTGTCCGGCATATCCGGTGCCGGCCGCGGCGCCAAAACGGACAATCTGTTTTGTGAAGTCAATGAGAGCTGCAAGCCCTACGGTGTGACGACACACCGTCATACCGTGGAGATCGAGGAGCAGCTGTCCTTTGCCGCCGGCAGGAAACTGACGCTGACCTTTACCCCGCATCTGGTGCCGATGAACCGCGGGATCCTTGCCACCTGTTATGCGGATCTTGCAAGGGAGACGGACGAAGAGGAAGTGCGCGGGATCTATCAGGCGTTTTATCGTGACGAGCCCTTTGTACGCGTGCTTCCCGGGGGACGTTTTCCGGAAACACGCTATGTGGCCCGTTCCAACCGCGTCGATCTGCAGGTAGCCGTTGACCGGAGAAACCGGAGGCTGATCATGACCGGGGCACTCGACAATCTCGTCAAGGGCGCCGCGGGACAGGCGGTGCAGAACATGAACCTGGTCTGCGGCATCGAAGAGACGACGGGTCTTTGCGATCCGCCGGCATTTTTGTAGGAGCTGGCATGGTACGTGCGATGACGATTACGGATTATCCGTCCGTTTATGCGCTCTGGAAGACGATTCCCGGATTCGGGATCCGTGCGATCGATGATTCCGAAGAGGGGATTGAGCGCTTTCTTTTGCGCAATCCGTCGAGCTGCGCCGTGGCGGAGCAGGACGGACACATCGTCGGTGCGATTCTGTGCGGACATGACGGCAGGAGCGCCTGCTTTTATCATGTGTGTGTCGCAAAGGAATACCGCAGACGCGGCATCGGCAGTGCCATGGTGCGTTTTTGCATCGAAGCGCTTAAGAGAGAGGAGATCAACCGCATTCTTCTCAATGCGTTTATCAAAAACGAAATCGGCAATCTTTTCTGGCAGAGCATGGGATGGCGTCTTTGCAGCGATTCCCATTATTACGATTATATACTCAATGAACGGAATGTGACGGTGTTTAACGATGCGGCAGATTGAAGGCGGTGTGACCGCGGCCAAAGGCTTTATGGCCGCCAGCACGGAGGCAAGAATCAAATACAGCGGAAGGGAGGATCTGGTGCTGTTGTACGCGGAATCTCCCTGTACGGCAGCCGGCGTCTTTACCAGAAACCAGGTCAAGGCCGCTCCCGTTTTATGGGACCGGGCGCTGATCGATCAGGAAAGACAGGTACGTGCGGTCGTCATCAATGCCGGCATTGCCAATGCCTGTACGGGAAAGGAAGGAGAAGGGGTCTGTAAAAAGACCGCACAGGAGACCGCGCGCCTCCTCGGCATCGACAGTGAGGAGGTACTGATCGCGTCGACCGGCGTGATCGGGATGCAGATTCCTTTTGACAAACTGAAGACGGGACTTTTGCCGATGAAGCGGATGCTTTCACCGGAGCTTGAGGCCGGTAACCGCGCGGCAAAGGCGATCATGACGACCGATACGCACGAAAAGGAGTGTGCCGTGCAGTTTTTCGTCGACGGCATATCCTGTACCCTCGGCGGTATGGCCAAGGGCAGCGGCATGATCCATCCCGACATGGGTACGATGCTGTCGTTTGTGACGACGGATGCCGCAATCTCAAGGGAACTGTTGCAGAAGGCGCTGTCGGATGTCGTGGAGGATACCTTTAACATGATCTCCGTCGACGGAGACACCTCGACCAACGACACGCTGCTCGTCCTTGCGAACGGCGCTTCCGGCGCAAAGAGGATCGAAGAGGAGGGCCCCGCCTATGAGATCTTCCGGGAGGCGCTCTTCTTTGTATGCGCACATCTGTCACAGATGCTTGCGGGGGACGGCGAGGGAGCGACGGCGCTCTTTGAGGTGATCGTCAAAGGTGCGGATACAAGAGAACACGCAAGGACACTGGCAAAGAGCGTGATCACGTCGTCCCTGACCAAGGCGGCGCTGTTCGGACATGATGCCAACTGGGGAAGGATTCTCTGCGCACTCGGCTATGCGGGTGTTCCCTTTGATCCGGAACAGGTATCGCTCACGATCACTTCCGCAAACGGAACGCTCGACATCTTTGCGAACGGTTGCGCCCTTGACTTTGATGACGCCACCGCCGCCTTGATACTGTCTGCGGAAAAAGTCACGGCGATCTGTGACATGCACGCGGGCTCGGAGGAAGCCTGCGCCTGGGGCTGTGATTTAAGCTACGACTATGTAAAGATCAACGCGGACTACCGTTCGTAGCGGTCGGAAAGGAGCCGTTTTGAATCAGGACATGCAGACATCCATGCAGAAGGCCGGGGTGCTGATAGAGGCCCTGCCTTATATCCGTAAGTTTAACCGGCGGATCATCGTCGTCAAATACGGCGGCAGCGCCATGGAGGACGAGTCTTTGCAAAAGAGTGTCATCCAGGATGTCACCCTCTTAAAGCTCGTCGGCTTCAAACCGGTCATCGTACACGGCGGCGGAAAAGCAATCTCGCACTGGGTGGAGAAATCCGGTAAGGAGGCGCAGTTTGTGAACGGCCTGCGCGTGACGGACGCAGAGACGATGGAAATCGCGGAGATGGTGCTTGGACGCGTCGGCAAGCATCTGGTGAGTCTGGTCGAGTCTCTCGGGGTCAAAGCCATCGGCATCAGCGGCAAGGACGGAGGACTTCTGCATGTGAAAAAACGGATGTCTGACGGTCAGGATATCGGCTTTGTCGGGGAGATCACGGAGGTTTGTCCGCAGGTCATTACGGATCTTCTCGAGAATGACTTTTTACCCATTATTTCGCCCGTCGGACTCGATGACGACTTTCAGACCTATAACATCAATGCGGACGATGCCGCCTGTGCGATTGCCAAGGCGCTGGCCGCGGACAAGCTCGCCTTTCTCACGGATGTGGAGGGCGTGTACAGGGATTACGAAAAAAAAGAAGGCTTTATCTCCCGGATGAGCCTGAAGGAAGCGGAGGATCTCATCCGCGAGGGACATATTCAGGGCGGGATGCTGCCCAAGCTCGAGGGCTGCACGGATGCCGTCCGGGGCGGCGTGCACCGGGTGCACATCCTCGACGGACGGATACCTCACTGCCTGTTGCTCGAGATCTTTACCAATCAGGGTGTGGGCACCATGTTTTTTGACGAAGAGGACTGAGGAAGCGATATGAACGGACAAACCATGCAGCGCATCGATCATGCCGAACAGACCCTTTTGCATACCTATAACCGTTATCCGGTAATTCTTGACCGCGGCGAGGGCATGTATCTGTATGATACGGAAGGGAAAAAGTATCTGGATTTCTTTGCGGGAATTGCGGTCTTTGCGCTCGGACATCATTATCCGGGCTATGACGATGCGCTGAAGATGCAGATCGACAAGATCATCCATACCTCCAATTATTATTACAACGATCCGGCCATCACGGCTTCTTCGATGCTGCTCGAAGAGAGCGGCTTGTCGCGCGTATTCTTTACCAACAGCGGTACGGAGGCGGTGGAGGGCGCACTGAAATGCGCAAGAAAGTATTATTACCAGAAAACGGGAAAGACGGATGCGCAGATCATCGCATTTGAACATTCCTTTCACGGAAGGACCTTTGGAGCCCTCTCCGTGACGGGCACAAAGGCCTACCGGGATCCCTTCGAGCCGCTGATCGGCGGCGTCTCCTTTGCCCTGCTCAACGACATCGACAGTGTGAAGGCGCTCCTGAATGAGCGCACCTGCGCGGTCATTGTCGAGCCCGTGCAGGGCGAGGGTGGCGTGATCGTTGCGGAGGACGCGTTTTTGCGAGAGCTCAGAGCACTCTGTGACGAAAAGGATGTCCTGCTGATTTTCGATGAGATCCAGTGCGGCATGGGCAGGACCGGCAGGATGTTTGCCTTCCAGCACGCGGGCGTTCTCCCGGATGTACTCACCCTGGCCAAGGCGCTGACCTGCGGTGTGCCGGGCGGCGCATTTCTTGTTTCCGAAAAAGCCGCACCCGTGCTGGTTCCCGGTGATCACGGGACGACCTTCGGAGGCAATCCGCTGGCGACGAAGGCGATGGCGACGGTATTTGATCTGTTCCGCAGGGACCATATCCTGCAGCATGTGGAAAAGGTCGCACCGTATCTCGAAAAACAGCTCGACGCGCTGGTTGCGCGTCACGAACAGATTCTTGCGCGCAGGGGAAGGGGACTGATGCAGGGGCTTGTGTTTTCCGGGCCGGTTGCGGATATCACAGGAAGAGCGCTTGAAAAGGGACTGATTCTGATCAATGCGGGACCCGATGTGATCCGTTTTGTGCCCCCGTTGATTGTCACCAATGAGCAGGTGGATGAGATGGTATCCATTCTGGAAGCGAGTCTATGAAGGGAAGCGTCAGGGCGTTAACCGCCATACTGCTGCTGATACTGGTTGCGGTGCTGGCCATACTGGGTACGGGAGCCTTTCATGCCACCGATACGGTGGCAGGCTTTTTCAATATGCAAAAGACGACGATCAGGCTGTGGTACAGTGACGAGGCGCTTTCGGATTATCTCAATATCCGTGCGGTTGCCTATAACGAGACACATGACGACGTGCGCATTGAACCCGTACATGTTTCCGGTGTCGAGATTCTCGAAAATATCTACAGTACCTCACTCTATGAAGATGTTTTTCCCGATCTCTACATCGTGACCAACGATATGCTCGAAAAGGCGCATCTGGCAGGTCTGACTTCTGATGTCGCACTGTCCGGCTCGCCTTTTTCACCCAATGACTTTCCGGAGTCCGCGAGGAACGCCGTGACCTATCAGGGACGTTACGTGGCCTATCCCTTCTATTACGAGACGAGTGTACTGATGTATAACAAGACCTATCTCGAGCAGGTTGTCAGGCAGGAGCTCGGCGTGTCGGAGGATGCCGACGTCAGTACGATGACGACGGACGAGGGCGTACCGATGGCGGACGAAATCGAGGCACGCATCTCGGAAAAAATCCCGAGGACAATAGCGGATCTTTTGAAATTTGCAAGCTCCTATAATGCGCCCGCCACCGTGGAAGCGGTTTTTAAGTGGGATGTGACGGATGTTTTTTACAACTATTTCTTTGTCGGCGCTTACATGAATGCCGGCGGTCCCGCGGGGGACGATATCGCATCGCTCAATCTCTACAACTCGGAAATGGTCAGCTGCATGAAGGCCTATCAGAAGCTCAACACGTACTTTGCGATTGATGCGGGCAGCGTCAATTACGAATCCATCATCGAGGATTTTATTGCCGGCAAGATGCTGTTTACCGTGGTAACGAGCGATGCCGTGACGAGAATCACAAAAGCGCAGGAGAGCGGCGAATGTCCCTACGAGTACGGGGCAGCGGATATTCCCGCACTCAATGATTTTTATGACACACGTACCATGTCCGTGACGGACTGCGTCGTGATCAACGGTTACTCGGAGCATGTACCGGAGGCGGCGGATTTTGCCGAGTTTCTGGTGTCCGGAACCGATGAGTCGATCTTCAGACAGACCGGGAAGCTCCCCGCCCGCACCATCCCGCATTATGAGGATGAGAGGCTGGCCGTGTTTTTTGACGTCTACACCGCCTCCGTGCCGATGCCCAAGATGATCGAGACGAGCAATCTCTGGATGCGTTTAGAGATTGCTTTTACACAGATATGGAACGGCGCCGACAGCAACCAGACACTCAAGGAAATGTCCGAAAGCATGATGAAACAGGTCGTCGGACGGCACTATGAGGAGATGCTTTTGCCGGAGCCGGACGCGGTGTCGATCACGGATGAGACGGCGGGCGACTAAAATATTAAAAAAATGTTACAAAAATCTTGCATTTTCTTCCGTTTTCGGCTAAAATGAGGATTGCCTGAGGCGGGAACCTCTCTTTTCCCTCATGAAAGGAGAGGGCTCATGCAAAAAATCGTATATCTATTATCAAAAAAACGTTTATTATGGCAGTTTCGGCTGCTGATTGCCGTATGCATTCCGATCATGCTTGCGGCGGCCGGTTGCGAAAAGAAAAGGGCATTTGTGTTGCCCGAAGAGGATGCGGCTCAGGTGAGCGGACTTTCTTCGTTGCCGGCGGATTCCGTCGAACAGACCGCAACGCAGTCCGTACGGGAAGAGGCAGCTCCGGAATCCGTATTGCTGGTACATGTCTGCGGTGCCGTTGTCAGCGAGGGCGTCTACACCCTGCAGGAAGGCGCGCGCGTGATCGATGCCGTGACGGCAGCCGGCGGATTTACCGATGACGCGGATCGTCATATCGTCAATCAGGCGTCGCTGATTTCGGACGGTATGCGTCTGTATATCCCGGTGACGGGAGAGACACAGCTGTTTGCGGGTACGGAAGACGCGACCGCGTTTGACGTGCAGACGCAGGATACGAGAATCAATATCAATACCGCGAGTGCGCAGGAGTTATGCACCTTAAACGGGATCGGTCCCGGCCGTGCCGCGGACATCGTCCGTTACAGGGAGGAGCACGGACCGTTTCGCAGCATTGAAGAGATCATGAACGTCTCGGGAATCAAGGACAGGACGTTTGCAACCATCAGGGAATATATCAGGGTATAGGGTGTAGCAAAAAGAGATGTCAAAAAAAGCGTTGATCGTGGACGATGAAAAGTCGATCGTCAAAGGAATCCGGTATTCGCTCGAACAGGACGGCATGGAGGTGGACTGTGCCTATGACGGGGAGGAAGCACTGTCATTGGCTGCGGAAAAGAGCTACGACATCATCCTGCTGGACGTGATGCTGCCAAAGCTCTCGGGCTTTGAGGTCTGCCAGCAGATCCGCGAGGCTTCCTCTGTGCCGATCATCATGATCACGGCCAAAGGCGACGACATGGACAAGATTCTGGGTCTTGAATACGGTGCGGATGATTATATTACCAAGCCGTTTAACATTCTGGAGGTCAAGGCAAGGATCAAGGCAATCATGCGGCGCACGGACCACAAGGAGGAGTCTCCCGGCGTGCTGACATACGGCGCACTGACGCTCAACGAGGAATACCGCAGGGTGTACGTGGATAACCGCGAGATCAATCTGACCGGCCGGGAGTTTGAGGTACTGGAGCTTCTGGCAAAGACCCCGGGCAAGGTCTACAGCAGGGAGGAACTCTTGCGTTCCATCTGGGGGAGCGATTATCCGGGAGATGTGCGCACGGTCGACGTGCATGTGCGAAGACTGCGTGAAAAGCTTGAAACCAATCCGTCGGAGCCCGTCTATGTCCGCACCAAATGGGGCACCGGATATTACTTTCAATCGTGATCAGGCAGAGAGTTCACGGATTCTTTAAAAGTCTCAGGGTTCGTTTTTTTCTGATTCTTGCGCTGGTAGGCTTATCGGCCTGTACCATCATCCGTTATGCGATTCTTGCCAATTACGAAAAGCGTGCCGTGGAGGTACGCGAGGAGGAAATGAAAGAACATCTCGACACGCTCGGCAGACTGCTGCTCGAAGAGGATTTCTTTCAAAACGCCTCCTCACAGAAGGCAAAGGCGCAGCTGTCGCTGATGTCCGACATCTATGAGGGCAGGATCCTCGTCGTGAATCCCGAGCTCCAGTTTCTGTGGGATTCGGAAGGGGAACTTGACGGCACGGTTGCTGTCGATGACAGCATCCGCCGCAGCATGGAAGGGGAAGAACAGGTACAGGAAACCCTGTATGACGAGACGACATCGACCGTGACGATCGTGTATCCGGTGACGGAAAACGGTCTGATCCGGGGGGCCTTATGGGCACAGGGGTCGACGAGACCGGTCGTTTCGATGATGCGGATCCTTACGACCAAGGCCAACCGCATTCAGCTGATCGTGATTCTCGCGATTCTGTTCTTTGCCATGATCGCTTCGGAGATTCTTTTACGTCCGTTCGACAGGATTACCCGCGCCATCAACGACATCGGTGCCGGATACAGCGACGAGCCGATTTCGGTGCCGGATTATCTCGAGACGGAGCAGATCACGGGGGCCTTTAACCGGCTGCAGTCCCGCGTGAAGGCGCTCGACGATTCCAGACAGGAATTTGTCTCCAATGTGTCGCATGAGCTCAAGACTCCTTTGACCTCGATCAAGGTATTGTCCGATACACTGCTTTCGCAACCGGATGCGCCGACGGAGATGTACAGGGATTTTCTGAAGGACATCAGCGAGGAGATCGACCGGGAGGACCGGATCATCAATGATCTGTTGACCCTCGTCAAGGCCGACAAGCAGGCAGCACCCTTAAACATCACGCAGGTCAATATCAACGAGCTGACGGAGATCGTCATGAAACGTCTCCGGCCGATTGCCAGACAGCGCAATGTCGATCTGACGATGGAGAGCACACGGGAGATTCATGCGGAGGTGGATGAGGTCAAGTTTTCCATGGTCGTGATGAATCTTGTGGAAAATGCGATCAAATACAACCGTGAGGGCGGATGGGTCCGTGTGGAACTGGACGCCGATCCCCGTTATTTTACCGTCAAGGTATCCGACTCGGGCATCGGCATGCCCGAAGAGGAGCTCGCACATATCTATGACAGATTCTATCGCGTGGACAAGTCCCGTTCGAGAGAGATCGGTGGAACGGGTCTGGGCCTGTCCGTAGTCCGGCAGGCAGTCACCGCGCACAAGGGGGAGATAGAAGCTTCCAGCACGGAAGGGGTCGGAACGATCTTTACCGTGCGGCTTCCCGTCATTCACAGCTAAAGGAAAAGGATGAGACGTCCGTTTTGTCTTGCCTTCCTGACACTTCTTTCAGGGATTCTTTTTGTTCTGCATTTTTTTTACGCACCCGAAGTTGATCCGTATGCAGCGGCAGACAGAAGAATGATCCGTCTGGAAGGCATCGTGGAAAGAAAAGAGATTCGAACAAATGTGGACGGCAGCGCTGCGTTGCTGATGCTTGTGCGTCCTTTGGACCGTCATGCGCAAAGGGTACGTGTATTTTTTGCGCGGGATGAAGAGCAAACGGCCACGCAGGTGCGCACCGGACAGAAGGTGGTTCTTTGCGGAGAAGCAAGGTGTTTTTCGTCTGCGACCAATCCCGGCCAGTTTGATGCGCTTTCTTATTACAGGCTCAGAAACATCGACTATACGATCCGGGACGCAGTTCTGTCCGGGGTCACGGGAGATGCCGACCCGGTCGGGGAAGCGCTCTTTACGGTGCGTTACGCGGCGGGTGCGTTATTTGACCGGTATCTTTTGCCGGAGGATGCCGGCATGATGCGCGCGATCATGCTCGGAGACAAATCGACGCTGGATCCCGGCCTGAAGGAACTCTATGCGAGAAATCAGATCGGTCATCTGCTGAGCATTTCCGGTCTCCATGCGGGGATTCTCGGTACACTCCTGTTAAAATGTCTCAAAAAGATGCGGCTTCCGTATCCCGTCTGTGCCGCGGCCGCGATGGTCTTTTTGTGCGTCTACGGGATCATGTGCGGCATGCCGTTGAGCACCCTGCGCGCCATTGTGATGTTTGGCCTGTATCTGGCGGCGCCGGTTTTTGGAAGGACCTATGACCCGCTGTCCGCGATGTCGCTCGCGGGGATTCTTCTGCTGATCGAACAGCCGCGGTACGCAAAAGACAGTGTGTTTCTGATGTCCTTTGGCGCGATCTGTGCGTTGGGCATTCTTGCCCCTGCGATGCTTCCGCTTCGTGAAAAAAAACAGTGCTTTGGTCCGAAGAACCTGCGGATGCGTGTTGAAGAAAAGAAGGACGCCGCCATCCGGACATTTCTGACGGGACTTGCGGTCGTGCTTTTTACGCTTCCGGTACAAATGATGAGCTTTTATACGGTGTCTCCTTATGCGGTATTGCTCAACCTGATCGTGATTCCCCTGATGACGCTGTTGTTCGGTGCGGGGCTTTGGATTCTTGTGACGGGCAGCATCGGGACTTTGCTGTCCGGAGGATTTGGCGCGGGTGCCGTGACGGCTGTTGCAACTAAGGCGGGGGATGGTTTGTCTTTAGCCGGTACGGCAGGAGCGGAGGTTGTGTCAGATGCGTTGGCTGTGGCGGGTGCATGGATCTGCAGGCTGATTCTTGATATATATGAGGGGATTTGCCGCATAACGGAATCTCTGCCTCTCCACCGCTTCGTTACAGGAACCGCTGCGGCCTGGCAGGTGGTTGTGTTTTACCTTCTGGTCGCCATATTTGTATATGTCAGCACACGTATGAAGCGCAGTATGCATCGCGGGCGCTTTTCGGATAAGAATACAAAAGATACAAGGCACAAGAAAGGTAAGATGTCTGACAGAATGCTCCTGCCGGGCAGTATGCGTTATGTGATTTTGCTTGTCGCAGTGATTGTTCTTTTACCTCGCATGCGTCCCGCGCTTACGGTTACCATGCTGGATGTCGGTCAGGGAGACGCGATCGTGGTCCGCACCGGAGACGCCTGCTTTCTGATCGACGGAGGGTCCACGTCGCAGTCCGGCGTCGGGCAAACTACGATCCTTCCCTATCTCAAGCATGAGGGCATCGGTTTCCTTGATGCCGTCATCATTTCCCATGAGGACGCGGATCACGTGAACGGCGTCATGGAGTTGATGGAGGATATGGAGCAGGGCGGCATCCGGATCGGTTGCCTGATGCTTCCGGAAGCCGGCCGCAGGGAGGAAATGGCGTCCATGTGCGCCGAGGGCATTCCGGAGACAGACCGTCCGTCAGGTTCGAACGCAGCGGGTGTACGAAGAAATGAAACAGACCATACGCAATCCGTAAATTCCGGATATATATGGCAAAAATCATCCGATGATACCTACAGGGATCTTGTATTGTACGCATCCCGCCTGGATATTCCTGTCGTTTATCTGTCCCGCGGCATGACATTTTCCGCAGGGGAGCTCATTTTTACCTGTCTTGCTCCGCATCCGGAAGGCCTTGCGGTACGATCGGGGAATGCCAATGCACATTCTGCGGTGTTACATATGCGTTACGGAAGTTTCACCGCACTGTTTACCGGAGATGTCGAGGGCGAGGGATTGCGGGAACTGAACGATACGCTTGCGCTGCTTCCCGGAGAGCAGCGTCATCTGACACTATTGAAGGTCGCACATCACGGAAGCCGCTTTACGACGGATGAACGGTTTTTGTCGCTCATCGATGCGCGGTTGTCCCTGATCTCCTGTGGCAGAAACAACCGCTACGGGCATCCGCATGAGGAGCTGCTGTCACGTCTTGAGGAGGATGGCTCCGCGGTTTTCGTTACGACGGATTGCGGTGCGGTTACCGTCCGCACGGGAGCAGGCGGTACCACCGTTACGGTGGAGACGTATCTGCGCAAGGAGTGACCCTTGCCGCCGGCGGCAGGACGAAAAAGAAGTCGCAATACTTGCGCTTTGCGCCTGCGGGGGATCGGCGGCGCCCGCAGCGACACAGTCTTCTTCGCAGGCGTCACA
Organism: Lachnospiraceae bacterium; assembly: GCA_017448245.1. Classification (GTDB taxonomy): domain Bacteria; phylum Bacillota; class Clostridia; order Lachnospirales; family Lachnospiraceae; genus Butyrivibrio. The sequence continues at coordinate 36,735 of JAFSLV010000038.1, read as the reverse complement.
GGCGCAGGAAGAGGAAACGGCAAAGGCCGAAGTGGAAGAAAAGGCGGAAGCGGGTGCGCAGGAGACAGCCGGTGATACTGAAAAGATTATTTCTTCTATATCAGTAATACGGTTTAGATGTCTGAAACATGAAGCAATACTTTTGACACCCAAATCGAAAGATTATTAAAAAGCAGGGCGCATAAAGGGAGGCACTTCGTAAGGAAGTTGCCTCCCTTCGGGCTTTTGTATTAAGGCACTCGGAAGCTCCGAGTGCCTTTTTGACGATTTGTATTGACAAGCTGAGGAGAACCATGTATAATAATTATCGTTATATAACGAATGTTATAATAAAGCGAGGAGAAGCTGTACATGCCACCAAAAGCAAGAATTGCAAAAGACATGATCATAAATGCAGCCATTGAAGTTGCAAAACAAAGTGGATATGAGAATATCAACGCCAGAACGGTCTCTGCGCAGCTGCGCTGTTCCACGCAGCCGGTCATGTATCACTTTTCAACCATTGACGCCATGAAACGTGCTGCTTATGCGCAAGTCAATCATTTGCATTCAGAGTATATAATGACGATTATGCCGGAACAGAATCCAATCCTTGGGATCGGCTTGAACTATATCCGGTTTGCTGTAGAGGAACCGCAGTTGTTCTGTTTTCTGTTTCAATCCGGATATGCGGAGGAGAACAGTCTGCTGGAGATGATCGAGTCCGAAGAGCTGGTTCCGGTCCTTGCCGCCATGCAGGAGGGTGCCGGATTGAGCGCGGAAAAAACCAAGCAGATATTTCTGACCGTGGCGCTGTTTGCGCACGGCTATGCCAGCATCATTGCCAACAACGGTATGGAATATGATGAAAAACTGGTCGCGGAGCACCTGGAACGGGCTTGGAACGGCGCTTTTCTCGCGGCTATGCAGGAGGAGAAGGAACATGAAGAAACTGTATGAAAAAAGCGAGATCACCTTTGCGATCCTATGGATCGTGATCTACACGGTGGGCATGGGGACGCTGCAAAACAATTTCGGCCTCGATTCGCTGTGGCACATGCTGGGCCTGATCGTGATATCCGCAGCGATTTTCCTGTTTGTGAAAAAGAACGAGCTTATGGGAAAGTACGGCCTGGCCGGATGGGCGAAGAACAGCAAGGCCATGCTGTGGTTCATCCCGCTGTGGCTTCTTTCCTGCATGAATCTTTTCGGCGGTTTTTCGCCGGATTACCCGATACCGGGACTGATCTATGCCGCCGTATCCATGGCTTTGGTCGGATTTGCGGAGGAACTGATTTTTCGCGGCTTCCTGTTCAAGGCCATGCTGAAGGACGGCAGCGTCAAAGCGGCTGTTATTGTCTCTTCCGTCACCTTCGGACTCGGGCATATTGTGAATCTGTTTACCGGACATAATCTGGTTGAGACGCTCGCCCAGGTGGTCTTCGCGGTTGCCCTCGGCTTTGTCTTTACGTTTGTTTTTTACAAGAGCGGAAGCCTTCTGCCCGGGATCCTGGCGCACAGTTTCATCGACGTGTCCTCTGTATTCGCATCCGACGAAGGCTCTCAGCTTGTGAATTTGATCCTGCATATCGGGATCGTCATCGTATCCGCGGCATACTGCCTGTATTTAACAAAGCGTGTAGAGACGCCTGCGATCAACCAGGCAGACTTGCAGAAGGGATCTGTATCTGATCCGCAATAATCTCGAATTGCTTCTGTCCACACGCATAACGAGCATCGGATTTTGCCCCCAAAATCCAAGTGACAAAACCGGCGCGGCCATGGCGGTCGCGCCGGTTTCATATTCTTTTGCGCCGGTGATTGCTTCCTCAAAGAATCTTCCTCACGGAGGGTGCCCCAACAGGCCCCCTGTTTTTTTGATTTTACGACTCCGCGCCGTCGCCGTCCCCCAGGGCCTCCCTCTGCGGGACAAGGACACGGCGCTCGTAGCAGGAGAAGGCCTCGTCGACGAGCGTACCGTCGGGACGCTTTGTGATGAGCGAAACGACGGGCACGATGATGAGTCCCGCGATCATGCAGAAGGCGCCGGCATTGATCGGCGACTGCAGGAGTGTTGGAAACTGCGGTCTGAAAAAGATATTGAGGAGCATGAGGATTGTCGAAAACAAAAAGCAGATCCAGCAGGCGGCTTTTGTCGTACCCTTCCAGTAGAGACCGAAGAGGAAGGGCGCAAGGAAGGCACCCGCAAGTGCGCCCCAGCTCACGCCCATGAGCTGTGCGATAAAGGAGATGGAGCCTCTGTACTGGATGAGGGCGATAACGACGGAGATCGCGATAAAGACGACGATCAGCACGCGCATGAGTAAGACCTGTTTTTTCTCATCCATGTCTTTGGCAACACTTCCCTTGATAAAATCGATCGTAAGCGTCGAAGAGGACGTCAGCACAAGAGAAGAGAGCGTCGACATCGAAGCGGAGAGGACCAGGATCACGACAATCGCAATCAACAGATCCGGAAGCCCCGAGAGCATCGCCGGGACAATGGCGTCATATCCTTCCTTAGCGACATCCACACGGTCGGAAAAGAGTCTGCCGAAGCCGCCGAGGAAATAGCATCCGCCGGCAATAATAAAGGCGAAAAAGGTGGAGATGATCGTGCCGGTTTCGACGCTCTTTTCGGAACGGATCGCGTAAAACTTTTGCACCATCTGCGGCAGTCCCCAGGTGCCGAGACTCGTCAGCAGTACGACCCCCAGGAGATTGACGGGGTCCGGGCCGAAAAATGAGTTAAAGACGCCGGGAGTCGAAGACACGCTTTCATCCGTAATCCGCGCAAGACCGTCCAGTGACGCCATAAAGCCGCCCTGTGAACGCAGCACCGCGTAAATCACGGCGCAGATCCCGAAGATCATGATGATCCCCTGGATAAAGTCGTTGACGGCGGTTGCCATGTAGCCGCCGGCGATGACGTAGATCCCGGTCAGCACCGCCATCACGACGACACAGACCGCATAATCGATATGAAAGGCCATGCCGAAGAGACGCGACAAGCCGTTGTATAAAGACGCGGTATACGGAATCAGAAAAACAAAGGTCACGGCGCTTGCGGCGAGCTTCAAAGAAGAAGATCCGAAGCGCTTTTCAAAAAACTCCGGCATCGTCCTGGAGTCCAGGTGCTGTGTCATGATGCGTGTGCGGCGTCCGAGCAGCATCCATGCGGCAAGCGACCCGATCAGGGCATTGCCGATGCCGGCCCAGGTCGCGGCGATCCCGAAGCGCCAGCCAAACTGTCCCGCGTAGCCGACAAAGACAACAGCGGAAAAATAGGAGGTTCCGTAGGCAAAGGCGGTGAGCCACGGGCCGACACTTCTGCCGCCCAGGACAAAACCGTTGACGTCGGTCGCGTTTTTGCGGCAGTAGAGGCCCACACCGATCATGATCGCAAAAAATACCACCAGCATCAGGATTTTGACTGCCATGTTAGAATACCTCTCATTCCCTGCATCAAAGCTGAGCAGAATCGTATATACAAATAACGCTTTAACACGTTGAATCAATAAAGTGTTTCTGTGTCAAAACATAGTTTACGCCTAATCACGATGCAAGTCAATTAAATTGTGAGCGAACCTGTGAGATCTGTCCCTTTTGACCGAAAACAAGCCAAGGAGAACCGTCCCCCCTGGCATATACGGCAAAAAAAAGGTACTGTCGGACAGGCAGTACCTTTTTTGGGATATCATGTGTGTAAGGCAAAGAAGGCGTCAGTTCATCATCGCCGCGCAGGCCGCGAGAGAGAGATAGGCCTGTTCCTTGGAGTCGGAGCGTCCGGTGATCGCGATCGGAACGGTAGCGCCCATCAGGATGCCGCAACCCAAGGCGCCGGTGCTGATCTGTAAGCCCTTGACCAGGAGATTGCCGCTCATGAGGTTCGGGACGACAATGCCGTCGAACTCACCGCAATACGGGCAGTCAAATTCCTTGAGGCGGGCGGCCTCCTTGCTGACGATCAGATCATAGGTGATGGGGCCGACCAGATTGCAGGTGGCAATCGGCGTCTCCTTATGATCGTTGACGATCGTCTGTGCCTCGACGGTGTCACGCATGTGAAAACTCGGCTTCTCCACGAGAGAGAGAAGCGCGATATTGGGTTCCGTGATACCAAAGACCTTTAAAGCGCGTACCATATTACGGATGACGCCCTTTCTTGCTTCGATCGAAGGCTCGACCAGGAGCGTGACGTCGGAGATCGCAAGCAACTTTTCAAAGCGCGGCACCTTTAATACGACGACGTGCGTGATGAGAGAATCCTCGCGGATCAGATGATTGGCCTTGTTAAGGACCGGCATCAGAAAGTCTCTTGTCTGCGTGGAGCCGCGCATGAGGCAGTCCGCACCGCCGCTTCTGACCATCTCGATCGCATACTGTACGACATTGGTGTCGTTGGTGACCGGCTGCATGTCAAACTGGCGGTCCGTAAGCGAAAGACGTTCAAGCATGTCATGGATTTTTTTGTAATTGCCGATCAGGATCGGTTCGACAAATCCGTCCTCCTGGGCATCAAAAAGCCCCTGCAGGATATTCTCGCAATCGGCGCCTGCCAGCGCCACACGCATTTTTTTACCCCTGGCTTTGTCGATAATGCCCCGGAACTCTTTTGCATATTCTGTTTTACTCATAAAACACCGACCTTTCTGTCATCTTACAAGAGACTGCCGATGGAAAGAAACAACGGCGCAAACACCAGAGAAACCACGGTCATCAGCTTGATCAGGATATTGATCGAGGGGCCGGAGGTATCCTTGAAGGGATCGCCGACCGTATCGCCGATAACGGTTGCGGAGTGGGTCTCGGAGCCTTTCCCTCCGTGATTGCCTTCCTCCACGTATTTTTTTGCATTGTCCCAGGCACCGCCCGAGTTGCTCATGAAGATCGCGAGCATGACACCGGTGACGAGCGATCCCGCCAGCATCCCGCCGAGTGCCGTGGTGCCGAGGATAAAGCCCACCGCCAGGGGGACCAGCACCGCCATGATACCGGGAACGAGCATCTCATGGAGAGCCGCCTGTGTGGAAATGGCGACACAGGTTGTGTAATCCGGCTTGGCCGTGCCTTCGAGGATTCCGGGGATGGTGCGGAACTGTCTGCGTACCTCCTCGATCATCTTGTTGGCGGCCTTACTCACCGAATCCATCGTCAGCGCGGAGAACATGAAGGGCAGCATACCGCCGATCAGAAGTCCCACGATGACCTTGTAGTCGAGCAGATTGATGCCCTGTTCAAAGAGCTGAACGGACTGCGCATAGGAAACGAAGAGTGCGAGCGCCGTGAGTGCCGCGCTTCCGATCGCAAAGCCCTTGCCCATGGCGGCGGTCGTATTGCCGACGGCATCCAGCTTGTCCGTGATCTTGCGGACATCCGCGGGGAGCTTGCTCATCTCCGCGATACCGCCTGCGTTATCGGCGATCGGGCCGTAGGCGTCGACCGCCACCGTGATACCGGTGGTCGAGAGCATGCCGACCGCTGCAAGCGCGATACCGAAGAGGCCCTTCGAGACATCCGACATGCCGCCCATCGAAAGAAAGGCGGCGATGATTCCGACGGAGATCAGCACCGTCGGAATGGCACAGGACTGCATGCCGACAGCAATACCGGAAATGATCGTGGTTGCGGGGCCGGTTTCCGACTGCTGTGCGATCTTTTTGACAAAGCGATAATCCGAGGACGTATAGATCTCGGTCACGATACCGATGATCAGGCCGACGATGAGGCCTGCGATGATGGCAATCGCCGCATTGATATTACCAAAGAAGAAATAGCTCAGCGCCAGCGAACCGATGACCACAAGGACGGAGGCGGTATAGGAGCCTGCCTTGAGGGCCTTATGCGGATTGCTGTTTTCGTCACCCCGGACAAAGAAGCATCCGATGATACCGGACAGGATGCCGAGTCCCGCGATCAGAAGCGGGAAGAGGCCGCCGTTTCCTTCATAAGCAACGACGCCCAGAGCGATCGCCGAGACGATCGATCCCACATAAGACTCGAAAAGATCCGCGCCCATGCCGGCCACGTCGCCGACGTTGTCACCGACGTTGTCGGCGATAACGGCGGGGTTGCGCGGATCGTCTTCCGGGATACCGGCCTCGACCTTACCGACGAGGTCCGCACCGACGTCCGCGGCTTTGGTATAGATACCGCCGCCCACACGCGCAAAGAGGGCGATCGAGGAAGCGCCCAGGGAAAAACCCGAGAGCACGTCCGGATTGCCGGTTACCAGATAGATGACGCTTGCGCCCAGCAGACCGAAGCCCACGACGCACATGCCCATGACGGCACCGCCCGAAAAGGCCACCGAAAGCGCACCGTTCATGCCCTTGTCCTTGGCCGCCGCCGCGGTACGCACATTGGCCTTGGTGGCGACGTTCATGCCGATGTAACCGGCAGCCGTCGAGAACAGCGCGCCGACGATGAAGCAGACGGCAGTGACCCAGCCGATTCCCAGGCCGATCAGCACAAACAGGATAACGATAAAGTAGACGAGAATCTTGTATTCCGCCATCAGAAAGGCGCGTGCCCCCTCATGGATGAATGCCGCAATCTCCTTCATGCGGTCCGTGCCAGCGTCCTGCTTCGAGACCTTCGAAATCAGGTAGAAGGCAAACAGCAGCGCAAAACACGCAAGTACGGGGGCTGCGAAAGCCAGTTGATCCATAATCATTACCTCCAGCAAAGTAGTTTTTCCTCTCCAATCATATTATTTTGCCAGTTTCTTTTCCGTTTGTCTACTATAATCTTAATAAAATTTATGGTATACTTCATAATTGTGAGATATTTTCGTCTGATTCGGTTTCTTTTATACTGGCTGGCGGCACTGGCGGGGCTTTCCCTGATCCTGCCGATGGCCTATGCTGCGCTGATTCCGCACGTGCCGGAGCGGGTGACGCTCTTAAGCGACGGCTGGACCGTGGAGCGCAACGAGGAGAGCAGGAGCAACGTCCGCACCCCGGATATCATGCAGGAGGCACTGAACGAGGGGGAAGCGATGCTGCTCCTCCATGAGCTGCCGCAAGAAGAGGTGGAAGGCGCCTGCGTGACACTCGTGACGGAGCATTGTGCCCTGCGGGTGTATCTGGATGACGAGCCGGTCTTTTCCTACGGCGAAGCGTCGCTCGGACGTTCCTATCCCGCGGAGAGGCACTATATCCCGTTGCCCCAGGGCTATGGAGGCAAAACGCTGCAGCTCGTCTTTACGGGAACAAAAGACGACGCGTTCCGCAAACTCTCCGAGATCGCGATCGGCAACCGCACGGATCTGTATCTGCGCAGGATTCTGCAGCACGGGTACGGTGCGCTGTACGGTGCGCATTTCTTTCTTCAGGGACTGATCCTTCTGGGCGTATCCGTATTTATCGCCAAATACCTGCGGCGCAATCTGCGGATACTGTTCAGTGCGCTGTTTTCGGCCGGAGCGGGTCTCTATGCCTTTGCGGCAAGCAACGTATTCAGCATTTTGTGGGACAGTGCGGCACTTGAGGCCAGATGCCTTGCGGCCGGTGCGGTGCTGATGCCCGCGGGGATCTGCGGCATCGCGCTGGATTTTGCATGGCGGTACAAAAAGGGAGAGGTCACGCTGACCAGAAGCGCAACGAGCACGACCAATTTTTCCGATATTCCGCTGTTGGCGGGATGTTGTGCCGTCATCGTCTGCGCCCTGCTGCAGATTTTTATCCGCGGTACGCTCCCCGGCGGCATCACGGTACTGATGATCGGATGCATCGTCTTTGAAGGGGGCTTGCTCGAAAGCCTGTATTTCTATGCGGCGGCGCATCTGGGTGAGACGAGAAGACACTTAAAGCTCGCCGGCATCGCCTATACGGACGCACTCACGGGACAGTCCAACCGGACCCACTGCGAACAGTTCCTGAAGGAGCTGGATGCCGGCCATGAATCCTACTTTATCATCAATTTCGATGTCAACGGCCTGAAAAAAATCAACGACACCCTGGGACATGCCGAGGGAGACCGCTTCTTAAAGGGCTTTGCCCAGATTCTCGCCGCGTATTTCAAAAACGCCGATCTGATCGGCCGGATGGGCGGCGACGAATTTGTCGTCATTATGAAGGATGTCGATGCCGCAACCGGCATCGACAAGGCGGACGGACTGCCGGTGCTGTTGCACAAGCTCAGCCGTACGAAGAGCGCGTTCAAATACGAGACCTCCTACGGTTGCGCGCATTCTTCCGAGGTGCGTTCGCGCAAGAGCAACGACGTCTACCGCCTGGCCGACGAACGCATGTACGAGATGAAGCGCATGGTCCACCTGCGCAACGGAGGAAACGGACGTGATGACTAAAAGAGCACTGACGTTTCTCATCGGATATGCGCTGATGGCCGCGCTCTATATTCTGGCCCGTCCCCTGCAAAAAGAGGAGACGGTGTATCTCGTGAGCGGTTACGATGTGACGATCAACGGGGAAGTCTATCACAATGCGGAGCTGTCCGAGGTTTCCGGATTATTGACGGAAAAGGTGTTGCGTCATGACGAAATCGAGCTCTCGCATCTGCTGCCGGATGCCGGGGAGGAGATCTTTGCGGGTGTCACCTTTGATACCAGGGGGTGGAGCGCCGAGGCTGAGATCGACGGCGTAAAGATCTATGAGAGCAGTGACGCGGCACTTCAGGGCCGCACATACACCCACATCGTTCCCTGCGGCAGGGACTACAGGGAACGGCTCCTCACGATCCGCCTGCGTGCGGTCAGTGACGGTGTGTCCTTTGATATGACGAGTCCTCTGCTCGGGGAATATGACGCGGTGACGCGCAGTGTCGGGATTCCCGTGGCGGGTGCGTTCTTCGCGGGCGGCTTTCTCGTGCTGTACGGTGCGTTGTCGCTTCTGACGATGATGCTGTTTTATTTCCGCTTACGCAAATTTGAAACGCAGGTCCCGGCCAGCATGATGGCGTCGGTCACGGGACTGTTCATCCTCGCATTGATTTTCAGGCACCGTCATGTCACGGCCTGTGCCTTTCTGATGCTGCCGCTGATGTACGGCTACCTGATGCTTCTGCCCAAAAAGATGCCCAAGATGATGCCGAAAAAGGTACTGCATCTTCTGGCGGGCTCGGGCAGCGCACTCGGAGTCTTCTTTTTCCTGTTGCATATCATGGACAATGTCAGCGGAGATCATCTGATGATCCCCTTCCTCCTGCTGATGATCCTCGCCATGGTCACGCCCGTGGTGCTTGCCTATGAGGATTATGTGGATGACCGCACCTTTTCCCCGTCCTCGATGCAGCTGCTCGGCGTGGTCTCCTTAAGTCTGACCGTGCTGTGCGGCAGTATCTTTTATGAGATCGATCTGCTGACGGGGCGATCGCTCGGCGTTTATCTGCGGTTTGTTCTGCCGGCCGTGGTGGCGCTCTATCTGACCTCGCAGATGTTCCGCTACTATACCATCATCTCGGAAGCGCATTCGGCGCACAGCGAAAACGAGCTGCTCTACCGCGTGGCGTACGAGGATCCGCTGACGGCACTCTATAACCGTGCGGGCTGGGACGAAAAGATGAAACAGCTCGCAGAGAGTACAGAGCCGTACTGCGTGATCTCGATGGATCTCGACGGACTCAAGGCCATCAATGATTCCCAGGGACATCAGGCGGGCGACAAGCTCATCAAGGGATTTGCCAGGGCACTGACCGAGTCCTTTACGGACAAGTACTTCCTGTCCAGAATCGGCGGTGACGAATTCTGCGTGATCATGGAGAACGTGCCGGAGACGGAGGTCAAACGGTGCCTCGAAAAGATGGAACAGCGGCTCATTGCGCTCGACCGCAAGGAAAAACATATCAATCACCGCTGCTCCTACGGCTATTGCATCCGGGAGGATGACGAAAAGACGGCGCATGAGCTGTATCTGATCGCCGACGAGCGCATGTATGCGATGAAGCAGTCGCACAAGGCGGCGAGAAAAGCCGACATGATGACCAGGGCGGATTCCACCGAGGTCAAGGTGGCACAGATGGTGGAAGAGACGCTGGCCAAAATGCGCGGAGAAGAGATCAAAAAGGAGCCGCAGGAGACGCCTTCCGCAAACGAAGCACTGCTCGCCGCCGCACAGTCGGCGACCCCCGTACCGCCTTCGCCGGCACAGGCCAGGGCGCAGACAGGCGCAAAAACCGCCGCGCCAAAGACCGCGGAACAGGCCATGAAGGCACTGCGCCAGCCGATCGAGAACGCGCGCAAAAAGAACGAGCGCACGCTGCAGGCGATCAAACAGCAGGAGATCGCGCAGATCTCCAAGGACAACAAGGTCAAAAAGGCCCTGAAGGCGCTCGAGGAAGCACAGCAGCAGCAAAACAAACCGCAGTCATAGGGATGCGGATGTGATATACTGTAGATAAGAACGGTCACTGCCTTTGAAAAACCGACAGGGAGGAACGGGCGATGATTGCGACCTTGATACCGTTATTCGACGACAAGATGAAGGTATGCGCGTATTCGATTCTTGCGCAACGGGAAAACTTCTTTGTAAATTCCGGCCTGATCGGGCTGAGTTATCTGGACGGTGCGCAGTATGTGGCGGGCTTTGACATCGTCGACACGATGGGTATCGAAACGCTGTCGGCGGACGCGGAGATCTTTGTCGAACTCAACAACATCTCGATCTTTACGGATCTCGACGAGCAGTGTCATGCCCCCCATGACCGCCTGGTACTCCTGATCGACAATACCGTGACCACCGAGGATATGTATGTCAACCGGATCCGGCAGCTGAAGGAACTGGGCTACAAGCTTGCGATCTCAAAACTCAGAATCAACCAGTTCGAGCAATACCGTGAGATCCTGTCGATGATGGATTATATCATGCTCAATCACCGCAAGATCGTCATCGACAAGGCCAAGATCTATTTCGGCAAGATCTATCCCAATATCAAGCTGTGCGCGGTCGGTGTCGACACACAGGAGGAGTATGAAGCGCTGTGTGCGGGCGGCGGCTACAATCTCTATGAGGGACGTTTTTTCAGGACGCCGATCATGGAGAGCGAAAAGGTCGTTGCGCCGTTGAAGGTCAACTACATCCATCTGCTCAATATCGTCAACGAGCCGGATTTTGACCTGACGGACGCCGCGCAGATCATCGGGCGCGATACCGCGCTGATCTTATCCGTTCTGGAAATCGCCAACAGGCTGACGCCCAATGCACAGATCTCCTCGGTGCAGCACGCGGTGGCGATGCTCGGTCAGAAAGAACTCAAGCGCTGGATCAATACGGCGGTGACCAAGGAGCTGTGCGCGGACAAGCCCAATGAAATCACGAGACTCACGCTGATCCGCGCGAAATTTGCGGAGAATCTTGCGCCTGTCTTTGAAAAAGCGATTCTTGCCCAGGAGCTCTTCCTGATGGGACTCTTTTCCGCAGTGGACATCATGCTCGACAAGCCGATGAAGGAGGCGCTCGACATGGTGCAGGTCTCGGACAATATCAGGAACGCGTTGCTTGAGCAGTCGGGCCCCTTATATCCGGTGCTGTATTTTATGCTGCAGTATGAAAACGCAGCCTGGACGGAGGTCTTCAGACTGCTGGTCGTGGACGATATGGATATGGACGATGTCTATCACTGCTATCTGGATGCACTGAAATGGTACAGGGAGCTGTTCACATGAGAGAGTGCGCATAACAGAGAAAAGAAGCGATCAAAAAAAGCCGGCACATTCAGCCGGCTTTTTTTTCGATCTCAAAAAGCGCACCTTCTTCTTCCCTGTACTGGCGGCTCCGCATCATTGCCTGGTCAAAATCGACCGCGTGTCCGTCAAATTCGGGTCCGTCCACGCAGGCAAACTTCACCTCGCCTCCGACCGTCAGACGGCAGGCGCCGCACATGCCCGTGCCGTCGACCATGATCGGATTCATCGAGACGATGGTTTTGATGCCGAGCTTTTTTGTCAGCTGACAGACAAATTTCATCATGATCATGGGACCGATCGCCACGCAGTGATCATAGCTGTGTCCTTCCGCAATCAGATCCTCGAGACATTTGGTCACCATGCCGCTTCTGCCGTAGGAGCCGTCGTCCGTGGTGATAAAGAGGTTGGATACGGCACCGATTTCTTCCTCCAGTATGACAAAGTCCCTGTTTTTGGCGCCGAGGATGCAGTCCGCCGTGACACCGTGCTCCTTTAACCATTTGAGCTGAGGATAGACGGGGGCGGTGCCGACGCCGCCGGCAATAAAGAGGATCTTTTTATTTTTCAGTTCCTCGTCGCTTTCTTCCGTCAGGTCGGAAGCACAACCCAGAGGACCCGCGATATCCGCAAAGCAGTCCCCCTCATTGAGATGCGACATCCTGAGCGTATCCGCGCCGACCACCTGGAATACGATCTGGACCGTGCCCTTTTCCGAATCATAATCGCAGATCGTGAGCGGGATGCGCTCACTGTCGGCATATCCCCGGACGATCAGAAACTGACCCGGCTTACAGAACCGGGCAACGGTGGGCGCATGGACGATCATTTCAAAAATCGAGGGCGCCAGTTCTCTTTTCTTTAAGATCTCAAACATGTTTTTTCCCCTCCAGATATTCGTGGATGCCCCTGGCCGCGGCACGCCCCGCCCCCATGGCAAGGATGACGGTCGCGGCGCCGATTACGGCATCACCGCCCGCAAAGACGCCTTCGATCGAAGTGGCGCCTGTTGTTTCGTCCGCGACAATACAGCCTCTTTTGTTCATCTCGAGATCCTTCGTGGTGGAGGAGATGAGCGGATTGGGCGAGGTACCGAGCGACATGATCACGGCATCGCAGTCAAAGACAAATTCCGAACCTTTGATCGGAACGGGACGACGCCTGCCGGATTCGTCGGGTTCTCCGAGTTCCATGCGGATACACCGGCATCCCGTGACGCAGCCGTTTTCGTCGGATAGGATCTCGACCGGGTTGGTGAGAAGATCAAAGATGACGCCTTCTTCTTTGGCATGCTCGATTTCTTCGCGGCGCGCCGGAAGCTCCTCGTCGGACCTGCGGTAGACGACATGGACCTCCGCACCGAGACGCAGCGCCGTACGCGCGGCATCCATCGCGACATTGCCGCCGCCGACGACGACGCACTTTTTGGGACGCATGATGGGGGTCTTTGCGTCCTTGCGGAATGCCTTCATCAGATTATTTCTGGTCAGAAACTCATTGGCGCTGAAGACGCCGAGTGACTGCTCGCCCGGAATATGCATAAACATCGGGAGTCCCGCGCCCGAGCCGATGAAGACGGCATCAAAGCCTTCCTCCTCCATCAGATCCGCAACGGTAAAGGACTTGCCGATCACGACGTCCGTCACGATTTTGACACCCAGCGATCGTACGTTGTCGATGTCCTTTTTGACGATATCGTCCTTGGGCAGCCTGAATTCCGGGATGCCGTAGACGAGAACGCCGCCCGGTTCATGCAGTGCTTCAAAGATGGTGACATCATAGCCGTATTTGGCGAGGTCTCCCGCACAGGTCAGTCCCGCGGGACCGGAGCCGATGACCGCGACCTTTTCCTCTTTCTTTTCTTTGGCGCCGGGCGGACGTATGCCGTGCTGCAGCGCATAGTCCGCGGCAAAGCGTTCGAGCTTGCCGATCGAGACGGGATCGCCCTTGATGCCTCTCACGCAGCGGCCCTCACACTGCGTCTCCTGCGGACAGACCCTGCCGCAGACGGCGGGGAGCGCGGAGGATTCGCTTAAGGTCTCATAGGCTTTCTTAGCATCGCCGTCCTTGATCTCCATGATAAATTTGGGGATATTGATGCGGACGGGACAGCCCTCGACGCAACGCGGATTCTTGCAGTTGAGGCAGCGTGCGGCCTCCTGCATGGCTTCCTTTTCGTCGTAGCCGAGGCATACTTCGTCAAAATTGTGTGCCCTTTGCGCGGCATCCTGTTCCCTTACGGGGATACGTACGGTCAGATCCATTCCTTTTCCTCCTCATGTCTGATGACTTAGTATACCACGTTTTTCTTATTTGGAAAAAATAATTGCACGTAATGGATCTATAGCGTTTGCCTATGGTGAAATATCATAAAGATATTGGAAGCGGGGACACCGCAGGGGATACAATAACAGTGGAAACCGTTTATGTAAATCACGCAAAAGGAGTGACAGCCATGCCAGCAAAACTCAATTACGGACCCGAAGACCGTTTTGCCCCGATTCCTCCGTGGGAGAAAAGCCTGCAGACCGTAACGGCCGAACTGTTTGTCAGGGTGCCGGACGCAAAGGGCTCGCTCGAAGGGCTGTGCTTTGACAGAAAGGGAGATCTCTACTGCACCGAGGTCAATCAGGGCAGGATCCTCAAGGTCGACATGCAGACAAAAGAGGTGACGACCGTTTGGCGTGCGGACCCGGAAAGAGGACATAAGATCGCGGCCGTCAAGATCCATAAGGACGGCAGGCTCTTCGTCGCGATCTGCTCCCAGGGAGGAAGAGCCCTGATGAAGCATTCCAATGTCGGCGGTATCATGGTCATGAATCCGGACGGAACAGATGCGCGTTTTCTGATCGAAGGCTATAACATCAATGACCTTTGCTTTGACAGGGACGGCGGTTTTGTCTTTGGTGAATACATCGGAACATTCCAGGAGCCGAAGGGCGGCGTCTACCGTGTCGATCCTTCCTTCCAAAAGATCACGCCCGTGCTGACGGGGCTTGCTTCCCCCAACGGTGTATGTCTGTCAAAGGACGGCAGGACACTGTGGGTGGCAGAGATGGCGACCGGCTTTATCATCCGGTATCTGATCGAAGAGCAGCTTGGCTATGTCCCGTATCATACGGTCGGCGGACAGGGGCCGGATTCCGTAAGTATCGACAATGACGACAATCTCTACGTGGCGATGTACCGGCAGGGCCGCTATCTGGTCTTTAACCGGGAGGGCCATCCGATCGGACAGATCCTGCTGCCGAACAGGGAAAAGGGACACAATCTCAATTCGACCCATGCCATGTGCCGCCCGGGCAAAGAGGAGGTCTATCTGACGGGATATGATTATACGGGAGACGAGGGCGCGGCGATCTATGTAGCTGGCTCCTTTGCAAAGGGCAACGAAGAGGCGTACCAGTTTCAGTGACTTTTGAAAAAACATCGTTTCTTTCCGTCAGATGTTGTATAATAATCGGATGATGACGATAGAGACTTTTTTCAGGGAGCATCCAAAAACCGCCATAGCATTTTCGGGAGGCGTGGACTCTGCCTATCTTTTGTACGAGGCCGTACGGAACGGGGCGGATGTGCACGCCTACTATGTCAATGCACAGTTCCAGCCGGCGTTTGAGTTGCGGGACGCAAGGAAGCTGGCGGCACAGGTCGGGGCAAAGATGACGGTGATCGAAAAGGATGTGCTTGCGGTACCGGAGGTCAGGGCCAATCCGGAGGACCGTTGCTATTATTGCAAGCAGTCGATTTTCGGAACGATCCTTGCAAAGGCCGGAGAGGACGGCTATACGGAGATCCTCGACGGGACCAACGCGTCGGATGACGCATCGGACCGTCCCGGAATGCGGGCGCTTGCGGAAATGCGGGTCCTGTCGCCGCTGCGCATCTGCGGACTCACCAAGGAGGAGATACGGCGCCGCTCAAAGGAGGCGGGCCTTTTTACCTGGGACAAACCGGCTTACGCGTGTCTGGCCACCAGGATTCCGACGGGAACGGAAATTACCAAAGAGGCACTGCATCGCACGGAGCAGGCGGAAAACTATCTGTTCGAACAGGGCTATACCGATTTTCGTGTACGCACGACCAAAGAGGACAACGCCCTGGTACAGGTACCTTCCGCGCAGACGGCGCGCATCAAAGAGGAGTGGCAACAGATTGAGCAGAAGCTTCTGACATGGTATCCGGAGGTATTGCTCGATCCGAATCCCAGATAACATCTTTTTGGACTGCAACAGACCGGTTTCG
The DNA here is from genome assembly GCA_017448245.1 of Lachnospiraceae bacterium. Taxonomy (GTDB): domain Bacteria; phylum Bacillota; class Clostridia; order Lachnospirales; family Lachnospiraceae; genus Butyrivibrio. Next base: position 20,870 of record JAFSLV010000038.1, on the reverse strand, counting down.
ATTCGGACAAGCCCGGGAGGACAAAGAATATGAACACGGAAATCAGACAATTGCTCGAGGACGTCAGGGAAGGAAAGATCAGTATTGATGACGCACTGTTAACCATCAAGAAGGCGCCGTTTGAAGACATCGGATACGCCAAGGTGGATCTTCACCGAAAGACGAGACAGGGCGCGACGGAGGTGATCTTCGGAAGCGGCAAGACGCCGGAGCAGATCATCGGGATTGTTGATGTACTCAAAAAAAACGGGCAGGGCACGATCCTCGTGACAAGAATGTCCGGGGAGAAGGCGGAGGAAGTAAAGAAAACGCATCCGATGAAATACGACGAACGCGCGCAGATCGGCGTGATCGGCGAGATCCCGGCTCCCACGGGGATCGGGAAGATCGTCGTTGCGACCGGCGGTACCAGCGATATTCCCGTTGCGGAGGAAGCGGCGATGACGGCCGAGACGCTCGGCAACGAGGTGGTGCGTCTCTATGACGTCGGCGTGGCGGGTTTGCACCGCATGCTGGCACATATGGAAGAGATCATGAGCGCCACGGTGATCGTGGCGATCGCCGGTATGGAGGGAGCGCTGGCGAGCGTGATCGGCGGACTTGCGGACTGCCCGGTGATTGCCGTGCCCACTTCGATCGGTTACGGCGCATCCTTCCACGGTGTGAGCGCCCTGTTGTCGATGCTCAATTCCTGTGCGTCGGGGGTATCCGTAGTCAATATCGATAACGGGTTCGGCGCGGGATATCTCGCCTCCATGATCAATCATACGGGAAAAAGAGAACAGACGGAAGATGTGCACTGATCCAAAAGAAGGGATAAGATAATGAAAACACTTTATATCGATTGCGGCATGGGTGCCGCAGGGGATATGCTGAACGCGGCATTGTACGAGCTGCTGGACGGGGAGGATCGGAAGGCCTTCCTTGCGCAGATGAATGCGCTGGGTCTGAAGGACGTGACGGTAAGCGCGGATCCGATGACAAAGTGCGGGATTGCCGGGACGCATTTTACGGTGAAGATCGCGGGCGAAGAAGAGTGGACCGAGGATGTGGAGGAGCATCACGATCAGGGCCATGAGCATGCGCCTGACCATGAGCATCATCATGACCATGAACATGATCATGACCACCATCATGATCACGACGACCATCCCCACCATCATCATCATGCGTCCATGCGGGACGTGGAGGAGATTGTGCGCGGCATGCCGGTGTCCGGCCGTGTCAGGGAGGATGTTCTTTCGGTATATACCCTGATTGCGGAAGCGGAAGCGCATGCACACGGTACAACGGTATCGGAGATTCATTTTCACGAGGTGGGACAAAAGGATGCGATTGCGGATATCACGGGAGTATGCCTGTTGATGGAACGGCTTCATCCGGACGAGGTGGTTGTCTCGCCCGTGCATGTCGGCAGCGGCAAGGTGCGGTGCGCACACGGCATTTTACCGGTTCCCGCCCCCGCGACCGCCCATATCCTTCAGGGGGTTCCTTCCTACGGAGGAGAGATCCGGGGCGAGCTGTGCACGCCGACGGGCGCCGCTCTTTTAAAGCACTTTGCGACGCGCTTTGACCGGATGCCGCAGATGGTGATCGAAAAGGCAGGCTACGGAATGGGAAGGAAGGACTTTGGTGCATATGCCAACTGCCTGCGGATCCTGCTGGGAGAGGCGGAGGACAAAACGGACGAGGTGACGGAGCTGCTTTGCAATATGGATGACATGACGGCGGAACAGCTCGGTTTTGCCTATGACCGTTTCTTTGAGGCGGGCGCGATTGAGGTGTATACACAGTCGATCTTTATGAAAAAGAACCGCCCCGGTTATTTGCTGAGCGTGATGTGCCGCGAAGCGGACAAGGACAAGGTCTTACGGGCGATCTTTGCGCATACCACGTCGATCGGCGTGAGGGAATACCGGAGTCTCAGACATGTGCTCACGAGAAGAATCGAAACGCTTGAGACTTCCTTTGGACCCGTGCGCAGAAAGATCTCCGAAGGATACGGCACAAGACGCGAAAAGCTCGAATATGAAGATCTGTCCCGCATCGCGCTGGAAAAAGGAACGGGAATCGAGCAGATCCGTAGGGAAATAGAGGAAAAGCTAAGGTAAGAGACACAGAGGTAATAGATCAGGCAGTATATGTTATAATGGTAGCATGAAGGTTACCATTTATACGGACGGTGCGGCCAGAGGCAATCCCGAAGGACCGGGAGGCTACGGCGCCGTCATCGAATACATCGATACAAAGGGCTCATCTCACATCAGGGAGTTCTCCGCCGGTTACGATAAAACGACCAACAACCGGATGGAGCTGATGGCGGCGATCCGTGCGCTCGAAGCACTGAACCGCCCGTGTGAGGTTGAGCTCTTTGCCGATTCCAAATATGTCGTGGATGCTTTCAATGAAGGCTGGATAGACAACTGGAAAAAAAACGGATGGAAGACAAAAGGAAAGTCGCCCGTCAAAAACCGCGCACTCTGGGAGAGGCTGCTTACGGCGGCTGCGCCGCATACGATCCGCTGGATTTGGGTCAAGGGACATGCGGGACAGGAGAGGAACGAGCGCTGTGACCGTCTGGCAACCGCCGCGGCGGACGGCGCACAAGAAACGCTTCTGCACGATGACGGCGGCGACCTGAAGATGCAGCCGGACAACGCATAAAGAAAAGGAGGTGTCTGACGCCGATGTGGGCATATGAAAGCATTCTTTATCAGATCTATCCGCTGGGCTTTTGCGGAGCACCGTTTGAAAATGACGGCAGGACCGAACACCGGATATTGAAGGTCAATGACTGGATCGATCATCTGTCGTATCTCGATGTTGATGCGGTGCTGTTTAATCCGGTCTTCGAATCGGACACGCACGGTTACAACACGAGGGATTACAAAAAGATCGACTGCCGCCTCGGGACCAATGAGGATTTCAGGAAGGTATGCGACGCTCTGCATGAGGCCGGCATCCGCGTGATTCTGGACGGCGTCTTCAATCACATGGGCAGGGGCTGTCCGCAGTTTCAGGATGTTGTAAGTCAGCGTGAAAACTCGCCCTATAAGGACTGGTTTCATATCAGCTTTGAGGGCAACAGCAATTACAACGACGGTCTGTGGTACGAGGGCTGGGAAGGAAACTTTGACCTCGTCAAGCTCAATCCGGGGAATCCTGCCGTCAGCGAATACCTGATCGACTGCGTCCGCTTCTGGATCGACACCTTTGATATCGACGGGATCCGCCTCGATGTCGCCTACTGTCTCGAGCAGGACTTTATCCGCAGGCTTCGCGCGGAAACGAAACGCATAGCCGAAGAAAAAAAGCGCGACGAGGTCTTCCTCGTCGGGGAGATGATCGGCGGCGATTACCACCGGATCATGGGGGAGGGATTGTGCCACGCGGCGACCAATTACGAATGCTACAAGGGACTCTACAGCGCGTTTAACAGCCGCAATCTCTTTGAAATCATTCACTCGCTGAACCGGCAGTTCGGTCCGGAAAACTGGACGCTCTACCGCGGGGAGCATTTGTTGAGCTTTGCGGACAATCACGACGTGACACGCATCTTTTCCATCCTCGAAAAGCCGCAGTACTTAAAGCCTCTCTATGCGATAATGTACGCAATGCCGGGGATTCCCTGCCTGTACTACGGCTCGGAGTGGGGCGTTCCCGGGGAAAAGAAAAACGGTGATCCGTCGCTGCGCCCCTCGTTTGAGGCGCCCGAGGTAAACGCCCTGACGGAGTATCTTGCAGCTCTCGGCGAAGGGTATCACCGCTCGAAGGCGCTCTGGTACGGGGATTTCAAATCGCTTGTCTTACAAAACACGCACTGCGTCTTTACCAGGAGCTTTGAGGACGACCGGATCCTTTGCGCCGTCAACATCGATGATATGGAAGTCACGGTCCATGCCGATTTTCAGGCGGGACGGGCCTTAGACCTCATCACGGGAGAATCGGTTGACTTTGGCGGGGGATTGCAAATCCCGCCGTATACGGCGTATATCCTGCAGCCGTATTGAGACATCTGCGGGGCAAAAAAGCATCCGCACGGAAAGGAAGCACATGCAACAGACGATCAGAATCAAATATCTGCATGACAAACTCGAAAAGCTCGCCTATATCGACGGGAAGTCCGACTGGATCGACCTGCGTGCTGCCGAGGACGTGGACTTAAAGGCGGGAGAGATGAAACTCATACCTCTGGGTGTCTCGATGCGGCTGCCCGAAGGCTATGAGGCGCATGTGGTGCCGCGCAGCTCCACCTACAAGAATTTCGGCGTCATTCAGGCCAACCACATGGGCGTCATCGACTGCTCCTATTGCGGAGATAACGACTGGTGGTTCTGGCCGGCACTGGCCATGCGTGATACGCATATCTCCATGAATGACAGGATCTGTCAGTTCCGTATCATGAAAAACCAGCCTGCGATCGTATTTGAGGAGACAGCGACACTCGGCGGATCAGACCGCGGAGGCTTCGGTTCAACGGGTATTGCGTAAGGACGCGGATATGGAAGCAATCGTAGAAGTAAGAGGGTTGACAAAACAATACGGGGAACATACCGCCATCAGCGATCTTTCTTTTACGATGGAAAAGGGAAAGGTCTACGGCTTTTTGGGTCCGAACGGAGCCGGCAAGTCGACGACCATGAATATCATGACCGGATATCTCGCACCGGACGCCGGAAGCGTAAGTGTCCTGGGCTACGATATCACAAGGGACGCACTGGAGGCCAAAAAGCATATCGGCTATCTGCCGGAGATCCCGCCGCTGTACCCCGACATGACCATCCGGGAATATCTGACGCATGTCGCAAGGCTCAAAAAGATCCCAAAGGAACGTCAACGCGACATGCTTGCGCGTATTCTGAAGATGACGCATACGGGCTCGTTTGCAGACCGGCTGATCCGTCATCTATCCAAGGGTTACAGGCAGAGAGTCGGCATGGCACAGGCACTCATCGGCTTTCCCGATATCCTGATACTCGATGAGCCGACCGTCGGACTCGATCCGCAGCAGATCATCGAGGTACGGGAAATGATTGACTCCCTGCGCAGCGATCATCTCGTGATCTTGAGCTCGCATATTCTCTCCGAGGTAAGCGAAGTCTGCGACGAGCTGCTGATCATCTCCCGCGGCAAAAAGGTTGCACAGGGCCCGATCGCCGCACTTGAAGAAGCCTACAGGATACAGAAGGAAATCACCGTAACGATCGCAAAGGACGGAAGACCCGGCCAAAGGGAGCGCGCCAAAAAGGTGCTTACCGACGCGGGCTTTGAGGTGTCCGGCGTCCGGGAAGAAGGAAGAACCCTCGAAGAGATCTTTTTACGTTTGACAAAAGAAAGCGCGCCCGTACCGGACGGTGCGCAGACGGAGGATGCTGTTTGACCGCCATATTCCGGAGAGAAATCCGTTCCATGCTCTGCAATATGACCTGCGCCCTGTCGGTGGCGGTTCTTTGCGCGGTCATGTTTTTGTATTTTATTTTCAACAATCTGATCGCCATGCGCGCGGATATTTCCGCACCGATGAATGCGGCGTGCATCCTGGGACTGACCTTTGCCGTTCCTTTTTTGACGATGCGTCAGTTTGCGGAAGAAAAGAGACAGCGGACGGACCAGCTCTATATGTGTGCCCCCGTCCGGCTGCGGGAGGTGGTGCTCGGAAAGTTTCTCGCGGTGGCCGCAGTTCTTTTTGTCCCCGCGCTGGTTGCATGTATTCTTCCTTTGATTCTTTTACCCTTCGGCGGGGTGCAGCTGCTCTATTGTTATACCGCGATCTTCGGTTACGTGCTGTATGCCCTGATGGTCACATCGATCGGTCTTTTGATCAGCGCACTGTGCACCAATCCTTTTGTGGCGGGGATCTGCACATTTCTCGTGATCCTGTTCGGCTGTATCCTCGGCAGTGCCTATTCCGGTATCGGAATTGCTCCGGTCAGGAAGGTCCTTTCTGCCGTATATGATTTCCAGTCGGCCATATCCGGCCTGATGGGAGGACTTTTTGACTGGAAAAGCGTTGTCTATTTTGTCAGCGTGACGGTTCTGTTTTTGTTTCTGTGTGTGTGCGTTCTGCAGGCGGCAAGGAGCGGTACGCATGACAAAAGGACGGTGAGACGCATTGCCCTCAGGGTCCTTCTTGCCTTTGCCCTGGCGGTGATCGTCAATGCGCTGATGCTTGTGCTTCCCGAGCGCACGAGGTCCTTTGACGTAACGGGGTCAGGACTGTATTCCATTTCGGAGGCATCAAAGGAGGTCGCCCGCGGCACAGAGGACGAGATCACGCTGTATCTCATTGCGCCGGAAGGAGAAGGGGACGGCAAGGATCTCAATATCGAACGTGTCCTGATGTGCTATGCGCAGGAGAGTGAAAACATCCGGCTCACCTACATCAATCCCGTGATTTATCCGCAGTTTTATATGGATTATTCCGATACCCGGCTGTCCTTAAACAGCGTGGTTGTCAAAAATGAAACGACGGGAGAGTACCGCACCTTTGATCTGTTTGATCTGATCGAGACACAGTTTGATCCCGTTTCCCTCAATCAGTATGTGACGGGATATGACGCTGAGGGACAGATCACGGGGGCCCTGCAGGCGCTGAACCGTGACACGCAGGTACTCAATCCGGCGTATCTGCTGGAAGGGCACGGAGAGGCCGGATTTGAGGAAGCCTTTTTAAGAATCTTTTCGCGCAGCGGCTATGCACTGTCCGGCCTGAATCTGATGACGGCGCCCGGCGTTCCGGAGGATGCGACGCTTCTGGTGATCTATGCGCCGGTGACGGATCTCGCCGCATCGGAGGCGGACAAGATTCTTGCCTATGCGGACAACGGCGGAACGATTCTTGTGATCACCGATTATCAGGCACAGCCCGACATGCCCGAGCTTGCAAGAATCGCCGCGGCGTTTGCGACAACGATCAACCGGGGGCTGGTCGTCGAGACCGACCCGGAAGGGTATTATTACAGCGGCACCTTTGCCGCGCCCTTTTATATCTATCCGCTGGTGGTGCCGGACGAGATGACGGATCATCTGACGGACGCACCGGGCGGCTCCGTTTTTGTGCCGATGTCCGAATCCTTTAGCGTGCGGGAAGAGGCGGGCATTACGCAGCTGCCGCTGCTCATCACCTCAGAGAATGCGTTTCTCAAGACGGATCTGTCCGATGAGGATGTGACCTTCAGGGAGGGAGATCTGATGGGGCGCCAGATTCTTGCGCTCCGGTGTGAAAAGGTCCTTCCGGACGGAAGGGAAGCCCGCGCCGTTTTTTTCGGCAGCGAACAGCTCTTTACGGAGGCGGCGGATACGCAGTATGCCCTCGGCATGAATGCGAGGCTCCTCGGCAATACACTCGCTGTCTTATCCCCGGAGGAGACGTCCTTTGTGACGATTCCCGTCAAATCCTTTGCGCATACGCTTTCGATCCGCGCGGATCAGATGATCGCGATCTCTGTAGTATTGATCCTTACGATACCGTTTCTGATCGTCTGCGGTCTGATCGTGTGGTTTCTTCGCAGAAAACTCTGACAGCTTCCGGCAGGGTGGTCAGATCCGGTCGCCCCTGCGCACGTAACCCGGAAAATCCGCGTCACCGACGATCTTTTTGATATTGCAGATCTGGACGTGTTTGTCGACGACGTGATTCTCGATCTGTGTATTTCTTCCGATCCGGGTATCCCCGAGGATGATGCAGTTTTTGATGCGGGCGCCGCGCTCGATCCGGCAGTTGCGGCCGATGATCGAGTTTTCGATGCTGCCTTCGATGATGCAGCCGTTGGAGACGATCGAGTTTTTGACGATCGCGGTATCGAGGTAGCGCGTCGGCGGCGAGTCGTTGGTCTTGGTATAGATCGGCCAGCCCTTCCGGAAGAGATCGTCCGCCGTGTCAAAATCAATCAGCCGCATATTGGCTTCGTAATAATCCTGAAAATCGTTGATCGACGCGAGGTATCCCCTGTGCGACACGCCGCGGATATTGAGATTTTCGACATTGTCCGCCACGATATTGGCAAAGGAGTAGAGCGAAGAGGTCTTTAACGCGCGCTCGATCAGCACGAGGAAGAGGCTCTTTTTCAGGATATAGGTATCCATAAAGATGTTGCGCGCTTTGGCGGCGCCGTTGTTGAGCTCGAAATTCGTGACACGCCTGTCCTTGTCGAGCGTCACCGTAAAGTTGGTCAGAAACTCTTCCCGCGCCGTGTCGACCGGCTGGTAGAGCATCGTGATGTCCGCGCCGCTGTCCACATGTGTCTGCAGCAGTTCCGCATAATCCGCCGTATAGACCATGTAACTGGGTGCCAGCACCACGTATTCCTGCGGCATGTTTTCGATCACGTCGATATTGTCCTTATAGCAGGTGATACCCGTGTTATAGAGATTATAGGCATAGGCATGCTTGGAAAAGAGCACGTGCAGATGCCCGCGTTTGGAATTGATATTGTACTGGCGGCCGCTCCCCACGTGTTCCGTGATCGGCAACGGATTGGAGCCGGTAAAGATCTTGATCTGGTCGATACCGGAATTGCTCATGTTGGAGAGCATAAAGTCGATGACGCGGTAACGGCCGATAAAGGAAAAGGCGCCGACGGGGCGGTAGTCCTCGAGTCCTTCCACACGGGACACACGATCGGTTGCGGTGATGATGCCGAATGCCGTAGTCATTTCTTCACCGTCCTTTCTTTTGTCGTGTCTTTTTCTTTTTCCGTTTCTTTTTCCCTGGCCGCCGCGGAGAGTACCTGATCAGAGGCGACGAGCGTGATGTGTTCGCTTCCGGCCTTGCCGACAATGCATCCTTCACCGATTCGTACGCCGTCCGCAACGAGTGCCCTGGTCACGGTGGCATCTTCCTCCACAACCACTCCGGGCATCAGCACGGAGTCGATGACCTGTGCGCCCTTTTTGACAATGGCGCCGGTGAAGAGGACGCTGCCGGTGACCCTGCCGTTGATCTCGCATCCCTGTGTGATGTAGGCGCGTTTGATATCGGCATCGGGGCCGAGATATTGCGGTAAGACATTGGTATCCTCGGTATAGATCTTCCAGCCTTCGTCATTTAAGTTGAGCTCCGTCTGAGGATCGAGAAGGTCCATGTTGGCCTCCCAGAGAGAATCGATCGTTCCGACATCCTTCCAGTAGCCCTTAAACTTAAAGGCATGCAGGATCCGGTTGTCCCGGAGCATCTGGGGGATCAGATCCTTACCGAAATCGTGGGAGCTGTCCTTGAGTTTGGAATCCGCAAGCAGCATCTTGCGCAGGAGCTTCCAGTTAAAGATATAGATTCCCATCGAGGCCAGTGTCGATTTGGGATGTTTGGGCTTTTCCTCGAATTCGAGGATCCTTCCTGTGACATCCGCGTTCATGATGCCGAAGCGGCCCGCCTCGTGCTTGGGCACATCGATCACCGCAATCGAGGCGTCGGCGTAGGAAGCGATGTGTTCCCTGAGCATCTTTTCGTAATTCATTTTGTAGATGTGATCCCCGGAAAGAATCAGCACATAATCGGGATTCATGGAGTCCACAAAGTCGATGTTTTGCGTAATCGCGTCCGCGGTACCGCGGTACACGTTTAAATCCTCCCCGGCCTTTTCGCGCGGCGGAAGCACGTAGATGCCGCTGTCTGCGGCATCGAGTCCCCAGCGGCTGTCCATCGTGACATAGCTGTTGAGAAAGATCGATTCGTACTGCGTCAGGACTCCGACAATATTGATGTTGGAATTGGCACAGTTACTTAAAGGAAAATCGATGATGCGGTATTTACCGCCGTAGGATACGGCGGGCTTGGCCAGCTTATTGGTCAGATCGTAGAGTCTGGAACCGCGTCCGCCGGCAAGGATCATTGCGATCATATTGTTGGGCTTCATATGCGTCACTCCTTCAGCGCTAACGTATCTGCCATTTCTTAAATTATGCGCAAATTTCATTTTAACAAGATTTCATTTATTTTTCAACAAAAATCTGTTAATTGTAACTACAATTACATAAAAGGATGTTATGATGCCCCTGTATTTACAAAAAATATATTGCCTATTTACAATTGATTTATAATCTGCTATGATGAGTCTGCTGGCAGAAGGGAGAGTGACATGAAGATCCGGACAAGATACGCACCGTCTCCGACGGGCAGAATGCATGTGGGAAACTTAAGAACCGCCTTATACGCCTATCTGATCGCAAGGCACGGCGGCGGAGACTTTTTGCTGCGCATCGAGGATACCGACCGGGAGCGGTATGTGGAGGGCGCAACGGAGATCATCTATCGGACGCTTGCGGATGCGGGACTGACCCATGACGAGGGACCGGACAGGGAAGGTGACGTCGGCCCCTATGTGCAGTCAGCGCGTGTGGCGGCCGGGATCTATCGGAAATATGCCGAAGAGCTGATTGAAAAGGGAGAGGCGTATTACTGCTTTTGCACGCCGGAGCGTCTTGCCACGCTTGCGCACGCGGTCGGCCATACGGAGGAAGACGCGGACGGCGACGGGGAGACGAAAAGCATCCGCATCTACGACAAGCACTGCCTGTCCCTGACAAAGGAAGAGACAGCGGACAATCTGGCAAAGGGAATGCCGCATGTCATAAGGCAGAACAATCCGACGTCGGGCACGACCACCTTTCACGATGAACTCTACGGAGACGTGACGGTGGACAATGCGGAACTTGACGATATGATACTCATCAAGTCGGACGGTTATCCCACATACAATTTTGCCAATGTCGTCGACGATCATCTCATGGGCATCACGCATGTGGTGCGCGGCAACGAGTATATCTCCTCCACGCCCAAGTACAACCGTCTGTATGAGGCGTTCGGCTGGGAGATTCCCGTCTACATCCATTGCCCCCTGATCACGGACGAGACGCACAAAAAGCTCTCCAAACGCAGCGGTCACTCCTCCTTTGAGGATCTGGTGGAGCAGGGATTTCTGCCGGAATGCATCGTCAACTTTGTGGCGCTGCTCGGATGGTCGCCGGAGGACAATACGGAGATCATGACGCTTGCGCAGATGACGGAGCGGTTTGACTACAAAAGAATCTCCAAATCCCCCGCCGTATTTGACTACACCAAGCTGAAATGGATGAACGGCGAATATCTCAAGGCGATGGACGAGGCGGCGTTCTTTGAAAAGGCAACGCCGTATCTGAAACGGGCGATTCCTTCCTTTACGGACGAGAGCGTACTGGAAAAAATCGCCGCCATGGTTAAAACGCGGATCGAGCGGTGGGATGATATCGCGCCGATGGTGGATTTTTTTGCCCGGATGCCGGACTTTGATCCCGCGATTCTGACGCACAAAAAAATGAAGACCGATGCGGCGTCTTCGCTTTCGGTATTACGGGAACTGTTGCCGGTACTCGAAGCGCAGGATGACTATTCCAACGACGCCTTGTATCAGCGTATCCGCTTGTTCACGGAGGAAAAAAGCTATAAGAACGGCTATGTGCTCTGGCCGCTCAGGATCGCCGTGACGGGAAAAGAAATGACCCCGTGCGGCGCCACCGAGGCGATGGAGATACTCGGAAAGAAAGAAACGCTTGACAGGATCAGACGGACGGTGCGGATGCTTGAAGAAGGAACGGTTTTGGTGTGAGGAGTTCCCTGCATCTATGAAAGCATACGTACTTCTCTTTGCGGAAAGGGAATGACGATTCCCGCCCTGTCAAAGGCTTCTTTGATCTGTTCGTTCATCAGCCACAGATGCTTCTTGAAGTCCCGGGTGGGAACAAAGCAGCGTAAGCCGGCGATCATCGCGCTGTCTTCAAAGCTGTCGATAAAAACGTCGACCGGCTTGTCTTTGAGGACGGCAGGATGCTCCATGGCCACGGTGCGCAGCACCTCCTTGACGGTTTTGATATCCGTGTCGTAGGCCACACCGATCCTTACCTCGAGCATACGGGTGACGGCACCCGTGAGATTGGTCAGTGCGGTATTGGCCAGATCCCCGTTGGGGAGCACCACGATCTTGTTGTCATAGGTCGTGAGCTTGGTGGTAAAAAGAGATATTTCCCGCACGGTCCCCTCGTGACCGTGAGAATCCTCCAGGATGTAATCACCGATCCGAAAGGGCCTCAGCGCAAGGATCATGACACCCCCCGCCAGATTGGAAAGAGAGCCCTGAACGGCAAGACCGATCGCGACACCCGCGCTTCCGAGAAGCGCAAGAATGCTTGCGGTATTCAGACCGAAGGCGGCGGCAATCCCGAAGGCAAGCAGTACCGTCAGCGCCACGCGCAGGAACGAGCACACAAAGCCGGTCACGCTCTCGTCCGCCTTCACCCGGGTCATCGATTTCCGGACGATCTTCACCACCAGATGAATCAGCCGCAAGGCGATGAGCGTGATCACAAGCGCAATTACGAGCCGGAGCGCCAGATGCGCGCAGGTCTCGAGAAACTGCTCCGCCATTTTTTGTAAGGTTTCGTTGTCCATGAAACATAAGTATAGCAGACAAGTAAAAGAAATGAAAGTTTCCGATAAGATCAGCCTCAACAAAGAACAGGAAGAAGCGGCCATGCATCATCAGGGCCCCTGTATGCTGCTCGCGGGTCCGGGCAGCGGAAAAACCACCGTTCTTACACAACGGGTGGTGCGCCTGATCACGCGTCATCTTGTACCGCCCGGACAGATCCTCGTCATCACCTACACAAGAGCGGCGGCCGAAGAGATGCAGCAGCGGTTTTTGCGCATAACGGATCATGCCTTCCCGGGTGTAACCTTTGGTACCTTTCATGCCGTTTTTTATAAAATCCTGCAATCGGCTGGATTTGAGGAGAACAGGGAAGGAAGAAAGTTTCTGCAGCGGGCGGATGCCCTGCGGCTGATGAAAGAAGTGCTCGAGGAAGCGGGTCAGGAGAGCACGGGAGATATCGCGGAGCGTTTGCTTGAGCGGATGTCTTACTGTAAAAACAGTACGATTGACTTTACGGCGTCCGGTCCGGGGACACCGTATGCCGCGATGTTTCCCGCTATCTGTGAGGCTTACGAGCGCAGGAGGAAGGAACGCTTTCTGCCTGGCTATGACGACATTGCGCCGGATTGTCTGAAGCTTTTGTCGGATAACAGGGAACTGCTTTCGATGTGGAGAGCGCGATTTCCGTATCTGCTGGTGGATGAATACCAGGACGTCTGCCCCGTACAGAATGAGATCGTCAGGCTTCTTGCGGCACCAAAAAACAATCTCTTTGTCGTAGGGGATGACGACCAGTCGATCTACGGTTTCCGCGGTGCGAGCCCGCAGGTCATGCGGCGTTTTATGCGGGATTATCCGGGGGCAAAGGTTTTGTATCTGACCGACAATTACCGTTCTGTCCCCGCGGTCATCGACGCTTCCTTAAAGGTCGTTGAAAAAAACAGGGACCGTTTTACCAAAAAGCTCAGGAGTGCAACGCCTCACGTTGAGGGTCTTGTGACGCTTCGCGCGTATGAGGGTGCACGGGAAGAGGCGGAGGCGATTCTGAAGGAACTCGGCAGGATGAAAGAAGGGGGCCAGACAGACTTCAGCCGCGTTGCGGTGCTCTTCCGTACGACCGCTTATGCGGGAGAACTTGTACGTAAGCTGCAAAACGCGGGGTTTCCCTACCATATGCAGGAAAGGATCAAAAGCATCTATTCCACACATCCGGCAAGAGAGATGTGCGCTTTTTTGCGTGCGGCAACCGGTGCGGCAACGCGGGAGGATCTTGCGCGTCTGAAGCACCATCCGGTGTTTTGTGCGGCAGAAAAAAAATCCGCGCTGATCGGAACACTCAAAAGCGCTCTTGCGGTTTCTTATATCCGACGGGCACTCGGTTATGAGAAGTATCTGCAGGAAAGGCTGACGGGGAGCGCTTACGCAAAGTCCCTTCAAACGCTTGGAATCATGCAGGAGGATGCCGCGGGATATCCCGAAATCCGTGCGTTTCTGCTGGTGTGCGAAGAACGGGAGGCGGTATCGGAACAAACCGCCGGGACACACTCCAAAAAGGACGGGGTACGGATCAGGACCATCCATGCGGCCAAGGGGCTCGAATACGATACGGTGTTTTTACCCGCACTCAATGAGGGGGCGCTGCCCGATCTCCGGGCGAGGGAGGAATCACAGATCGCGGAAGAAAGACGCATGATGTATGTGGCGATGACAAGAGCCAGACAGGAACTGCATCTTTCCTTCCACAGGCAGGGCGGACGTGTGGTACGTCCGGTGTCGAGATTTCTCGCTCCCGTGATGCCGCTTCTTTCTAAATCAGAAGATTTGTGATAAGATATCTTTGTTTGCGTCAATCATAGTATAAGGGAAGGAACAGACATGCCATTTGACTGGAACTCGCTGTTCGGGAAGAAAAAGAACCGTGCGGAAAAGAATAAAAACACCCCGTCTCCAAAAAGCATACGGACCGTGATCATCGGCGTGGTGCTCGCCCTTGTCCTTTTGAGTACCCTGTCCGGCTGCTATTTTCATGTTAACGAGCAGGAGCAGGCGGTGGTCACGATGTTCGGACAGGTGCAGGGGGTGCGCAGTGCGGGGCTCTATTTTAAGATTCCGTTTTTGCAGCAGGCGCATCTGGTCGACACAACGACGCACGGAATGCCGATCGGTTATACGGTCTCGTCCTCCGGGGAAAGGGACGGTCAGAATGCCGTCTCCACGCATGAGGCGTCGATGATTACCAGCGATTTTAATTTTGTGGATATCGATTTTTATCTGGAATACAGGGTCAGCGATCCGGTGGCCTATCTCTATGCGTCCAACGCACCGGAGGACATTCTGCGTAATGTCGCACAGGCAACGATCCGCGCCACGGTCGTCAATTATACGGTGGATGATGTGATCACCACCGCCAAGAGCAGGATCCAGGCGGAGGTACGGGAGACCATCACCAGAGAACTCGAGGAACTGCAGATCGGATTACAGATCGTCAATATCTCGATCCAGGACGCGGAGCCTCCGACCGATGAGATCATCGAAGCTTTTAAGGCGGTGGAGACCGCCAAACAGGGTGCGGAGACGGCGGTCAACAACGCCAGACAGTACCAGAGTGAAAAACTCCCCGCGGCGGAGGCTGAAGCGGATCGTATCCTCCAGCAGGCGGAGGCAGAAAAGGCCGGCCGCATCGCGGAGGCGCAGGGACAGGTCGCACGATTCACGCAGATGTACGAAGAGTATGCCAAGAATCCGGGCATCACCAGACAGCGGCTCTATTACGAGATCATCGAAGAGGTGCTGCCGGGTCTGCGCATCATCATCTCTGACGGCGGGACACAGACGCTTTTGCCGCTCGCGGACTTTACGGGAGGGCAGGAGCAATGAAAAAAATCGTCAAAGTGCTGATCGCCGTTATCGCTTTTTGTATACTCCTTATCGTTTCCGGGTGCTTCTTTACGGTCCGTGAAAACCAGTACGCGGTTGTGACGCAGTTCGGGAGGATCGTCCGCGTCGAGGACACGGCGGGTCTCAAATGGAAGATCCCGTTCATCCAGAGTACGAGCTATCTGCCCAGGAATATCCAGATCTATGATCTGTATCCCTCGGATGTGATCACGAGCGACAAAAAGAGCATGATCTCCGACAACTATATCCTGTGGCAGATCACCGATCCCGTGCGCTTCATGCAGACGCTCAACGGATCGACGGCCACGGCGGAGGACCGTGCTTCGGTCGCCGTCTATAATGCCACCAAAAACATCATCTCGTCGATGTCCCAGGATGAGATCATATCCGCCAGGGGCGACCGGCTGACCCAGATGGTGACGGACGAGTCCAATTCCGATATCGGCGGCTACGGCATCGTCATTCATAAGGCACAGATCAAGGCGCTCGATCTGCCCGATGACAATAAGAGCGCCGTATATGAGCGCATGATCAGTGAGCGCAACAATATTGCGGCGTCTTACCGCGCACAGGGAGAGTCCGACGCGCAAAAGATCAGGAATGACACGGACCGTTCGGTATCCGTCATGCAGTCGGAGGCAAGAATGCAGGCGGACATCATAATCGCCGAAGGCGAAGCACAGTACATGCAGATTCTGGCCGAAGCGTATGATACGCCCGAAAAGGCGGAGTTTTACAATTTTTTGCGTTCACTCGATGCGCTGAAGGCATCGATGACGGGGGAGGGGAATACGGTGATCCTGGACAAGGATTCCGAACTGGTACGGATTTTGTACGGATTACAGGGAGACATGCGGATTGAGTAAAAAGAATATCACGATCCTGCCCGGGAGCGCCTATCCGCTCGGCGTCATCGGTTACGGGGATGATGTCGAGGTCAGTGCACGATACCGGGGTACCAAGAATTGCGGCATTGCGCTTTTTACCGAGGATCCGTCGGAGGATCCGACCATTCTTTTGTTTGACGAATCCTGCCGTACGGGCCGGCTCTTCAGCGCGATCCTCAAGGACGTAAGGGATATCTACGATTCCTATCTGCTCTATGAGGACGGTGCGTTTTTTGTGGATCCCTATGCGCGCAAGATCGTGGGACTTGAACAGTTTGGCGAGGTCGTGCCGGAGGAGAAGCTGCGCTGTCGCTCGCTTCTTCCTCCCTATGACTGGCGCGGGGATATCAGGCCGCAGATCCCGTATGAGGATTCCTTTATCTGCTGTCTCAACGTCCGTGCCTATACGATGCAGGATACTTCCGTCAAAAAGAAGGAAGAGCGCGGGACCTTTAAGGCGCTGTGCGCAAAGATCCCGTACCTCAAGTCGCTCGGTGTCACGGCGGTCGAGCTGATGCCGATCCATGAGATACATACCGCAACCAGGCGTGCGCTACCCGGTGACGCGCCCGCGATTTTTATGGACGAAGGAGCCATTGTCAGGGATTATACGGAGGAGATCCGGCCCAATCTCTGGGGCTATCAGGACGGGTATTATTTTGCGCCGCGCGCTTCCTACAGCACCAACAAGCTCAATCCCTGCAATGAATGCAAGGACATGATCCGCGCGTTTCATGACGCGGGGATGGAGGTGCTGCTTCAGTTTTATTTTGCACCGGGCACCAGTAAGAATCTGATGGTCGACTGCATCCGTTACTGGGTGTCGGAGTATCACATCGACGGATTTCATCTCAAAAGCGACAACATTCCGGTGGACATCATTGCGTCGGATCCGATGCTGCATGACTTAAAGATCATGTCCGGCAATCCCGACGCGTTCCGCGACGTGGCAATGGATGCGCCGCTGTATCTGGCCAAGTACGGGGGCGACTTTACGTGGAGGGCAAGGCGTTTCCTCAAAGGGGATGATTTGAGCGCCTCGGAGCTGGCGGATGCGATGTATATGCATGTGTCACAGTATGCGTCGATCCATTTTATCTGCAATTATGACGGATTTACCCTGCGGGACCTCGTCACCTACGAGCATAAGCGAAACGACGAAAACGGAGAGCGCGGATCGGACGGCAGAAACGACAACTACGCCTGGAACTGCGGCGTAGAGGGCGAGACACGCAAGAAGGCGGTCAATGCGCTGCGCAGAAAGCAGATGCGTAATGCCGTGACGCTGGTGATGCTGACAAGACAGACCCCCTTGCTCTATGCGGGAGACGAGTCGGGCAATACGCAAAACGGCAACAACAATCCCTATTGCCAGGACAACCGCACCGGATGGACCGACCGCGACAGGAACGGCAAATACCGTACGCTAACGGAATACGTGGCATTTCTTGCGTCGCTGCGCAGACGCTACCGGGTATTGCGCGAGCGCCCTTTGCTGCAGGCACCGGCCGGTACCATGAAGCCGTATCCCGATCTTTCCTTCCACGGCGCGGAGGCATGGAAGCCCGATTTTTCCGATACGTCCCATTCCTTCGGTGTCCTCTACAGCGATACGGCGTCGGGCGAGTATCTCTATGTCACCTACAATATGTACTGGGAAGAGACTTCCTTTGCGATGCCGGCCCTGCCGTCCGGATTTTGCTGGATGCAGCTGGCGGATACGGAAAAGGAAGAGGCCGTTTTGGAAAAGCCCGAAAAGGTCAGGGGACTGACCACGGTCAATGCGGCCAGAAGCATCCGGATCTTTGCGGGCATCAGACAGGAGAAAAAGAAAAATGAGCGCACTGATTGACAGATTTTTACGCTATGTGGCGATCGATACCGGATCGTCCGAAACAAGCGGCACGTCCCCTTCGACCAAGGCGCAGCATGATCTCGCCGGAGTCCTTTACAGGGAAATGTGTGATCTGGGACTTTCCGATGTGTATTATGACCGTGAACACTGCTATGTATACGGTACGATTCCCGCAAACAACAAGGACATGCTTCCCGCGGGTTCAAGGCCCGTCCGGCTCGGATTTGTCTCCCACATGGACACGTCACCGGAGGTGACCGGCAGGGATGTGAAGCCCCGGATCGTCAAAGAGTATGACGGGGAGGATATCGTGCTCGACGAAAAGGATGGCGTGATTCTTTCCCCGAAGGATTTTCCGGAGCTCTTAAAGCAAAAGGGCAATGATCTGATCGTTACCGACGGGCATACGCTTCTGGGTGCCGATGACAAGGCGGGATGTGCGGAGATCATGACGATGGCGGAGCGTCTGATGCAGGATCCTTCGATCCCGCACGGAGATATCCGGATTTGCTTTACGCCCGACGAAGAGATCGGTGAAGGAGTGAAATTCTTTGACCTTGCGCGCTTTGATGCGGACTGTGCCTATACCGCGGACGGAGGTGCGCTCGGAGAACTCGAATACGAAAACTTCAACGCCGCGGAGGCCCAGGTCACGGTGCTGGGCAGAAGCGTGCATCCGGGCTATGCCAAAAACAAAATGATTAACGCCACGCTGATTGCGTACGAATTCCAGTCAATGCTGCCGGTATTTGAAAACCCGATGTACACGGAGGGGAGAGAGGGATTCTTTCATCTCAACCAGATGCGCGGCACCGTCGAAAAGGCGGTCATGCATTACATTCTGCGTGATCATGACCGGACGCTTTTTGAAAAAAAGAAACAGACCATGCGCGACATATGCGCATTTCTCAATCAGAAGTACGGAGAAGGTACCGTGGAGCTCCTGATGGAGGATGTGTACTATAACATGATCGAGAAGATACGGCCGCATATGCATCTGGTCGAAAACGCAAGAGACGCCATGCGCATGCTGCAGGTTGAGCCCGTCGAGCATCCGATCCGCGGGGGCACCGACGGCGCGATGCTTTCTTACAAGGGGCTTCCCTGTCCCAATCTCTGCACCGGCGGATATAATTTTCACGGGAGATATGAGTATGCATCGATCCGGGAGATGGAGCTATCCTGTGAGATTCTTTTGAAGATCGCTGCAATCTACGGGGCTTATCACGTATCCGCTAACGGGTCGATTGCCCGATGAACAAACGCCCGGTCCGCATCAGCGAAGAAGAAAAAAAAAGACAGCTTCTTGCGATCGAAGAAGCAAAGCGCGTGATTTCTTCTCTTGAAAATGAACTCGGGCGCCCGGTACGCGCCTGTGTCGTGACATTCGGCTGCCAGATGAACGCAAGGGATTCCGAAAAACTCGCGGGGATCCTTGATGCCGCGGGTTTCTGGCAGACACCGGACGAGGACGATGCCGATTTTGTGATCTTTAACACCTGCACGGTCAGGGAAAACGCGGATAACCGCCTCTACGGACGGATCGGCAGACTCTCCGGAATCAAAAAACAAAAGCCGCACATGAAGATCGCCGTCTGCGGCTGCATGATGCAGGAGGAGGGCGCAATCGAAAAAATCACCTCCTCGTACCGGCATGTCGATCTGATCTTCGGGACCTTTAACATCCATAGGTTTGCGGAGCTTCTGGTCACGATGTATGCGTCCGACCGTGTGGTGGTGGATGTCTGGAAGGAGGCGGGAGAGGTTGCGGAAGACCTGCCGGTGATCCGCAAGTATCCGTTCAAATCCGGTGTCAACATTATGTACGGCTGTGACAATTTCTGTTCTTTCTGCATCGTTCCTTATGTCAGGGGAAGGGAGCGTTCGAGAACGCCGGACGATATTGTGTCCGAGATCACAAGGCTGGCCGAAGAAGGCGTTACCGAGGTGATGCTCCTTGGGCAAAATGTCAATTCCTACGGTCAGGGGCTGGACGAAGAGATTGATTTTCCGGCGCTTCTTTCACGCGTCTGTGAGATCGACGGCATCCGCAGGGTGCGATTCATGTCGTCGCATCCAAAGGATTTTTCGGATGAGCTCATTGACGTGATCGCCCGTGAAGAAAAGGTCGCAAGGCATGTACATCTTGCGCTGCAGTCGGGGTCGGACAGGATTCTCGCACTGATGAACCGCCATTATACAAAGGCACACTTTCTTTCGTTGTGTGACAGGCTCCGGTCAAAAGCACCGGAGGTGTCCGTCACGACGGATATCCTCGTCGGCTTTCCGACGGAAACCGAAAGGGATGTGGATGAGACAATCGACGTGATCAGGGCCTGCGCATTTGACAATGCGTTTACGTTTATCTACAGCAAACGCTCGCATACCAAAGCGGCCCTGATGGAAGAAGCGCTTTCCGAAGAGGAGGTGCGTGCACGCAATCAGAACGCCTTTGACCGTGTGCTTTGCGAGGTACAGGCAAGCGCCAGGAGGCAGAGCGCAAAATATCTCGGTCAGACGCAGGAGGTGCTTGTCGAGGGAATCAATGCGCAGGATCCGTCGCTTCTGACCGGACGCATGTCCAACAATCTGCTCGTCCATTTTCCGGGTAATCCGGAAGATATAGGAACATTCGTTCACGCACATCTTGATGATTGTCGCGGTTTTTACTATCTCGGACACAAAATATAGGGAAACGCTGATTTAATCCCTTTTTCTCGTTCACAAAGAGCAACACACCCTGTATAATGGAATCATACCAAATACCATATAAGGCGGTGACTGTATGCAGCAAACCTTTAGTGACATAGAATATTCCAACCGGCGCAG
>JAFSLV010000037.1 GCA_017448245.1 Lachnospiraceae bacterium | reverse complement strand
CCCCTGCGCGGTACGGAAATCGCAAAGCGGCTTTCGCTTGCGCCCTCCACGGTGACGCATCATCTGGAGCTGTTAAAGGAGGCCGGGCTCGTCACGGAGGAGCCCTCCGGGAACGCAAAGTATTTCGGCGTGAGCAGGGACGGAATGAGAGCGCTGTTTGAGCTGCTGCAAAGAGATCTTTTGCCATGACCGGAGCTTTTTCCGGTTGACAGGGCTCTTTTTTTTGCCTATAATGTTCGATATATATCGAATTAGATAGATGACAAACAAAGAGGGCATGTCATGGCGGATGCGGTGATTGAAGTAAAGGATCTGAAACGGGAATACGTCAGCACAAAGGGGCTGTTCCAAAGAAGCAAACGTGTGGTGAAGGCCGTGGACGGTGTGAGCTTTTGCGTGAACAGGGGCGAGATCTTCGGCCTGCTCGGGCAAAACGGCGCGGGCAAGACCACGACGGTCAAGATGCTGACGACGCTCCTTGCGCCCACGGCGGGCGTCTGCAGGGTGCTCGGTCACGACTGCTTCGGAGAAGAAAAGCACATTCGCAGCCGGATCAATTTCATTTTCGGGGGCGAGTTTGGCGTGTACCGCCGTCTGTCCGCAAGGGACAACCTCCGCTACTTTGCGCATCTCTATCTGCTGGACAGGAAGGTCTCTGAGGTGCGGATTGAGGAGCTGCTTGCGCTCACGGACCTTGCGGACCGCGCGGATGATCTTGCGGAAACATACTCCAAGGGCATGATCCAGCGCCTGCAGATTGCGCGCGGTCTGATCAATGATCCGGAGATCCTGTTTATGGATGAGCCGACGGTGGGACTCGACCCTGTCGGCGCAAGGATGCTGCGTGAC
Source organism: Lachnospiraceae bacterium (assembly GCA_017448245.1). Lineage (GTDB taxonomy): Bacteria > Bacillota > Clostridia > Lachnospirales > Lachnospiraceae > Butyrivibrio. Next base: position 3,842 of record JAFSLV010000037.1, on the reverse strand, counting down.
ATCATAAGACGGCTGAAGGAGCAGGGGCGCACGGTGCTTTTGACCACGCATTATCTGAAGGAGGCGGAGGAGCTCTGCGATCACATGGTGATCGTAAATCACGGAAGGGTGGCGGTCGCGGGGACGCCTGCGGAGATCCGGGGCCATCACGGCAGTCTGGAGGACGCGTATCTCGCACTGGTGGGAGGAGAAGAAGATGCTTCGGCTGATGACTGAGACGGCGAAGCTGCAGATGAAGCAGTCCTTTGCAAGACCGATGTTCCGCTTCTGCCTGATCGCCAATCCGTTTTTGAATACGATCCTGCTGTATGAGATGTTTCTCGGCGCAGGAGAGGAGGATTTCTTTTCCTACGTTGTGCTCGGCGCCGGACTCATGGGACTGTGGAGCTGTATCTGCTTTTCCTCGGCGGGAGACATCAACAGGGAGCGCTATATGGGGACGCTTGCGCTTGTGTTTGCGGCGCCGTCCTCCTTTCAGGCGGTCATCTACGGAAAGATCATCGGAAACACCCTGCTGTCGCTGTTCAGCTTTGTGGTGTCGCTTTTGACGGCTGCGCTGTTGTTTCGCGTGCCGGTGACGGTGCATGCGCCCGGCTTCTTTGCGGTCGCGTTTTTGGCGGCGGTCGTTTCCTTTATTGCGATTTCCTCCGTGATCGCCTGCCTGTTGACGCTTTCGCGAAAAACGGAGCTGTACATGAACCTGCTGGAGCTGCCGCTGGCCCTGCTTTGCGGCTTTGTTTTTCCGGTGGAGATGTTGCCGAAGCCGCTGCAGCTGTGTTCTGCCCTGCTTTCGCCGACGCACGCGGCAAGGCTTTTGCGCATGAGTGTCACGGCTTCGCCGGACAGGGCGCTGTTTTTGCGGGAGCTCGCGGTGCTTTGTGTACTGACACTGCTGTATCTTTCCGGTGCCGTGCTGTTGTACAAACGGATCGACAAACGGGTCCGCATCCGCGCAACGCTCGATGTGGCGTGAGGAAGCGGATTTCGGAGCTAATGTAAAGCGGGAGAAGGAACATGAACGCCATCAGAAGATTTTTTTCGGAAGCCTTTTTGTCACAGAAGGGACGCAGCGCCGCCTTTGCCGCCGAAGAATTTGTGCTGTTTGAGATTGCCTATCCGCTGGTGACGATGATCTTTTACTGCCTGCTGGCTTCCTTCAGCTTCGGTACCGTGCGCCTGGAGCGCTGGGTGATCGGCAATTCCTTTCTGCTCTGCACCAACGCCTGCGTCTTCGGCACGGGACGGGTCTTTGCGATGGAGCGGTACAACGGAAGGCTTCGTTCCATCATCGCCTCTCCCTGCAATAAGCTTGCGGTGCTTCTTTCAAACGGCGTGTTTCCGATGCTCTTTGCGCTCTGTGCCGCGGTCCTCGGGATGCTTGTCGGAAGCGTGATCTTTCACGCGGATTTTTCCGGCGTGAACCTTGTGCTTGTAGCGGTTGCCGCGGTCTGCGCGATGATTTCCGCCACCGGCTTCGGACTGCTTCTGGCCTCCGTCTGTCTGATTTCCGACAGCATGCATCTGATTCTGAATATTGCCGCCTTTCTGCTGATGATCTTCACGGGGACGGAGTTTCCTGTCGAACGGCTGTCGTTTGCGGGGCAGGTCTTCGCGTGGATGATGCCGCTGACCAAATCCGTCCGCGCAACGCATCTTCTGCTGGACGGCGACAGCGCATCCTATGTTCCGCTTGTCTGTGCGGAGCTCCTCACGGCACTGGCACTTGTGCTGTTGTCATTTCTCATTCTGCGCTTCGCGGAAACAGCCGCCCGCAAAAACGGCAGGTTTGATCTGTTCTGAGAAACACCCGCCATAGAACTGTGATACCCGGGCGCACGGTGATTCACACCGGTGCTGTTTTTGTGTTAAATGGTATGTTGAAGCGGATGATAAGGCGTTTTTCCTTGAGGGGTAAGGGGAAAAATACTATAATAAGGTCCATGGTATTGCGGTCAAATATTTGTATCAAATGCAGGTGGTGTGAAGCGTATGAAAAATTGGAAAAACGGATCGATTCCGATCGATGATACGGAAATGGATTATATCGTATTTGGGCGGGGAAGGAAGCCGTTCATCATGCTGCCGGGACTGGGAGACGGTCTGAAATCGGCAAAGGGGATGGCGCTTCCTTTTTCCGTGTTATATCGGAAGCTCGGCGCGCATTACCGGGTCTATGCCTTCAGTCGAAGGAACCGGATCCCGGACGGCTTTAGCACAAGGGACATGGCGGAGGATGTGGTGAGAGCGATGGATGCGCTCGGAATCCGGCGGGCGTATATCCTCGGCGTTTCCATGGGCGGCATGATCGCACAGCATCTGACGGCAAGTCACCCGGCGCGCGTGGAAAAACTCGTTCTCTGTGTAACAACGGCAAGGCCCGGCGAAAAAACAAAGCATATCCTGCAACACTGGATGCAGCTTGCAAAGACAAAGCAGTATCGCGTGTTTATGACGGATATGGGGAAACGCATTTATTCCGATGCATATTTCAAAAAACGCAGATGGCTGTATCAGTTGATGGGGAATGTTGCTGTTCCCAAAAGCTGGGACAATTACTACGCGCAGACAATGGCCTGCATGACGCACGATGCAGGTGAGGTGATCGGACAGATCCGGTGTCCTGTCCTGGTGATCGGCGGAGAACAGGATTATGTCATTCCGTCCGGGGATTCCCGCCGCCTTGCGGAGGCGATAGAGGGAAGCAGGCTGTATCTTTATCCGCAATACGGCCACGGTGCTTTTGAAGAATCAAAAGATTTTCAGGATCGGCTGATCGCGTTTCTTGGTTAATGCTGTTTATCGCGCAAATGTACGATGCAACAAACCGTTTTTATCTTGCGTTGGGCTTTAAAGAATTAGAAGTGTTCCCCGAGCTCTGGGGAGAAAACAACCCTTGCCAGATATATGTGATGGCATTATAGGCATCATCTACGAAGTATATTGGTGATAAGGACGAGGCGTTTCTGGAAGAACATGACTATTCCAGGGCGGAGGATCTCGACGGATTAACGAGAGTTTCATCGGTGTTCTTTTGTACAGTCACTTTTCAGTATAATTAGACAAATTGACAAGATCATATAATATATGTATAATATATGTATGAATGACATACGTTTTGCGTGGGATGAGAAGAAGAATAATCTAAATCAACGTAAACATGGTATTGCGTTTGAAGAAGCTGAAACTGTTTTTTATGATGAGAATGCCATCTTGTTTGACGATCCGGAGCACTCTGAAGATGAAGACCGCTTTCTGATTTTGGGGATTTCCAGGACGGAACGACTTTGTATCGTCAGCCACTGCTATCGAGACAAAGATGCGGTGATCCGTATTATATCCGCCAGGAAAGCAACGTCTAATGAAACGAAAACATACAATGAGTTTAGAGGATGAACCGATGAGAAAAGAATATGATATTGAAAAACTGAATCCCAGACGAAACCCCTATGCGAAGCGCCTGAAAAGCAAAGTCACCATGAATCTAAGCGACGTGGCGATTCTATACTTTAAGGAACAATCGGGAGTAACCGGCATTCCGTATCAAACTTTGATTGATCTTTACCTTATGGATTGTGCTCAGAAAAAGCGGAAACTGCAGATGTCATGGAAATAAGATGATTAACAGGTGGTTGCACCTGCAAGCATTCCGCGTTAACCGTATCATGTGACCGCCTGACGAAGGATCAGGACTTCAATTTGTCACAATAGATCCGGATGGCCTCGCAGGCAAAAGCGCCGGTGCCCTCTCCGCCTGCAGCGTCGATTGTTTCGGTGAATTCACCGCCGCCTGCGTAAACACGTCCCAGGTAAGCGAGAATTTCGGGCGTGCAGGTGTAGAAATT
>JAFSLV010000003.1 GCA_017448245.1 Lachnospiraceae bacterium | reverse complement strand
GCCGCTTGCTTTTCGTGTGTTTCCAAAACGCCGGTGTTTCAGCAAAGAACGCACACCGGTTTACGCAGTCGGTCCCGCATCCTGATCATCCCGTGGAAGCCTGTTTTTTTGTTGCCCCGGCAGATCCCTTGATCTTAAGTATCTGCCATCCCGAAAAAACACACGGATGAACCATGATGCCCCCGGCTGTGCACGGAGGTATTTTTTGTATGCCGCACTGGGTTTTTGTGCGCACTGTTCCGGAAGATCGGAGTATAAAGAGATGAAAGAGAAGAAAACCGTCTGGACGGCGGACTTTACCAGAATCACGCTTGCGAGCATCCTTTCCATCATCGGCGGGGAGGCCTTGAATCTCCCGATGAGCCTGCTCGTCTATGACCAAACGGAATCGACCTTTTTGTCCTCCCTGATCATGGTGTTCGGGATGCTGCCGGATATTGTGTTGTCCGTGGTCGTCTCCCCCGTGATCGACCGCACGTCCAAAAAGAAGTGGATTGTAGGGCTGGATGTACTGTTTGCGCTTACCTACGCCGCCATGGCCTTTGCGACCTTCATGCTGCCCTTTTACTACGGCCTGTATGTGCTGTTCACGCTCGTGACCAGCACCCTGTCCGTCTTTTACCGTCTCGCCTACGATGCCTGGTACCCGGATCTGATTCCGAAGGGGCTGGAGCAGAAGGGCTTTGCGGTCTCCGGCATGGTGATGGATGCGACGGTCGTGATCATGGCGCCGGTCTCCGCATTTCTGTATCTGCTGGTGCCGATCTGGCTGCTCTTTGCCTTTGTCGCGGTGACAATCGTGATCGCGATTGCGATCGAGGCGGGCATCAAAGAAGTGCGTCATGCGCCGGAGAAAACAGAGGGCAAGGGACTTCGCGCCTACCTCGCGGACTTAAAGGCCGGCTTCGGCTACCTGAAGAAAGAACACGGCGTGCGCAATATCTTTACCTACATGAGCGTAAGCATTGGCACGGGCGACGGGCGCTATATCCTGGAGCGCACCTACTATCAGACAACGGCGGGGCTCGGCGTCGCCAGATACGGCTTTCTGGCGAGTGCCGCAACCGCGGCAAGGGTCCTGTCGGGTCTCGTGCTCTACAAAAAGGAGGTGCCGCCGAAAAAAAGATTTGGCGTCGTGCGCTTCGTCTATACGTCGCTAAACGTATTGTCCGCCGCGCTGCTCTTTTTGCCCTTTCCGCTTGCGCTGGTCGATATGGCCCTGGAGGGCGGTCTTTCCAACACCAGCTATACCTTAAGGCAGACCGCGACCAAGGCTTACATCCCCGCGGATATGCGGGCGCGGCTCGGCGCGATTTTTAACATGATGATCAGCATTTCCGGCATCGGCTTTACCCTGCTGGCTGGCGCCCTCGGGGAAGTCCTGCCGCTGCGCACGGGGGTGATCCTGTTTTGTGTCATCGACCTTGCGGTCATGGCACTCTTCATCTGCCTGCCCGCACGCCACAACCGCGTCGTGTACGAGGCGGAACGGAAGGACGAGGAATAAGAACAGTATGAACGAAAACAGTCAAAAAAGATGATGCAGTCCTTCTTTCCACTGGTAGCGGGAAAGGTCGACAACGCCGTCCTTCACCTCAATGCCGTCTGCGCGAAGCAGTGCGATCTGTCTGTTTTCCCCGCCGAATACAAATGCTTTCGAGACCCTGCCCTCGCGGTTGACGACGCGGTAGCAGGGGGTAAGATCCCCGTCGGGATTGGCGTGCAGGGCATAGCCCACCACGCGGGCAAGGCGCCTGTTGCCCGCAAGGGCCGCGATCTGTCCGTAGGTTGCGACCTGTCCCTTCGGGATGCGGCGCACGATCTCATAGATGGTTTCAAAGGTTCCCCTGTTTGCGGACTTCATGTTGTTTTTTATACGGGATACTCACCGATCGTCCGGACGGTCCGCGTCAGTGACGCCTCCGTACTCTCATACACCAGCGTCATGAGCCGCTCGTCGGAACAACGGATCGTGCCGCGGATCCATCCGCCGAGCGTCGCTGTCAGAATGGTTGTATAATACTGGGACAACAATTCCGCGTCCTGCTCCGTGACCACATGGTCCCGGTCCGCTTCTGTCAGATATCTTTTGAAGCTGTCCTTGATCTTCAGGCGGAAGAGTTCCTCCATGCGCTGGCTCTGCGAAGAGTCAAGCACCGCCGACACAAAGTCCCGGTTTTCTTCAAAATAATGCAACAGCTCCCGCATGTTGCCCCGCCAGTCCTCCGCGTCAAAATCGATGCGGTCCTTCCAGTCCTCTTCCACCAGCCACCAGGTCGCATCGTAGATATCCTTAAAATGATAGTAAAACGCACGACGGCTCACGCCGCATTCCTTGACGACATCCGCGATCGTGATACGGTCGAGTTTTTTGGTCTTCATGATCGCACGAAGAGACTCTGCAAGTATCTGTTTGGTGCGGTGATTCGCTGATTCGGCAGTCATAAGAAAATCCCTCCTGTCCCAATTATATCACAGAATCAGCGTATACCCTTCCCCGCACGGACACTCCGCCCTCAGCGTTCGAGCACCGTGGCGCATTCCCGCAAGAGATCGATGATCTGCAGCCGCTGCGGGCAGGCACTTTCGCACTGGCCGCAGGCGATACATTCGGAAGCCCGTCCCCGTCCCGTGGTCGCGACCTCATAGGCGCGTCTGCCGCCGTCAAAGGGCGAATACAGATCCCTGCGGTTGCGCACGGCAAAGATCTCAGGAATCGGAATATTGAGAGGACATCCGTCCGTACAATAGTGACAGGCGGTACAGGCGATCGATTTGTCCTCGTTGAGTGCCGCCTGCGCACGCAGGATCACTTCTCTTTCATGCGCATCGAGCGGCCGGAACTCCTTCATATAGCCGATATTGTCCTTCATCTGCTCTACGGAGGACATCCCGCTCAGCACCGTGATGATCCCTTCGAGCGAAGCGGCAAAACGGACCGCCCAGGAAGCATAGGATGCATCCTTTTTTTCCGCATCAAAGACCGCCTTCACCGCATCGACCGGATCCGCCAGCTTGCCGCCCTTGACCGGCTCCATGATCGTGACGGGCATGTTGTATTTTCTTGCCACCTCATAATTGGCACCCGATGCTATCCCCGGATCATCCCAGTCCGCGTAATTGATCTGCAGCTGGATAAAGTCTGTCTCCGGATGCTTCGCAAGCAGCTCGTCAAGGAGCCCGGGGCCCGCATGAAAGGAAAACCCGATTTTTTTCAGAATACCCTTTTCCTTCTGTTCTCGTAAAAAATCCCAGAGACCGTACTTGTCATACAGCTTCCAGTTGTCGACCTGCAACGCATGGAGCAGATAATAATCAAAGTATCCTGCGCCGGTACGTTCCAGCGAAATCTCGAGCTGTTTTTTGGTTGTCTCCATGTCTGGATGCCCGAGCCACGCGTTCATCTTGGTGCACATCGTAAAGGACTCCCGCGGATATCTGTCGATCAGCGCTTCCTTTGCCGCCTTTTCGGACTCGCCGCCGTCATAGACAAACGCCGTGTCAAAATAAGTAAAGCCGGCATCGAGAAACAAATCCACCATTTCCTTCACCTGCTCCACGTCGATCTTTTTCGGATTGTCCGCGCACTTTGGCAGCCGCATCAGACCAAAGCCGAGTTTTTTGGTATCCCTTACCATATCCTGTACCATATCCGCCCCTCCTTTCATACTATTTTATCACATTATGCCCCGGCATTCCTCGCATCCATGCCCGTCATAAAATGCCGGCATGTTCATGGACACACGTCCGGTGTAGTCTCGCGCACACAGACACGGCGTGTGTTCCCCTGCAGTACAATACGGTTCTCCGAAGGATCCGCACTGACGGTAAGCCTGCCCCCCGGCAGTGCAAAGACGGTCTTACGTGCGACGTGCGCCCTGTCCGCAAGAAAATATGCCGTCGCCGCAGCGCCGCTTGCACACGCTTGCTCCCAGAACAAGGTGGGGCCCGCGGCGACAAAGACAAGCGGCGTCAGTATGTGACGCCCGTCTTCCTCCTTCAGAAACATCGCACCGAGGCAGGAAGAACCGGTCTGCGCACACCATTTCTCGATCGCACGCTCTGCCCTTTCTTTGTCTGTGCACAACGAATAATAACTGCTTTCTTCTTCAATGATGAGATGATCGATCCCCTCCATGCATACGAGGGGTAACGGCGCCCTTCCCTCAGCGCCCGCCGGAAGAAAATTGCGGATTTCCCGGATGCGCGGCATCGTGACACGTGCCGCATATGTCTCATCGCACAGTGCCTCCAAAGATACCGCAACCGGATCCGCGACACCGGATACGGAAAGCACCACCGTTTCTTTTTCCGCAGGACTGTTCTTTTTCAAAAGAAAAAGCGCCGCCGCGCTCATGGCCGCATTGCCGCAAAATTCACCGCCGGCCATGCGCAAAGAGGCCTGCACCGCCGCGGACGAAACGTCAGTCGAAAAAAAACCGACCTGTTCCGCGTCCGGTTCTTTTTTCATGATGCAGGATGCAATCCTTTGCTGCAGGGACAACGGCACTCTCGTTTCCACAAGTACCGTGATATTGCCCGTCGGGTCGAAGATATGATATTTGATTCTGTCCGGATGCCGCTCCATCATCAGGCGTGCTCGAATACTCGTAAGAATTGTCTGGTACGTTCTTCTTTTGGATCGTCAAAGACCTCCTTCGGATCGCCCTGTTCGACGATGACGCCGCCGTCCATAAAGATCACGCGTCCCGATACCGCCCTGGCAAAGGGCATCTCGTGCGTCACCACAACCATCGTCATCTTCTCTTCCGCAAGCTGGCGGATCGCCTTTAAGACTTCTCCGGTGAGTTCCGGATCGAGCGCACTGGTCGGCTCGTCAAAAAAGAGGATCTCCGGTTTCATCGCGAGCGCCCTTGCGATGGCGACACGTTGCTGCTGCCCGCCGGAGAGCTGGTAGGGATATGCCTTTGCCTTGTCTTCGATGCCCATTTTTTTCAGCAGTGCCATCGCGGTTTCTTCCGCTTCCTCGCGTGACTTTTTCTGCACCTGCATCGGCGCGTCGGTCAGATTCTTCAGTACGCTGTAGTGAGGAAAAAGATGAAACTGCTGAAATACCAGCCCGCAGTATGCGCGGAAGCGCGAAAGCTCGTGGTGCGGGACGTATTGTGCGCGTCCTCCCTCACCGGTATGCGCCGCCGTCTGCCCCATATAGCGGATCTCGCCACCGTCAATCGTCTCGAGAAAGGTCGCACAACGCAGAAGCGTCGACTTGCCGGAACCGGATGGTCCGATCACGGAGACGACCTCGCCGCTGTCCACGGCAAAAGAGATGTCCTTTAACACCTCCAGACCTTCAAATGATTTTCGGATATGTGTCATTTCGATTATCATGGCTTGTCCGTACCCGCTTATCTGTAATAATCCAGCGCCTTTTCGATGCGCTCCATCGCAAATGCCACGACATAATTGGCGATAAAGTAAAAGACACCGGCGATCACAAACGGCATAAACGAGGTCTGTGACGCCGAGATCTGTTTGGCCAGGGAAAATACCTCCTGATAGGCCAGCGTAAACGCGAGCGACGTGTCCTTGACCAGTGTGATGACTTCATTGGTGACGGAGGGCATGATGCGCTTGACGACCTGCGGCAGGATGATACGCAAAAAGGTCTGTGCCCTGGTATACCCGAGCACCTCCGCCGCCTCATACTGTCCCTTTGGAATCGACTCGATCCCTCCCCGGTAGATCTCCGCAAAATATGCCGCGTAGTTTAAGACAAAGCCGACGATCAGCGCCGGAAACCGCCATCCCCGGATGGACCATCCGAAGAGATAAAACGGTCCGAAGTACCACACCAGGAGCTGCAGCATCAGCGGCGTTCCGCGCATGACGGAGATGTAGACGCGGATCACTCCGCGCACGGGGCCGATGCGAGACTTGCGTAAGAGCGCCACCACCATACCCAGCGGGAGTGATCCGATCAGTGTCAGTACAAATATGCCGACGGTGCGCAGCATCCCCGCGCCCATCGTGGAAATCATGGTTGAAAATGTCATTTTTTGCTAACTGCTTATTTCCCTAAAGAAAGATAATCGTAAATATCCGGATACTGCTGTCCGATGGTATCAAAGGTGCCGTCTTCCACGAGTGCCTCAAGCGCCGCGTTGACCAGATCGCACAGCTCCTTATCGTCCATGCGGAAGCCGATCGCGTATTGCTCGCTGCCGAGCGCCTCGTCGAGGAAGCGGTAATCCGGATCTCCGCTCATCAGGAAATTGCCGCTCGTCACGTCGATCGCGATCGCGTCGATCGCGCCCGCCTTCAGGTCGTTAAAGGCGATCGTGTAGGTCTCGTAGACCTCGAGCGACGCAAAGGTCTCTTTTAACTGTGCCTGTCCTTCCTCGTCATTGAGGAGATCATAGGCGGAGGTGGAGGTCTGAACGCCGACCACCTTGCCGTTCAGGTCCTCGAGCGTCTCGATGCCGCTGTCGACATGCACCATAATCATCTGCGTGTTGTCGGAATAAGACATGCTCCAGAGATAATCGTCCTCGCGGCCGTTTACGGTAAATCCGGACCAGATGCAGTCACAGCTGCCGGCATTGAGCTCTGCGTCCTTGGCGTCCCAGTTAAAGGGGACCGGCTCATAGACCCATCCGTAATACGCGCAGACGGCCTGCGCCATCTCGACGTCAAATCCGCCGACCTCGCCGGCATCATTGATATAGGAATACGGCGGATAGTCCAGATCAAAACCGTGCTTGAACACAAAGCCCTCACCGTAGTCGCCCGTGCCCTGCGCGGCATTCTCTGAGGATTCTTCCTGTGCCGCATCCTCCGCGGGCGCTTCTTCGCTTGCCTGCGCGTCCGCTCCCGACGAGGCCTGTGCCGGCGCGTTTTGTGCGCCCGACGAACATCCGGCGATCAGTGCGGCCGCCATCGCAACTGCTAACATCGACATCATTTTCTTTTTCATCTTTTTTCTCCCTCTCATAAAAATAAGTAAAGTCCGCACGCTCCATGCGGCTTTACTATATTAGCACACTAAAGTGATGATGTAAAGTATGCATCCTGTCACGCACCGCTCACCGGATGCTGTCTGGTGATGCAGCGGTCCGCACAGGCTTCCGCCCCGTTTTCATGGGTGACCAACAGCACCGCCGCCCCTTCATCGGCTTTTTTACGCAGCAGACTAAAAACCTCCCGCGCGCTTTGGTCGTCCAGATCGCCCGTCGGTTCATCCGCAAAGATGACAGCGGGTCTTGTCACAAGCGCCCTTGCGATCGCAAGCCTGCGCAGCTCGCCGCCGGAAAGCGAGCGGGGCATTTCCCCCGAAAGATGTCCGATGCCGAGAATCTCCAGAAGCTCTGCCGCATAAGCCATGATCTCTTTTTCCGCTCCCGCGGCTTCCGGGCAGACAGGATCTTTGGACTTATGCCCGGCCTCTCCCGATAGTCTCCACGGGATCAGCACATTCTCCGTCACCGTGAGCGATCCGACCGCCCCCGCCCCCTGCGGGATATATCCGAAATATCTGCCGCGCAAAAGAGATCTCTCTTCGTCCCCGAGCGCATAGAGATCGATGCCGTTTTCGTTACGCGGATCGCTTCCGCAATGCAAAACGGCGTCTTCATAAAAAAGCACCTTGCCGTCCGTCGGCGTAAGGAGTCCCGCAAGCATGTTTAAAAGCGTTGTTTTCCCGCTGCCGGAGCGTCCTTTCAGCACAACGAGTTCTCCGGCATACACAGACAGTTCCGTCCGGTCGACCGCGGTAAAAATATTGGTCCCCTTCCCCTGCCGCAGATACTCCTTGCGCAGATCCGCGGCATGAATCACCGGTATATTGTCCTTTTTTTCTGTCACAGACATCTCTTCTCCGTCCGTCGTATGTTACCGTCTGTCTTTTTCAGACCGCTCACAGCTCACGAAGTGACTCGCCCGCCTCCGCACCGGCGGTCTTCCTCGCTGTGCGAACGCCGGCAAAGACGGAACACATCACACCGGCGCATACGGCCAGAAGCGCCATACCGAGGATCTGCCACACCGGCGGCAGCAGAAAGGGAAGCGACAGCATCTCTTCAACGAGTCCCGCAAACAAAAACAGGATGAGCACACCCGTCCCCACACCCGGCAGTGCGCCGAAAAAGGAAATGAGCGCACTTTCCTGCAGGATGATGCGTGATACTTTTTTTTGTGAAGCGCCGATGGCCCTGAGCAGTGCAAATTCCTTTTTTCTTTCCCTCACACTCATGGAAAAAGCAATAACCAGCACGGACAGACACACAAGCCAGACCGCCACCGCCATGATGGCAATCACGCGTGCGGCGCCCCTGAGGGAGGAGGCGATGCCTTCCATCAGTCCCGCCGTCCGGAAGGCTTTGACCCCGCGTACATGGATATTGATATCATTGCATACCTCATCCACGCTGTATCCCTCCCTGACATTGACGAGGACACAGGAGACGACACGTTCCGGATCCGCGATCCGCTCGTGGTTGAGGCGGAGATCGATCGAAGCCTGCGTAAGGCGTCTGATCGTGAGCTGGTTGCAATACACGGCCGTGTCCAGATCCGTTCCGGTCTCTTCGAGCTTGGCGGCAACCGTCACGTTTTGTCCGTAAAACGTCAGCGTATCTCCGACAAACGCGTTGAGCTTGTGGCCGACCACGACTTCCATTTCACGCAGATCTCTCCCGTAGCTTTTTTTGATCCACGGAGTGACGGTAAAGTCCGTTTCCGGATCAAAGCCGATGATCTGCACCGGCACGGAACAGCATCCGGAAGAAACCGTCGAAAGATAATACTGCGTACTGGCCACGGAAACTCCCTCCCGCGCGGCGATTTTGTCCGCGGTATCCGTATCCATGTAAAAGTATCCCATATTGCCGAGCAGTATGATGTTTTCCAGATCGATATCGGACTTGGTCGTCGCCTCAAACGGCACCACCATGATGTCCGCCCCCATCCGGTTGCGCAGCGATGCCAGTCCCCTGTTCAGGGACTGCACCATCATCGTTCCGTAGAAAAAAGCACAGGTGAGAATCGCACACAGAACGACCAGTGCGATACTCCTGGCGGGACGGTTGACGATATTCTTATACGGCAGACTGGCCCTGATTTTTTTGATCATCTCCCGGTTCCTTTATTGCGCATCGGACGATAGGTGTCCCCTTCCGCACATCGCACGGTGTCTCAGTCCGCAGATCACGGACAACACGGCAAGCAATAACCCCGTCAGAAGCACCGCCGGTCGCATAACGGTATGGCATCGCATCGACTCCATCATGCACAGACGGATGACCGCGCCGGGAACGAGTGCGCACAGAATACTCTGCACGGCAATGGCCAGACACAGTCCCGCCCGGATGCCGTGGCATCCCTTACCGCGCACCAGACACAGGATCAGCGCCTGCAGCGTCATCGCTATCCCCGCCGCAAATACCGTCATCTCCGCCCAGTGGCAGGTCATCCACGTGCCGTCTTCTTTTGCGTCACAGGCATGGAACACGATTCTGACGCCCGCCGTCAGGATCACACACAATAACGCTGTCGCCACATCCATGATAAAAGTCCGTCGTTCCTTTTTCATTGTCTCCCCCACAATTGTCTGTTATTCCTTGCCAAAAGCGCATCCACATCGATTCCCGCCGGACAGATGTTGCGGCAGGAAAGGGACTTGCCGCAGCCCGCGTATACATGGCGGCCGTATTCTTTCCTGCGGTCACCGCCAAGGCCAAAAAGACGTGCGGCGGGAACGGCTGTCGCCGTACCGAAAAACCGCCCGCCTGTATAATAGTTGGGACAGACCTCCAGACAGAGTCCGCACTGGAGGCAGCGGGACGCTTCGTATACGACGTCCCGGTGTTGCACCGCACTGTCCGCACGTGTTCCGTCCTGCCACATCCGGTACGATTTCAGATGCTCCTGCAGGATGGTGCGGTCGACCCTGAGATCCTCAATCACGGGAAACTTCCCGAGCGGTTCGATCCTGATCCTTCCCTTTTTGGCACACGCGGCAAGCCTTGCATCACAGGCAAGCGCCGGTCTTTTGTTGATGACCATCGCACATGTGCCGCACCTCCTCTGGAGACATCCGCAATCCCATGCAACGCGCGTGTCACTGCTTTTATCGAGATACCGCAGTGCGGTCGCGACGGTGGCTTTTTTTTCATCCGCACCGAGGACGGCCGTATCCAGCTCAATCTCCTGGCGGTACTGTCTTCCTGTATTCTTTTCTGTCCGCAGAATATCAAAGATCAGTTGCATAGATCACCGTCTTTCGCCGGCAGGCATCCAGTGTTTCGGGATAATCGCCGCGATAATGCGCGCCGCGGCTTTCTTTTCTCTGCATGGCACTTTTCAGCATCGCTTTTGCGAGCAGAATGCGCGGCGTACTGTTTCCCCGTGTGCGTTCCAGCTCTGTCACCCGCCGCAAGGCGCGCTGTAACGACGCTTCGTTGCGCACGATGCCGAGTCCTTCGCGGAGAATATCCCCGAGTTCTTCATCCGGTTCAGGAAGACGGTTTGCGGCCTGCCGTAAGGGGTCGATGGCAAGCGCTCCCGGCCTCCCGTCCCTTATGTCATATCCGTAGCGCATCGCGCTTTCCGCGGCCACCCTGCCGCCGGCCATCGCCCCCATGGTGGAGTTGCCGCCGAGGCGGTTGGCGCCGTGGTAGAGCGCACAGCACTCACCGGCCGCGTAGACGCCGGCCAGACTCGTGCGATGCTCCGCATCCGCGTCGATTCCTCCCATAAAATAGTGTATCCCCGGGGCAACCGGCACCGGCACTTTGGCCGGATCCGGTCCCAGATAGTGCAGGATTTCCTCCCGCAGCTCCGCGAGTCTTTCATCCCAGACATCCGCGGGGATGCCCGTCATATCCAGAAAGACCCGTCCTCCGTAGTGATCATCCGCAAGAATACTGTCGATCTCCCTGCTCACTACATCGCGCGGCATCAGATTGCCGAGCGCCGGATACCTCTCTTCCATAAAATAATAACGGCCTTCGGGTGCGGTAAGTATCTCCCCGCCTGCTCCCTTTTTCTCCACAAACAGTCTGCCGCCCTCTCCGCGGGCCGCTTCCGTCACCAGCAGCCGCTTTCCGGGGATGGCGACGGTCGTCGGATGGTACTGGATCATCTCGAGATTGGCAAGACGTATGCCCTGCGTAAAAGCAATCGCGGTCACCTCGCCCGTATTGTATGCCGTTCCCGTCGTGTGCCCCGGAAACATGCCGTTCAGTCCCCCGCTGCACAAAACAACCGGCCCCTCAAAGGAGAGCATCTCCTCCGTATACAGATCCTGTACATACACGCCGGATGTCCCCTGTGCCGCCTGCTCCTCATCCGGGGTTCTCTCCGTATGGAGGAGTCCGCAAAAAGCATGATGATCATACCGCTCCACGAGGTCGTCCGCCTCATACTTTCTGACCGCATCGATCAGTGCGCTCATCAGCATCTTGCCGGTCATGGCTCCTGCAAATGCCGTGCGTCTTTTTTTCTGACCGCCGAAATACCGTTGCGCAATCGTGCCGTCCGCATTGCGGTTGAAGGGAACGCCCAGCGCCTCCAGATCCCTGATGATGAGCGGCGCCGTCTCACAGAGTCTGCGGACGGCCTTCTCATCCGCAAGAAAGCATCCGCCGCGCATCGTGTCCGCGATATGCTCCTCCACCGTGTCATGGTCGCCCATCGTGTCGAGCACCGCGTTGGTTCCGCCCTCGGCGAGCACCGACTGTGCGCGCTCCGGAGGGGCGACGCTGATGAGACGGCAGCGCCTTTTTGCCCTTGCGACCGTAAGCGCCGCGCTCAGTCCCGCAAGCCCCGCGCCGATGATGAGGATGGGTGCATCATTCCCAGTTGAGTTCATACCGCCATCCACCGGAAGTAGTACAGAACAAACATCGCGCCCGCAAACACCAGAATCACGCATAAGACCGCAATCAGTTCCGCGGCAATCTCCTTTAACGACCGGATGCCGCATGCGATCAGGACCGGACGGACATTGGCGATCACGTGCAGCGCCGTCACCGCGACAAGCAGCAGATGCAGCAGGAGCTGCGGCATCGCAAACAGCCGCAGACGGTACGCACCGTCCGCCTCCGTTCCCAGAAACAATATCACGTGAAACAGGATCAGGAAAAACACGGCAAAGCCGGATATCCGCCTTGCCCAGAAGAGCCGGTTGTCCTTCCAATAGGAAACGCCCGCCTTCTTCATGGCATACAGCGTATCGATCGTGAGCCGGATGCCGATCGCTCCGTGTACAAGAATCAGCGTCAGCATCAATCGTGCAAGCATCTTGAGCACACGTACGCCGCCCGGATAGATACCCGCCAGCTGAAAGCCGCCGATCACGCCGTGTATGGCAAATAGCACCAGTATGGAGCTGCTGATCACCGCATTGATTTTTCTCATGGACCCGACACTGTGACTACCGTCGTCATCTCCCCGTTGGTATGCCCGGACATCCCAAAGCCCTCATAGGCCTCCGAGCTCATGACAATTATATCATACAGCCCGAACGTCTCCTTGGATGCGATCAGCACGCCTTCCTCCGTGCGCACGCGCATCTGGTTTTCCGGAAGCCTTGACTGAAAGCTTATGGCAGCGTCGATCCCCGCGGCATCCCCGCGGATCGTCAGACAGTGCAGATCTTCAAAGACAACGCCGATCTCTCCGCCCGAAAAAAAAGTCTCCCACGTTTCCAGCGTGCCGCTCTCCTCATGCAGCGGACGGTTGATGAGCACCACGTATTCTCCGGAAGGGGTATCGTATATCACGCTTGCTCCGGAGACCGTGTCCGTTTCCCCTCTTCCGGAAGAAAAAAAGCCGGAGCGGAAAAAGGGTACGCCGAGGATGAAAAACAGCACGAGCAAAACCATCGTCGTGTGTATCAGAAAGTATTGCTTTCGTTCCGACCGATCCCTCATGGAATACATGCCCTGTCCGTTTACTGAGCCGCCTGCCGGAGCGCTTCTTCCGTCGCCTCCAAAAACGCGTTATAATTGATCGTCGCACCGGAAATCGTATCCACACCGTTTAAGGTGCCGCTTTCGAGCAGCATTCTTGCATACTCCTCACAGGCCGAGGTCGCCTTTTGTGCCTTGTTGAAAAAGTCCTGGTTGGCGATTTCGCCGTTCACCTTGCCGTAGTCTTCATCCTTACGCGTACCGTCAGGCTCAAAGGTCTCAAACGTGCACGCCGTGATCTTTCCGCCCACGATCGTGATCGTGACCTCTCCGTAACCGTTGCCGTCATCGGTGCCGTCATCGTTTTCATAGACACTCGAACGCGCGGTGTAGGTCCCGTCCCGGTAAGATGCCGGCCCGCCGCCGCAGGCAACGGATACCGTCATCAGTAAAACCGCGCATAATAAAACACGCATCCTCTTCATGTGCTACTCCACCTTCCTGTGCTTCATCACGCCCGTGAAATTCTCATTGACCGTTTCTTTGACGAGCCTTCCGTCCCGGAGCACGACCGTCCTTTGTGCGACCTCGGCAACCTCCGGATCATGCGTCACGATGATCAGCGTCGTCCCCTCCTCGTGCAGCTTCTTAAACAGCTCGACGACGATCCGCTCATTGGCCTCATCGAGATTGCCGGTCGGCTCGTCCGCCAGGAGGATCTTCGGATAGTTGATGAGCGCACGCGCCACACACACGCGCTGCTGCTCACCACCCGACATCTGGGAGGGCAGATGATGCGCGCGGTCCTTAAGTCCCACGCGTGCCAGCGCTTCCAGTGCCTCCTTTTCGTCCGGCATCGAATGATAATACTGCGCGACCATGACATTTTCGACGGCAGTCAGATACTGGATCAGATGAAACTGCTGAAAGATCAGACCGATCTTGTCCCTGCGGATCTCCGTCAGCCGGTCGGCCGTTTCCGCACAGATCAACGTGCCGTCCAGAAGGACCTCTCCCTCCGACGCCTTGTCCAGGCAGCCGATGATATTCATCATGGTGCTCTTTCCGCTGCCGGAAGGACCCATGATTGATACCCACTCGCCCGCTTCGACCCGCATGTTCACATGGTCGAGCGCACGAAGGGTACCGTAGATTTTGCTGACGTTTTTCAATTCCAGAAGACTCATTGTTTTTTCACCGTAAAGTTCATTATATCACGCTTCTTTTTTCCCTTACTCTCCCTTGAGCACCAGTGCGGCATCCACCTTTGATGCGCTCTTCACCGGCCAGAACGAAGCGAGTCCCGTCACCAGCACCGAGGCGAAAACCGTCAACGGCACCAGCCACAGCTGAAACGTGATCGACGCGGAAAAGACCTGCATGCTCACGGCCTGTGCAAACAAAAACCCGAGTACGACCCCGATCAGTCCTCCGGCCGCACCGAGTATAAACCCCTCTCCCATGAATTCCGCGGCGACTCCCTTGTCGGAAGCGCCGAGCGCTTTTCTCAGGCCGATCTCCCGGCGTCTCTCCGTAACGACCGCCGTCATCGTGGTCGCGACACAGATCATGGTCAGGATGAGAACGACCGATGTCACCAGAAGCACCAGTGCCTGCAGCTTGGTCAGCACCGTCGCTTCGGATTCCGTCACGCGTTTGACCAGACGCGGCGCGATACCGGGCTGTGCCGCGGCGATCTCTTCCGACAGCCGGATGAGTGCATCCCGCTCCCCCGACACCGACAGCTCCGTCACGTCGAGTCTCCCCTCCTGTCCGCAGAGCGCAACCATGTCCTCCATGGAGATATACACATAGCCTTCTTCGCTGCCGCCGCTCTCCATGATGCCCGTAACCGTCATCTCCATCTCCGGCGACTCCACGACACCGCGCGCATCGGCCGTATCCTCCTCGCTCTTATATACCATCGTCACGGTATCGCCGACAGACAATGCCAAAAGCTCCGCGATTTCCCTGCCCGCCAGCATCTCGCCGCTTTCATCGGGCCAGCTGCCGTTCACATACCAGTAGGGCGACGTGCGCATGGCCCCCGCCATGTCCGTCCCCGCCGTCTCGATCGGCTGCTCGTGGATCTGCATGATCTCATAGCGGTAGGGCGCGGCGCCCACCAGGCGCTCCTCCCCGATCATGGCAAGCGCCTCTGAGACCGTCTGTGTCGTGTAGGGCTGATCGCCCCCCGCAGGCAAAAAGATCATATTGGCGCCGTAATTACGGAACTCCGCACCCATCTGCCTGGGCACGTCCACATAGATCGTAACGAGCCCCGACAGCACCGTGGCTCCCACGACAATCGCAAGCAGCGCAACGAGTATCCTGCTGCGTCTGCGCATGAGCGATGCCGCGATCATTTTGAAAAAGAATCTCCGCTTCGTCATGATCTCTTACCCCTCATCTGCCGTGCAGCACCTCCGTGGGTCGAAGCTGCAGCAAAAAACGGATCGCGGGCAAAGAACCTGCCAGCGTCATGATCACGACCAGCACCGCGACGATCGGAATCACCATCGGCTTCATCTCGACGCCGGAAGAAAAAACGGTATGTCCGATGATCTGCGCAAATCCGAAGCCCGCAAGGTATCCGGCAGCACCGCCCAGAATGCCGGTCATCAGCACCTCCGCGATGATGAGCGCGCTGATCCTCGCATTGGTCGCACCGATCGCTTTCATCAGTCCGATCTCACCCGACCGTTCCATGACGGATGCGGTCACCAGATTGGTGATGCCGAGTGCGGCACCGATGAGGGCAAGCACCGTGATCAGAATCATCAGCAGTTCCGTCTTTTCCATGATCGCTCCCTCCGATTCCGCAACCTGGCGGACCGGGGATGCCACGGCGTCCGTGATCACCTCCTGGATCTGGAAACAGATGCTGCTGACATAGGCCGTGCAATACCATGTCTCGTAATCGGCCACCGACAACGATTCCGGCCCCTGCCGCTGCGCCTTTCTGGCCAGATCATTGTCCGGCGTCGTGAGCGCACTGACCTCCATCGAGGTCAACAGTCCCTCCGTTCCCGAAAGACGCTGTGCCACATCCAGCGGACAAAAGATCATCCCGTCCTCTTCGGCTCCCGCATCGAAAACAGCCGCGATGACGCAGGTCTCTTCTCCGTGCGTTCCCTTCATCGTCAACGTGTCGCCCGCGTGCAGCGACATCCGTTCCGCAAGAAGCGCGCCGACCATGCAGGCGGGCGCCTCGTCTCCGGACCGTGCCTGTTCGTCAATCCATGCGCCTTCCGTGACGGTCCACCACGCTCGCAGGGCGGGCAGTCCCGTATCCAGTTCCTCTCCCGTCGGCAGAGACAGATGATGATTGTACCAGCTGCCGACGGCCGTGACCGTACTCCCGTCCGGAAGCGTCACCTCCGTATCGAGGAGCGGCGCGAAATCAACGATATTGAATGCCCAGAAGATGGTTTTGATCCTGCCAAGCTCGTCCTCCCTGAGATAGGCGCCCTCGGAGATCCCGCCCTCCACCTCATAGAGGTCACTGATGACCGCGGTGGATTTGGGTACGACCGTGATATTGGCGCCGTATGCCTTGAGTTCCTGGTTGACCTTGTCGCCGACATCCATCATGACGTTGAGCATCGCGGTCGCAAGAGACGCACCGAGCGCCACCGTCACACCGATCATCAGCATTTTCTTCCACTGGCGCAAAAAGGCGCCCCGCACAAGCCGCAAAAACATACGCTTCCTACTTTCCGAAAAGCCTGTTGTTTTCTTCCGTGTCGAGTGTCTCAACCGGAATCACGATCTGTCCGTCCTCTATCCTGTAATCGATCAGCTTGGGATTGCAGCCGCCCTTAAAACCGATCGTATTGATATTCATCACCACATCGCAGCGGTTGCATACCACCTGCCCCGCACGCTCGTAATAGCCGGTTTCCCCGCAGATGTCACAGGCATCGAGGCCGATCCCGTACGAGGAGGAGCCGGGCTTTTTGATGATGATAAAACGCACCGCCGCGCCCTGCTGGGTCGTATAGGCAAAACGGTGCAGATGTCCGTCCTCAACCTGCGAAAAGGGTATGATGAGCACGTCACCGTCCCTTATACAGTCCTCGATCGCGGACAATTCCACCGGCCGGTTCGCATAGGCCTTGATCCCCGTCACAAACAGCGTCACCGTGAAACAGCACAGCATCACGGCAAATGACCACCTGCGTCTTCTCCTTAACCCTGCCCTGATTTTTCTCAGCTGCGCCGGATTCTCGTACGGCTCACTGATGCGCATGCTCACGGCAAGCAGCAGCAGGGGCAGTACGGCCGTCAGAACAATCAGCCCGTAGATGTAATAATCCGCATGGTTGGCGGAAAAAGACGTCAGCGCAAAGAGCGTTCCCCTGGGGAGGATCCTGCGGGCCCTGAGAATCGAAACGATCTTCAAAAACTGCTGGATGCTTATCAGCAAAAACGCCGTCTTGCACAGGAAGGCGGCGTAAGATATACGTACCCTGCCGGCAACGAAACGCACCGCGGCACACGTGAAAATCATCAGTGCGAGTCCCGTTACGACACCAATCATCCGGTACAAAAATCCCGTGGAAAACAATGCGTCCCCGCCGAGGATGATTGTATAAGGATTGGCAAGGACGTCCGGCAGGGCATAAAACCACTGCAGAAAAACAAGCACCGCGCAGAAAAAAGCGGCAGCCGTCCGCCATATGCTCCGGTTCTTTTTCCTGAACGGTTCACTGTCCAGAATCAGAAACACCAGAAAGCAGACAATCGAAACGCCGAAAATCCGCACGTTCCAGGTGTCGGTGCGGATCAGCCGTGTCTTGTTTTTGAGATATGCCATCACGATCGCCGCTACGATTCCCGCCGCCGTGGCAATCCGCAAAAACCTTTTTTCTTTTTCCCCGAAACGCTGCTTCGCGCAGCCGTATAACATCCCCGTAAGGACGGCCGCGGGAAACAGCGTTTCAATGGTTGCAATGAGATACTTCAGCACAAACTCTTTACCACTCTACCGGCTCATACTCCCATACATCTTCCAGTTCGAGAACGAGCGGCCACTCATAATCCTCCAGCGCACCGCCGGGGCCTGTTTCTTCATCCAGATGGATGAGATAGCCGTTTTCGCCGGGGCTGTTAAAGGTGATCTTTACGGAATACGTATCCGCCGTCGGCATTGCGATGTTGGCGCCGTAGTGCGGGCCGTCGTCCGCGTTCATCGGCATGAACGTTCCGCTGATGACCTCTCCGGAATTCTTTCCGGTCAGTTCAAAATCGACCGTCATGTAAGGCACCCACTCTCCGACGCCGTAGCCCAGATCATTTTCCATCGTGGACACGTCCGCCTCAAAATGAAGATTGTACTGCTCGTAGTTTTCGTTGCCGCCGGACATCGGTACGGGCTGGAAATATACGCCCGACACATTTAAGAACCCGACTTCCTCGTCTTCCCAGATCGGATACTCCTGGAAACCGACCTCGGGTTCCTCGCCCGCTTCCTCGACCTCTACCGAAGCCTCGACCTGCGCGCTCGTCTCCGATGACGCAGGCGCGCTGCTTTGTGCAGCGGGTGCCGCCGTCTGCGAAGAGCATGCGGCAAGCGTTGCCATCGCGAGAACCGTCATCAACGCCAATGTCTTCTTTTTCATAAACTTCTCACTCCTTTCACCTTGTGGTTGCAAGCTGCTTATATCATTCCGCCGCCGCCTTTTTTGCCTTTCCCCTGCGGATATGCATCACAAAGGTGACGATCGTAATCGCAAGAAGGATCAGCTGCGGGACCACCGTCCCGACGAGCGGATAGATACCGAGTACATCCAGTGTGTCATTATAAGGAATCCAGGACAGCCACGCGGGAGACGCGGATGCCAGGGGCATGTTGTCCAATACGCCGCCCTCCATGAGCTCCTTGATGCCGGCACCGAGAAACGAAATCGACATCGCGGCCATCAGGATGCTCGTTGCCATGAAAAACGGACCGACGGGCAGCCGGATACTGAGAAAGCGGATCAGCAGGAATACCGCGACGAGTGCGACGACGCCCGTCAAAAAACCGGCCCACACCATGTCGGGTCTGTTTTCCGCAAGCATCGGCTGATAGAAGAGGATCACCTCGGCCCCCTCCCTGAAAACCGCAAGCCATGCCGTAAAGACCAGTGCGAAGAGACTGCCGCCCGCGGCTCCCTCGCCCGCCTTTTCCCTGATATAGGCGGTCCACGTTGCAGCCTCCGACTTGGAGACCATCCAGTTGCTCACCCAGAATAAAACGACCACTGCCGTGAGTGCGGCGATGCCTTCGATGATTTCCTGCGACATGTGATACTCCGCGCTCAGGGAGAGCAGATAGTTGAGAATGGCCGCCATGATAAAGGAACAGACGACGCCGAGTGCGGCACCGATATACACGGGACGCACTTTTTCCGGTGCACCGCTTTTGACAAGATAGGCAATGATCGCACCGACGATCAGGATGGCCTCAAGACCTTCTCTTAAGATGATGCCGAAGCTCCCGAGAAAGATGGCGATGCCGCTCCCGACCGAGGTCTGTGCGGTTGTGTCCGCACCCGCCGCCGGTGCCTGTGAGGTCTCTTCTCCCGCGGAGGCTTCCCCGGTCGCCGCATCCGCAGTGTCCCCGGCAACGCCCATATAGACCGGTCCCTCAGGACTCAGGATCATCGCGTCCTCGACCAGAAATCCGACGAGCTCGTCGACGGCCGCGCGTACTTCCGCTTCGCCCTTGTCGTTTTTGACCGCCTTGCGCAGCGCCGTAAACGCGAATTCCACCTGGCTCACACGGCTGCCGGAGATATAATTCATCGTATTTCTTTCAAAACCGGACGTCTCGTAATATCCCCAGTAAGTGGCCTTTGCGTATTCGTATGCCTCATCTCCCTGTCCCGCGACATAGAGATTGTACGCATGCTCCGCCACCTGCGCGATCACCTGCGCCATGTCGTTATAATTCCAGGACGTGACGCCCTCCGCTTCCTTATACTCGTCCCATGTCAGATACACCGCGTCTTCTCCGTCCGTCGCAAGGACTGTAACGGGGAATGCCGCAAGCAGCATCATGCAGATGAGCAGGTAAGAAAAAAGCAAACGTATCTTTTTCAATGATTTCTCTCCTCCCGCGGTATCAGGAAGTACCGGTAGGTTTCCTGTCCCGCGTCATAGGTCGGATCGAGTACCAGCCAGGTGCCGTCGATCATGACCTCGACAAAGGCGTGCAACGTCTCTGTCTGCGTGCTTGTCGTCCGGATCCTGCTCTCGATCCCCGCAGTCTCCAGCAACCGGTAGAGCGCCGTACAGTATCCCTGACACGATGCCGTATGCCGGATGAGTGCGGCATAGGCGGTGGCGTCGATATGATCGTGTTCCTTTTTGCGATGCACCTTGTCATAGGTGACATTGGCACACAGATAGTCGTAAATGACGCGCACCTTTTCCTCATCGGACATCCCCTGCGTCAGGGGCAGGGTCTGCATCAGCCTTTCGACCTCCGCATCCACGGCTTCTTCCTGCGCTGCATCCGTATACATCACCGGTTCGATCCGCACCGTGTAGTCGTAGCGTCCGTCCGTCTGCGTATACAGGGCATTGTATGTATAACCGCCGTACTGGTAGCGCAGATAATCTCCCTCATCTGCCGCGCCCGTATCGGCGAGCGCCTCTTCCATCCAGCCGGCCACCTCATCCCCGAGGACGGACAGTACGTCCGTTGTGTCGGAAAAAGAAACCGTAAATGCCCTGACCCTGTCTTTCAGTCCCTGCCGGATCGTCATGACGATCTCTTCCCGGTTTTTGAGCCGTTTGGAAAACGGGACATCCGCTCCGGGTGCCGCATGCGAAGGCGCCGCCCGTCCCGCGGGATCCGCCGACCATGCGCCCGCAAGCACACACGCCACCATGAATACTGTCGCAAAAACGGTGCGCAACCGCATGTCCTGCCACCTCTGCCCGGCAGATTGATCCGTCTAACCCCGGATCGCCGCCTCTAATTTCGGATCAGCATGGCTAATTATAATTAGCCATGACTAATTCCCGGTCAAAAAAATCGGTTAGCAGTTACTAACCAATACTCTATTTTAGTCTCCTGAGGGGGTTCTGTCAAGCAGACCCCTGCACCGCAACGATCCTTATTCCTGTGCCCTGGCCTCGTCGATATAGTTGTAGAGGGTATATTTGGAAATGCCGAAATACGCGCAGACCTTGGGACCGGACCTGGTCACCAGAAACGCGCCGCTGTCGTCCAGAAAACGGATCGCGCGGATCTTTTCCTCCTTGGTCATGACGGCTGCGGGCTTGCCGATGAGCCGTACGCTCTGGTCAATGAGCTCGTCGAGGAGTGCCGCGACGTTGCCCGTGATCTGCCGCGGCGGTTTATCGCTCTCTCCCGTGTCCGTCAGCGTATGCAACGACTCCTCCATCGCCAGCAGCATGGTGATATCGTAATTGATCGAAAAGATACCGGTCACGTTTCCTTTGGTATCCCGCAGATAAATTGTAGACGATTTTAGTACCTTTCCGTCCGCAGTTCTGGTAAGATAAGAGTAGCGGTCGTCGAGCCTGCCTGCCGGGCCCTTCATCGCCTCCAGCACGACCTGCGACGGACCGTCACCGACCTTGCGGCCGGACACATGTCCGTTTTCGATCGCCACAACGGAATGTTCCGCGGTCTTTGACCGGAGATCATGTACGACGATCTCGCAGTTTTTGCCAAATTGTGCCGCAAGCCCTTTGGCGAGCCGCTTACAGAAGTCCAGCTCGGTAGCGCGCATGGGAAGACTCCTTTCCTTTTATGTAACGACATTATAAAACATTTTTTTCTTTCCAACAAACTTTTTTTCTTGTAACGGCGGGCCGCACCCCGTCCGTCATCGGAGGAAGACCTATGTTACTGCTTGGCAACGGACGTGTCATCACAAGAGATCCTCTAAACCCGTATCTGGAAGACGGCGCCGTCGTCATCGACGGCACGCTGATCCGCGACGTCGGCCCCCTGTCCGGCATGAAGGAGGCTTATCCGGACGCGGACTTTCTCGACGCGCACGGCGGTGTCATCATGCCGGGGCTGATCAACGCGCATACGCATATCTACTCGGGACTTGCCCGGGGTCTTTCGATCGAGGGCAACCACCCGTCCAGCTTCTATGAGATTCTGGACGGCACCTGGTGGAACATCGACCGGCATCTGACCATCGACGGCACGAGAGCCTCCGCGTATGCGACGATCCTCGACTCGCTACGCAACGGCGTCACGACGATCTTTGACCATCATGCCTCCTACAGGGAGATCGAAGGCTCGCTCTTTGCGATCCGGGATGTCTGTACGGAGCTCGGGATCCGGGCCTGCCTCTGCTATGAGGTATCGGAGCGTGACGGAGAGGAAAAATGTCTTGCCGCCATCCGTGAAAACGGCTCCTTTGCCAGATGGGCCGCGGCGGAGGGCTCTGACATGATCGCCGCGATGTTCGGCGGACATGCGCTCTTTACGATTTCGGACGCCACCTTTGAAAAAATGGTTGAGGAAAACAACGGCCTCACCGGCTTTCATATCCACGTCTCGGAGGGCATGGATGATGTGTACGATTCGCTGCGCCGCTACGGTACGCGCAGCGTCCACCGTCTGTTACACAACGGCATTCTCGGTGAAAAAACCATGCTCGGACACTGCATCCATATCAATCCCGCGGAGATGGACATCATCCGGGAAACGGGAACATGGGTGGTCAACAATCCCGAATCCAATATGGGCAATGCCGTCGGCTGTGCGCCGGTCCTGCAGATGATGGAAAAAGGTATTCCCGTCTGCATGGGAACGGATGCCTATACGCACGACATGCTCGAGTCACTCAAGGTATTTCTTGCGATCCAGCGTCATCACGCCTGTCTCCCCGATGTCGCATGGGGCGAAGGTGTGACGATGCTCTTTGACAATAACGCAAGGATTGCTTCGCAATACTTTGGCACACCGCTCGGGATGCTGCGCAAGGACTGTGCGGCGGACGTGATCGTCATGGATTACAAGCCGTTCACGCCTTTCTCGGACGAAAACATCGACGGCCACATGATCTTTGGCATGACGGGAAAAAACTGCCGCACAACGATCGTCAACGGACGCGTTGTATGGAAAGACCGTGCCTTTGTCGGCATCGACGAAGACAAAATCAACGCCCGGACCCTGGAACAGAGCAAAAAACTCTGGAGCGAACTCAACAACAGACCTTATTGAATGACGGATGACGCGCACCCTGCTGCGCGGCCCCGTAAGAAAAGGAGCAGACATGAGCGATATCATGCGTCCGGTCCCCTTTGCAAAACTGATGCATTGGATTCTGTCCGAATACATACGGGACGGAAAGATCTTCGGTGTAACACCGTATACCGGTTACTCAAAAAAAGACGGCGCGCCGCTCCCTCCGGCCTCTGCCGGTGCGGAGCAAAACGGGCAGCCGGAAGCGCCCTTCGGACCCGCCGCCGGCCCCCACACGCAGCTCGCGCAAAATATCATCGCCGCTTACGCGGCCGGCGCACGCTTTTTTGAACTGAAGACCGTACAGGTCATGGACGGCGAGGAACTCTCCGCCTGCATCAATAAGCCCTGCATCATCGCCTATGACGAAGGTTACAACTGCGAATGGTCGACGGAGCTCACCGTGCCGCAGGCGCTCGACGAATATGTCAAAGCCTGGTTTGCCTGCAAGCTTCTTGCCGTCGAATACGGGCTGGGCGCACCGGACGGTTTTGTCTTCAACATGTCCGTCGGCTATGACTTAAAGGGCATACAGTCCGAAAAGATCGACCGCTTCATCGAGGGGATGAAGGACGCGTCCTCTTTGGCCGTATGGAAGGAATGCACGGACTGGACGCTTACGCACCTCTCCTCTTTTCAAAACATTGACGAAGCATATGTCCGGGCCGTCTCTCCGGCCGTTTCCTCCTCCATCACGGAGTCGACGCTGCACGGATGTCCGCCGGAGGAGATCGAACGCATCGCGACTTATCTGATGCGGGAAAAGGGACTGCATACGTATGTGAAATGCAATCCGACGCTTCTCGGATATGCGTTTGCGAGAGAACGCCTGGACCGGCTGGGCTATGACTATATCGCTTTCGATGATCATCATTTCCGGGAAGACCTGCAATGGGAAGATGCCGTGCCGATGCTGCAAAGGCTGCAGGCACTCGGCAACGAAAAGGGTCTCGCCTTCGGCGTCAAGCTCACGAATACCTTTCCCGTCGACGTGACCGCCGGTGAGCTTCCGAGTGAAGAGATGTATATGTCCGGACGTGCACTCTATGTACTGACCGTGGAGGTCGCAAAGCGGATCGCCATGGCCTTTGACGGTGCACTTCCCGTCTCCTTTTCCGGCGGCGCGGACGCATTGAACATCCTTCCTCTCCTTGAAGCGGGGATCCGTCCCGTTACGATGGCGACGACGCTTTTGAAACCGGGCGGATACGACCGTTTTACGCAGATCGCGGCGCTGTATGAGGACCTTTCCGTGCGGCGCCTCGACGTCTCCGCGGTTGCCTCCTTAAGTGACTCGGCGGAGAACGATCCGTACTACCGCAAGCCCTTCAAGCCTCTGCCGGACCGCAAGATGAAAAAGCAGCTGCCGCTTCTTGACTGCTTTGCGGCACCATGCTCGGACGGCTGTCCGATCGGTCAGGATATCCCGGCCTACCTTGCCGCCGTCGATGACGGCGATTACGCCAAGGCGCTGCAGATCATTCTCGAGCGAAATCCGCTGCCCTTTATCACGGGCACGATCTGTCCGCATACCTGCGGCAACAAATGCATGCGCAACCACTACGAATCCGCGGTGGATATCCGCGGGGCCAAGCTTACCGCGGCAGAGAATGCATTCGAGACAGTGAGCCGACTGCCTCGGCGGACGATGATTCCGCTTCGCTCTGATTTCGCCGGACATGTCGCCGTCATCGGCGGCGGGCCGGCGGGGATCGCGGCCGCGGCGTTTCTGACACGCGCGGGCGTTCCCGTCACGATCTTCGAAAAGACGGATGCGCTCGGCGGCGTGGTGCGTCACGTGATCCCGGACTTTCGCATTGCTGCGGAAGCCATCGACAATGATATCGCACTCAGCCTTCCGGAAATCATATCGGCTTCCGCGAATGATTCCGATGATTCTGCAAACGTACAATTAAAATTCAACACAGAAATCACAGACCCGGCATCCCTCCTCTCCGACGGATACACGGATGTCATTATCGCCACCGGCGCCTGGGCCCACGGCACTTCCCCGCTGGAATACGGCGACGCTGTTAATTCGCTCGACTTTCTCCGGGAAATTAAGCAATCTGATACCGGGGTGAATGCCCCTGCCGCATCAGCGCAAGAACTGTCCTCCGGCGCGCCCGGTGAGTGTATGCCTTCCGCTGAGCGGCTTGTTCGTCACGGAGCCGAGACTACAGGCTCGGCGGAGTGTTTGGCGAAATCAGAGCGAAGCGGATGCATACCTCACCGTGGCAGCCGGTTCACAGCGTCCCTCGAAGGGCGAAACCTGAAGCATCTCGCCGTCATCGGTGGCGGCAACACCGCCATGGACTGCGCCCGCGCCGCGAAGCGCATCCCCGGCGTCGAAGAAGTCTCCATCGTCTACCGCCGCACCAAACGCTACATGCCTGCCGACGAAGAGGAACTGCAGATGGCGCTTGCCGACGGCGTGGTATTCCGTGAGCTTCTTGCCCCCGTCGGCGTAAAGGACGGGATGCTCGAATGTAAGGTGATGAAACTCGGCGAACCGGACGCAAGCGGCAGACGTGCGCCGGAGGATTCCGGCGAACGTACCGATGTAAAAGCCGATCTCGTGATTTTAGCCGTCGGTGAACAGATCGACCCTTCGCTGTACAAAGCCGCAGGCTGTGCGCTGGATGACAGAAATCGCCCCGTGCTTGACGAAAACCTGCAGACTACCGTTCCGCATATCTACGCGGCAGGCGACTGCAAGGCAGGCCCCGCCACGGTCGTCAAAGCAATCGCGGACGCACAGAGAGTATCCCGCGCTTTATCCGGTATAGCGTTTGACCGCTTCGCCGACGCCAACATTGCAAACGAATCCGTGGAACCCTCTCTTCGCGCGCGTCACGGCATCATCGTCGGCCGGGAAAGCCTCGACACAGACACGGGATGCCTCGGCTGCGCAACCGTCTGCGAGACCTGTGCGGAAGTCTGCCCCAACCGCGCCAACATCGCCCTTCGCGTGGACGGCTTCCCGCGCACACAGATCCTCCATATCGACGGCATGTGCAACGAATGCGGCAACTGCGCGGTCTTTTGTCCCTATGACGCGCGCCCTTATAAAGAAAAATTCACGCTCTTTTGGTCAAAAGAAGATTTTGATCACAGCGAAAACGAAGGGTTCCTTATGCTTCCGGAAGAGCGGATGCTTTTGCGTCTCGACGGTGAGGTACAAGAAATCGATATGGCACACCGGAACAATGACCTCCCGGAAGAAATCCTCGGCTTGATTCGGACGGTCCGAAGGGATTATACTTACATTATGTAGGAAACCGGGAGACAACCGATATCCCTAAAAAACAGGGTATTCCACAAGGAGGGCGCCATGAAAGTACGTCGTATCAGCGTTGCCACACAACTGTTTCTGATCATGACCGCTCTGGTGATCGTCGCCAATGTGGTCCTCGGTATGATTCTCTACAGAAGAGCCTCCGGCATTATGATGTCACAGATCCGCGAAAACGCGGCCAATCTTGCGGCCTGTGCGGCGGCCTCGATCGACGGTGCCCTGCTCGACAGCATCGAAGAGGGCGATGAAGAATCCGAAGCCTTTCAGGCGGTGCTGGAAGATCTGATTCTCTTCCGTGACAATGCCGGCATCGAATACATCTATACACTGCGCCCCGATAGCGATCTGGTCGCCGTCTTTGTCGTGGACTCCGACCCGGACGAGCCGGCCGGCATCGGCGAAGAATTCGAATGGAGTGATTCGACGCTCGCGGCCTTTGAAGGAGAAGTGCTCGCGGACGAAGTCCCCTATACGGACGAGTGGGGCACGCACTTAAGCGCCTATGCGCCGGTCTATGACGGCAGCCGCATCGTCGGTGCCGCCGCGGTGGACCTGAGCTTTGACTGGGTCGAGGGACAGACAAAGGCCCTGATTATGACGATCGTTGTCGTCTGTATCATCATCACGGCCGTCTCTCTCCTCATCATCATGCTGATCTGTACGCACCTGCGCGCAAGCTTCCGCAGGCTCAATACCAAGCTCGTCGACCTGACGGACGGCTCGGGCGATCTGACCAGGGAAATCGAGCAGCGATCCGGTGACGAGTTTGAAGTCATTGCCGGCCACATCAATACCTTTACCGGACAGATCCGCAATCTCGTGCGGCAGGTCGCCGGCACCTCCGAAAATATTCTGCACTCCCAGGAATCCGTGCAGGGCTCCATCGGGCAGAACGTCCGCACCATCCGCGAAATGGGCGATCATATCGTGTCGATCAGCGCCAATATGGAGGAATGCTCTGCCTCGAGTGAATCCGTCTCCACGGAGCTTGCGCACGCCTCCTCCGCCGTCAATGATTTTGCCGCACAGATCGGCGAAGTCGAACAGCAGACACAGCAGGCGGCCCTTCGTGCGGACGATGCGGCCCGCATGGCGGTCGACCACAGGGAAAAGGCGCTTGCGGAGATCCAAAAACTCGATGAGGAGATCCGCTCCGCCAATGAAGACGCCAAATCGATCGAGGAAGTCCATGAGATTGCAACGCGCATCAATGAGATTGCGTCCCAGACCAAGATCCTCTCCCTGAACGCACAGGTCGAAGCGGCCAGGGCCGGTGACCAGGGCAAGGGCTTTGCGGTCGTCGCAACGGAAGTCGAAAAGATGTCAAGCGCCATCACTTCCGCGGTCGAACAGATCAGCACGATCAATAACAATGTCGTCGCCGCTGTGGAACGGCTGTCTGCTTCGAGCATGGAGATGAGCAATTATATCGGAGAGCGCGTGGTCGGCGACTATGACCGTTTCGTAAATATCGGCAAAGACTACGGTGACACCATGCAGGCCGTGCAGCAGTACATGCGTGACATGCGCGACCAGTCCGCGACGATCTCTTCGACCATCGCGGGCATCAACGACAACATCGGAGGCATTACCGCAGCCGTCAACGAGAGCGCACAGATGATCGAACAGCTCAGCGCCTCCTCCGGCGCGATCAGCGAAGAGATCCGCTCCCTCGAGCAGACCTCCGTCGACAACGTCGAACAGACCGGACGTCTCACCGGCGACATCCGGAAATACCGCTACTGATTACCTTACATCATGAACGACATCTATCGTATCAACATCAACGGACAATGGCACGAAACGCAGGAGGAGAAACCGCTCCTGCGCTTTCTGCGTGACGATCTGCGTCTGACAAGCGTCAAGGACGGCTGTTCCGAAGGCGTCTGCGGCACCTGCACGGTGCTGATGGACGGCAGGTCCGTGCGTGCCTGTCTCCTGACGACAAAAAAAGCGGACCATCACGAAATTCTCACCGTCGAGGGCCTTGACGAAAGAGAGCGGGAAGCCTTTGTGTATGCGTTTGGCAGGACGGGCGCCGTACAGTGCGGCTTTTGCACGCCCGGTATGGTTCTGTCCGGCAAGCTCCTGCTCGATCACAATCCTTCCCCCACGGAAGAGGATGTCAAGCGTGCGATCCGTCCCAATCTGTGCCGCTGCACCGGCTACAAAAAAATCATCGATGGCATTCTTTTGGCCGGCGATATTCTGAACGGCCGCGCACAGCCCGATGCCTCGTATGAACGCAGCGACATCTTCGGTGTCGGGGAAAGCGTCTTCCGTGACGATGTGCGCAAAAAAGTGACGGGAAGCGGCATTTATCCGGATGATTTCTACATGGAAGGCATGCTGCATGCCTCCGCCGTACGCAGTGCGTATCCGAGGGCACGTGTGACGGACATTGACCTGAAGGAAGCGCTGGCACTGCCCGGCGTCGTCGATATCCTCACCGCCCGCGATGTGCCTGTCAATAAGGTCGGACATATCCAGCAGGACTGGGATGTGATGATCGCCAAAGGAGACATCACCCGCATGACGGGTGACGCGATCTGCCTGGTCATCGCCGAGGACCCTGCAACGCTGGAAAAAGCAAAAGCGCTCGTGCGTATCGACTACGAAGTGCTCGATCCGGTACGCAGCATCGAAGAGGCAAGGGCGCAGGACGCGCCGCAGCTCCATGCACATGCGCCCGGCAATCTCAACCAGTCGCGCCATGTCACGAGAGGCGATGCAAAAAGCGCGCTTGCAAACAGTAAATACACGGTGACGGAGACATTTACCACGCCGTTTACGGAGCATGCGTTTCTCGAGCCGGAATGCGCGATCGCTTTTCCTTACAAGGACGGTGTCAAGGTCCTGTCCTCCGATCAGGGCGTCTACGATACACGAAAAGAAATCGCGCACATGCTCGGCTGGGACGAAACGCCGGAGCGGGTCGTTGTCGAAAATCTTCTGGTCGGCGGAGGCTTCGGAGGAAAAGAGGACGTCTCCTGCCAGCACACGGCCGCTCTTGCGGCGCTCAAATGCGGCCGCCCCGTCAAGATCAAATTTTCCAGGGAAGAATCGATCCGCTTTCATCCCAAACGTCATGCAATGACCGGCACCTTTACTCTGGGATGTGACGAAAACGGGATTCTCACGGGACTCGACTGCGATATCTTTTTTGACACCGGAGCCTACGCCTCCCTCTCCGGCCCCGTGCTCGAGCGTGCGTGCACACATTCCGTGGGACCCTACTGTTATCAGAATACGGACATCCGCGGTTACAGCTATTACACCAACAATCCGCCGGCCGGCGCGTTTCGCGGATTCGGTGTCTGTCAGAGTAATTTTGCAACGGAGACGCTCTTAAACCGCCTCGCGGAGATGGCAGGCATCACGCCCTGGGAGATCCGCTTCCGCAATGCGATCGAGCCGGGCAAGGTATTGCCGAACGGACAGATCGCCGACTCTTCCACGGCGTTGAAGGAAACGCTGCTTGCCGTAAAGGACGTATATGAAAAAGAAATGTCGCATGCGGGCATTGCCTGTGCGATGAAAAATGCCGGCGTCGGCGTCGGACTCCCCGACAAGGGACGGGCAAAAATCCGCATCGAGGACGGATGCGCCGTGATCCATACGGCGGCCTCCGACATCGGACAGGGCTCCGATACCGTGATGGTGCAGATCCTTGCGGAAACGACGCATCTGCTGCGCACGCAGATCCGGATGGGCTCAGGCTCCTCCGAAGTCGCGCCCGATTCCGGCACAACCTCCGGTTCCAGGCAGACGCTGATCACCGGTGAAGCCGTGCGCATGGCCGGTCTCATGCTTATAAAGGAATTGTCTCTTGCGGACGGCGATCTGCGTCAGTTAGAGGGAAAAGAATTTTTCGCGGAATTCTTTGATCCGACGGACCGTCTAGGTGCGGACGTTCCCAATCCCAAGAGCCATGTTGCCTATGCGTACGCAACGCATGTCGTCGTGCTCGATGATGCGGGACGGGTCAGTAAAGTGTATGCCGCACACGATTCCGGAACGGTGGTCAATCCGACCGCCATTCAGGGACAGATCGAGGGCGGCGTTCTCATGTCTCTCGGATACGCACTCACGGAAGACTTTCCTTTGAAGGACTGCGTTCCGCAGGCAAGGCTTGGCACGCTCGGTCTCATGCGTGCGACCGATATCCCCGATATCCATGCCATTTACGTCGAACGCGACACACCCATCCCGTTTGCCTACGGCGCCAAGGGCATCGGCGAAATCGCCTCCATCCCCACGGCCGCCGCTGTGCAGGGCGCCTGCTATGCGCGCGACCATATCTTCCGCACCACGCTCCCCCTGCCCGATACCGCTTATTGAGCACCGTTCTCTTTAACTCATACGGCCTTCAAGGCCGGATCTTTCTCCTGCGTGTAAGAAAGACAATCCCGAGTGCGGACAACGCCATCAGCACCGCCGGAACGGTGAGGTCAGATGGATCCGCGGTCGGAGGACTCGAAGGCGTCTGTGCGGCCTTTACCGCATCGGGATCTGCCGGTGCTTCCAAAGAGACGGGGATTGCCGGCTGCTCAGGCATCTGACTCACGGGCGGCTGTGACACGGGTCCGCCTCCGGGACTGCCGCTGCCCGCACCGGCGCTGACCGGTGTG
This sequence comes from Lachnospiraceae bacterium, assembly GCA_017448245.1. Lineage (GTDB taxonomy): Bacteria > Bacillota > Clostridia > Lachnospirales > Lachnospiraceae > Butyrivibrio. The sequence goes on along the minus strand of JAFSLV010000003.1, from coordinate 4,692 downwards.
ACACTCCAGCTGCCGACAAATTCCACATCGCCGTCCGGTACCGTCAGTGTGCTTTCCACCCATCCGTTAAAGGTATAGACGTAACCTCCGGCCGTAACGGACATCGCCCGCGGCGATAGCGCCGTCGCCGTATCGCCCGCATCATACCAGATCTTCCGGAAGGGGATGGTACTAAGCACCTGCTGCGGAAGCCCCGTATTGGAGTAGCGATAGGTTTCTTTGTAGGGCGGATGGTCCCAGATGACTTGGATTGTCTGATCCGTTGTCACCCCCGTAAAACGATAGGTCCAGGCAGCGGTACCGTCCGGCAGCGTAACCGGCTGTAACGCACCGACGCTTTCCGTGCCGGTGACAAGCACGGACTGCGGCGTACAGCGGGTGGTATCGGGGATCAACGTGTAGACAATCTCCTTTCCGTTCGGCACACTGACCGAGCCCGGCGGCATCTGCGTGCCTCCGTCATCCAGCCGGCCGTTCAGATTTCTGTTAGTCGTGGTCTGTATGGTACCGCCGTCTCCGGTGGATGAGATGACTTTGTGAACGATCCCTTCATTGCCCTGGAATCCGGCAAGCAACGAGGAATTGATCGGCGCGTTACCCGCTCCCGCTGCCCAGCAGGTCAGGTTGACGCCGCCGTTTGTGTTGTCCGCAACCGTCATGAAGCCGGAATAAAACGTCCCCTGGAGATTGTTGACCGGGTGACTGTATGTATCTTCAAGAAGCGGCTCAAACATATACGTATGGTTCGTGTCATCATGGGAAATGTCGATTTTATATCCGCGGCGGTCACCGTCTGTATCCTTATTCGCATTGTCGGAATTACCGCCGGGGATATAGACCGCATACTTTTCGGTTCCGGAGATGGGATCGTTGGTCTTGAATCCGCTGCGCAGCTGCACACGTTCCGAATAATTGTTGCAACCGGATGCATTATACAGGGTTTCGAAGGAATCGGTACCCGTGCGCTTCACATCGATATCCACCATGCGGAAATAGAAATCACCGGGCACCAGAGCGCCGTTTTGCATCACCTTGACATTGACATCCACCGAAATGCCGTAACGCTGGTCCTTCCCATATTCGGAATACGACACATTTCCGCTGGAATCCTTTCTGGTGGCGGCCAGCTGTATACTGTTGCCGCCGCCAATGGAAAACCGGTCCAGTTCTTTGTAATTATCGTCCGACATATTGCTCTGCAAAACGATATTCAGATTGGAATAGGTAAACACGACATCCGCGGGAAGGCCGTTGTATTCGGCGGCTCCCTTGAACGTGTAGCTGATGAGATCGCCGCTGATCGTATTATTCTGCCCGATCTTCAGTTTGTATGCCGGATCCAGTGTCGCACTGTTTTGGTCAAAGATCAGAAAGTTTGATCCGTAGTAGTTGGAAGAACGATGATCGAAATGTTCTGCACTGGAGACTTCTCCGTGCGTCAGTCCTTTTGCTCTCGGATCCGGATTGCGCAGATAGATGGGATCTACTTCCGCGGCATCACGCATGGCGACGGAATTGATCTTTGCCTCATCGATATATATGGATACCATCGGTGCCTCACCGATAAAGTCCGTTCCGTCTGTTCCCTGAAAAACACCCGTGACAACATTATCATATGCGGGGGCATTGGGATGCGTAACCGGCCCCGCCTGCACTTCCATCGGAAATAATGCCGTTACCGCAGTTACGAACAGCACAAAAGAAAGCAAAACACCGCATACACGCTTCATCGGTCTACCTCCCCCGGGACAGACATCTACCTGCGACTTATTATACAAAATCCCGGAGGAAAAGTCACGCCGTTTCAGTGAAGCGAATAGTGCAGAATATAGCCCTTCCTGCTTCCCTCATCGACGACCTTCATCGCGATGCGCGTAAACAGCGCCAGCCTCTTTTTCAAGCGGCTTCTGGCATCTTTGAAAAAAGCCTTTTGCGCGATCAGACGGATACCGTTTTTCTCCCCGAACGCAAGAGGATCGTCCACATAAAAATACATCTCCGCGTTTTTGTTGCCGGTCTTTCTTACGTACCTGTTCGCATAAGTGATTGCTTTTTCACTCATGGCGTCAAACACGAGCTCCGCCTGCGGAAACGCATCCTTCAATTCACTGATCAGTCCGCATATCTTTTCTTCGCGGAAATACTGGAAGACACCGGAGACCGTCAGGATGGTCGGGAGCGATCTGTCGATCCCCGTCGACCACGCAAGGTCAAACAAATCACCTTCGATCAAAATATCCTTCTCCTGTTCGCCGAGCACCTCCCTTCTGGTGCGGATCACTTCGGGTAAGTCCATTTCGTAAAAGACCGCCGTCTCCGGCTTCAGTCGAAAGTATGACGTTTCAAGCCCCGCTCCGAGATTCACCACGTTGCAGGCATCATGCCGTTCCGTAAATTCTTTTACGATCGCGTCGACCACATGGTATCTGCACACGGATGCCATGTAAAAATATTCACCGGAATTCTTTTCAATACTGTCGTCCGGAAGATCTTTTTCCAGAGACAGCGCCGCCTCGTCATAAAAGAAATCCGGAAACCGTTTCGATACCTGAATTCTTGCCGTCAGCGGAATATACAGTGTGTCCGCGACACCTTGCAGTTTTCCCATGCTTTCCTCCCGGAAGAAGCGTCCCCAATCGCGCTAAGTTAGATGGGTGATACCGTAGTTAGTTATGTCATACCCATCGTACCACCCGTTTCTCTTCCCTGTCAAACACTGCACACACAATCCCGCAACATACTTTTTCATGTGAGGTTCATCTGCCTTTTTCCCGAAGTCCTGCTCCTGTGCCTTGTCAACGGTCAGTCCGTGATCGTCACGGTCACGCGGATCAAAACTGATGATATAGTGATGCGATTTGATGTCATGCGGTTTGTTATTTTTTCCGTACTGACGGTTTGCACGAATACAGGCAAGAGCATAATCATCTTCACGGCATCCAATCGTCGTGAACCGGATATCTTCACGCGGAATGAGCCTGCCTGCACTGTCGGTTTTGGCCTTTTGCGTATGCTCGTCATGCTCGGACATCAGATACTTTTCCGCTGCGGAGTAGTCTGCATTTTTAGAGCTGATGTGCTTGATAGTTGCCATAGAGTTCCCCCACTTTCTTTTCAAAATCGAACCGCGCCTCTGACAGTTCCGCCAGCGACGTTCTGACCTCCGCGCGGAGTGTTTCGTCCGCAGAGTGTCCGCTGTGATCAAAAACAACTCCACGGTTAGGACACGGCAGAAGGAAATATTTTAGTGTCGGATTTCATAAAAATGAAAAATGATCAAAGAAAAACGCCGGGGATTATTTCAAAAATCTCTCGGCGTAACCGCTATCTTTCTAAATCTCTGCTTGGCTTCTTCCTATGAGGTTGTAAAGCCTGTTCTCGTTTTCGTGCTTCGTTCATAGCGTCTGCTCGTTCCTTTCCTTGGCACTCAATAGTCAAGTTTTGGTTCTTAACCAACAAGTCTTACTTCAACAAAAGTGGTTTACCGGATAGTAGGGATTTTATCATTAGCTTAAACTCCGATATATTGCTCACCTGTATAATCGTTGTGATTCTTTTGCTACCACTATCCTTTGAACTGCTACCACACAGATATACTTTCATATCCTTGCTACCATTATCAATAATGATATAACGGTCATGAGCTTTCTTCCCAGTTTTTATAAATGTAATATCTCTATCTGGATATTCTACCTTGAAATCGTCATATTCTGATTTACGAAGAGGTTGCCTACCAGCATTGTCACTTATGATAGTTACAGATACTGATTTCTTAGCAGTTGCAAGGTGTTGAAGAGTTTTTACACCGATATAGTCATCAATCACGACAATGCTTTTCTTGGCCTTCTTATAAATCTTCTGATAAGCAACATCTGCCTTGAACGGTTGACCATCAAGGATTAGGATTTCCTCCGCATTGACGCTGTTATCAAAGAGCTTCATAAAGTCAGACAAGTCTGCCTTAGTCACCATGTTATCTTTGATTTCCTTGATATCAGCATCGTGCTTTTCTATATTTTCCACCAAAGAGGTATAGTCTCTTTGCGCAAGCAAAGGCCTATTCTCGACTAAGTAATCTTTCATACCTTTGAATAGTCTCACAAGTGTTTTGCTCTGCTTTGTGGCTAATTCTCCCCTCAAAACAGTCATAAGCATATATAAACCCTGCTCAGTAAATGCAAAGGGAAGCTTTCTTCTACCTCCCCAACTTGATGTCGATTTTTTCGACATCAAGTTATCAAACTCCTCCTTGGTTAATTGGAACATAAAATCTGAATCAAATTTCGTAGCGTTGTTCTTAACCTGCTCATTGAATCTGGTTGTTGTATAACCATAGATTTCTGCCAGTTCAAAATCCAACATAACCTGTTGACCACGAATAACATATATCTTTTCTCTTAGTAACTGCTCATCGGCTATCATTATTTCGTTTTTCACTGCTAACATCCTCTCAATCTTCCCATCACGCCGGTCGATTATATTATATTTTACCAGAGGATACAGTTGCTCTCTACCCATTTTTGATCTTGATATCGATTTTTTCGATATCAAGTCAGACTGAAGACAAAGTCCGAGGAAAAGCACCTCGGACTTTATCTTTGAATCCAGTCTGCGACGCTTGTATTATCAAGAATCAGTGTTATACCTCTCGCGCCCCTGACATGCAGCATTCCGCTCTTGTTCCGGCTTCGT
>JAFSLV010000036.1 GCA_017448245.1 Lachnospiraceae bacterium | reverse complement strand
GTTTTTTGCCTCCAAGTGCAAGCCTGAAAGCCCGTAAATGCGTTTTTGGGCTCAAAATATCTTGCACTTAGAATAGCAAAATGTGCATATAAAATCCTTATTTCACAAGCCTTTGGTGACCTGTTTAGCAAACTCTACATACGATGCCATTATATCATAACGTATGCCTTTTCTTCAATAAAAAAAGCTCTCTGCAGGAAAAGTCCCGCAAAGGCCCGGATGGTTGCACGGAATGCAAAAAAAGATACGATGAAGGGGCGTCTACCTAACCGTTGTTAAGTAACCGCCCCTTCTAATAAACGTCGTCCAATGGACTACACCTCCGTTTTTTCCTGACGCCCCCTGGCCCTGCCATCCTGTCGTTTCATCCGTTTGTGGAGTCCGGCGAATCCCGCTCGGTGCGGCTGCCGCATTTTCCTCCATTCATTGATGTCTAAGGCTTCCGGTTAATCATTCTGCGTTGTCTGATTTGGTGACTTACTGGTTTTTCGGACCGTACCTTCCTTTCCGGTCTTTGGGCTTTCTCGTCACCCTCGGACTCCGTTTCTTTGGAGCGCCGTGTCTATGCGAATCATTGCTGGTTGCTTTTTGCCGGCTGCTCCCGTACCGTGGCTTTGGTACGTACTTCCAACGCTTTGTTGTAAAGTCATTATAGCGCGCAGAGTTCAAGTTGTCAATATATTTTTTGACATTTTTAAAATATTCAGAATATTCCGTTGATCATGCTAAATTATTCGAGCATTTGTTCATTTATCAGACAATATATCGAATTATCGCGTGGACAGAAACTCCCATTCCCGCTGTGCGTCCGCATCATCCGGATACATCCGGATATACTCGCTCATCAGACGCTTTGCGCTCTGAAAATTGCCCGCATATTCATACGCAGAGATCTCGTTGCGCAGCAGTGTCTGCTGCACCGACGCGTCCGCAAGCGCAATCCCCGCTTCAAAATCCGCGATCGCCGCCGTATACTCTCCCTGCCGCATCAGGCACACGCCCCTGCGGTTGTAGATCTCCGCGCTCGTCTGGTCCTGCGCGATAAAATCCGAATACACCCGCACGGCATAGCCGTAATCGCCCTGGTTCTCTCCGGTCAGCCCGAGCATCCGGACGATCGGCTCGCGCTCCGCTCCCCTGGCCGCGGACAGCGCGCGGTCGAGGCAGGACTGCGCCTCGCCGTTATTACCCAGATAATAGGCATACCTGCCCTTTTCATAATCGGACATGGCGGCTCCGTAGGATGCGAGTGCCTCATTGAGAATCGCGCGTCCGGTCTCCGTATATCCCGCCGCTTCATAAGCCAGAAATATCCGCACCCGCAGATCAAAGTCCCTGGGCGTGCGTGCGATCGCACGGTCAAACGCCTCCGTCGCCGCCGTGATGTCATCCAGATACAGGCAGCATACGCCGCGGTCAAACAGCGCATCCATGTCGTCGCTCCTGAGTGCGAGGATGTGATCATAGATTGCGATCGCTCCCGCATAGTCTCCTGTCTCCCGCATCGACGCTGCCAGATACAGATTGCAGTCATAATCCATTGCGGTAACGATGCCGGAAGACTCCCGCAGGGCGGCGACAAAGGACTCCTTTGCCTCTTCATACTCCGCCCGTTTAAAATGCGCAATCCCCTGCAGGCGGTAGGCGTCTCTCAGGTTTTCTCCCGCATCGATTGCCTTCCCGGCCTCTTCCAGCGCCAGATCGTAGCGCAGGGCTGCGATCTCTTCCTCCGCGCGCCGCACGGCCTCCGCCCCCGTCGGCCCGTTTGCGCATGCCAAAAGCGCCGTACACAGTACGAAACATAAAAAAAAGATCCCTGTCTTCTTTTTACCGCCACAGGATGCAGACATCAGTTATTCAGCTCCACGATCCGGTTGCGCGCATCGTTGGCCCTGCGCGTTCCCGGAAAATCATTTACGACCTGGTCATAGATGAGCTTGGCCTTCTCGGTATCTCCGAGCAGCCTCGTCGCCTCCGCATAATTGTAGAGCGCCTCCGCGTTTTCCCTGTCGTACCGCGCGGCAAGCTCATACATCTGCGCGGCCCGTGTCACATCATTATCCCGCATCGCCGCGGACGCAATGTCAAAATAGTATTTGGACACATCGGGGCCGACCTTTTCCACCACCGCCCGGTACAATCTGGTGTAGGCGCTGTCCTCGTCCATGGCGGTATAATCGACGGAGATCTTTTCCATGTATCCCGCAAGCGCCTCCACATCCGTCTCTCCGTTCAGATAGGCGCTCGTTGCCTCGAGCAGCGCATCGTAGGCGTTGGTCGCATTGTCCTCTCCCTCATAGAGATCGAGGCGGCTCTGCATCTGCTGCGTATTCTGCTCGAGCTCCTGAATGCGGTATTCGTATTCCGAGAGCCGGACGCTCTTGGCATCCGCTTCCTCGCTGATCGCGATCACCCGGTCATTGCCGAGCATCTGCGCACGCCGCTCCCTTGCGGGCACCACGAGCAACACGGTGGCCGCCACGCCGACCGCGATGCCGATCGCCACGCTGATCAGCGACAGCGCGCCTCCCGTGGAAAAACCCTTGGCCGGCTGGATGATCGTATCGTTACCGCTCTGGTAAGCAACGGCCTGCTGCCTTTTCCTGGGCTGCTCCTCCTCCTCGCGCGCGGCATTCTTGAGACTGATGACGCGGTCGATCTCCTTCTGATAGCGGATGGTCTTGTCGGAGCAGGCATCGATCCGCATGCACTGCGTGAGCTCGTAGCGCGCACGCACATAATCCTGCCTGCGGATATAGAGCAGCGACAACAGCTGCCTCGCCTTTAAGAGGCGGGGATTGAGCTGCAGCACTTTTTTGAGCTGGATGCGCGCGACATCGTAATTGCCCTTCCTCGCACAGCGCAGGGCAAAGTTGTATTTTTTGATCGCGCGGTTCATGTTGTCGAGCAGATCCGGTGAATTGCGCAGCTCGTCCAGATAGCGGTCGACGCGGTTTTCCTCCGGCTGCAGGTTTTTGGAAATGACCCACTGCGTAATGGAATGCACGGTCTCTCCGGTCTCATAGAAGATGAGTCCCAGGAGATTGCGGGCTTCGATATTATTTTTGTCGAGCTTGAGGCACATCTGCAGCGCCCTGACCGCCCCCGACAGATCCCTGCTCTTGGCCCGGTCAAGACCGTCGTTATAATATGCGGCGCTCAGCGTGATGATGTCACGGTACGTGACGAGCGGCGCGCCGCAATTGGGGCAGATCTTTCCCTCCGCCTCAAATCCGCAGTTATAACAACGCATCCTCTACCTCGATCTCCTGTACGATATTCTGATAGGCTTCCTGCCTGGGATTGCGCATCGAAGTCTGCGCCTCCTCCCTGGCCTCCATGATGATGCCGAGCGCAACGTCCGCCATGTCGTCGAGATCCTGGTTGCGAATCGCGGACTCCGCCTGCTCGATCTCGAGAATCGGCTGGTATCTGCGCAGTTCCTCTTCAAAATTGATCATGACAACGCCTCTAATCTTTCACATATCTGTGCATAGGTCTGTTCGTACTTCTTTTGCTTTTCTTTTTCTTCTTCGATTTTTTCCGCAGGCGCCTTGGACAAAAATCTTTCATTGGCAAGCATCCCCTTCGAGCGCGAAAGCTCTTTTTCGAGACGCTCCTTTTCCCGGGTGAGTCTCGCGATCTCCGCCTGCCTGTCCACGAGCTCGTCGAGCGGGATACAGATCGTCACGTCGGCGAGCACCACCGACGCCGCATCCTCCGGCACCCCCGTCTTGTCCGCCTGCAGGAGCGTTCCCTGCGCATGGGAAAGCGTTTCAAAGAAGACGAGGCTGTCCGAGAATACCTCGCGCTTTTGGGCATTTTCACTCACAACAAAGACTTTGGTCTTTTTGGAGGGCGCGACATTCATCTCGCTGCGCAGATTGCGGATCCCGCGCACCGCCTCCTTGATGAGACCGATCTTTTCCTCTTCTTTGGCAAATACAAAATCCTCGCGAAAGACGGGCCAGGAAGAGATCATGACCGACTCCGCAAATTCCGACCGTTCCTCCGAGCCGAATCCGTCAAGGAATGTCTGATAGATCTCCTCCGTCACAAAAGGCATGAAGGGATGCAGCAGCTTCATTGCGCCGACGAGCACGGTCTCGAGCGTCCAGAGCGCCGCCTGCCGCGAAGCATCCTCCGCCGCGTTTTCTTCCCTGAGTCTCGGCTTGACCATCTCGATATACCAGTCGCAAAACTCGTCCCAGATAAAATCATAGACCTTGCCGACCGCGATGCCGAGCTCATAGCGCTCCATATTGTCGGTGACTTCGCGTACGGTGTTATTGAAGCGCGCAAGGATCCAGCAATCCGCATCCGTCAGCCCCCGGGGCAGCCGCGTATCCAGAAAGAGCGGCTTCTTTCCGTCCTCCGGCAGATTCATCAGAATAAAGCGTGACGCGTTCCAGATCTTGTTGGCAAAATTCCTGCTGTTCTCCACGCGTTCAAAATAGAATCGCATGTCGTTGCCCGGCGAATTGCCCGTGATGATCGTCAGGCGCAGCGCATCGGCGCCGTACTTTTCGATCACCTCGAGCGGATCGATGCCGTTGCCGAGCGACTTGGAAAACTTGCGTCCCTGTTCGTCCCTGATGAGTCCGTGGAAGAGCACCGTATGGAAGGGATAGGTCCCCATCTGCTCATAGCTCGAAAAGATCATGCGGATGACCCAGAAAAAGATGATGTCATAGCCCGTCACCAGCACGTCCGTCGGGAAGAAGTAGTCGAGATCTTCGGTTTTGTCCGGCCATCCGAGCGTCTCAAAGGGCCACAGCGCCGAGGAAAACCACGTATCGAGCGTATCGGGATCCTGCGTGAAATGCGTCCCCTTACAGTGCGGACACTTCTCCGGCGCTTTTTCGGCGACCTGCACCTCGCCGCAGTTATCGCAATAATAGGCAGGGATACGGTGTCCCCACCACAGCTGTCTCGAGATGCACCAGTCGCGGATATTGTCCGTCCAGTTAAAATACATCGCGTTGAGCCGCTGCGGGATCAGCCGGATCGTCCCGTTGCGCACCGCGTCCGCCGCGGGTCTGATCAGCTCGTCCATCCTGACGAACCACTGCTTTTTGATCAGGGGCTCCACGGTGGTATGGCAGCGTTCGTGCGTGCCGACATTGTGCGTATAGTCTTCGATACGCACGAGCAGCCCCATCTCGTCGAGCTCCTTCACGATCTGCTTTCTGGCCGCATAGCGGTCCATCCCCGCAAATTTCGCGCCGTTTTCGTTGATCGTGGCATCATCGTTCATGATGTTGATCTCTTGCAGACCGTGGCGCCTGCCGACCTCAAAGTCGTTGGGGTCGTGACCGGGCGTGATCTTTACGACACCGGTTCCGAATTCCATGTCGACGTAACTGTCCGCCACCACCGGGATTCTGCGCTCCACAAAGGGCAAAAAGACCTCTTTGCCGACGAGATCCCTGTATCTGTCATCGTCCGGATGCACGGCCACCGCCGTGTCGCCGAGCATCGTCTCCGGACGCGTCGTCGCAAATTCCACAAAGCGTTCTTTGGAAACCGAGCCGTCCGCTTCGATCACGGGATAGCGGATATGCCACAGATGGCCGTTCTGTTCCTCGTACTCCACCTCCGCGTCGGAAATCGACGTGTTGCAGACCGGACACCAGTTGATGATGCGGCTGCCGCGGTAGATATATCCCTTGGCATGCATCTTGAGAAACACTTCGGTGACCGCACGGTTACAGCCCTCGTCCATCGTAAAACGTTCACGGTCCCAGTCGCAGGAGGAGCCGAGTTTTTTGAGCTGCGAGATAATCGCACCGCCGTATTCCTTTTTCCATTCCCAGGCGCGCTCCAGAAACGCCTCCCTGCCGAGGTCCTCTTTTTTGATGCCCTCCTTTTGTAATTCCTGGATGATGCGTACCTCGGTGGAAATCGAGGCATGATCGGTGCCGGGCTGCCACAGCGCATTGTATCCCTGCATCCTCTTGAACCGGATGAGAATATCCTGCATCGTGTTGTCAAAGGCATGACCCATGTGCAGGATTCCGGTGATATTGGGCGGCGGAATCACGATGGTAAAGGGCTTACGGCTGTGATCCACCTCCGCATGAAAGTATTTTTTTTCTTCCCACGTCCGATAGATCCGGTCCTCGAGACCGTGCGGGTTGTAGGTCTTGTCCAATGTTCGCATCTGTAGTCACTCTCCCCTGACAGAACTTTCCAATAATCAATCCGCGGTCACGCGGTTCTTTCCCTCCTGTTTGGAACGGTACATAAGCCGGTCGGCACGCTCGATGATCGATTCGGCATTGTCGCCGGTCTTTGCGACCGTAACGCCCACGGACACACTGATCTTTAACGCATCCCCCTCGTGATCGATCTCCGTATGTCCCACCATCATGCGGAATTTGTCCGCGATGATCGGTGCCTCGTAGGCTGCGCCGATGGTATAGATGCCGACAAATTCCTCGCCGCCCCAGCGCCCGACGAGATCATCCTTGCGCATGTTCTTCGTGAGCGTCTTGGCGATGTTGCCGAGCACCCCGTCGCCCGCCTCATGTCCGTAGGTATTGTTAAAATCACTAAAGTTGTCGATGTCCGCAAACATCACGGCAAAGAGCTTGCCGAAGCGCTCAAACTGCGTGAGCTTGTATCCGAGAAAGCTCTCCAAGTATCTGCGGTTGGGCAGACCCGTGAGCGCATCGTGCATCGCGATGCCAGACAGATGCTCGATGAGATTGTCCTCGTACTTGGTCGGCGAATCCTGCGTAAAGAGCTCGATCGATCCCAGGATCTCGCCGTTTCGCACGATCGGAAAGATATTGACCTGGAGCGGTACGCGGTAGCCGTCCTTGTGGCGCACAAAGACCCGCTCCTGCCTGTGTTTGCCGTCGACATTGGTCGCAAACAAAGGACAGCCGACCTGGCATAAGGGTTTTCCTTCCTCATCGATGTGATTGAGGCCGGAGCCCGGGCAGTCCTTGCCGATGATTTCGTCCGCGGAATAACCGGTGATGCGCTCCGCGGCCTTGTTCCAGAACATGATCCTGCGGTTGCGGTCGACAAAATACGCACCGTCCTGCATATTGTTGATGATCGAGATATAGATCTCGTCCAGATTGACTGCCATGTAACGCTCTCCTCCTCCGGTAAAAATAAGGGCTTCATCGTGGCCGGAGCAGTTTAGCTCCGGCCGCCATGAAACCCGAAGTGCCGGCTCCCGGATTTTGACTCCTAGCGAAAGCCAGGTGGGTGTCCGCATCCGTCATCGCTGCCTTCCTCTGCCATAGCGCACGACGCAAGCATCCCGTGAAAGGCTGAAGCTTTCGCTTCAGGTGCGCCGAAGGTGTGACATTGAAAAAGGAAATATGGGAATCCCGTTTAAAGTAAATGTAGGTTCAAAACACACAGGAGTTGTCGCACACTTCAGGTGACTCTATTTTATCATATTTCTATCGGGCTTGTCACCTGTCGCAGCCAGTTTCTGATATCCTCTTCTTCGATCAGAGGCGCTATTTTTTCGTACACCTGTGCGTGGTATTCGTTGAGCGCCGAAAGGTCCGACGGCTCCATCCGTGACGCGTCGATTGCGTCGCGGTCGATCGGTACATAGGTCAGATGCGCAAAGCCCAGAAACCGCCCGTGTGCCGTTTCAGCCACATCCCGGACCTCCAGGATGTTTTCGATACGGATGCCGTGCGACCCTTCGATATAGACGCCCGGCTCATCGGAAACGAGCATCCCCGCCTCGAGCACCGCCTCCTGTGTATCCGGTGTCATCCGCCAGCGGATGTTCTGCGGGCCCTCGTGCACATTGAGGATATAACCGACGCCGTGTCCCGTTCCATGGTTGTAATCGATTCCGATCTCCCAGAGCGGCGCACGCGCAAATGTATCGACGTTGCGCCCGGTACAGCCGTAGACAAAGCGGGCATTCGCCAGACGCAGCATCGCAACGCACGTCTTTGTAAAATGCAGCTTCATCTCGTCACTGATCCGGCCGAGTACGATCGTGCGCGTCACGTCGGTCGTACCGCCGAGATAGGTCGCACCGGAGTCGACAAGGAGCATCCCTTTTGCTTCGATCCTCTTACAGTCTTCCTTCTTTGCCTTGTAATGCACGATCGCGCCGTTTTCCGCATAGCCGCAGATCGTGTCAAACGAAAGATCCAGAAATCCTTCCCGTGCGGCGCGCATGGCGTCGAGACGCGCACCCGCCGTATACTCGGTCATCTCCTCTTTGCCCGCGTTGTGCTTGATCTCATAGATATACTTTGTCAGCAGCGCACTGTCTTCCAGATACGTCTTTCTTGTGTGCGCCAGCTCCGTTTCGTTTTTCACGGCCTTCATCAGCGTCGTCGGATTGGGACGATTGACCAGCTTTCTTCCGTGCGAGGTCGTCATCTGCTGCAGGAGCATGAACAGCGTATACGAGACGTTGCCCCGGTCATAGAGCACATCTCCCTTAGGCACGTAGCCATGCAGGTTGATTGCGATATTATGATAATTCATAATCGTTATATCGTTATCTTTGCAATGGGTCGCGACCTCCTCCGTCACGGCCTCCGGCTGCAAAAAGAGATACGCATGGTCCATGGTCAGCAACAGATGGGACAAAACGACTGGATTGCAGGCCACGTCTTTGCCGCGCAGATTGGTCAGCCAGCAGATGTCATCGAGACGGCTTAAGAAAAAGAGGCTGCAGCCTTCCTCCCGCATCTTTTCCCTGACCGCACGCACCTTTTCGGCATAGCCCTTTCCCGTATACGATTCGTCAAGCACAAACGCACTGCTGCAGGGAAGGGCGGGCCTGTCCTTCCAGATCTCTTTGGCAAGATCCCTTCCGTACAGAAAGCGTACTTCGCGGTCTTTGAGACTTCTTGCAAATTCGATGCCGGTTTTTGCGGCGAGCGTCATCCCGTCAAAGCCGAGCGTCTGCCCCTTTGTCATATGCTCTTTGAGATACTCGAGAATCGTGGGCTCTCCGGGCTCCTGCATCCGGAACAAACGGATCCCGGTGCCCGCAAGCTCTTTCCCGGCCTGCACAAAATACCTGCCGTCGGTCCACAGTCCCGCGCTTTCCCGGCCGACGAGGAGTGTGCCGTTCGAGCCCGTAAAGCCGCTGAAATACGCACGCGTCTGAAAAAAAGACGCCGCGTATTCGGAGTTGTGATAGTCGGAAGACGGGATCAGATAGTAATCGATCCCGTTTTCTTCCATCGCCTTTCGCAGCGCCTCAAGCCTCTCCTTGATGATGATGTTTTCCAATACAACTCCCCCGTTATAAGGACAGAATACGTTTGAGTGATGCCTTCATGCCGTCGACATCGCAGGTGTCTTTGTGGCGTACCTTTGCGTTTCTGAGCGCCTCGAAGGGTGCGGGGATCTGTGTTCCCGTCTTTTTGGACAGACGCTCCGCCAGTGCAAAATCGTCTTCTTTTCCGGCACCCTCCCGCATCGGCTTATTATCCAGCGCATTGAGCACCGCGCGGGTAAATTTGTACGGGCTTGCGGTCGATGCGATGATCGTCGCGGTGTCGTCTCCCGTCTCTTTGACATACTGCTTATGCACCGCATAACCGACCGCCGTATGCGTATCGATCAGATAGCCGTACTCGTCATAGGCATCCCGGATCGCCTGCGCACAGGCCTCCTCCGAAGCGTAGCCCCCGTGAAATCTCTGCAGCTCCTCCTTCATCTGTGCGCTGATCTCATAGCGTCCCTCCCTGACAAGGCGCTTCATGAGCGCCGCGTCCTTTTCCGCATCGTCTCCGGTGATGTGATAGATGAGACGCTCGAGATTGGAAGAGATGAGGATATCCATCGACGGCGAATCCGTCAGAATAAACGCGCGGTTTCTGTCATAAACGCCGGTTTGGAAAAAGTCAAAGAGCACCTTGTTGGAGTTGGATGCGCACAGAAACTTTCTGACCGGAAGTCCCATCCACTGTGCATAATAGGCGGCCAGGATGTTGCCGAAATTACCGGTCGGTACGCAGATATTGACCTCGTAGCCGTTGCCGATCTCTCCCTCCCTGAGGAGCTTGGCATAGGCATAGACATAGTAGACGATCTGCGGCACGAGGCGGCCGATGTTGATGGAATTGGCGGAAGAAAAACGGTATCCCGCTTCACTCATCCGCCCGATCAGCGCCTCGTCGGTAAAGAGCGCCTTCACACCGTTTTGCGCATCGTCAAAATTGCCGTCGACACCGATAACATGTACATTGTCCCCCGCCTGCGTCACCATCTGCCGCTCCTGTGTGGGAGAGACCCCGTCCTTTGGATAAAAGACGACGATCCTTGTTCCGGGCACGTCGGCAAAGCCCGCAAGCGCCGCCTTTCCGGTATCTCCGGAGGTCGCGGTCAGAATCACGATCTCCTTGTCTTCTTTTTTGCGGTGAGCGGCACAGGTCATCAGATAAGGCAAAATGGAGAGCGCCATGTCCTTGAAGGCCATGGTGGCACCGTGCCACAATTCGAGAAAGTACGCATTGCCGCAGCACATGACCGGGGCGATTGCCCGGGTGTCAAATTTTTCGTCATAGGCCGCGGTGACCGACGCCTTGAGCTCCCTGTCCGAAAAATCGGTAAGGAGCATGCGCATCACTTCATAGGCGCACTCCTGATACGACATCTGTGCAAAATCACGCATCGTACGGGTAAAGCGCGGCAGATGATCCGGGACATAGAGTCCCCCGTCCGGCGCAAGCCCCCGTAAGATCGCACTTGACGCATCGACGTTTTCCCTGTCTCCTCTGGTGGAACGGAATAAAACCTGATGATCCTTCATGATGTCTTCCTTTAAAACCCCTTCCCCTGCCAGTGCTCAATTGCCTTCTATCATAGCATATCCGCACGGGGGATTGCTACTGTTTTTCAAAAGGTTCCGATTCCGCACTGCCGGGACCTGTGGTATACTAAATATGTATGGAAAAAGAAGCCGTCACCCTCTACAAGCGATACGAAAAGCGCATCGTCGGACATCTGGCACTGGGGCTTATCCTCTATCTTTTGATTACGACCGCCGTGGTCCTTGCGGATTACGGCGTGCGCATCGGGCTGTTGTTACTCGCGCGTACACTCGGCTGGGAAACACAGTCCTTTTCTTCCCTTGCCACCTCCTTTTCCGACTCCTACTGGTCGATGATCCTGGGCGCCCTGCTCGGCGTCTTTTTCCTCAAATTCTGGATGCAACAATCGATCCCCATGCCCGCCCTCTTTTTTGAACGCAAAAAAATGGAGCCCGCGGTTCTCGTCAGCTTTCTGTGCGTCTTTGCCGCCGGCCAGCTCCTTTTTACCGGCTTCAGTTATTTATTGGAATTTTGTTTAAATCTTATCGGTTTATCGTCTGCCTCCGCGATTGAACAGGCGACCGGTGTCATGACGGAGCCGAGCATGATCCTCTATGCGGCCGTTCTCGCTCCCGTAACGGAGGAGATCATCTTCCGCGGCTACTGCCTGCGTTGCGCCCAGCAGTTCGGACGCAACTTTGCGATCATCTTTTCCGCGGCACTCTTTGCCATCATGCATGCCAATGTGCCGCAGGCCTTCTTTGCCTTTTATGTCGGCATCATCCTCGGGGTGATCACGACGGAGTATTCAATCAAGTACGCAATCCTGTTCCACCTGATCAATAATTTCGCCTTCGGCGAGCTTCTCGAGCTGATGCTCTCCGGACTACCGGATCGCCTTCACGAGATCTCGTTCTATCTGCTGTTTGGCATGTTTGCCTTTTGCGCGGTCGTGGTCATCATCCTCTACCGCCGGCAGATTGTACGATATATCCGGAGCGGACACAGTATCCGGCATACGTATCTCTATGCCTTCAGCGCACTGCCCGTGGTGATTTTTATTCTGCTGTGCCTCGTGCCCGCGCTGATGATGCTGGATAAGATATGATGATACAGGTGTCAAAAGTCATGAAGACGATCTTGCTTGCAAGAATCGTCGAATCTGAAAAAAAGGGGGACACACATGGCTGTAAAAGCGACTCTGCCGGGCGTCTACGCCCGCACAAGAAAAGACGGCAAGTCCGTGGACTATCGTGCGTCCGCCACCTTCCGCGGAAAGCACATCGCGCTCGGTTCCTATGACACGGAGGAACAGGCGCATCGGGCCTATCTCTGCGCACGGGATATCCTCGAGAGCTCACGCTGGAATCTGTCGCACTATCAGGCGGACGCTCCGCTTCTTTTTGAAAAATGCGTGACGCTCGTCAATTTCCGGGACAACGGACTCTACATCCCGACACCGATCTATATGAGAAAAAAGTATTTCCAGTATTATCTGTCGCCGACACTGATCCTGCGCTTTGACATCGACGATCTTTTCTATTACTCGTCGCACAAGATCATGCAGCGGGGCGGACATCTCTTCGTCTCCGACTACGGTTCACAGATCAATATCCTCAACCGGTACGGCATTCCCTCACATGCGGTCGAAGGCAGGGACTATACGTTCTACAACGGAGACCGTACCGATCTGCGCTACGAAAATATCCGCATCCTCAACCGCTACCACGGCGTGCGCCACGTCAACGACCGCGGCTTTATACGTTACAAGGCCGTGATCAACATGCACTCCAATTATGTCGTGGGTCTCTACGACACGGAGCACGAGGCGGCGATCGCCTACAACAAAGCGGCGGATATCCTCAACAAAAAAGGTGTTGAAAAGAATTTCAACACCAATTATGTCGAGGACATCACGCCCTCGGAGTATGCGGATATCTACAGCAGGGTCTACATCTCGCCCAAAATCCTGCACATGTAGACCCCGATCCGTTTTCCTGTAAGCTTCTTCAGCTTGCCTTTGCGACCGGCTTCTTTCTCCGGTGCTGTATCGCCTTGGTCGGACACTTCTGTGCGCAGAGTCCGCAATGCACGCATTTCTCCTGATCGATCTCGGCAAGGAAATTCTCGACCGTAATGCACTGCTTGGGACAGTTCTTGGCGCAGATGCCGCAGCCGATGCAGCCGACGTCGCAGTTCTTCTTGGCGACGGGTCCCTTGTCCTGCGAACGGCAGGTGACGACCGTCGTCGTCTTTTCGTAAGAGACGAGCGTGATCAGATGGCGCGGACAGATCTCGATACACTTTTTGCACGCGACACATTTTTCCTTGTCGACGACCGCCACGCCGTTTACCACATGGATGGCGTCAAAGGCGCAGACATCGACACAGCTGCCGCCGCCCAGGCACCCGTAGGAGCAGGCTTTGGAACCGCCGCCCGGTGTCTGGTCCTGCACACGGCAGTCCGGCGCGCCGAAATAGACATATTTTTCCTTTGCCTTGTCGCAGTCACCCGCACAGCGCACATAAGCGACCTGCTTGTCCGATGCGCCGGCATCGACGCCCATGATCCTGCCGATCTCTTCGGCAACGGAAGCGCCGCCGACCGGACACTGGTTGACCGGCGCCTCGCCCCTGGCGATCGCCGCGGCCAGACCCGAGCAGCCCGGAAATCCGCAGCCGCCGCAGTTGTTGCCGGGCAGCACCTCCAGAACGGCCGCCTCCTTTTCGTCCACGTCCACATGCAGCTTGATCGAAGCAAAGCCGAGGATCAGTCCGATGAGGATGCCGACGACGGCGACAACGCCCGTGGCCATGATAATCCCTGTTATACTCATACGTATCCTCCCTTCCTCAGCCTCTCAGTCCCGAGAATCCCACAAAGGCAATCGCCATCAGCGCGCTCGAGAGCAGCACCATCGGCATCCCCTTAAAGGATTCCGGCACGTCGTTGTATTCCGTCTTCTCCCGGATACCGGCAAGCAGCACGATCGCGACCGTAAAGCCGATCGCCGTCGCGAGACCGTTGACGATACCCTCGAGCACATTGTATTCGCTCGAGACATTCAGCAATGCCACACCCAGAACCGCACAGTTGGTGGTGATCAGCGGCAGATAGATGCCGAGCGACTCATAGAGCGGCGGCATGAATTTCTTCATGAACATCTCGACAAACTGCACGAGCATCGCGATGACCAGGATAAAGACGATCGTGTTGAGATAGACGAGGTCAAAGGGCAACAGCACAAACGTGTAGATCACGCCGCAGACGGCGCTTGCCAGCGTGATGACAAAGATGACCGCCATGCCCATGCCAAAGGCCGAATCGATCTTCCTCGAAACACCGAGGAACGGACAGATGCCCAGGAACTGGGACAACACGACATTATTGACCAGTGAGGCGGTAATCGCAATTGTAATCAAAGAACCGATGACAGCCATTATTTACTCACCTCCTTATTCTCCTCCTGCGCCGCATCTTTCACTTCTTCTTTTGCGGCCTGTGCTCTCTTTTCCGCTTCCTCTTTGAACTGCTCCGTTTTCTCCGGCAGCTCTTCCTTCTTTTCGATGGCCTTGGCGGCTTCTTCCTTCTTTGCGGCCGCTTCCTTCTTCATCTCCTCGGCCTTCTTTGCCGCGGCGGTTTCCTCGGCCGCCATCTCCCCGAACTGCGAGGTGTCCTTGCCGCGGTTTTCCAGGACCTTCTTGATCTTATTCATCAGCGCGATCAAAAAGGCCAGCACCATGAAGGCGCCCGGCGGTTGCACAAAGATCAGCACCTGCGGTACGCCGTGCAGGGCACTCGTCTCGGCAACCTTCGATCCCATAAACGGGATGTTGAAGACCGTTCCGGTCCCCAGGATCTCACGGAAGAGACCGATCGCCGTGATCGCTGCGGTAAAGCCGAGTCCCATGCCGATGCCGTCAAAGAAGCTCGGCACCATGCCGTTTTTGGAAGCATAGGCTTCCGCGCGTCCGAAGATGATGCAGTTGACGACGATCAGCGGGATGTACACGCCCAGTGCCGCATACATGTCAGGCATATAGGCATGCATCACGAGATCGACCAGTGTCACGAAGGATGCGATGACGACGATAAACGCGGGGATGCGCACCGTGTCCGGTACGATCTTGCGGATCGCCGAGATGACGACGTTACTGAGCGCCAGCACAAAGGTCGTTGCCAGTCCCATGTAGATGCCGTTGACGGCGTTGGTCGTGATCGCGAGCGACGGGCACATGCCGATGAGCAGCACCAGCGTCGGGTTTTCCACGATAAATCCGTTGAATACGCGTTCCGCGGGAGAGTTGATGGTCAGCCCCAGAGCGCCTTTCTTTTTCTCTTCCATATCACAGCGCTCCTTTCAGTGTATTGTTGAAAAATGCCACGCCCGCGTTGACGCCGTTGGTGATGGCGTTGGATGTGATGGTCGCCGCGGTGATTGCGCGGATCTGACCGATCCCCGGGTCCGTATTCTTGATCAGCGAAAACGGCATGTCGTCGCGTCCCTGCGCAACGCCTTCCGCCGTCGCGTTGACAAACTGCGGCACGAGTACCGGCTCCGCCTCCATGCCGAGTCCCGGCGACTCCGCGATCGATATGATCGAGATGCCGTTTAAATGTCCCTCCATGGTCATGCCGATCGAAAAAGTCACGTCCGAGGAATAGCCGCTCGACGCGACATTGATCACGTAGCCCGCCAGATTGCCCGAGACATCGAGTGCTTCCGATACACTCTGCAGCTTGACCTTGGCAAAGGCCGCATCGGAGGATTGCAGCTCACTCCAGGCAGCGGCGATCTGTTCGTCGCGTGCGGGATCGATCGCTTCTTTTGCGTCATAGATCTTGTTAAAATTGTCGATACCGGAAAAGACCGCCTGGTTGGCCTCGACGATGGCCTGCGCCTCCTGTCTGGAGATCTCTCCCTTGGTCAGTTCATAGACAATGCCGAGCAGCACGCCCGCAACCAGTGTAATGGCGAACAGGATGAGTGCGTTTTTGATCAGCAGGGCAGTCTGGTTGACCTGTTTTTCTTCCGTCATGCCTCTTCCACCTCCTTTTTCGCCTTGGGCTCTTTTTGGATACCGAAGGCCCTCGGGATCGTAAAGCGCTCAATGATCGGCACCAGCAGATTGCCGAGGATGATCGCGTAGGAGACGCCCTCGCCGGACGCGCCCAGTACACGGAAGATCCCGGTCATGATGCCGAGGAAACAGCCGTAGATGTATTTGCCGCTCGACGTGATCGGACTCGATACATAATCGGTCGCCATAAAGAACGCACCGAGCATGAGTCCGCCACCGGACAGCTGCGCACTGATATAGGCGCTCGAACGGTCCGGTCCGAAGATCAACAGGAATATGACAAAGGAGACGATGTAGCTGCCGGGAATCCTCAGATCGATAATCCCCGCAAGAATCAGGATGCAGGCACCGATGACGATGGCGATCATCGATGTCTCTCCGATCACGCCGGAGGTCCTGCCGATGATCATGTCCATGACATTTAAATTACGCAGCGCCGTCGTCACGTCGCCCGCCTGCTGCGCCTCCTTGAGCGCACTGAGAGGCGTCGCCCCCGTATAGGCATGGATGATGAAATTGTTCATGTAGACCGGGAAGGAGATCAGCAGAAAGCACCTTGCGCCGAGCGCGGGGTTCATAAAGTTCTGTCCCAGTCCGCCGAACAGCATCTTGACGATGATGATCGCAAAGAATCCGCCGACGACCGGAAGCCAGAACGGCGCCGTCGGAGGCAGGTTCATGCCGAGCAGAAGTCCCGTCACCACCGCGGAAAGATCGCCGACCGTCACCTTCTTCTTCACGATCTTTTCAAAGAGAAATTCCATCAATACGCATGTGCCGACCGATAGAGCCAGTACGATCAGCGCGTTGACGCCGAAATTGTAGATACCGAATCCGGCGGCGGGAAGCAGCGCGATGATCACCCACATCATGATCATCTGTGTGGTCATGCGGCTTCTTACATGCGGATTGGAGGAAACGTTTCTTAAATTGTCCATATGTGTTCTCCTCCCCCCTTACTTCTTGGCAGCCGCGGCTCTTTTGCCCAGCTGGATCTTGCGCATGCCCTTGATGAGCTGGGCAAGCTGTCTCCTGGCGGGGCAGATGTAGGAGCACGAGCCGCACTCGATACATTCCACGCCGTACTGTCTCACAAATCGTTCCTCGTCGTTGTGCTCGACGGCATCCGCCAGATCCTTGGGGATGAGGCGCTCCGGGCAGACCTCCACGCACTTGGCACAGTTGATGCAGGCCGAGGGCTCGATCTCCGCGACCGCGTCCTTGGTCAGGCAGGTCATTGCGCTTGCGGTTTTGGTCGTGGGCACGTCGAGATCAAAGATCGCAAATCCCATCATGGGACCGCCCGAGATGATCTTGGCGGGCTCCGTCACAAAGCCGCCCGCATCATCGATCAGTTCCCTGTAATTCATGCCGATGCGGACCTTGTAATTGCAGGGGTCGACGATGGCATCCCCCGTGATCGTCACGATCCTCTCCATCAGGGGCTTGCCCTCCGTGACCGCACGGTAGATGGCGGCCAGCGTGTCCGTATTGTCGACGATGCAGCCGGCATCCGCGGGCAGCATCGACGAGTTGATGCTCCTGCCCGTACAGGCATAGATGATCATACGCTCACCGCCCTGCGGATATTTGGTCTGCAGTGCCTTGACCGTGATCTTTTCCTCGTCCGCCGTCAGCTCCGTCATCTTGCGGATGGCCTCCGGCTTGTTGTCCTCGATCGCGATGATCCCCTGTGCGTTGGGGAACAGGCTGACCGCGATCTTTAATCCCCCGATCACGAGCTCCGGCTCCTCGATCATGCGTCTGTAGTCGCTGGTCAGATACGGTTCGCACTCCGCACAGTTGGCGATGACATATTCGATTTTGTCGGGTTCCTTGGGGGCGAGCTTGACGGCGGTGGGAAATCCTGCGCCGCCCATGCCGACGACGCCGGCATTGCGAATGGCTTCGATCTTTTCTTCGGTGGTCATCTCGTCGACCGGCTTCATCCTGGGCCACTCCACCTCTTCATAGAGTCCGTCGTTTTCGACGATGATGGAGTTGCACATGGCACCTGTGGCCAGACGCCTGGGCTCGATCGCCTTGACCTTGCCCGATACCGTCGCATAGACCGGTGCGGAAACAAATCCCCCCGCTTCCGCGATCAGCTGTCCCGTGAGCACACGGTCGCCGACTGCCACAACGGGCTTGGCGGGTGCACCGATGTGCTGCGACACCGGATATACCATATCGCCCTTGGGCAGGATGGTCTTCATGGGCTTGTCCATCGTCAGCTCTTTGCCTTCGTACGGATGGACGCCGCCCGGGAACGTTGCTCTTGGCATTTCCTCTCTCCTCTTTGAACTTGTGTTGACACTTCAGTGACTTTCAGACATACCTTATTAATAATACGCTTCTTTGCGCATTTTTTCCACCTTTTTTAAGGGCTTGGGCAAAAAAAACGGTTAGAGAATCCTAACCGTCTGCCTTCACCTCTGTGCTCTTTTTGCGTAGATCAGGCCGAAGGAATGCTTGCCGCACTGTGACGATACCGTGGCGGATGCCTTTTGCATGATGACCTCGTCAAAGGACGCGGTGCGTCTGACCGTCTCCAGGATCTCGTCGCGTTCCTTCTGGTCGACCCCGGAATAGGTCACAAACAACAGACGCGGATTGATACGATCCTTATCGCGCATCGCTTCTTTGATATATTGCTCGAACGGATCCGTGATATAGCCCGCCTTAAAGGACTTGAGGAGGAGCTTTCCTCCCCTGACGCGGAATACCGGATCAAAACCGAAGACCTCCGTGACCGCCTTCACCGGCCAGGGCATCTTGCGTCTGCGCATGATGGTACCGGGTCTCGTCACGATAAACGAGGTCTGCACGAGCGGGATAAACTGCTCGATGGCGGAAAGGATCCGGTTCACTCCCTCGCCCGCCATGGCCATGCGTGCCGCCTGCAGCGCAACCATGCCGAGGCCGGACGAGAGATTCTTTGAATCGACGACATAGACATTGCTAAAGCTGTCCGCCGCCTTGCAGGCCTTTTCATATCCGTGACTGATCTGTGAAGACACCGAGATGTGGATCACGCTGTCCGCGTCGGCGAGCGCGTCCGCAAAGAAGGCTTCGTACTCCTCCATCTCGCTCGAGGCCGTCATCACGACCTCGTCCGAATCCCCGATATAGGCAAAGAGATTGTCCGCGTCGATCTCCTCGGTGTCGCGGAAGCGTCCCGCGCGCGTGATGACATAGAAGGGCATCAGACGGATGCCGTACTCCCCGATCACATCCTCCGGCAGATCGCAGACGCAGTCCGTCGTAATCATGATCGAACGCTTGAGGAAGGACTGTCCGACATAGAGCCGCTTTTCCTCCTCCGTCGACATCGGCGCACTCTCCAACAGTTCTCCCGGCAACAGCTGCAAAAGCGTCGCCTCCAGAAGACTCGAATGGATGGGCTTTGCGAGATAGGCGCTGAAGCCGTGCCCGATATAAAAATCATGCATGTCGCTGCCGGCGTTGGCGGTCAGCGCAACGACCGGCGACGTGCGGCATAAGCCGTTTTGCTGTGTCCTTATCTTTCCGAGTGTCTCGATCCCGTCCATCTCCGGCATCTCATGATCCATAAAGATCACGTCGTAGTGGTTTTCCGCCGTCATCGCAAGACACTCCGCTCCGGAGGCCGCGACGTCCACCTTGACGAGCGTATCCCTCAGGAGCTTGGCGGCCACCAGCCGGTTCATCTCGTTGTCGTCCACGATCAGCACATGCGCCCCCGGCGCTTCAAAGGACTTGCGGTATGTCCCCGTTTCCTTGGTCACCTCCGTGATCGACTGGAAGCTGATCGGCGTATCGTTGATGATCTTTTGCGGGATCTCCACATGGAAGGTCGATCCCTTGGTATAGATCGAATCGACGCTGATGTGTCCGCCCATGAGTTCCGTGAGCTGCTTCGCGATCGAGAGTCCGAGACCCGTCCCCTCGATCGTCCGGATGTCCTGTTCGTCGACACGTTTAAAAGAATCAAAGAGATACGGGATATTCTCCTTGCGGATGCCGATTCCCGTATCCTCGACATCGACTCTCAGAAGAAACCGGTTGGCCTCCGGCTCCTCGCCGCCGACCGTAAGCGTCACGCTCCCCTCCGCCGTATACTTGATCGCATTGGTCAGCAGGTTGATGATGACCTGCTTGATGCGCATCTCGTCGCCGTAGAGCATTGAGGGGATCCTCTCGCCGATATTGACGTCAAAGCGCAATCCCTTGTCCCTTGCCCTGCCCCAGAGCAGACCCACGATCTCCGAGAGCATCCTCGTCGTTTCGTACTGACCCTCGACGACCTCCATGCTGCCGGATTCGATCTTTGACAGATCGAGGATATCGTTGACGAGACCGAGGAGCATCCTGGACGCCGTCTGGATATTGAGAGCATTTTCGGTGATGTCGGATGGCAGATCCTTATCCCGGAGTGTCATCTCGTTGAGGCCGATGATGGAGTTGATGGGCGTGCGGATCTCATGGCTCATCGAGGAAAAGAAACGGTTCTGCGCTTCGATGAGTTTTTCGATTTCCTTGTTTTGTTCCTGGACTCTTTGGTTTTCTTCTTCGAGCACGATTCCCTGGAACGACAGCACCATGCCGGCAAGCACACCGACGAGCACCGCCGCGGCACAGGTGTCCGCATAGACCGCGTATTCTCCGGCCAGCGGCACCACCCATTCCGGATGCAGATAACTCAGATACGTGGTAACGCCGAACGACACGATCGATATCATCAGATAGATGATCAGGAGTCTGCCGCGGAAGATCAGAAAAACAAAAATCACGCAGGGAATAAACCAGATGGGCGAACCCGAATGGACGCCGCCGCCCATTATGTAACCGAAGGGAAACACGAGACAGTTGCTGATCAGGACGATGATCGAGCCGCCCAACGTAAAACGCTTGGTGCGGAAGGCATAGATGCTCGATGCGACCAGCATGACACTCCCCATCGCAAGCGAGGACGCGATGATTAAGCGCTGCCCGCTCATAATCGTCAGCACAAACATGGCGAGCATGACACTCGAGCCGCCCAGTGCGCTCAGGATAAAGAGCCGCTCCTGCAGCGTGTATTTACTTGAGAAAATCGCATGCCGGAAACGTTCGATCATTTTGTCTCTTCTCCGATCCCGGAAAGAATGCTGCCGGCGCTTTCAAAATCAAACGCATTGGCCTTGTCCGCGACTTCCTGAAGCCATTCCGTCACGGCCTTTCCCTGATACGACGCATTCTTGTATTTGTCAATCGTGTTGCTGATCGCATCGGCCTCAAACGTGCCTATCGCTTTTTTCATCTCCGAAAGAATCTTTTTCCACTGTGTCTTGGTCACGGGCGAAAGATCCGTGGCGGGCGCTTCGACGCTCTGATGCGCAAGGCCGATCCTCGGATTCTTTGCAAGCACGTCGAGGACACGCCGGTACTCGTCGAGCATGGCACCGTGATACTGCGTGATCGTCGCTTCATCCTCTTCCTTGGCGGCCATCTCTTCCTTGTAGGCGATATCCGAGAGCTTCATCGCACCGATGGTCTTGGAGGTCGACTTGATCGCATGCGTATAGATCGCGTAGTTCTTCCAGTCCTTCTTGGCGTAGCATTCAAGGAGCTGCGGATAATACCGGTCGCCGGTTTTGAGATAGACGGTCGCCAGATCGATAAAATCGTTGATATCCCCGCCGCAATAGGTCAGCGCCGTCTCCATGTCGATGCCTTCCATCTCCCCAAAGTCATCCGCACGCTTCTCCTCCGCGGACGCCTCGTCACGGACTTTATCCGGATCCTCGTAGATCTGCTTCTCCGCGGGAATGTATTTTTTCAGTATCTGGTCGAGCAGCGCGTTGTCGATGGGCTTGGCGACAAAATCATCAAAGCCCTCCTCGAGGAACATCTCGCGCGAACCCGCAATGGCATTGGCGGTCAGGGCGATCACCGGCACGCGCATATAATAGTCGGAACCGTGCTTGGCGCGGATCCGGTGGAAGCATTCGATCCCGTCCATGCCGGGCATCATGTGATCCATAAAGACAAAATCATAATCCTTCGATTCGATCTTTTCGAGCGCCTCCTCACCGGAGGTGGCCGCCGTGATACGGATGCGGTAGCGGCGCAGAAGCCCCTCCACGACCTTGAGATTCATGATGTTGTCATCGACCACGAGGATGCGTGCGTCGGGCGCGACAAAACGCCGCGTCTCCCGGACCGTGCGCATCGAGACATACGACTCGTCCCCGTTAAAGAGCTCTGCGAGCGTCATCGCATTGTACGGCTTGTACAGGATATGCAGCCTGCTCGACTCGGGCGTCGGCAGCTCCCTGTCGGCGATCAGAAAGACCGGCATCTGCAGCGCCAGCTCGTCAAAGTACAGCGGATCCTCCCTGTATTCGGCGGTTCCCAGCAGCAGATGCGTATACTGCATCTGCCGGACGCGCCTCTTGAGTTCCCCGAGCGTGCTGCTCCTGACGATCGCGATGGCAAGGGAGTCCGCGATATGACGGATGTGTGCGATAAAATCGTCACGCACGGCAGTATCCGCCTTTTCTTCATTGAAATACCAGAGCGCACGGATCCGTCCGGGGTTGTTCACCGCAACGCAGGGACGTTCGTCCATGATCTTTTGCGGTACGGAAAAAGAAAACTCGCTCCCGCGGCCGGGGTTCGATTTGACGGTCATAAAGCCGCCCATCTTTTTGATGATCGCCGCGCTGATCGTAAGACCCAGGCCCATGCCCTCGACGAGGCGGTTTCTCGCCGCGTCCGCCTGGTAGAATTCCTGGAAGATACGTTCCTGCTCCTCCGTCGACATCCCGATGCCGCTGTCCTTGACACGCACGATCAGATTGCCGCCGTATTCCTCCTTGCGGAAATGCACCGTCACAATGATGCCGCCCTCAAACGTAAATTTCACGGCATTACCGATCAGATTGTTGATGACGCGCCGGATCTGTGTCTCGTCGCCGTAGAGCAGGCAGGGAATCCCGGGATCGCAGTCAAAGATCAGTTCGAGACGTTTTTCGCGGTTCTGGAAGACGGTCATGTTCATGACGTCGTTGAGGGTCGAGGTGATGTTGTAGGACCGGGGAGAGAGCGTGAGCGTATCCGATTCGAGCGCCGCATAATCGAGGATATCCGTGATGAGCGTCTGCAGCTCGAGCCCCGTCATCTGGATGTCCGCCACCGCGCGGTGCACCTCCTCGGAGAGGTTTTCCTGTAACAGTATCTCGCTCATGCCGCTGATCGTATGGATCGGCGTGCGCAGCTCATGCGAGGTGTTGGCGACAAAATCATCCTTGATCTTTTGTGCGCGCACCACGCGTTCTTCCATCCGCGCAAAATCCTTTTCCTCGTCTCTCCTGCGATAGACCATATAGATGCACAGTCCCGTCAGCACAAGGAGACTCAGCATCTGCAGGATGGCGCGGTCTCTGGCGAGCGGATCGTTGTAGCCCGCGACCAGGACGTTGCGGAAGATGAGATGATACATCATCAGGATAAAATGGCCGCCGATGACGATGTCGAGCGCCAGATGCACCTGCAGCATCGCAAAGAGCACGGTGTTGAGACCGAGCGTCGGGATCAGCACGGTAAAGTCCAGACCGTGGACGCCGTAGAAAACGATATTGACCGAGGACAGGAGCGCCAGAATGACGGCCCTGGTATCATAGGTGCTGAATTGCGTGATGTAGGACCACCAGACAAAGGCGATGGCAACCGCGATCACCGGGATGATAAAGGGCGTCCAGTCCGCATCGACGATGACATATACGAGGAATACGGAAAAGACCGTATAGCACAACGTGACGAGCGACTCTCTCTTCTTTTGACGTTGCAGGATGTTTTCGATCATCGCGCGTTACTCTCCCATGTATTTCATGAGCTCGTCCTTCATCCCGCAAAAGACGTTGCAGATCACCGGATCAAAATGATGTCCGGCCTCCTTTTCGATCATCCTGATGACCTTTGGCAGCGGACGGATCCCCTCCTTGTAGACGCGATCCTCATAGAGGGCATCAAAGACGTCCGCGATCGCCATGATCCGTGCGCACAGAGGGATCTCCTCTCCGGCAAGGCCGTTCGGATATCCCGTACCGTCAAAGCGCTCGTGATGAGACAGCGCGATCGCACGGGCAACCCGGATATATTCCTCATCCTCGACATCGCCCAGGATCTCGTCGATGATCTCCGCACCGTATTCCGCATGCTTCTGGATCATTTTATACTCTTCTTCGGTGAGCTTTTCGGGCTTTAAGAGAATCGCGTCGCTGATCCTGATCTTTCCGACATCATGGAGCGGCGCGGCCTTGATCGTATTGTTACGGTATTCGTCGGTCAGCGTGTCCGCAAACATCCCCTTTTCATAGAGGCGGTCCGCGATCATCTCCACATAGTGCTGCGTGTTGCGGACATGCCTGCCGGTCGATCCGTCGCGCTGCTCGATGAGGTTGGCCATTCCGATGATGACCGCGTTCTGGATGCGCGAGATGCGCTCCGTTCTGGACGTGATGATCTGTGCCTGGTCCCTGACCATCGACTCGAGCTGCCTTCTGTAATCAAATAGCTCGATCGTGCGCCTGACCCTGGTCTTTAAGACCTGCGGAACAAAGGGCTTGGAGACAAAATCGATCGCTCCGGTCTCGAGGCATCTGGCCTCGTTCTGCGGATCCTGGTTGGCGGTCAGAAAGATCACGGGGATATTGGAAAAAACCGGATGTGACTGGAGCCGGTCCATGACCTCAAAGCCGTCCATGTCCGGCATGTTGAGATCGAGCAGCATGAGATCCGGCATATTCTTCGCAAGATACTTAAAGACCATCCCGCCGCTCGGCACCGTGGCGACTCGATAGTCTTTATCCAGAATATTCTTGGCCAATGTCAGACTGGTCATGTCATCGTCAACGACGAGAATGATTTTTTCCATAGAAATATTTTACGATTCTCACACGTCTTTGGCAAGATGAAAGTGACCGCCGCCTCCCGACCTTTTGGCCCTGTACATCGCCTTGTCGGCGCCGGACAGAAACTCCCAGCTCTTTCTTTTTCCCGAGGGCACCCGGTTACAGGCCCCGATCGAAACGGACAACGGCAGCCTCTTTTGCAGCGACTTGCAGATCGTGCGGATCCTCTCGTCGTCTGCCCCCTCAAAGATCAGGACAAATTCGTCGCCGCCGTAGCGCGCGGCAAAATAGTTCTTTTCCTTGGCGTCCTCGAGCAGGAGCCTGCCGGTTTCGATGAGGCATTTGTCTCCCTCGGGATGGCCGTAGGTGTCGTTATATTCCTTGAGCCCGTCCATATCCATCATCGCGATACCGATCGGCGTCTTCTCCTTGAGCGCCAGATCAAAGGCCTGTTCGAAATGCAGATTGAGCGCATAGCGGTTGGGGATGCCGCACAGTGCATCCTCCTGTGCGCGGTGCAGCAGCTCCTCGTGCTCTCTTTGCACCTTTTCCTGTTCGCTGCGCAATTCGGTAATCAGACGGATCAGTTCTCCCGCATAACGGAAGGTTTTGCCGCGCTCGCTGCGCAGCCTGTTATAGATCTCGTCCTGCTCTCGGTACGCGGCTTTGAGACCCTTTGCGTCACCCGTCATCCGGAAATAATCCACGCGGATATCCGCACGGATCCGCCACGCCAGCGACGCATCCTCCGCTGCCGGATGCGCCTCGATGATGTTGAGAATCTCCCTGACGGCTTCCGTATTGCCGGATGCGAGCAGGATCGTCGCAAGCTTCCGGAAATCCTCGGCATAGTCCGACAGCTGCACGATGCCTGCGGCGATCTCCTTCATCTGTGCGATCGTTGCCCGTATCTGCTTTTTGTTGTTATCGTCCGCCGCAATCCGCGCCTCAAACAGGGCAATCGCAAAATCCGTTCCGATCTGGAAGCGGTCCGGGCTGCTCTCGCGGAAGCGTCTGGTTTTTTGCAGCATCTCCTTTGCTTCCTTTTTGCGGCCGAGCTCCAGACACGCCAGTCCGTCATTGATATATATGCCGGACACGTTGCTGTAATAATGCGGATGGCTTTTGTCCCTGCGGATGGCCTTCAGCGCGCGTTTAAAATAGATGCGTGATTTTTTGTAATCCCCGATCAGCATCAGCACGTGTCCGACATTATCGTCCATGATCCCCGCACTGGTCTCCTGCCCTGCGGACAGAAAATGATTGCGCGCCGTCAGAAAGTAATTGGCCGCCACATCATTCATGCCCTTATTGAGCGCATCGAGCGCGACCAGATAATAGACCCTGCCGAGCTCCGCCTTGTCACTGGCAAGCAGATGTCTTGCCGCTTTTTGCAGATGCTTCAGAAAATCCTCATACCTGCCCAGCATAAAATACTCGGCAAAGGCCATCGTATAGTAGACATTGCCGATCAGCGCATCGTCGCCGATCCGCAGCGCCTCTTTTTCGAGACGTTTGATGACATTGTAGGCACGCGGATCCGACATCTGCAAATAACGGCAGCAGGTGTCATAGAGATCGCGTATTTTTTGGTCGTATTTCGTGATGTCCATATCTACCTGCGTCTTTTTCTCGTCTCGTACATCCTCTCGTCCGCACGCGCGAGATACTCAAAGGGCTTGCTTTCCTCCGTCGGTACCGCATTGTAAAAACCGTGCGTGATCCGGATCGGTATGCTCTGCAACAGATCATAGACGACCGCACGGATCTGATCGTCGCTCATGTCCTGATAGATCAGAACAAATTCATCGCCGCCGTAACGCGCCGCAAAGACCTCTCCTTCTTTGGCAATCCGCGAAAGAGCCGTCCCCACCTCGCGCAGACACTCATCACCCCTGCGGTGGCCGAAATGATCGTTGTACTGCTTGAAACGGTCGATATCCGCGATCCCGACTCCCAGACTCTTACCGGTGCGCAGAGCCTCGTCAAATAACTGCTCGAGCACCCGGTTGAGCGCATAGCGGTTGGGAAGGGAGGTAAGCGCATCCGTCTCTGCCAGATGCTGCAGTCTCTCGTTTTCCTCGCGGACCTCCTCCTGCTCCGCCATGAGATCACTCATGAGGATCATGATGTCCACGGAGCGCAAATAGATCTCACGCTGCACCCTGCGCTGTGCTTCATACAGGCGCTGCCTCTCTTCATAGGCTTCGTTACGTTTTTTGGTATTGGAAGTCAACCCGTAGTAATCCACCTTGAGCTGGGCGATCAGCAGGCTCCGGTAGTGAGATCCCGCGGAGAGATCACCCTTTTCGATCGCACGGATGAGGCTCCCCGCAAGGCGCAGTTCTTTCTTTTCCATCAGCGCACGGCAGAAACGGTGTGTGTCATTTAAGAATTCGGAATAGACTGTCTTTGACGTGAGCCTGTGTACGATGTCCGCCACCATTTCCTTTGTCCGTTGCCTGTCGCCCTCCGCGAGCGCGAGATGCGCATAGAAGAGCCGGTACCAGAGCAGTGTCTTTTCGGTGACGCTGCCTCTCTCCTCGTAAAAGTAATGATCGATTATGGGAAGCGTCTTCTTTGCGCCATGGATGTTGCCGACATAGATCTGATTGAGGCCGTAATTGACGTAGGCCGTGATGATGTTGTGGATGTAGAGCGGATCGTCCTTGTGACTCTTGACCACCGGAATGCTCTGCCTGCTGTAGCCAAGCGCCTGTTTGTAGTCTCCCATCTCCACCAGAAGATCCCCGATGTTGGCATTGATCATCGCATACATCAGGGAATCCTTTTTATCCTCCACAAAGGAGCGCGCCGTGCGGAAATAGTTCTGTGCCACATCAAAGCAGCCGGCCGCCTGCGCGGCCACCGCAAACAGATTGTACGATCTTGCAAGGAGCTCCGGATCGTCCCCGCGGAGCAGATGACCGATCGCATCCATGAGATACCGGTGCATCGCCCCGGGCTCGTCCCGGAAATAATGCGCCTGCGCATAATAAAAACAGACGAGCCCGCTCAGCGTATGATTCCCGTACGGCGCTGTCCGTTTTTCAAGTCTCTTCAGCACAGTGAAGACACGCCTGCCGCTCGTGGTGATCAGCTGCTGCGTGCGCGCGATCTCTTCGCGTATCTCTTCGCTGTAGGCTGTCAGATCCATTCATCCATTATATCACAAAACTGTCGGGCGCGTATCGGGCGCTTCCGGTGAAGGTCCCCTTTCGCCAATCTTCAATCGCACCACCGGCACAAGTTTTAGAACCTTTGTTCGCAATGTATCTCCTTCAACGTTGCAGAGATAATAATAGTTTCATAATCCTTTTTGTCTATTTCAAACAGCAGTCTCATATAGATCAGAATCACCCTCCGGAACTATCTGTCGGAATCATCATATTGATACAGGCAAATCTCTCCGTTGTCCGGGTGATCTATCCCCAGAAAATACTGCATCAATGTCCCATGTGTTACAACGATCACTTTCCGGTACTCAGAATACTTCTCCAGTACCGGGCGTACCCGTCTTTGGATATCATCTGCCGTCTCCCAATTGTACTTCTGCTCCGGTGACGGAATCCCGCGAAACGAATTCATTTCCCGATAGCTTGCGTCCGACTCGGAAAAATCCGAAATCCAGCGCAGTGTTCTGTCCGCCCGCCATTCATGAAGGCGGGTTTCCACACACAAATCCAGCTGCAGTTCCTTCGAAAGAATTGCCGCGCTGTGCATCGCTCTTCCAAACGGCGAAGAGATGATCAGATCCGCACCTTTCAACCTGTCATCCTTTGCGGCACGCTGAATCTGCGAGATCCCCGCGGGGGACAGTGTCAGCATGTCGTGTCCCTGATCACGATAAATCCCTGTTCCGGCTTCGCTTGTATCATCTTTTCCGTGTCTGATAAAGCAATATGTTGTCATTGCGTCACCTCCTGTTACTATAGTATACAAAAAGCATACACTTTGACAATTGTGTAGGTTCTGCTCTTTTGCAAATTCACACTGAATTTGACGCACTATCTCACACAATGATATACTGACAGCCGGCCGGTAGGGCGGTGGCTTCCTTCTCCGACTTGGTGAGAAAGGAGGCGCTTATGAGTGACTTTGAGTTGCTGATGATCGTGTTGACCTTTGGTCTCTTGATCGTTGCGATAATAGGTTTGCGAAATAAGTAACGCCGCCTTGACCTTGGAGGGGTAGGCGGCGCTACTTTGTAACTTCTGCATATTCGCCAGATCGGGGAGGATGCATCTCCCTTACCGGCTGCTTGGTAAATATATTATATCACACCAAGGCATTTTTGCAACCGCCTCTCATGACTCTGATGGTGTAAGCTCACTGTCAGTTGGATAAAACGAGAATTCTCCCTTGAGAATGGCTTTGAACTGTTGCCGCATTCATCTTATCCAGTTTTTCTGTTCCCGTCAAATATTGCCGATCTGCTCCCGGATGGCCAGTG
>JAFSLV010000002.1 GCA_017448245.1 Lachnospiraceae bacterium | reverse complement strand
CAAGGTAGATAGGCGCAAGGTGTAAGTGTGGTAACACATTCAGCTGATGCGTACTAATAGGTCGAGGGCTTGATCATTTGTCTGTTTTGATCTTCTGTATTGAGTTTTTAAGGTCATAAGGCCCGGTGGTTCAGTTGGTTAGAACGCCGCCCTGTCACGGCGGAGGTCGAGGGTTCGAGTCCCTTCCGGGTCGTAAAAAAATATAGATACTATAGCAAGTGCGAGTATGCCGGTCCTTCGGGCTGCCATCCCGCAAAGGAGCGCAAGTGCGAGTATGCCGGCCCTTCGGGCCGTCATCCCGCGGCTACGCCGCTTATACACAGGCAATCGTAAGCGCTTGTGTGAGCGAGCTCCCACTGCGCTTACGATTACCTGTGTGCACTTGCTTTAGCATCGCGAGGGGTCTTAGCTCAGCTGGGAGAGCACCTGCCTTACAAGCAGGGGGTCGTTGGTTCAAGTCCAATAGGCCCCAGGGAAGACCTTATGGCGGCAGAAGCCGCCACACAGGAAAAATGCCTGCATTTTTCCTGAAGAGGAGCCGCGACGAAGCGTTGCGAGAACCGAGCCTGTGAGGTACGAGCGTGAGCGGAGTCCGCGGCGACGTGCCGACGTGGCTCAATCGGCAGAGCAGCTGATTTGTAATCAGCAGGTTACCGGTTCAAGTCCGGTCGTCGGCTTTTGATGTCAGGGGTGGTTTCCCGAGTGGCCAAAGGGGGCAGACTGTAAATCTGTTGTCACCGACTTCGGTGGTTCGAATCCACCACCACCCAGTAGTCCTTTTTGGCGGCGGAGCCGCCATCACCGGACGAAATGCTTGCATTTCGTCCGAAGAGGAGGCACAACGGAGCGACGTGAGAGTCGCGCAAGGCGCGACTCGAGCAACAGCGCAGTTTGTGCCGACGTCGCGGGGTAGAGCAGTCTGGAAGCTCGTCGGGCTCATAACCCGGAGGTCGCAGGTTCAAATCCTGTCCCCGCTATATGTGCGGCAATTTCGCACCCGGAGAAAATGCCTGCATTTTCTCCGAAAAGGAGACACAACGGAGCGATCGTGAGGGCTGAGTTTACGAGGCCCGAACAAAAGCGGAGTGTGTGTCGACGTGCCTGGATAGCTCAGTTGGTAGAGCAGCGGACTGAAAATCCGCGTGTCGTTGGTTCAATTCCGACTCCAGGCACTTTTTTTGTGTCCTTTCCACTGGATCTCGGCGTCGTGCTCTTATCCAGCAGGTGAAAATGCCGAACCGTCTCGGGGCCGGGATTGGATGTCTTATGTCTTGGCAATTTCGGATACGACATAGTTTTCGAGAATGGCACCATTCATGGTCCCGCTTTCAAGTGTCTGCGCGTTGCTCCACTTTGTCAGATGACAGATCAGGCCGGTATCATGGAAATAAAGTTTTGGCGCTTTCACAAGCCTCTTTAGCGTATTGTCTGTCAGCTCCTTCACATCGCGTTCCAGGTAGGTGGAGAGATAACTGCTGTAAAAAATGTCCGGGTTGCTTACGCTGCCGCTGATCAGTGCAGGCATGGAGCCTTTATAGATGCGTTCATAGATACGAGACATATGCCCGCTCCGTGCCCTTCATCAGGTTTTGCAGCAAGGCGTTTTTTTCAGATGCCGATGCGCGTTTTCCCTGCGGACTTGTGTTGTGCGGCAGAATCGCATTATGCCATGGCAAGAAACCGTGCCTTTTCCTTTTTTGCGACCGTCACGGAGGAGTCTGTCTCTTCGCTCAGCCCCCACTCGTTTTCCAGCAGGTCGATGATCCGGTCATAGGTCTTCGCAGCATTGGCATAGTCGCCCATGATCTCATAGATACCTGCAATCCCCATAAGTGCGTCCTGGAATCTGGGACGTCGGGTATCTGCGGCAAAGGCTCGTTCATAGGTGTCGATGGCTTTTTTGTAGTCAGCCTTGGCGGCATAGTACTGAGCGGCCTCAAAGAGCACGGCGTCGTTTTCCGGCTGCTGAGCCAGAAGCGCCTCCATGATCCCATCCGCCGTGGGCTCGTCAAAGCGGGCCAGGGCGATATGGGCCCGGTAGACCTGCTTCATGACGGGGTGCGCCTTCTCCAGCGTGCAATAGCGGTCCAGCCAGCACTCTGCCTCGTCGGCCCGGTGGTCGGCGATGAGGTTGTCCAACAGGTACATGTACGGCAGCGCGACGTCGGGGTGCGCCTCCGTCAGTTCGCGGTAAAAGGCGATGGCCCGGGTGTGGTTAGCCAAATTCCAGTCCCAGACGGCGTGGTTTTCCGTCTTGCCCAGAATCCACTGGCACTCCTTTTCGCCCGGCGCGCGGGTGATCGCCTCCTTTGCATAGCGCGACGCCTTCTGTGCCTCCGCGTTCATGCGGTGCCAGTGGAGATAGGCGAGCAACTCAGTTGCACGCTTCTGATGCTTCGTTCCATTCAGCTCGTCCTGCAGGAAGCTCTCAAACTCCCGAAAAATATCTGCCGGCAGCTCCTCCTCCGCGTCCATTCGGTTCTCGATTCGGTTAAGGCGTTGCTCCGTTGTCAGGTCGAACAGGTCATCGATCGAGACACCGAAGATCTCGGCCAAAAGAGGAAGCGTGGTGATGTCAGGCATTGCCACTGCGTTTTCCCATTTGGACACCGACTGTGCCCCGATCCCCAGTTTTTCTGCCAGCTGCTCCTGCGTCAGTCCCGCCTTAAAGCGCAGCTGTTTGATTTTCTTTCCAAGCTCCATCATGTTTACCTCATCAAAGAGTGCTGTTTTTTGATTGCAGCTTCATGATACATTGTCGGTCCGCGGAATACAATAACGCAGGATGCAAGTTCTCTCGCCTGTTGGTGGAGTTAAAAAGCCTGAAAAAGCCGCTTTCCGCAAGGAAGCGGCTTTTTGCGACGCATTTTTCCGCACGCCACCCCCGCCTGAGAAATAGTCGTCGAATCTTTTCCGGGTATCTGTCTCTCATCAGACAACCGTACAACGGAGAAAACGAGATGAGAAACGAAGAGAAAAAAAGCCCGGTGAAAATATGTAAGATTCTGATCCTGCTGTTGAGCGCGTCGCTTATGGTTGCGGGACTTGTGCCCGGTGTCCGGCATATGTCCGCACAGGCGCAGACGATAACGGTTGCGGTTGCAGCCACATCCACGACAACGGTCACAGCCGGTTCGGAAACAGCAGCGCAAGAGGAAGCGCAAGAGGAAGCGCAGGGGAGGACTTCCTTTTCTTTATCATCGTCGGAAGCGGCAATGTCCTGATGTCCGGTGGCAACGCACGGATTGACGGACGGCAGGGCGTTACGATCGGAAAAGGGTATCTGTTTAGTCCGCGCAGCAAAAAAGGAGAAAAGGTCGGCGGCGTCTTTACGATGGAGGGCGGTACACTGGAATGTACGGGGCCGGAAGCGGGCATTTCGCTTCTTCTGGCGGGGATCCTGACGGCAGGTGCGGCTTTTTTGTATATGGCGCAGGAGGTGCATGCCGTTTCCTGCAGACATGACATCGTTTTTAACTGGTCGATTTCCGCGGCAGAGGCCTCCGCACAGCTGATGGCGTCGGTACAGGAGGCAGGCGTATATTGGGGCGTATACTTTGAAGGAGGGCGAGGCCTTCCTGGTGGGTTCCCGCAAACAGCGCTTTTATCTGGTATTTACGGGAACGCCGGCAAGCGGAAAGGAAGCCGCGGCAACGGGCGGCGGCTTCAACGGCTTTTAACGGACGGAGAAAACGATGGTAACGAATTTCACACATCTGCAACCATACGGTGACTTGTTTGACAAGATCATTTTTGCCGAAGATATGATCGTGGATGGCACGTGCAAGGAACACTTTGTGCAGGCGATCAGTGCGATCCGCGGTGCGCTCGATATCATGATGAAGCGCTTCACGGGTCACATGGGATTAGACGACCGGACGATTCTTTCCCTGGTGCCCTCAAGTGACTCGCGCGTGAATCTCTTTTCGCGTATAGATTTGTATTCTGGTGTTGATTGGCGCACGATCCGTCGGGAGGAGTGGAAGGAGCCCGATTTTTCCTATTATGTGTATGAAAAAGATGCGTGGCGCGCATGGGATGAGGATCAGCGGGAGTGGGGCGCCGTGCGGGACGCGATCCGTTCCGGTAAATACGGAGATATCGAAGTGATGCTCTATGACGAAGCAAACAGGTATTGTGTGGACTTTGCGTCCTATACGGACTTAAGAAAAAAGCATACGTATATGACCTGGTTTGTACCGGAGAACAGCTTTGATTATATCAGGCAGGATCCGGAGTATAACGAGGTACTGATTGATCCGAAGGGCAAACTGCGTGTCGGAGATGACTGGGAGTATCTCAGCGGAGGTGAATACGGAGGTGAATACGGTAGAGACTCTTGGTTTTTGTGGAATGAATGGTGGGATATGTCGTTTGATCGGCGTTACGATAATGACGGATGGTGGTACTATTATCCGTTCGAACCGGAATACTGGGGATACAAAAGAGGACCGATCGAGGGAACCGTGATTAATTCCGACTACTTTGACACTCGAGCGGAACAATCCTATGCGGAAAGAGGCGCGGGATATTATGTGACATTTGATTATGAGTCAAATCATTGGATAGGAGGCTACTATATTGGAAATCGGTCCCCATGGCGGACGTATGATTATGATGACGGTGTAAACCGGTGGTATGTTTATTCAGAAGATGAAATAGCTGCCGGCTTCGTTCACCTCCCGGAGGTAATAGAAGAGGAACCGTCAGAACCCTGAAATAACGACAAGGATGATACTACTGCCGTACCCGTTTCCGTCGCTGTGGTGCGGATGAGAATCGCTCCGCCGGGCAAGGTGACGGCATCGGCGCCTTCGACAACCTCAGTCACCGAGTGCGGCTCAGGCACCGTATCAGGCATGGTGCCTTCGACAGGTCCGGGCACCGGCGAAGGCATCAGCATGTCCGCCATCTAAAGTCGTATATAAACAAAGGGGACGGTGCAGGCTCCGATGTTTCGGAGGACAGAGAGCGCAGAAGCGACGTCAGTGACCGGAATATATCCTATATCGACGAAAAGATCCTCTCTCAGCTGGATGCGGACGATTATTCGGAAGAGGCGTGGGATACCATCCGGTTTCTGGTCCATTGCCTGGATGAAAAGGGCTTCTTTCCTTACGAAGCAAAGGATATTGCAGAGATCTCCGGTTTTTCCGAAACGCTGGTCGAGGAATGCCTGTGCGACCTGCGCGTGCTCGAGCCGCACGGGATCTTTGCCTTTGATATCGGCATCTGATCGGAACACTCAATCCGCGGCCGCTTATGAGCATGGAAGAAACGGAAACGACTTCTTATATCATCCCGGATGTCCTTGTCAAAAGAGAAAACGGCGCGTGGCAGATCACCATCAACGACCGCTGGATGGGAGATTACGGCATCGACGGCTACTATCTCCGTATGATGAAGGAAACAAAGGACGCACAGTTGAAGGAATACTTCAGGGAAAAACTGCAGCGAGCCCATTTTCTGATCGATGCGGTGGAGCGCAGGCGCACGATTGCCAAATACCGGATCCTGATGGGCATCCCCGATTCCAGACAGCGGGCATTGTTATAGGAGACGTTTCAGAAGACGCGAAAGCTCCTCCGGCGTGGAAACAATGGCCAGTGCATCCGTTTCTTCGAGCTCGCCCTCAGGCGCATACCCCCAGGAGACCGCAATGCCGCGGATGCCGCACTCTTTGGCGCCGTCCATGTCATCTTTTCTGTCGCCGATCATGAGAACCTCGTCCTTGTCCGCACCGAAAAAAGACATCGCCGCAAGGATCGATTTTTTCTTGGTGTCTGGCGCACCGGTATCGGCCGCGCCACACAGGACATCAAAGTATTCTTCCAGATGAAAATGACGGATGACGATCCCGACCATATCCTGCGGCTTGGCGGAAGCGACCGCCAGACAAAACCCCCGGGCCTTCAGTTCCCGCAACATGTCGGGGATTCCCGGATACGGCTCGTTTTCGTAGATGCCGGTTTGGTTGTAATATTCCTTGTAGACCGGCACCAGCGCACGAGCCTTATCTTCATCCAGTGCAAAGTGTTTCATAAACGAAAGATAGAGAGGCGGACCGATGAACTGCGTGAGCACTGCGGGATCCTCGCAGGAAATGCCCGCCCGTTGCAGTGCATAGCGCACTCCGTTTGTAATGCCGGGGCCCGACTCCGTCAGTGTTCCGTCGAGATCAAAGAGCAGATACCGGATCATGATAGTCCTCCGTTTTTTGAACAGTATATCATAAAGAACAATCTTTGTTGAAATCGGGGATGGTTCGTGGTATCATAAAAACAGGTGTATTGTGCAAAATGTTTCGCAGGAGGGAAGACGTATGGAAGTGCCGATCGATCTCATTGCAAAAATGGAGACCTTGCCGGAGGATAAGTTCAATCTGATCTCGTCCCTGATCAATCAGTTTGCGGTGACGGCCAATCCCACGGCAGGCGCGGCGGGGCCTGTATTAAATCAGGCGCAGATCGATAAGCTGATCGCCGATATCCGTGCGGGTATCGTGGGATAAACAGAGCGTCAAAAAAGGTCATGTTGGGGAGCAGGCGTTCTTTTCGCGACAGAAAGGACGCCTCTTTTTTCATTTTACGGGGAGTCATCCATGTCTGTTAATACTGAACGGTTTTTTGAAGAAGTCATCACCGTCAAGTGGGGGCCGGAGAAAAAAAGCGTCGATATCATCGACCAGACGCTTCTGCCCGGCACCGTCAAAAGAATACAGCTGACCACGAAAGAAGAGATATGGGAAGCGATCAAAAAGCTGCGGGTCAGGGGAGCCCCCGCAATCGGGGTATGTGCCGCGTACGGTCTTGCGGTATGTGCCGCACGGATCGCGCAGGAAGAATATGACGATTTTTACCGGGAGTTTCAGGCAACCAGGGAGTATCTGGCCTCGTCGCGTCCGACGGCGGTCAATCTCTTCTGGGCCTTAAACCGGATGGAGGCCTGCGTCAGACTGCACGCGGAGGAGCCGGTCGAAATCATCAAAGATCTTTTATACGCAGAGGCCACGCTCATCCGCGACGAGGACGTCGCGATCAGCCGCGGCATCGGGGAGATCGGCGTTTCGCTGTTAAAGGAAACAAGGAGAGAAGGAAGGCCGGTCGGGATTCTGACACACTGCAATGCGGGGACGCTTGCGACCGCCAAATACGGAACGGCGACGGCACCGGTGTATATGGCACTGGAGCAGGGATGGCGCCCGGAAGAGATGCATGTCTACTGCGATGAGACAAGGCCTCTGCTGCAGGGAGCACGCCTGACGAGCTTTGAACTGCACCGTGCCGGGGTTCCCGTAACCGTGCAATGTGACAACATGGCCTCCGTGCTCATGCGGCAGGGAAAGATCGACATCATCTTTACCGGCTGCGACCGGGTCGCAAAATGCGGCGATGCCGCCAACAAGATCGGAACCGCCACACTCGCGATTCTTGCAAAGCACTACAATATTCCTTTTTATATCTGTGCGCCGTCCTCGACGATCGACCCGGACACGCCCGCGGGAAAAGACATCCCGATCGAGATGCGCGATCCGGAAGAAATCACGTCGATGTGGTATGAGGACCGGATGGTCGAGGAAGGAATCGATGTCTTCAATCCCGCCTTTGACGTGACGGACGCGTCGCTCATCACCGGCATCATCACCGAAAAAGGACTGTTTCACGCACCCTATGACTTTACGGGGATTCACGGATGAACTATTCCTTTCACATGCCGGGCCATAAAAGAAACCCCGCGTTTCTGAAGGAAACGGATGTTGCGCGGCTCACTAACGGTGCGCATCCGCTCTACGGCGCCTTCCTGATCGACACGACGGAGACGGAAGAAACGGACGACCTCCATCACGCAGAAGGCATTCTGAAAGAAGCACAGGAGCGGGCAGGCGCCCTCTACAGAAACCGAATAAGGGAGAGGAAAAAAGACGCATCGCTCCTTGCGGACATGGAAACACACTATCTGGTAGGCGGCGCAACGGCCGGCGTGCTCAGCGCCGTATCCGCCGTCTGCGGGGAAGGGGGGACGGTGGTTGCCGCACGCAATGCGCACCGGTCCTTTTATCATGCGCTTTTTCTCAGCGGCGCAAGGGCGGCATATGTTGTCCCCAAACCCGCCGCGGACGGGTCCCGCATCCTTCCTTTTCCGGGACCGGTATCTCCCGAAGAGATCGAAATGGCGCTGCAGGCGCATCCCGGTGCGGCAGCCGTTTTTTGTACCTCTCCGACCTATGAGGGCGTGGTCTCCCCGATCGCCGGGATCGCAAGGTGTGCCCACGAAAAAGGGATTCCCCTGATCGTCGACGAAGCGCACGGCGCACATTTTTCGCTGGACGGGAGACTACCGGAAAGCGCCATCGCACAGGGTGCGGACATCGTCATCCGTTCGGTACACAAGACGCTGGCCGCACTCACCCAGACGGCGTTGCTCCATGTGCAGGGCG
This sequence comes from Lachnospiraceae bacterium, assembly GCA_017448245.1. Lineage (GTDB taxonomy): Bacteria > Bacillota > Clostridia > Lachnospirales > Lachnospiraceae > Butyrivibrio. The sequence continues at coordinate 60,543 of JAFSLV010000002.1, read as the reverse complement.
AACTGGTCGACCGGAAAAAACTCGCGCGTTTTCTTGCCGTCTTCCAGTCCTCGAGTCCTTCTTATGTGCTGATGAGTTCGATCGATACGGCGCTCCGGGACATGGAAGCGCACGCGGGGGAGCGGTTTGATACGCTCTTTTCCTTCAGGCAGCAGATCGAAGAGGCGGCAGCGGGGTGGAAGCATCTGTATCCGGTTCCCCGTACGGTCGCACAGGATCCCTGCAAGCTCACGATTCTTGCCAAAAACGCCTCCGGGGTCAGGCAAATCCTGCGCGACGAATACCATATCGAAGCGGAGACGGCCGATGACGCGCGCCTGATTCTGATTCTGACCCCGTATGACACCAAAGAGGGCACGGATGCGCTGTGTGACGCATTGTGCAGGATTGACCGGGCACTTGCCGCAACTTGCGGCAGGCATCCGGAGCAGGAAGTCATTGAGGGAAAAGAGGCGGCGGCGCCGGCGGTGTGGTCCCGCATCCCCGGGGCGTCCGTTCTCACGATCCGGGAGGCATGGGATGCGCCGTCCGAAGAAACGGGTTTGTCCGAAGCGGCAGGCAGGATCAGTGCGGATTTTCTCTATGCATATCCGCCCGGGATTCCCCTGATTGCGCCGGGGGAGATCTATGACGCACAGCTCATTGAAATGATCAAAACGCTTGACGCAAGAGGCGTACAGCTGCACGGCATGGAAAAAGGGACGCGTGTTCGCGTTCTTATCTGAAATCTGTTACAATAATCCCATGGGAAAGATCATATTGCTGATGGGCAAATCGGCCTCCGGAAAGGATGCCGTATACCGTAATCTGTTACAGGACGAGACGCTGTCCTTAAAAAAAGTCGTGCTCTATACGACGCGGCCGATGCGCCTTAAGGAGGAAGAAGGCAAGCAGTATTTCTTTGTGGATGAGGACGCCTACCAGAACATGAAGCGCAGCGGAAAGATCATCGAAAAGCGCGACTACCATACGAAGCTCGGCCTTTGGCGCTATTTTACCGCGGATGACGGACAGATCGATCTGAAAAAGGCCGATTATCTCATGATCGGCACCGTCGAGACGTATCTGTCAATCCGTGCCTGTTTCGGGGAAGAAAACGTCGTTCCCGTCTATATCGATACGGATGACGGGATCCGGCTCGAGCGCGCGCTCAAGCGCGAGCGCAAGCAGGAAGAGCCGCGCTATGACGAAATGTGCAGGAGATATCTCGCGGATACGGAGGATTTTTCAAAGGACAGGCTGGATGCCGCGGGGATCACGCGGGTGTTTCCCAATAACGACACGCTGGAAGAGTGCCTCCTGCAGGTGGCGGCTTATATACGGACACAAACAAAAGGTCCGTAACCGCCATGTGATATAATAACGTCATACGTCACGCAACGTATGATCTGGAGCTGATATGGATATTAAAGTCAACGCCGCGCAGCCCGTGCAGCAGACACAGGCGCCGGAGCAGACACAACCGATCGACGACCGGTTCCGGTTTATCCTCGAAAGCCGTGTGGATGACGAGGGTCTGGCCGCGCGTCTGCAGTCGATGATCGAGGATATCACGCAACAGGGAAAGCTGTTATCCAAAAAAAACGATATCCGCGACATGCAGCGCTACCGGATGCTGATCAAGGGGTTTCTAAACGAGGTCGTTACAAGATCCCATGCCTTTTCCAGGGAAAACTATCTTGACAAGAAGGGAAGGCACAGGGTCTACGGCATCATCCGGCTGGTTGATGAAAATCTCGACGCGCTCGCACAGGAACTGTTACGGGACGAAAAAGACACCATTGCCATCATGGGCAGGATCGGCACCATCGAGGGGCTGTTGCTGGATATTTTCACATAAGTATGTCGCAGTTTCGTGAGATTCTCGGACAATCGCATATTGTGAACCACTTAAAGAAGGCGATCCGCACTGGCCGCGTGTCGCATGCCTATCTGCTGACGGGCGAGGAAAAATCCGGAAAGCGGATGATCGCAAGGACTTTTACGCAGGCGCTTTTGTGTGAGCAAAGAACCGCGGACGACGAGCCCTGCGGGCGCTGCGCTTCCTGTATCAGGGTGATGAATGATGCGCATCCGGATGTGCGCACGATCGCGCATGAAAAGCCGGCGTCGATCAGGGTGCCGGAAATCATGAACCAGGTCGTGTCGGATGCGTATCTGATGCCTTATGAGGCCGCGCACAAGGTCTATATCATACCGGACGCGCATCTTATGACGGTGGAAGCACAGAACAAGCTGCTGAAAACCCTGGAGGAGCCGCCGGCGTATGCACGTTTTCTTCTGCTTGCGACCCATGCGGAGGCGCTGCTGTTGACGATCCGGTCCCGCTGTATCCCTCTTTCGGTCCGGGCGCTGGAAGATACGGTGCTGACAGACTTTTTGATGCGGACGATGGACCTCTCACCGTACCGCGCAAAAAACGCGGCGCGTTTTGCCAGGGGCAATTGCGGAAGGGCAAAAGCGCTTGCAAAGGACGAATCCTTTGAACTGCGCACCAGATATGCCCTGCAGATGATGGAACAGCTCGGAGAATCCGCCATTTACGAGATTCATGACCGCCTGAAGGAGATCGGTGAACAGTCGGAAGACGAAAGAAGCGCAAGAGAGGAACTGATGGGTCTGATCCGGTTGCTGATCCGCGATATCCTCGTCTATAAGGCAACACAGAGCAGGGAACACTTGATTTTGGAGGAGCGGTGGGAGTATATTAGAGATGTTGCGTTGCACGCAACCTACCGCGATCTGATCACGGCGGAGCGTGCGCTGACAAGTGCAAGGGAGCGGCTCGAGGCCAATGTGAATGCGCAGCTGACCGTGGACATGATGCTGCTGCGTGCCCGCGATACGTTAAAGCGCACATAACATAAGGAAAGAAGGAGCAGTATGAGTCATATTATCGGTGTCAGATTCCGCGAAGGCGGAAAATCCTATTTTTTCACACCGGGTGCCCACGAGGTCAAAAAGGGAACACATGTCATCGTGGAGACCTCGCGCGGCATGGAATACGGTGTCGTAAGCTTTGATCTCGGAGAGGTCGAGCAGGAAGAGGGGCAGGCGACCCCCAAGGAAATCATCCGGATCGCCACGGAAGAGGATGAGAAGAAGGCGATCGAAAACCGGGAGAAGGAAAAGAAGGCCTATACGATCGGTCTTGAAAAAATCGCGGCAAGAGGCCTCGAAATGAAACTGATCGATGTGGAATATACCTTTGACAACAATAAGATCCTGTTCTATTTTACGGCAGACGGCCGCATCGATTTCAGGGAGCTCGTCAAGGATCTTGCGGGCGTCTTTCGCACGCGCATCGAGCTGAGACAGATCGGCGTGCGCGACGAGACCAAGATGCTCGGCGGCATGGGTATCTGCGGGAGGACCCTGTGCTGTCACGCCTATCTGACGGATTTTATCCCCGTATCGATCAAGATGGCAAAGGAACAGGGTCTCTCCCTGAATCCGACCAAGATCTCGGGTGTCTGCGGAAGGCTGATGTGCTGTCTCAAAAACGAGGAGGACGTCTACGAGGAGATCAACGCGAGGATGCCGCAGGTCGGGGACACGGTTACCGCAAAGGACGGGATCAGGGGCGAGGTCGCTTCCGTCAATATCCTCAGGGAGATGTTAAAGGTTCTGGTTGAACAAAACGATGAAAAGGAAGTCCATGAATATCACTTAAGGGACATCGAACAGATCGAGCGCAGGCGTAAACAGCGCGGCAACAAAAACCAGGGCGGCGGAAAGAATAAGAAAAACAAAAAGGAAAAGGATCACGCCCGCGAGGAAGCAGCTCCCGCAACCGCCGGAGGAAGTGACGATTGAGCGGTATGCTCTGTCTGTGCGCCACCCCCATCGGGAACATGAAGGACGTCACATTCCGGGTGATCGAGACGCTTTCTGCCGTCGATCTGATCGCCTGCGAGGATACGCGCACGTCCAGAAAGCTGTTATCCCGTTACGACATCCACACACCTCTGACCGCTTATCACAAAAACAACCGTTACGACAAGGCAAGGGAACTGGTTGCCTTGCTGAAAGAGGGAAAGCAGATCGCCCTGATCACGGACGCCGGGACGCCTGTTTTGTCCGATCCCGGGGAAGAGCTGGTCCGAATGTGTATGGAGGAAGGCATTACGGTGACGAGTCTGCCGGGTCCCTGTGCGCTGATCACGGCACTGACACTTTCCGGCATCAGCGCAAAGCGTTTTTGCTTTGAAGGGTTTTTGCCGCCCGCACGCGGCGCCAAAAAGGAAAGGACAAAGCGGATCAAACAGCTCGTAAGAGAACCGCGCACCGTGCTGATGTATGAAGCGCCGCACCATCTGAAGGAGACGCTTTCGGACCTGAGGGAGGCTTTCGGGGATGCGCGAAGGATCGTTTTGTGCAGGGAACTGACCAAACGCTTTGAGGAAGCGGTGCCCATGACGCTGAAAGAAGCGTGTAGCAGATACGAAAAGGAAGAACCGCGCGGAGAGTTTGTGCTGGTCATCGAAGGATACGAGATTCCCGACAGCACAAGGGACGGCGTCGCCATCGAAAACATGCTGGCGCTTCATGCGGACAGCGCGCCTGCCGTTTCTTCATATAACGGAGATCTGCGGATTGCGGATCTGGACGGGGAAGAGGCGCTGAAGCTTCTTTTGCTGCAGCTCGATATCCCTACGCATGTGGCATTCTATGAAGCAAGGGGGGCGGATAAAAAGGAGGCCATGAAGAAGGCGGCAAAAGACAGGAATGTGACGAAACGCAAGATCTATGCGGCCTGCCTTGCGGATCAGGGGAGGCTGTGGTAGAATCATAAACGGAGTTTTTTTCAAAAACCATTCATTTTTTCTGAAAGAAGGTGTATGTTATGGCAAACATTGATCTGAGTAAGTACGGCATTACCGGCACCAGGGAAATCGTTTACAACCCCTCGTTTGACATGTTATATGAGGAAGAGTTAAAGCCCGGCCTCGAGGGCTTTGAAAAGGGCCAGGTTTCGGAGCTTGGGGCAGTCAATGTCATGACCGGTATCTATACCGGCCGCAGTCCCCAGGACAAATATATCGTCATGGATGACAATTCCAGGGACACGGTCTGGTGGACCTCCGACGAGTACAAAAACGACAATCATCCGCTTTCCGAGGACAACTGGAAGATCTTAAAGGATATCGCGGTGAAATGTCTCTCCGACAAACGCCTCTTTGTGGTGGACGCCTTCTGCGGCGCCAACAAGGACACGCGCATGGCGATCCGCTTTATCATGGAGGTCGCCTGGCAGGCACACTTTGTCAAAAATATGTTTATCATCCCGACCGAGGAGGAGCTCAAGAGTTTTGAGCCGGATTTCATCATCTACAACGCCTCCAAGGCCAAGGTCGACAATTATAAGGAGATGGGCTTAAACTCCGAGACGGCGATTGCCTTCAACATTACGAGCCGCGAGCAGATCATCATCAACACCTGGTACGGCGGCGAGATGAAGAAGGGGATGTTCTCCATGATGAACTACTATCTCCCGTTAAAGGGCATCGCCTCCATGCACTGCTCGGCCAATACCGATATGCAGGGCAAAAACACGGCGGTCTTCTTTGGTCTGTCCGGCACCGGCAAGACGACGCTCTCCACCGATCCCAAGCGCCTGCTCATCGGCGACGACGAGCACGGCTGGGACGACAACGGCGTCTTCAACTTTGAGGGCGGCTGCTATGCCAAGGTCATCAACCTTGACAAGGAGTCCGAGCCCGACATCTACAACGCCATCAAAAAGAACGCGCTGTTGGAGAACGTGACGCTTGACGCCAACGGCAAGATCGATTTTACGGACAAGTCCGTCACGGAAAACACGCGCGTGTCTTATCCGATCGATCATATCGAAAAGATCGCCTTAAACGTCAACCCGGTCTCCGCCGGCCCCGCCGCCGAAAACGTGATCTTCCTTTCGGCGGATGCCTTCGGCGTGTTGCCTCCGGTATCAATCCTCACGCCCGAGCAGACGCAGTACTACTTCCTGTCCGGCTTTACCGCAAAGCTCGCCGGCACGGAGCGCGGCATCACGGAGCCGACCCCGACCTTTTCCGCGTGCTTCGGACAGGCGTTCCTCGAGCTTCATCCGACGAAATACGGCGAGGAGCTCGTCAAGCGCATGCAGAAATCCGGCGCCAAGGCCTACCTCGTCAATACCGGCTGGAACGGCACGGGCAAGCGTATCTCCATCAAGGATACGCGCGGCATCATCGACGCGATCCTCGACGGTTCCGTCCTCAAGGCCGAGACCAAGAAAATCCCGATCTTTGATTTCGAGGTGCCGACCGCGCTTCCGGGTGTCGATCCCGCGATCTTAGATCCGAGAGATACCTACGCCGATGCTTCCGAATGGGAGAAGAAGGCAAAGGATCTGGCGGAGCGGTTCATCAAGAACTTTGGCAAGTATACCGGAAACGACGCCGGCAAGGCGCTTGTCTCCGCCGGCCCCAGGCTGTAAAATCCTGTCATAAGGAAAGTGCGCAGGGACGGGTTGTCTACCCGTCCCTGTTTTTAAGAAAGCAAAGCGAAGATGATACGTCTGGCAATTGCAGAGGATGAAGAAGGCTACCGTACACAGCTGTCGGAGTACGTCAAAAGATATGATCAGTCTTTTTTTTGTGGAATTTGTGTTATTCAGCTTCATCGGCTGGATCTATGAGTGCGTCTTTTGTATGGTCAAGGAGCATCACTGGGAAAACCGGGGATTTCTCTTTGGTCCCGTCTGTCCGATCTACGGGGTCGGCGCGGTCAGCACGCTCCTGCTCTTCGGGACAGGGGACATGCCGCTGTGGGGCGTTTTTTTGATCTGCGCGGGAGGAAGCGTCATCCTGGAATACGGCACCTCCTATATCCTGGAAAAGAGATTTCATGCGCTCTGGTGGGACTACAGCGACATGCCGCTCAACATCAACGGTCGCATCTGCCTGCCCGGGACAATCGGCTTTGGCGTCGCGGGTGTCCTGATCCGCTGCTATGTCGCACCCGTATCCGAACGGGTACATGCCCTTGCGCCGCCCGTCGTCGCGGAGATTGTCGCACTTTTTCTGATGGCGGTCTTTGCGGCCGATCTGGCACTGACCGTTGAAAATCTCAAGCAGCTGACGGCAAAAATCATCTCGATCGAAGAGGAGTTTAACGAAAGAATGCAGGCCGCCTACGAAACGGCATCTGCCGCGCCGCAGGCAGCAAAGCAGCTCGCCGCGGAATATGCCGCAAAGCTTCCGCGGCTGCAGAAGCGGTCGATCCGTTCGATCAGGCGTTTCAGCAGGCGGTTTACGCCGCCCTCCCGCATGCAGCTGGCGGAGCTCATCCGCTCCGCCGCTTCGGGAATCCGCTCCCAGGGCAAGCAGCTGACCGCCAGAATACGGCCGGAGGAAAAAAACGGGAATACCGCCGTAAAGAAAACGGAAAAAGAAACCGAAATATAGATATCGGGTTGTATGCAATGAAAGAGGCACCGCCGCATTGAAAGCAAGCGAAGAAAAAAGATTTTTAAAGCTGGTCCGGGAACTCAATCCGGAAAAAAAACTCGAGCAGATGAAGGCATTTATCCAGCACGGCAGTGTCACGACCTATGATCACGTGCTGGATGTGGCAAGACTCAGCTACAGAATCAACAAGGCCTTCAGGATAAGCGCCAGGGAACGGGAACTGGTGCGCGGTGCGCTGCTGCATGACTACTTTCTCTACGACTGGCACCACTGGGACGGGCCCCTGCACGGCCCTTACCATCCGAAGGCAGCGCTTAAAAATGCCAAAAGGGATTTTGATCTGACAAAACGGGAAGAGAATATCATCCGGTCGCACATGTGGCCGCTGACCCCTCTTCATATCCCGAAAACAAGGGAAGCCGTGATCGTATGTATCGCGGACAAGATCTGTTCCGCAAGGGAGACCCTTTTTGCGCGCAAAAAGAGAAAAAAACCGAAGACTCACGGATATGTGAGGATCCGCCATGGCAAGACCTGAGAGACTGATCGACAAGGTATTTGATAATTTTGCGCTGAGCTCCCCTTCGCGCTCCTTCTTTGTGTACGATCTGCGCGGTGATTATGCGAGGTGGTCGCAGGGGGCGGCGATTTATTTTGACCTGCCGGGCGAATATCTCTCTTCCGCGAATGCTTTCTTTGAAAAGCACATTCATCCGGACGATCTTGCGGCTTACCGTACGGGCATGCAAAATGTCAGAAAGGGCGCACAGCCAAGGTATGCCGCGTCCTACCGCGTCATGGACAAGTCCGGGGAATATGTCACCTGTGATTTCAGGGCCTTTATCATCAGGGATTATGCCAACCAGCCGGCCTATATCGGCGTGTCCGTCGCCAACCGCGGTCACAACGCACAGATGGATACCGTCACGGGCCTGCCCGGCAGATATGCGTTTCTCAATGACGCAAGAGACCGGAAGGAATACAAAAGAGCCTATATCGCGGTGATGCTGGGCACCACCAATTTTGCGACGATCAACCGTTTGTACGGATACGAAACCGGCAACAAGGTCTTAAAGGAGCTCTCCGACATCATCACGAAGGAACTGGGCGGCAAGGGCAGGGCATACCGTGCACAGGGCGCGGCGATTCTCCTGCTGACGGAACGCATGTCTCCCGACGAAGTGCGTTCGATGTTTACGCAGATCCGCACCAGGGTGCGTGCGGGCGTGTTGGTACAGGGCACCCGCGTGGCGCTGGAACTTGCGGGCGGCGCCGTCATTCATGATGATTTTGAGGTGGACGAGCATACGATTCTCACCTGTGCGAGATACGCACTTGACCAGTCGGCGGCAACCCACGGCAGAAATTTTGTCATGATCAAGAACGACCAGATCGGCGAGCGCAACAACACACTGAAAATCATCAGCGCCATGCGCGAGTCGATCGGAAAGGGCTGCGAAGGCTTTTATCTGTGCTATCAGCCGCTGGTGTCGAGCCAGACCGCGATGCTCGAAGGGGTCGAGGTGCTTTTGCGCTATGAGAAGGCACCGTTCGGAAAGGTCAGCCCCACGATTTTCATGCCGGCGCTTGAAAAGGATGAGGTATTTCCCAGACTCGGATCCTGGATCATCGAGCAGGCGTGCCGTGAAGGGAAGGAACTGCTCGGGATCTTTTCCGATCTGATGATGCATGTCAATCTGGATTATGTGCAGCTCGAGGAAGCGAGATTCCGCCATACGCTGATGGATATCCTCAAGCGCACGGGATTTCCGGGAAAGAATCTGTGCTTTGAACTGACGGAGAACTGCAAGCAGCTCTCACCGATGTTTTTAAAGGACGAAGTGTTCTTTTTAAAGAGCTGCGGCATCAAAACGGCACTCGACGGCAGCTGTATGACGAGCCTCGATCTGCTGCGCAATCTCCCGGTCGACATGGTCAAGGTCGACAAGGACATGATCAACGGTATCGAAAAGAATCCCGCGGACCAGTACATGCTCGAGGCGGTCACGGGTTTTGCCAGAAAGATGAATATCCAGGTATGCATCGAGGGCGTGGAAACGGAGGCCACAAAAAATTTCCTGCGGAAGTATCCGGTCAGCGCCTATCAGGGCTTTTACTATTCGGAGCCGGTGCGCTTAAGCGATCTCAAGAATCTGCCGCTCTTCCGCGTATCCGCAACGTAAACGGGGGGATGCCAAAATGGCAACGATCGAACAGTTGATAGAATTCCGTAACAGGTATAACCGCTTTGCGGTGATTCTGGGGGCAAAGATTATTGAAATGAAGGAGGGCTATGCCAGATGTGAAATGCCGGTAAGGGAGGATTTTTATAATCCCAATCATTCCGTACACGGAGGGGTGATTTTTTCCCTTGCGGATATCACCTCGGGCGCCGCGGCGTCAAGCTACGGCATGCGGATGACGACCATGGACGCGACGATCTCCTTTACCGCACCGGCGATCAGCTCGCGGGTCTTATACGGGGAAGCAAAGGAGGTCAAGCGGGGAAAAACGGTACAGGTGTATGACGTGTGGATCACGGACGATCTCGGAAAGCTGATCGCCAAGGGAATGTATACATTTTATTCGCTGAACGAGCCGATCCCGCTTGACGGAATCGGCATTCCGGGATATCAGGAAAACCGCCCGGACAGGAATCCGCGCATTACCGGTTCCGTGATTACGGATCACGGAAGCAAAGGGTTTCAGGACCGCGCCTGAATCAGGGGACGCGCCGTTTCCTTATCCGCCGCGCGGCAGGCGGCACAGGTGCCGGTAAAGGTCAGTGTATATCCGTCTACCGTACCGCCGGAGAGGTGTTCGGCTTCCTGCTTCATCGCCTCATCGACGGAAAGCATCAGGTCCTCTACCTTGCCACAGGTATTGCAGATCAGATGGGCATGATCATCGGTGAGCGGATCGAAATGGACGGTACCGTCCCCGACCTCGACCTTTAAGAGCTCTCCCATCTGTACCAGAAGCATCAGATTGCGATAGACCGTGCCGAGACTGATATTGGGAATCTCCTTGCGTACGTTCATGTAGACCACGTCCGCCGTGGGATGATCCGTGCGCCCCTGCATGAAATTGCGAATGATCTCCCGCTGCCTGCTGTACTTTAAAGCCATACCTGTTGCCTTTCCGTTTCATACAAACATAACAGTAACAATTACTGTTTTATCATAGCACAATCATTACGTTTGTCAAGTATCACGAAGCACAGGAATGACACAATTTTTTGTGTTTTTTCGATTGAATTTATACGTTTTTGGATGTATAATTGTGAACATGGTGTATGTTGGCGCATTTTTCCGCGCTTTGAATTGTATATTTTCAATAAATAACCGCATACGGAGGTCGAGGTCGCATGTCTAATACGATGGAAGCGATTCGCGAGGCCGAAAACAAGGCCCTGCAGCAGGAAAAGGATGCGAAGAAGGAAGCCGAGCAGATGGTGGCCGACGCAAAAGCCAAGGCCCTTACGCTGGTGAAGGAACGCATCGCCGACGCAAAGGAGACGGCGGACCGGGCGCTGTTACAGGCATCCGCCGAGAGCGAGGATGTCGTTGCCCGCGCCAGGGACGAGGCGCAGGACGAGATCCGCGCGCTCAAGGAAAAGGTAGCGCAACACGAGAATGCCGCAATCGACGCGATTCTGAAGGAACTGGTGGAGGCATAATATGTCCGTATTACCCATGAAGCGCGTGCTGATCGTCGGCATGCGCCCCGACAGAAAAAAGATGCTTGAATTCCTGCAACGCAGGGGCGTGCTCGAAATCACCGACAAAAAAGGCGCCGCCGGTGAGGAAGAGGATCCGCTGTTCAAACACATCGACGTGTCCGGACAGAAGACGACCTTTGAAAAGAACGTGACGCTTGCCACGCAGGCCTTGTCGGTTCTTGACAGCGTCTATGAAGGAAAGAAGGACGACGGCGGGATGTTTGCCGGAAGAAAGGTCATGTCCCTTTCCGATTACGAGGACAAGGCAAGCGTGCAGGAAGAAGCGATGAGCACGGTCTATGAGCTCAACGCATTGTCTAAACGCCTTTCGGAAATCCAGGCGGATATTCCCAAATACGAGCAACAGCTGGAGGCACTGCGTCCCTGGGCGGGGTTTGGCGAGGCGCTGGACTTTAACGGAACGAGAGAAACCAAAGCCTTTGTGGGAACGCTTCCTAACGAGCAGACACAGCAGATGATCCTCGAGCAGCTTGGTGCACAGGGCGTCGATGCGGACAAGGTCGATATCTCGATCATCTCCGCCTCCACGGAGCAGACCTGTGTCATGATTGTTTCCCACAACAAGGACGCAAAGGAAGTGGAGGAAGCGCTGCGCCACATGAGCTTTGCGAGGCCCGCGGTTTCCGGAGGTATCCCGGCCCGGATGGAGGAGGATACGGTCAAACGTCTTTCCGAGCTGCGCAAGGAGGCGGACGAGACCAGGGAAAAAATCAAAACATACGGCGAAAAGAGGGAGCTCGTCAAGTTTGCGATTGATTTCTTTACGCTGCGCGCGGATAAATACGAGGTGATCGGCTCGATCGCACAGACGGACAAGGTCTTTGTGGTCAACGGCTATACAACCGCGAAGGAGGCGGCAAAGCTCGAAAACGATCTGGAGAGCCGGTTTGACTGCGTGATCGAGATCGAGGACCCCTCGCCCGACGAAGAAGTGCCGGTGGCACTCAAAAACAACGGTTTTGCGGGACCGGTCGAGGGCGTGGTGAGTTCTTATTCCCTTCCCGGCAAGGGGGAAATCGACCCCTCCACGGTGGTCGCGATCTTCTATTATTTTCTGTTTGGTCTGATGCTGTCGGATGCGGCCTACGGTCTGATCATGATCCTGGGCTGCGCGTTTATCCTCAACAAATACCGCGCAACCATGGAAGCGGGCATGCGAAAGACCATGCAGATGTTTATGTACTGCGGCATCGGTACCTTCTTCTGGGGCGCGATGTTCGGCTCGTGGTTCGGCGATCTGCCGCTCGTCATTGTGCGGACGTTTTTCAATCCCGAGGCGGATTTTTCGCTCGCACTCTGGGTGGAGCCGACGGTGGAGCCGATGGCGGTGCTCGGTTTTTCCTTTGTTGTCGGCATCATCCACATTCTCTTCGGCATGGCGGTCAGCGCCTATATGAGCATCAAAAACGGAAAACCGATGGATGCGCTCTTTGATGTCGGCTGCTGGTACCTGCTTCTGATCGGCGCGGTCGGTATCATGATCGGCACCGACATGATCCAGGGAATGTTCGGTCTTTCCTTTGTCATGCCGCCCGCCCTTGGCCAGGTATTCAAGTGGATGGCGATCATCGGCGCGATCGGCGTTGTGCTCTTTACCGCAAGGGACGACAAAAACATCGGACTCAGAATCGGCAAGGGGCTCTATGGTCTCTACGGCATCACTTCGTATCTGAGCGACGTGCTGAGCTATTCGAGACTGCTGGCCCTGGGTCTGGCCACCGGTGTTATCTCGAGCGTGTTCAATTCCATGGCTTCGATGGTGGCGGCACCTCCGGTGATCGGCGTCATCTTCTTTATCCTGATCTGCGTGATCGGACACGGACTGAACCTTGCCATCAATGCGCTCGGTGCCTACGTGCACACAAACCGTCTGCAATACGTGGAATTCTTCGGTAAGTTTTACAACGGCGGAGGCAAACCGTTTACGCCGTTTGAAGAACATACAAAGTATTACAAAGTAACAGAATAAGGAAGTCACTCTTTTTCAACAACAAACGTAAGGAGGAAAAAAACATGAGTGGTCTTGGATTATTTTTCGCGATCTTAGGTGCGGCGCTGGCAGCCCTGCTGGCCGGTATGGGAAGCGCCCGCGCGGTCGGCATGGCCGGTCAGGCGGCAGCGGGTGTCGTCACCGATCAGCCCGATATGTTCGCGCGCGTGCTGATTTTGCAGCTTCTGCCCGGCACACAGGGTATCTACGGCCTGCTGATAGCATTCGTGACGCTGTTAAATCTCGGTGTCATCGGCGGAACGCCGGATGCCGGCATGTCGCTGCTGAAAGGTCTTGCGTACCTCGGCGCCTGTCTGCCGATGGCCGTGGTCGGCTATTTCAGCGCCATTGCCCAGGCAAAGGCCGCGGTCGCATCGATTGCGCTCGTTTCCAAACGTCCCGACCAGTTCGGTAAGTCCATGCTGTTCCCGGCGATGGTCGAAACGTATGCGATCTTTGCTCTGCTGATTTCGTTCCTTGCGCTGTTGGGTGTCGGTAATATCGGCTGATCGAAGGAGATAACCATGGCAGGATTAGAGAAGATCATCGGCGAGATCTCCCTGTCTTCCGATACGCTTGTCAAGGAGCTTCTGGACAAGGCGGGTGCGGAAGCCGCTGAGATCAAGCAGAAAGCGGAAAAGGAAGCGGAGGAATCCGTCGCAAGGATCCGCCGCGAGTCCGAAACGCGTCTTTCCGATTCCAAAGCGCGCGCGCAATCGGCCGCCGCACTCGCGAGGCGTCAGCTTTTGCTGCAGGAAAAGCAGAATCTGATCGGCGAAGTGATGGAAAAGGCCAAAAAGAAGTTTCTGGAGATGCCGGATGCGCAGTATTTTGACGCGGTGATCAAGCTGGTGCAGAAGAACGCACTGGCACAGGACGGCGAGATCGTCTTTAACGAGCGGGACAAAAAGCGCCTGCCCGCCAATTTTGCGCAGAGCCTCGCGAAGGCCGCGGAGAAAAAGGGCGGTAAGTTAAAGGTTTCGGATAAGAGCACACCGATCGACGGCGGCTTTATCCTCTCTTACGGCGGCGTGGACCAGAACTGCTCCGTAAGCGCGCTGTTCGAGGAGGGTGCGGAGACGCTGCAGGACAAGATACAGACATTGTTGTTTGAATGACCCGTACAAGAGACTGATTGAGGTAACAGCATGGCTGAGCAGTACATATACGCGGTCGCGCGCGTCAGGGGAAAGGAACTGGCACTTTTGAACGGTTCCTTCATGGAGACGCTGATGGCCGCCAAAGACTACGACGAAGCCTTGAGGCTCCTTTCGGATCGCGGATGGGAAACGGATGGTGCGTCTTCTCCCGAAGCACTCTTAAAGGCAGAGAGGGAAAAGACGTGGTCCTTTATCGAGGAACTGGTCGACGACATGTCCGTCTTTGACGTGTTTTTGTACGCCAACGATTATCACAACCTGAAGGCGGCGATCAAGGACGCGGTGACCTACAACGATCATCCGGAAGCCTATATTGACAAGGAGCAGTGCACGATGGATCCCGGCCCTCTGAAGGAAGCACTCAGGGAGCATCAGTTTGATCTGTTGCCGGAGGATATGCGCGAGGTCGCCAAGGAGGCAATGGAGACGCAGTTGCATACCGGCGACGGTCAGATGACGGATATTATCGTGGACAAGGCGGCGCTCACCAAAATCTACGAGGCGTCCAAAAAAACCAAAAACGAGATTCTGGAGCTGTACGGGGAACTGACGGTGGCGTCCGCCGATATCAAGACGGCGATCCGCGCCAACCGTACGGGAAAGGACCTGCCTTTCCTGAAGAAGGCGCTGGCGGACTGCGATACGCTCGACATCGACCGTCTGGCCAACGCCGCGACAGATTCCCTCGATGCGATCTATGAGTATCTGGAGCGCACGGATTATGCCGATGCGATTCCGGAGATCAAAAAATCACCGTCCTCCTTTGAGAGATGGTGTGATAACCGCGTCATCGACGCGATGCGTCCGCAGATCCACAATCCGTTTACGATCGGACCGTTGGCCGCTTATATCCTTGCGCGTGAAAACGAGATCAAAACCGTACGTATTATTTTGTCCGGTAAACTGAACGACCTGCCGGAAGAGCAGATCAGGGAAAGGGTAAGGGAGATGTATGTATAAGATCGCGGTCATGGGAGACAGAGATTCCGTATACGGATTCGCGACGCTCGGCATGGACACCTTCCCCTTCACGGATGCGGAGGAGGCCGGACGCAAATTGCGCGAGCTTGCGGAAAACGAATACGCCATTGTGTATATCACGGAAGCGCTTGCGGACAAGATGGAGGCGCAGATCGACCACTACAGGGAGCAGATGCTGCCTGCCATCATTCTGATCCCCGGGGTATCCGGCAATACGGGGAAGGGGATCAATGCCGTCAAGCATTCCGTGGAACAGGCAGTGGGTTCGGATATCATCTTCGGGAACTGACAAAGAAAAGGAGACAACATGGCACAGGCACAGGGAACGATTAAAAAAGTTGCAGGCCCTCTTGTCATCGCAAGAAACATGGGCCAGGCGAACATGTTTGACGTTGTGCGCGTGAGCGAACAGCGCCTGATCGGAGAGATCATCGAGATGCACGGCGATGAGGCTTCCGTTCAGGTATACGAGGAAACTTCGGGCTTGACGCCCGGACAGCCCGTGGAATCCACCGGCCAGCCGATGAGCGTGGAGCTGGGACCGGGGCTGATCGGCTCCATCTACGACGGCATTCAGAGACCGCTCGATGACATCATGAGCGTGACCGGTACCAACAACCTCCAGCGCGGCGTCGAGGTGCCCGCCCTCAAGAGAGACAAGGTGTGGCATTTTGTACCGGTCGTCAAGGAGGGGGACGAGGTCGCGGAAGGCGATGTCATCGGAACCGTCGAAGAGACCAAGGTCGTGACACAGAAGATCATGGTACCGCCGGGTGTGCACGGCACGATCTCCTCGATTGCGGAGGGTGACTTCAAAATCACGGACAATATCGCAAAAGTCAAAAAGGCGGACGGAAATACCGCCGAGATCGGTCTGATGCAGAAATGGCCGGTCCGTCGCGAGCGTCCTTACAAAGAAAAACTCTCGCCCGATGTGCCTCTGATCACGGGCCAGCGTATCGTCGACACTCTTTTCCCGATCGCCAAGGGCGGTGTGGCGGCAGTCCCCGGGCCTTTCGGCAGCGGCAAGACCGTCGTGCAGCACCAGCTGGCCAAGTGGGCGGAAGCGGATATCGTCGTCTACATCGGCTGCGGCGAGCGCGGCAACGAGATGACGGACGTGTTGAACGAGTTTCCGGAACTGATCGATCCCAAGACCGGCGAGTCGCTGATGCAGAGGACGGTGCTGATCGCCAATACCTCCGACATGCCGGTGGCGGCGCGTGAAGCGAGTGTCTATACGGGTATCACGATCGCCGAGTATTTCCGTGACATGGGTTATTCGGTGGCGCTGATGGCAGACTCCACCAGCCGCTGGGCCGAAGCGCTCAGAGAAATGTCCGGACGTCTCGAAGAGATGCCCGGTGAAGAAGGATATCCCGCCTATCTGGGCAGCCGTCTCGCACAGTTCTATGAAAGAGCCGGACGCGTGGTGACACTCGGAAGCGACGACCGTGAGGGCTCCCTCTCCGTTATCGGTGCGGTTTCCCCCGCGGGCGGCGATATTTCGGAGCCGGTCACGCAGGCGACGCTGCGTATCGTCAAGGTCTTCTGGAGACTGGACGCGGACCTCGCAAGAGCCAGACACTTCCCGGCCATCAACTGGCTGGAGAGTTATTCCCTCTATGACAAGCTCGACAAGTGGTTCAATGCCAATGTCGATCCCGAGTGGGAGGCTTTAAAGCTCAAGACCATGACAATGCTGCAGGAAGAAGCGACCCTGCAGGAGATGGTGCGTCTGGTCGGCGAAGATGCCCTGAGCGCCCCCGACCGATTAAAGATCGAGGCGGCCCGTTCCATCCGCGAAGACCTTCTGCAGCAGAATGCCTTTATGGACGAGGACACCTATACCTCGCCGCATAAGCAGTACATGCTGATGAAACTCGTCATGGTTTTTTATGACGTATGTCAGGAGGCGCTTACCAAAGGCGCAGACATCAATAAGCTCGTGGCGATGGAAGTGAGGGAACCGATCGGCCGCTTCAAGTACACCGCGGAAAAGGATGTCGACAGCAGATATAAGGAAATCGAAAAACAGCTGATCCAGGAAGTCGATGAGATTGCAAGCGCGAAGGAGGAATTCTGATGGCAAAAGAATATAGAACAATCCAGGAGGTTGCCGGTCCTCTGATGCTGGTAAGAGGTGTCGAAGACGTCGCGTTTGACGAACTCGGCGAAATCGAGCTCGTCAACGGGGAAAAACGCCGCTGCCGCGTGCTGGAAATCGATGACGGCAATGCCCTGGTACAGTTATTTGAATCGTCAACGGGTATCAACCTGGAGAATTCCAAGGTCCGTTTCCTCGGACGCTCCATGGAACTGGGTGTTTCCGAGGACATGCTCTCCCGTGTCTTTGACGGACAGGGGCGTCCGATTGACGGCGGTCCCGACATCCTGCCGGAGGAGCGCAGGGATATCAACGGTCTGGCGATGAATCCGGCCGCCAGAGCCTATCCGGAGGAATTTATCCAGACGGGTGTTTCCGCAATCGACGGCCTCAACACCTTAGTCCGCGGACAAAAGCTTCCGATCTTTTCCGCGGCGGGTCTGCCGCATGCGGACCTTGCGGCGCAGATCGCCAGACAGGCCAAGGTCGTCGGAACCGACGAGCCCTTCGCCGTGGTCTTTGCCGCAATGGGCATTACCTTTGAAGAGAGTAACTTCTTTATCGAGTCCTTTAAGGAGACCGGCGCCATCGACCGTGCCGTCCTCTTTATCAACCTCGCCAACGACCCGGCGGTCGAGCGTATCGCGACGCCGCGCATGGCGCTGACGGCCGCGGAATATCTCGCCTTCAAAAAAGACATGCACGTGCTGGTCATCCTGACCGACATCACTAACTACGCGGATGCGCTGCGTGAGGTCTCCGCCGCCCGTAAGGAAGTTCCGGGCCGCAGAGGCTACCCCGGATACATGTATACCGACCTGGCGCAGCTCTATGAGCGTGCAGGCAGACAAAAGGGAAGGAACGGCTCGATCACGATGATCCCGATCCTCTCGATGCCGGAGGAGGATATCACACACCCGATTCCCGACCTGACCGGATATATCACGGAGGGACAGATCATCCTTTCGAGAGATCTCTACAGAAAGGGCATCCAGCCGCCGATCAACGTGCTGCCGTCTCTGTCCCGCTTAAAGGACAAGGGAATCGGTGCCGGCAAGACCAGAGAAGACCATGCGGGTACGATGAACCAGCTCTTTGCCGCCTACGCAAGAGGCAAGGATGCCAAGGAACTCATGGTGATCCTGGGTGAAGCGGCGCTGACCGACATCGACAAGCTCTATGCGCAGTTTGCGGACGAGTTTGAAGAAAAATACGTCTCACAGGGCTATCGTAACGACCGCTCCGTGCAGGAGACGCTTGACCTCGGCTGGGATCTGTTGCGGATCCTGCCGCGCTCGGAATTAAAGCGTATCCGCGACGCGGATCTCGATAAGTATTACGAGAAGAAGTAAGGTGAGGTAGAGTATGGCTACAGTAAACGCCACAAGAATGGAGCTTACAAGGCTCAAGGGAAAGCTCGTTACGGCGACCAGGGGACACAAGCTCTTAAAGGATAAGCGCGACGAGCTGATGCGGCAGTTTCTGGATCTCGTGCGTGTCAACCGCGCCCTGAGGGAAAAGGTCGAGGAAGGTTTAAAGAATGCCAACCGCAATTTTGTCCTGGCACGCGCCACGATGTCGGACGAAGCGGTGTCCGTTGCCTTTATGGCACCCAAGCAGGAGGTATCGGTCGAGGTCGATACCAAAAACGTGATGAGCGTCAACGTGCCGCAGTTTGAGATCAAGACGCGTACGAGCGACGAAAACGATATCTACGGCTACGGGTATGCCTTTACTTCGAGCGACCTCGACGATGCGGTGCATTCGCTTGCCACGCTCCAGCAGGATATGTTAAAGCTTGCCGAGGTGGAAAAGAGCTGCCAGCTGATGGCGGCGGAGATCGAAAAGACGAGACGCCGCGTCAATGCCCTGGAGCACGTCATGATTCCCGAGTATCAGGCCAACATCAAGTATATCACGATGAAGCTGGACGAGGCGGAACGCTCCTCCCAGATCCGTCTGATGAAGGTCAAGGATATGATGCTCGAGGAGGCGCATCACTACAGCGAAAAGCAAAATGCCGCGCCCCTGAAGGATTAGATCAGGAAAGGATCGTTTCGAGGCAGGTATACCGGGTCTGCATGCCCAGATGCCGGTAAAAGCCCTCCGCATCCGGATTGAGAGCCCAGGCGTGAAGCGTGACACAATGACATCCCTTCATACGGGCATAGGAAAGCGCATGCTCGTAGAGCGCCCGGCCGATGTGTGTACCGCGCAGTTCCCTGTCGACACACAGGTCGTCGATGTAGAGCGTTTTTTGGGGCACCAGATGATGGCCCTTTGATTTTTCAAGAACCAGAAAAATATAGCCGACCGTCCGGTCTTCGTCGTCCGTTGCGACAAAGACCGGACGTTTTTCGTTTTCAAAGAGTTTTTGCAGATCCTTTTCCGTGTACTTGACGACGCTGCCGAAGAGGTCCGGGCGTCCTTCATGATGGATGTTGACCACCTGTGTCAGCAGTACGAGTACACGCGGGATGTCTTTATTTTCCGCACGACGGATATTCATGGCGTTCCTCCCGTAAATCGTTTCAGCTCCTGATAGAGTCTTCCCACGGGAAGACCGACCACATTGGTATAATCTCCCGAAATGCGCGTGATGAATCTTGCAAACTCCCCCTGGATCCCGTAGGCACCGGCCTTGTCCATGGGCTCTTTGCCTGCGACATAGGCATCGATCTCGTCCTTTGTCAGGGGGGAGACGGTGACGAAAGTCTCCTCGACAAAAGAATGCGGTGCTTCCGCCGGTTCCCTTTCTTCCGTTATGCGCACGAGCGTCACGCCCGTATAGACGCGGTGCGTCCTCCCGGAAAGAAGCGCAAGCATCCGACGGGCGTCTTCTTCGGAGGAGGGCTTGCCGAGGATGATTCCCTCTCCGGCGGCACAGGGCTCCCCTTCCCGCAAGACATCGGGCAGATACACGCAGGTATCCGCACCGATCACGATTCCGTCTTCGTGAAAACGCGAAGCGACGTCGAGTGCCTTGCCCAGGGAAAGGGAAAGCACAAGCTGCTCCGGATCCCGCGTATCCGTCTGCTCTTCGATCGTGCTCGGCACAATCCTTGCATCGATTCCGAGAAGCCGGATCAGCTCTTTTCTGCGCGGCGATGCCGAGGCGAGGATGTAATTGGTATTCCCGGGATTTTTTACCATACAACAGAAAGTATAGCACGTTTTTGTGGGTCATGGAACCGGCACGCGGCAGGGGGCGCAAGGAAGGCGCACAGGTTGAAAAGCGCCACAAATTGTGCTATTTTATAAAAGTGGTTTTAAAGACTACATACGAATACGGGCAGGAAATATGCCGGGAGGAAACACGGAATGAGCGATTATGTATTGAGCTGCTGCACCACCATCGATACCGCGAGGGAATGGGCTGATGAACGGGGGATTGCGGTCGTTCCTTTTCATTACGAAGTAGGGGGACAAAGCTACGAGGACGATTTCTGGCAGGCCATGCGACCGGAAGATATGTATGCGCGGATGCTCCGGGGCGAGGACGCAAAGACCAGCCAGGTGAGCGTCGGTGAATATACCGAGCATTTCAAAAAATATCTGGAGGAGGGCAGGGACGTGTTGCATCTGACGCTGTCTTCCGGTATCTCGGGTACCGTGAACAGCGCCATGATCGCCGCGGAGGAACTGAAAGACAAATATCCGGACAACAGGGTGATCGTGCGTGACTCGAGAGCGGCCTCGTCCGGCTTTGGCCTGCTCATGCAGCGGCTGTACGAGCTTCAAACACAGGGAAAGACGATCGACGAGCTCTCCGATTATGTCAAGGAACACCGCCTCGAGGTCAATCACTGGTTTTTCACCTCCGACCTCACCTTCTTTATCAAGGGCGGGCGCGTCACCAAAACGGCGGGCTTTTTCGGCACCCTGCTCAATATCTGCCCGCTGCTCAATGTGGATTTCAAGGGACGCCTGATTCCCAGAGAAAAGATCCGCACCAAGAAAAAGGTCATCCAAAGAAGCGTGGAAAAAATGGAGGAGATGGCGCTCGGAGGCAGCGCTTATGCGGATCACTGCTATATCTCCCATTCCGCCTGCCTGCAGGACGCACAGGCCTTAAGGGATCTGGTAGAGGACAAATTTCCGAAGCTGAAGGGAAAAGTCGAGATCTTTCCGATCGGTCCCACGATCGGCTGCCATACAGGCCCGGGCTGCGTGGCGCTCTTTTTCTGGGGACAGACCAGGATCGATTAAAAGAGTGCTTGACAAGCCGGAGAAAACGCGTATAATTTTCAACAAGTTCATATTTTCAAACCGATGAGGAAGAGTGAGTAGTCCTTTGTAAGGTTCGGTACAGAGAGTCGCGTGCGGTGAGATCGCGACAGGAAAGCAAAGGATGAATGGACTTCCGAGGGCGAGCAGAACGGGATATTCCCTATTATGCGAGACGGAGGGGGCGCTCCGTGAAAAAAGGCCGGCATATCGCAGAATCTCTGCCGTATGTGATGAGAGGGCGACATCAAAAAGATGCGCCAAGCCGGGTGGCACCGCAGGATGTGAATGAGATCCTGTCCCAGCAAAACCGTTGTTGGGGTGGGATTTTTTCTTACCCCGAAAACCCCTGAAGGGGCGTGCGGATGGAGTGAGCCGCACAGAAAGGAGCAGGAAATGAGCAAGATGAAAGACATCCCGTACAAGATCTATCTCGAGGAAAGCGAAATCCCTCAGAAGTGGTATAACGTGCGCGCGGACATGACAAATAAACCCGCGCCGCTCATCCATCCGGGCACGCACGAGCCGCTCACCTTGGAGCAGATGACGCCGATCTTTTGCGAGGAACTCGTAAAACAGGAGCTCAACAATACGGACCGCGAGATCGATATTCCGACGCCGATCCAGGACTTTTACCGGATGTACCGTCCGGCGCCCCTGGTGCACGCGACCTTCCTCGAAAAGGCGCTCGATACGCCGGCGCACATCTTTTACAAGTTTGAGGGCAATAACACCTCCGGGTCGCACAAATTAAACTCCGCGATCGCACAGGCCTACTACGCCAAAGAGCAGGGCTTAAAGGGCGTGACGACGGAGACGGGAGCCGGACAGTGGGGAACGGCGCTCTCCATGGCGTGCGCGTTTTTTAACCTCGACTGTATCGTCTATATGGTCAAGGTCTCCTATGAGCAAAAGCCCTTCCGCAGGGAGGTTATGCGCACGTACGGAGCGACCGTGACGCCCTCTCCCTCGATGGACACCAATGTGGGGCGCGCGATCAATGAGGCGCATCCGGGCACCACGGGGTCTTTGGGCTGTGCGATCTCGGAGGCCGTGGAGGTTGCGACCGGCAAGGAAGGGTACAGGTACGTCCTCGGAAGCGTCTTAAACCAGGTGCTCTTACACCAGTCGGTCATCGGCACAGAGACACATACCGCCTGTAAAAAATACGGGATCGAGCCGGACATCATCATCGGCTGCGCCGGCGGAGGCTCCAACCTCGGCGGTCTCATCTCTCCCTTTATGGGAGAAAAACTGCGGGGCGAAAAGGACTACCGGTTCATCGCGATCGAGCCCGCGAGCTGCCCGTCCTTTACGAGGGGCAAATATGTCTATGACTTTGCCGATACCGGAAAGGTCTGCCCGATGGCCAAGATGTACACGCTCGGCCACGACTTTATTCCGTCGCCCAATCACGCGGGGGGTCTTCGCTACCACGGCATGAGCCCCGCACTTTCGCAGCTTTATGCGGACGGACTGATGGAGGCGAGGTCGTACGAGCAGTCGGCGGTCTTTGAGGCGGCAACACTCTTTGCGAGAACGGAAGGGACCCTGCCCGCCCCCGAGTCCTCCCACGCGATCAAGGGTGCGATCGACGAGGCACTGCGCTGCAAGGAAACGGGCGAGGAAAAGACGATCATCTTCGGTCTCACCGGCACCGGTTACTTTGACATGGTTGCTTATCAGAAATACAATGACGGCCAGATGACGGATTATGTGCCGACGGACGAGGACCTTGCGCAGGGCTTTGCGTCGATTCCCGCGGTGGAATAAGAGACAACAGACGAAAGCCGCTTGTCCGTATACGAAGTAAGAAAGGTGTGTTATGACAGATTATCATCTGCTGAAGGAACAGATCAAAGCGCTTGCGGACGGGGAGAGACACTTTCTCCCCGTCCTGTCCAACGCTACGGCACTTCTCTATGAGGTGCTGCCGGATATCAACTGGGCGGGCTTTTACTTTGCCGAAAGCTTTTTATCGGGCGAAACCGCAGAGGAAAAAAAGGAAGAGACGCTGATCCTCGGACCGTTTCAGGGAAAGGCGGCCTGCATGCGGCTGTTACCCGGCAGGGGGGTCTGCCAGAAGGCGTTTTCCTCAGACGAAGCGCTGAAGGTCGATGATGTACATGCTTTTCCGGGACATATCGCCTGCGATGAGGCATCACAATCGGAAATCGTGATTCCCCTGCACCGCAGAACGTGTCCGGTCGGCGTGCTGGATATCGATGCGCCCGTAAAGAGCCGGTTTGACGAAAGGGATCTTGCGGGACTCCGGGATCTTGTGTGGGCCCTGGAAGAGCAGATCTTGTCTTACGGGATGAAGTAGAGTCCCAGGCATACAATCACGATCCAGAACACGCAGATGAAGGCCATGAATCCCCAGACATCCTTTAGCTTCCGTCCGTGATAAAAACGGACTCCTCACAATATTCGCCGATTACATCCAGAATCTTTTTTTCATCCATCGCGCTATCCTTTATTGACTGTTTGCCCTGCAAGGATCAGGCAGCCCAGAATTCCCTGATCGCCCCGGCAGGCGGCGGGAACGATATAATGCTCCATGTCGGACAGCTCCTTTGTATCCAGGTATCCGTTCAGCAGTTGCGTGACCTTTCCGCGGATGAGGGGGAAAAGCTGTGCCTGTTCCATGACACCGCCACCCAGTATGATGATCCGGGGGCTCAGAAGGCAGATCGTACCGACAAGGGCCTGTGCGATATAACGGCTTTCGAGGTCCCAGACCTCCGGCCGGTCCGAAAGCTCGACCGCGGGACGCCCCCATCTTTTTTCTATCGCCACGCCGGAGGCCAGCCCCTCAAAGCATGCGCCGTGCGAGGGACAGCATCCTTCAAACGTATCGTCTTCTTCCCTTCGCAAAAGAACGTGACCCGCCTCCGGATGCTGCATACCGTGGAGGAGATGCCCTTCCGCAAGGATCCCCGCCCCGATGCCGGTGCCGATCGTGTAATAGACGGCATTGGAAATGCCCTTTGCGCAGCCGAAGTGAACCTCCCCGAGGAGAGACCCGTTGACATCGGTATCAAAACCGACGGGGACGGCAAGCGCTTTTCGAAAGACACCCGCCAGGTCATACCCTCTCCATGCAATCTTTGGCGTATGCAGAATATGACCGAAGGCGGGGGATGCGGGATCGGGGTCAACGGGCCCGAAGGAAGCGATGCCGAGCGCTTCCACCGCACGCTCCCGGAAAAAATCAATCATTTGCGGCACGGTTTCCGCAGGCGTCTTTGTGGGAAAGACGGCGCGTTCTTCGATATGTCCCGTTTCATCGCCGGTCGCACAGACCATCTTCGTGCCGCCGGCCTCGAGAGCGCCGAGTCTCATGAGCGGATGCCTCCTTCCTGCGCGCGGGGGACGATGTCGAACAGCTGACAGCCATAGACGTTGAGGATGCGTGTGCCTGAGGGATGACGCATTTCCTTCCGGAAATCCCTGCCGTATTCGGCATGTACATGTCCGTGGACAAAGACCTGCGGCCGCAGCTTTGTGAGCAGGTCGTCAAAGCATTGAAACCCGGTATGCGCACGGTCCGCGAGGTCCCCGTACCCTTTGACCGGCGCATGGGCCGCGACCACATCGACGGTCCCCGCTTTTTTGATCGCACGCCGCATTTTGCGGATCCTTCCCGCCATCTCTTCTTCGGTATACATATCCTTTGCGTCCTTATAGCGCATCGAACCGCCCAGCCCGAGGATCGACAGCCCTTCGCACGTGACCACGCGTCCGTCGATATTTTCACATCCCTCCGGGGGCCTTTGGTCATAGATGCCGTCGTGATTGCCTCTCACGTAGAGCAAAGGACAGTTGACCATCGTGACAAGAAATTCGAGATAGGCGGGATCGAGATCGCCGCAGGAAAGGATGAGAGACACATCCTTTACAACGGACGGATCGTAAAACTGCCAGAGGGTATCTTTTTCTTTGTCGGAGACGGCAAGGATCTTCATCCGGCATCCTCCGGCGGCAGTCCGACGATGTCCGTGAATCATCGCCGCCTTCAGAGGGTGTTCACCGGAATAGAGCGGTTTGTTCCTGAAAATGGAAAAGAGGGAATGCGGTGTATCCGCCGCTTCTCCTGCCGGCATCTCGACATAGGCAATGTCGTCGGACAAAAGAAGGCGGATCTCCGCGCGGAGTTTTTCGAGACGCGCCGACAGCGCCCCCTCATTCAGGGAAAGCAGATCCCCGCTTCCGTAGATATCCAGATAGACGCCGAAGGCATCCCCCGCACAGACGGCCTCCTCGCCGATGAGTCTCGTGCGCAGACAGGCTTCAAACCGACGGTATGCGCTCAGCAGCACGGTAAGCGATTCCCGGTCGCAGGGCGCGGTCAGCTCCATGCCGAAGGCGCGGGTGATTTTTTCGTAGCCGCCCTCCTTCCGGCAGTCGATCTCATAGGTACGCGTTGCCGCAAAGAAACGCAAAAACTCCTCATACCAGGCATTTTCTTCATCCTCCCGCAGGGGAAGGATCCGCGTGATGTCCGCCATGACGGATACTGCGCCGACAAAGCGGGAGACGGAGACGCGTTTGTTTCCCTCCAGGACATAGAAGCGTTTCAGATACTCGATGACCCGGACCGGATCCCGGATGCCCTCTTTGAGCTGTGACTGATACAGGGCGATCCATTTGGCACTGAACTCCGTCCCTTCCTCAAGCAGCGGATAAAACGCACGGGAAAACGCATCCTGCCTGGCATGCTGAACGGTACCCGCGACATCCGCAAGCGGAATCTCCATCTGCCCGACGCTCTCTGTCCCGCGTCGTTTTGCCTGCGGCAAAAGATCGTCGAGCGATACGGGATAGGGATAGCGCCCCGCGGAGAGGTCTTTACGGTATTGGCTCAGACCCTTTTTTTGCGCTTTCAGGTATTCTTCCGTCATATCCCGCTAATCATAGCATTTTTGCACCGTTTCATCAATCGGAACGGACGCCTTCCCGAAATAAGAGAATGCTTTTTTTACGCGGGGTTTCATGGTAAAATAAGACAATCACCAACGGCAGGCGGGGGAGTGTTTCATGGAAGGCGTTACCTTTTATTATGCATTTGAGCCGGCGCTGATGGAATGGCTCCAGAGCGGCATGGGGCCGGTACTGACGGCGATTGCTTCGATCCTGACCATGTGCGGGGAAGAGGCGGTGGTCGTCGGGATTCTCGGCTTTCTCTATTGGGTGTGGGATAAGGAAGCGGCGGTTTTTATGGGCACCAACGTGCTCGTCGGTACGGTATGGAATCCGATGCTCAAGAATCTCGCGCTGCGCAGAAGACCGTATTTTGATCATCCGTCGATCCGGTGCCTCAAGCCCGTTCATGCGGGAGATATCTTTGACATCGCCGCTCAGGGCTATTCTTTTCCGAGCGGACACTCTTCCAATGCGGTGATCCTCTACGGATCCATGCCCTATGCGTACAAAAACGCGCGCGGACGCGCCAAAACAAAGGCGCTCCGGATTCTGTTCGCGATCGCCTTCGGGATGCCGTTTCTGATCGGACTGTCCCGCGTGATGCTGGGCGTGCATTATCCGACCGATGTTTTGTGCGGCTGGCTTTTGGGAATCGTCGTGATTGTCGTGGTCAGTTTTTTGCAGCGTCACATGAAGGCGTTCTGGCAGATGCATCTGCTTCTGGTTGCGGTATCCGTCCCCGGTTTTTTCTACTGTCAAACCAATGACTACTATACCTGCTTCGGGATCATGTGCGGCTTTTTTTTGGCAAACGAACTCGACGAACGCTTCGTGCTTTTTGAAAGCACGAGGAAACCCCCGGCCATCGTCTGCCGGATGGCGATCGGCCTTGCGTTTTATTTCGGTCTCAACACGCTGTTTAAGGTGCCTTTTTCCGCGGCGTTTTTGTCCTCCGCCACAAAGGGACAGTTTCTGGTGCGCACCGTCAGGTATTTTCTGGTGTCCTTCCTGATGCTCGGGGTTTACCCCGCGTTTTTCAAAAAAATCCGTTTTTTGTCCTGACAAAAAACCCGCGGGATGATTGACTTTTTTTGCATTACAGGATAAAGTAGAAAACCGGCATGTCCCCCGTCTGCCACGGGCGGACGGGTCCTGCGCAATGCGAGCTTGCGAACCGTGTCAGGTCGGGAACGAAGCAGCACTAAGCAATGTCTTTCATGTGTTGCAGGGGCGCCTGTCCGTCTTTGGGAGACGGGGGATGTGTTAAAAGTGTGAACAATCAACATTTTTCTGATTGAAAGTCTATGAAATGCCGTAAAATAAGGCTTTTTTCTTGACAAAGACCCCGAAAACGCCTATAACTATATATGTGCCTTTTGTAGGAAGGCGGTGTATTCACATCTCATATACCCAAACAGTAGGAGGAAAACACATGAATAAGACAGAACTTGTAGCGGCGATTGCGCACAGCACGAAGCTGTCCAAAAAGGACGTGGAGACGATCCTGCACTCCTTCACCGAGACGGTGACCAAGGAGCTCAAGAAAAAGGGCAAGGTACAGCTGGTAGGCTTTGGTACCTTCGAGGTTTCCAAGAGAGCGGCACGCGAGGGCAGAAACCCGCAGACCGGTGCGACCATGAAGATCCCGGCATCCTATGCGCCGAAGTTCAAGGCCGGCAAGGCATTAAAGGATACCGTCAACAAGAAGTAAGAAAGGTCAGGAAAAGCCCGCCGCGTATGCGGCGGGCTTTTTTGCAGAAAGGAGTCCCATGCGTCTGGACAAGTATCTCAAGGTTTCCCGTCTCATCAAACGGCGCACCGTGGCCAACGAGGCCTGTGACGCGGGCCGCGTGACGATCAACGGCAAGGTCGCAAGAGCCTCCCAGCCGGTCAAAGAGGGCGACCGCATCACGATCCTCTTTGGCACAAAGGAAGTGAGCGTGGAGGTGCTCAAGGTGGAGGAGAGTGTACGAAAGGAAGACACGGGAGAGATGTACCGCGTCATTTGACACTAAACGAAATTTTGTATAAAATGTTATCAAGTTTTCGGATGATTCTGCCGATATAGAAACGTAAGCATGTGCAGCCGGAAAAACGCCGGCTGTGCTTTGGTGCATTGTCTGCACTTTTGGAGGCATTGAGGATGGCTGCCGGGACATTGAAACGACGGCGCGACCACCGCTTCGGAATGATGCTTGCGGTACTGGTGGTACTCCTTCTGGTTGCGATCGTAACGGTCAAATCGATCGAACTGAAGGGAAAGCTCACCGGACACCGCGCAAGGGAAGCCGAGCTGGAACAGCGCATCGAACTGCAATTACAGCGCAAGGATGAAATCGAGGAGTACGAAAAGTACACCAGGACGCGCAAATATATCGAAGAGATCGCCAAGGAAAAGCTGGGGCTCATCTACGAGGGAGAAACCATCTTCCGCAACGGGAATTAGACATGCAGACCGCACGACGGGTCTGCATGTTTTATGTTATACTTTTCTCATGGATCTTCTGCAACAGGTCAGGCAGACCATCGGAACATATCACATGCTGCAAAAGGGACAGACAGTGCTCTGTGCGGTATCGGGAGGCGCGGACAGCATCACCCTCCTGCATCTGTTGCTGCGCCTTGCAAAGGAGGAAGGAATTCTTGTGGCGTGCGGCCATGTGAACCACGGATTGCGGGAGGCGGCCGATGCGGACGAGGCCTTTGTGAAAGAGATCTGCGACGCGTGGCAGGTTCCTTTTTTTCTGCGCAGGGTGGATGTTTTTGGGCTGCACGGAAAAGAAAAGCATCTCAGCCTCGAGGAGGCGGCGCGCAACCTCCGCTACCGGGCACTGGAGGAGATGGCCTTGGAAGCCGCGGCAGCGCGCATCGCCGTTGCGCACAATGCCGAAGATCATGCGGAGACGGTACTGCTGCGTCTCTTCCGGGGAAGCGGGCTCTACGGTCTATCGGGGATCGGGGCGGTCAACGGCGCTGTCATCAGGCCGCTTCTCGAAAGCTCCCGCGAAGAAATCCTTGCCTATATCAAAAAACAGGGTCTTTCCTTTGTGACGGATGAAACCAACGCGGACACCGCCATTCCGCGCAATGCGGTCCGGCACCGGATCCTGAAGGAGGCAAAGGAACGCGTCAATCCGCAGGCGGTATCCCATATTGCCGCCTGTGCCGGGGATGCCGCAAGGGCAGGGGAATACCTGAAGCGGTGCGGGGAAGAGGCGCTTGCACAGTGTAAAAAAGACGGGGAGAAAGGCGCACGGCTTTGTTTCGACACCGATCGTCTGCGTGCGCTCGACCCCTATCTGCAGGAACTTGTTGTGCATCGCGCACTGGAACAGACGGTCGGTGCGCGCTGGGTGATGCGTGTCCATATCGCGGATATCTGCCGCATGGTGCGATCGGACAACGGAAACGCCCGCATCATCCTGCCCAAAGGCGCCTGCGCCGTGCGAACGCACAAGGATCTTTGTTTTTTTGACGCGGGAAGCCACAGACCGTAGCTAACGCTTGAAATCAGATACAATAGATGGTAAGATTACCCGAAGTAACCGCAATGTATGTAAAGGGGAAGGCTATGTCAGAAGAAGTCACCACGCTCATTCCGGAAGAAGAGATCAGGGAACGCATCCGTTCCATGGGCGCACAGATCAGCAGCGACTATGCCGGCAAAACGGTGCATATCATCGGCGTGCTCAAGGGTGCCTGCTACTTTATGTGCGAGCTCGCAAGACAGATCACGGTACCCGTGACCTTTGATTTTATGTGTGCTTCGAGTTACGGCGCATCGACCAAATCCTCGGGGGTCGTCAAAATCGTCAAGGATCTCGATGATCCGATCACGGACCTGGACGTGCTGATTGTCGAGGATATCGTGGATTCCGGAAGAACCCTGTCCTATCTGATGAAGATGCTCAAGGACAGAAAACCGGCTTCTTTGAAACTGGCAACGCTTTTGGACAAACCCGAACGGCGCGTCGCGGATGTACATGTGGATTATACCGGCTTTGAAATCCCCGACGCCTTTGTAGTCGGATTCGGGCTCGATTATGACCAGCGCTACCGCAATCTGCCCTATATCGGCGTGATGCATCTTTCGGAGGCGGAGAGTGAATAAAACCAGAAATTATAACGGCTATTTTGCCATCGTCTTTTTGCTGCTGGCGGTGTTTATCGTTCTGGAGATCTCGAGAGACCGTCTGGCGAGAACCGATGAGACCTATACCCTGGGCCAGCTCATGGCCGACGCGGAAAGCGGCAATGTCGAGCATGCCGTGATCACGCCCAATGCGGAAGCGCCGACCGGTGCCGTGCAGGTGGACTTAAAGGGCGGCACGAGAAAGGTGCTGTATGCCACCGACGTAACCGAGGTGGAGCATCTGTTGCGGGAAGAGGGGATCGATCCGGAGGTCAGGGATGTACCGGGCGACAATCTGATGATGATGATCATCTGGCCCGTACTGATCGCCGTGGTCGTCATCGCACTGATCGTTGTCATGATGAACAACAACGCCGGCGCGCAGGGGGCCGGCAGCCGGATGATGAATTTCGGCAAGAGCCGCGCCAAAATGGCCAATGCCGAGGAGAATCCGATCAAGCTCTCGGATGTGGCGGGACTTAAAGAGGAAAAGGAACAGCTCGAGGAGATCGTTACCTTTTTGAAGGCACCCGGCAAATTTACCAAGGTCGGCGCCAGAATCCCGAAGGGAATCCTGCTGGAGGGCGCGCCCGGCACCGGAAAGACACTGCTTGCCCGAGCCATCGCGGGAGAAGCCGGCGTGCCTTTCTTTACGATTTCGGGCTCCGACTTTGTCGAGATGTTTGTCGGTGTCGGTGCGAGCCGCGTGCGTGATCTTTTTGCGGACGCCAAGAAGAACGCCCCCTGCATCGTGTTTATCGATGAGATCGATGCGGTCGCAAGACGCCGCGGTACCGGCATGGGCGGCGGACATGACGAGAGAGAACAGACCTTAAACCAGCTGCTGGTCGAGATGGACGGCTTTGGCGTCAACGAAGGCATCATTGTCATGGCCGCGACCAACCGCGTGGATATCCTGGACCCCGCCATCATGCGTCCCGGACGCTTTGACCGCAAGATCGCGGTGGCGCGTCCCGACATCGGGGGAAGGGAGGATATTCTCAAGGTTCACGCGCGTAACAAGCCTCTGTCGGAGGATGTCGATCTCAGGCAGATCGCCCAGACCACCGCGGGCTTTACCGGCGCGGATCTCGAAAATCTGTTAAACGAATCCGCCATCCGAGCGGCGATGCAGGACCGTACCTTTATCACACAGGACGATATCCGCAAAGCATTTGTCCAGGTGGGGATCGGAACGGAAAAACGCAGCCGCATCATTTCCGACGAGGAAAAGAAAATCACGGCCTATCATGAGACCGGACACGCGATTCTCTTCCATGTGCTGCCGGATGTGGGACCGGTATATACCGTTTCCATCATTCCGACGGGCCTTGGCGCCGCGGGCTATACGATGCCGCTTCCGGAAAAGGACGAAATGTTTATCACGCGCTCGAAGATGCTGCAGGATATCATGGTGACGCTCGGCGGCAGAATCGCGGAGGAGATCATCTTCGGAGACATCACGACCGGCGCTTCCTCCGATATCCGCAAGGTCACACAGGCCGCGCGCGGCATGGTCATGCGCTACGGCATGAGCATGGCGATCGGCACGATCAATTACGACGAGCAGGAGGATGACGTCTTCCTCGGCTATGATCTCGGACACGCCAAGAAAAACTCCGAGCTGGTAGCCGGCCGCATCGACGAGGAAGTCAAAAAGATTGTCGATGCCTGCTATGCAAAGGCCAGGGAAATCATCCTGGGCTACATGGATGTACTGCATGCGGGAAGCGCACTGTTGATGGAAAAAGAAAAAATCGGACGGGAAGAATTCGAAGCGCTGTTTGATAACCGCACGGAAACGGCGGACATCAAGGATCTTCTTCCCGCCTGCTGAAAGTAGTATATGCCTTATCCGCAACTGATCTACCATGACAATACGGCCGATTATCTGATTCCCGCACAGCCGTTGAAAAACACGAAGGTCACGCTGATCCTCAGGTGCGCCGAGCGGGATGTCAAACGGGCCGTTGTATGTCTTGACACATACCAGTATACCATGTCTTTGCATGAGCGCACCGGCGGTTTTGATTTTTACCGCGTGTCGGTTCCCGTCGGGGAAAAGAGGGTGCGCTACTTTTTTCACATCACTTTTTCCGATGACACCTCCGTATTTTACGACAAACGGGGCGTGGTGGAAGCGACGGGGGAACTCACCCCCGGCATGCAGTTTCACATCCTGCCCGGATTCCGTACGCCGGACTGGGCGCAGGGGGCAGTATTCTATCAGATCTTTACGGACCGTTTCTGCAACGGCGACGCTTCCAACGACGTGCTGAACAGAGAGTATATCTATTACGGACGTCCGGTGGCAAAGGCGCAGGACTGGTACGGGGCGCCGCCTTCGGACGGGGACTACCGGACGTTTTACGGCGGAGACCTCCAGGGAGTGATTGACAAGCTCGATTATTTAAAGGACTTGGGAGTCGATGCCATCTATTTCAATCCGCTGTTTTTGTCTCCCTCCAGTCACAAATACGATACGATGGATTATGACCATATCGATCCGCACCTGGGCAGGATTGTCAGCGATTACGGCGATCCGGTACCCGCGGAAGAGGCGGACAACCGGCTGGCCGGCAGATTTATCGACCGGATGACCAATCCGGAAAACCTCTATGCGTCGGATCTGCTGTTTATCCGTCTCGTACAGGAGGCGCATGCGAGACAGATCCGCGTGATTCTCGACGGTGTCTTTAACCACTGCGGCTCCTTTCACCGGTTTCTTGATACGGAGCATATCTATGAACAGGCAGAAGGGGAAACCAAAGGTGCTGCGCTCACACGGCAATCGCCGTACCGTTCCTATTTCCGGTTCTTTGAGACGGAGGAGGGAAGGAAAGAGACGTATGAGAGCTGGTGGGGCTATGATTCGCTGCCCAAGCTCAATTACGAGGAGAGTAAAGAGCTCGAGGACTATATTATCTCCGTTGCGACCAAGTGGGTGTCACCGCCCTTTGACGCGGACGGATGGCGGCTGGATGTGGCGGCAGACCTCGGGCACTCACAGGAGTACAATCTGCATTTCTGGAAGAGGTTTCGCGACGCGGTCAAGGAGGCCAACCCCGATGCCGTGATCATCGCGGAGCATTACGGTGATGCGGCGGCTTGGCTGATGCGCGGTGTCTGGGACAGCGTGATGAATTACGACGCTTTTATGGATCCGGTATCCTTTTTTCTGACGGGCATGGAAAAGCATTCCGACGAATACTATCCGGAACTGATCGGCGATCATGTGACCTTCTGGCATACGATGCGTTACGCCTCCTGGAGAAACTTTACGCATCCTTCGCTCTACATGGCCATGAATGAATTGTCCAATCACGACCACTCGCGCTTTCTGACGCGCACCAACCACGTGGTGGGACGCGTACAGACGCACGGTGCCAAAAAAGCGGAGGAGGGTGTCAGAAAGGAAGTTTTCCGGCAGGGCGCGGTGATCCAGTTTACCTGGATGGGCGCCCCCACTATCTACTACGGCGACGAGGCGGGGCTTGCCGGGTTTACCGATCCCGACAACCGCAGGACCTATCCCTGGGGAAGGGAGGATCACAAGATGATCGCCTTTCACAAGGAACTGTGCAGGCTGCGTCACAGCTGCCGGGAATTGCGCAGGGGGGCACTCAAGGAGGTGCATTCGGAACAGGGGCTGATTTCCTACGGACGCTTTACGTCCAAGGAAGCCTCCCTGATCGTGATCAATACCAACCGCTTTGCCATGACCAGGGATTTTGACGTGCGCCTGATCGGGGTACCCCATGAATGCACCATGCAAAGACTGCTGATCTCCACGGAGGAGGGATTCCGCACGGATGTGGTCGACCGTCATGTAACAGAAGGGCGGCTGACGCTGGTCCTTCCGCCCGGGAGTGCGATTATTGTGCGTTACGATTCTTATCAGCCCATGAGTATCGAGGAATTCTGGAAACACCATTTCATGAGCTTCGGTGAGGACTGAGACGTCTCAGTGTGACATATCCTGATAAAACCGGTAGGCTTCCTTGTCGGTCCATCCTTCATGCACGATCTTTCGGACAGCCTGCGCCATGACAACCGGATGGTTGCTCTGGAAGATGTTGCGGCCCATGTCCACGCCGCAGGCACCGCCCTGTATACAGCGGTAGGCCAGCGTCAGCGCCTCTTCCTCCGGGAGCTTTTTTCCGCCGGCGACAACGATCGGCACGGGGCAGGCGGAGACGATTTCTTCGAAGTGATCGCAGTAGTAGGTCTTGACGATCTGCACGCCGAGCTCCGCAAGTATCCTTGTAGCCAGCTTGAAGAATCGGTCGGTCCGTTCCATGTCCTTACCCACGGCCACGACACCGAGTGTGGGAATCGAATACCGGAAGCCCGCATTAATGACACGCGAGAGGTTATTAAGGCTCGACAGCTGACCGTCGGCACCGATAAAGGTCTGTACCGCCATGCAATCCGCGTTCATGCGGATCGCGTCCTCGATGTCCACGGCCACCACCTCGTGTGAGAGATCGTCGTCGAGCATGGAGGATCCGCTCGTGACCCGGAGCGCCACGCCGCATCCGGAGGAGGCGGGCACACAGGTGCGCAGGGCACCGCGCGTTGCCATAAAGACATCCACGTAGGGGGCAAGCGGGGGAATCACGAGATCCAGCCGCTCGAGTCCCGCGGTACCGCCCATAAAATAGCCGTGGTCAAAGGCAAACATCACGGTCTTTCCCGTGTCCCTGTCAAAGATATTGGAGAGATGCTTTTTCATGCCCCAGTCCAGATGATTGGCGCCTTTGACGTGAAAGTCACCCTGCGCCGCAAACGGCGTATCCGTATGATAGTCTTTTGCTGTTTTCAATCCGTCTTTGTCCGCCATGCGCGTACCTCCGCCCGTAGGAATGTCTGTCAGAAGTGATGATGCGTGTTCCGCATATCGTACCGTAAGCCGGGGGAAGTTGTCAATCGGGCGGTTGACACGCCCGCAAAAGATGTCTATGCTTATCGTCAAGGCGGCAAGTTTTTGCGACAAGCGGAGGAAAGACAATGACGGATCAATTGTTTCTGGCAGTGGATGCCGGCACCGGCAGTGTCCGCGCGGTGTTATTTGATACGGACGGCAGACAGATCGGCGTCGTACAGGAAGAGTGGACGCACTTAAGCGATCCCGCCTGGCCCGGCAGCATGGATTTTGACTGGGAGCACAACTGGGCACTGGCCTGTTCCTGTATTCGCGCCGTACTGGAACAAACGAAGACCGATCCCGCACGGATCGCGGCCGTCTCCACTACCTGCATGCGGGAAGGCATCCTTCTGTATGACAGGGAGGGAAAGGAAATCTGGGCCTGTGCCAATGTGGACTCCCGTGCGGTGGACGAGGTAAGGGCGCTGGTGGAAAAGGACCGGGAACTCGAAAAACAGCTGTATGCCCGCTCCGGCGAAGCCTATGCGCTCGGCGCACTGCCCCGCCTTCTCTTTGTCAAAAACAAAATGCCGGATATATACGAAAAGACGGCCGCGGTCGGAATGTTCAACGACTGGCTGATCTATAAAATGACGGGCGTCCTCAAGGTGGAGCCCTCCAACGGCTCAACCACCGGGATTTTTGATCTCAGGACGCGCACATGGGATCCCGGGATCGCAAAGGCCGTCGGCATCCGCACCGATATCTTTCCGGAGAGCTGCGAGTGCGGGGAGCGGATTGCCTGCGTCAGCAAAAAAGGTGCCGACGACACCGGCCTGAAAGAGGGAACACCGGTGGTTTCGGGCGGCGGGGACTGTCAGCTCGGCTGTATCGGTGTCGGCGCGGTGCACGCAGACGATGCCGCCGTTTTCGGAGGGAGCTTCTGGCAGTACGAATACAATACGGCAAAGGCGCTAACGGACCCTGCCTGCCGCATCCGCGTCAACTGCCATGCACTGAAAGGCCTGTGGCAGTATGAGGCGCTTGCCTTTCAGCCGGGGCTCGTCATGCGGTGGTACCGCGATGCGTTCTGCGCAAGGGAAAAAGAGATCGCCAAAGAAACGGGTGCAGATCCGTATGATCTGATGAACGAAGAGGCAAAGAAAATCCCCGCGGGCTGCTACGGCATGATGTGCACCTTTTCCGACGTCATGAATTTTACCTCCTGGCGGCACGCGGCGCCGACCTTTACGGGTTTTGACATCGATCCGGAGAAGTATCACCGCATCACCTTTTATCGCGCGATTCTCGAAAACGCGGCACTGGTGACATACGAGCATATGCGGCTGGTGGAGGAAGTGACGGGGCATGCGCCAAAGGAAATCACGTTTGCGGGGGGCGCCTCCAAGAGCCCGTTGTGGTGTCAGATTCTTTCCGATGTCACGGGACTTGCGGTCAGGGTGCCCGTTGTCCGGGAGGCGACGGCGCTCGGTGCAGCGATGCTCGCGGGAGTCGGTTGCGGAATCTATGCGGATATCGACGAAGCCGTGAAGCGGTGCGTGAAGACGGCGCATACCTATACGCCGGATGATACGGCGCACGGGGTTTATCAGGACATGATTCCCGTCTGGAAAAAGGTCTATGCGGCGCAGCTTGCACTCAGCGACGCGCATGTGACAAGATATATGTGGTGTGCCCCCGGCGCGTCGGCATAAAAGGAGGAAAAAACGATGTATGTGGTGCATGAAGATGATTTTGAATACCGCTTTGGCAACAGCGGCCCCAAGTATCTGATGAAGGGTCCCCGGATGAATTTTGCGCTGGTACAGTTCCAGCCGGGCGAAGATTTTAAGGCACATTACCACAATGTGATGGAGGAAAACTTTTATATCCTGGAAGGAGAACTCTGCATCGCGGTGGACGATGAGGTCCGTCTGCTGAAAAAAGGACAGATGATGCACATCGAACCGGGGGAGGTGCACTATTGCATCAACAAATCCGACCGTCCGGTCAAAATGGTGTCCACGCTTGCGCCGTATCAGGAAAAAGACAAGATCGAACCGGACGATTATGTATGTCCGGAATTGCCATAAAACGGTTTTTTTGTTATACTGACAGATAGTTTCCTATGTTCAACGTGGCATTCTTTTCAGGGAAAGGATGGTGTATGTTATGCCTCTTGTAACCACAACCGAAATGTTCAAAAAGGCGTACAACGGCGGATATGCCGTCGGTGCGTTCAACGTCAACAACATGGAAATCGTCCAGGCGATTACCGAAGCGGCGGCGGAGCTGAAGAGTCCCGTGATTTTACAGGCCTCCGCGGGCGCGAGAAAGTATGCCAATTCCGTGTATCTGCGCAAACTCGTGGAGGCGGCGGTGGAGCTGTGCGACATCCCGATCGCGATGCATCTCGACCACGGCGCCAACTTTGAAGTCTGCAAGGACTGTGTGGATAACGGATTTACGTCCGTCATGATCGATGCCTCCGACAAGCCGTTTGAGGAAAATATCAGAATTTCCAAAGAAGTGACGGATTATGCGCACTCGAAAGGCGTGGTGGTAGAGGCAGAGCTGGGGACGCTGGCCGGCGTTGAAGACGACGTACAGGTCGCGGATGACAAGGCACAGTATACCGACCCCGACCAGGTTGTGGAATTTGTCGAGCGCACGGGATGCGATTCGCTTGCGATCGCGGTCGGCACGAGCCACGGCGCGTACAAGTTTAAGCCCGGACAGAATCCGAAGCTGCGTCTCGACATTCTCGAAGAAATCGTACAGAAGCTGCCGGGCTTCCCGATCGTGCTGCACGGCTCTTCCTCGGTACCGCAGGAGTATGTCAAGATCATCAATGACCACGGCGGCGCCTTAAAGGATGCCATCGGTATTCCGGAAGACCAGCTCAGGGAAGCGGCAAAGAGTGCGGTCTGCAAGATCAATATCGATTCTGACCTGCGTCTGGGCATGACTGCGGGGATCCGTCAGCACATGGCGGAGCATCCGGATCATTTTGATCCGCGCCAGTATGTCGGCGACGGCAGGCAGTATGTCAAGGATATCGTGCACCACAAGATTCTCACGGTGCTGGGATCGGACGGCAAAGCATAAGACAGACAAAAAAAGGACAGTAAGGCTCCGCGCTTTTGGGGCGCGGAGCCTTCTTATTGGTACATGTCATGAATAACGAACTGACCCGCGCGGATATTGCGGAGATGGAAAAAGAAATCGAACACCGTACGGTCGAGGTGAGGAAAAAACTCCTTGAGGAAGTCAAACGCACCCGTGCCTTCGGCGATCTGAGCGAAAACTTCGAGTACCATGAGGCCAAAAAGGCAAAGAACGAAAACGAGAGCCGGATCCGTTATCTGGAGCGGATGATCCGGACAGCGCGCATCATCGAGGATGATACGCCCGAAGACGAGGTGGGTGTCAACAAATCCGTGACCGTGCGCATGGAGCAAAACGGCAAAGAAGCCACCTATACGATTGTCACCACCGTCAAGGGCGACGCCTTAAAGGGGCTGATCAGCGTGGAGAGCCCCCTCGGAAAGGCGCTTCTGGGGCATAAAACAGGGGACCGGGTGCTCGTAAATGTCAGCGCCGACGTCTCCTATGAGGTCACGGTTTTAAAAATCCATAATATTTAAACTTGCATTTTTTCTTATGATAGTGGAAAATAGATGTGATTGAGCAGTCAAATACCGGTGGGGGTTTTCCGACATGGAGCATCTGCATATCTATATGCTGGGCGGTTTCCGCATCACTTACGGCAGTAAAGAGATTGCGCTCGGCAGAAACACGACAGCCAAGTTTATTCAGTTATTGCAACTGGTATGGCTCTACGGTAAGGAGGGCGTGACAAAGGACCGTCTGATGCACACCCTGTATGAGGGGGAGGAGCGCGCCAACGTCAACAACAGCATGAATAACCTGATCTACCAGATGCGCCGGCAGATGGTGCGCGCAGGGCTGCCTCAAAGAGATTATATCGTTAAAAAAGGCGGCGCCTACTATCCGGATCCGGAAGTGGAGATGACGCTGGATGTCGACGAATTTGCAGACAATTACAACCGGGCACAGGAAGCACAGACCGACGAGGAAAAGTATCCGTTCTATCTGGATGCCTCGAGGATATTTACGGGCGTTTTGCTTCCGGAGCTGGCGACCGAAATGTGGGTCATCACACGCAACGTTTCTTTGCAGGGCATGTTTGACGAATGCGTGGAGTGGCTCGGAGACTATCTTCGTGACAAGCAGGACTATGACGGGATGCTGCAGGTATACCGCCTGGCGGCCGACATCTTCCCCGACAGGGACTGGCAGGTCGGCGAGATCGAAGCGCTGATCAACAAGGGCAGCTTCAAGGAAGCCTACAAGCTGTATGACAAGACGGTCCGCTATTACGAAGAGGAACTGGGCATTACGGCGACCCCGAGGCTGCTCGGATGTTACCAGCTGATGCGGGAAAAGATCGACGTGGAACCCGACAGGATCGACGATATCCGCGGCGGTCTTTTGGAAAACAGGCGTGTTCTGGAGGAAGATAAGGACCAGGGTGCCTACGACTGCTCCTATCCGAGCTTTATCGACGCCTATCACATCATGAGCCGCAACATGGCAAGAACGGGAGATTCCGTATACATGATGCTGTGTACGCTGGTGGATTACGAGGGCAAGATCATCCGCAACGAGGAGAAACGCTCCGGCCGCAGCGAGGCGCTGGCGAGAGCCATCCAGGCGGCGCTGCGTCAGGGAGATGTCTTTTGCAAGTATAACATGTCGCAGTATCTGATTCTGTTGTCGGGAACGAGCAGGGAGGACTGTGATATTGTATACCGCCGCATCGAGGACAAGTTAAAGGAACTCGCCGGCAACCGCGCGGAGCTCAAATACAGCGTTGTGAGTCTGGCAGATCTCGAACAGCCGGAGTACCGTTCGTAACGGACGTCGGGCGCGGATCATCCGATGAAATCATCTTCAGGCAACATAAAAAACGAAATCACCCGGGGGCTGACGATGCTTCTGGGTGCTTTTCTTTATGTGATTGCGGTCAATGAATTTGTCGTGCCCATCGGGTTGTATTCCGGCGGCTTCATGGGATTTGCGCAGCTGATCCGCACCTTTCTGACCCGGGTTTTGGGAATCCGTTTCGGCAACATCGAAATCGCCTCGGTGATTTTTTATCTCATGAACATCCCCGGCATGATTCTCGCGCGTAAAACCATGGGGCGCCTGTATCTGTTGAAGACGGTGATCACGATCAGCTTTGTGACCGTCGTGATGGCGTTTTTGCCGCAGATCACACCGCCGATCATGGGAGACGATCTTTTGGCTTCCTGTATGGTGGGCGGTCTTTTGGGCGGTGCGGGGATCGGGCTCGTGCTGCGCTCGGGTGCGTCCGACGGCGGTATGGATATCGTGAGCGTCCTTCTTTTGCACCGCAAAAAAGGACTGTCTGTCGGCAGGATCAATCTGGTCACCAACTGCATCCTGTACGGCATCATGTTTTTTGTCTTTGACTGGCATGTGGTGATCTACTCGCTGATCTGCGCCGCGGTCAATTCCTTTACAATTGACCGCGTCTATGCGCAAAACATCAACATGGAGGTGCATATCATCACCGGCTGTGACGCCACGGCGCTCGAAAAGCGTCTGATGTCGGAGCTCGACCGCGGTGTTACCAGATGGACCGCCATCGGCGCCTATTCCGGGTCCGAACTCAAGATTCTGTATTGCATCGTCAACAAATACGAGGTGCGCAGGCTCCGCACCATCGTCAACGAATATGATCCGCACGCCTTTGTCGTATCGACCTCCGGCGTGCAGATCAACGGGAATTTTGCGCGGCATCTGAGTTGATACATTGCGTACAATTGCTGTATGGTTTATAATAAGGAAATCATTGCAGAAAGGCCATACTATGGACACATCCAATCAAAACCAGAACCAGAATCAGAACCAGGGTCCGGGGCGCGGGCAGGGAGGACCCCAGGGGTCCGGCGGCAGGGACCCGAGACGCCAGAGCTTTATGCTGTTACTCATCGCCATCCTGATGACGATGTTTCTGATGTCCTCCCTGACACGCCTGATCGGCGGTTCGAGAGAAGAAGAAATCACCTATAACGAATTTGTCGAAAAGGTGGAAAAGGGCGAGATCCGGTCGGTCGAGATCAGCGATTCGAGGCTCGTCATCACGCCCAGGGAAGACAGCCGCGTCACCTACTATACGGGCGTTGCCGAAGATCTGACCACATTGACCGCAAGGCTTTTGGAATACCATGTGGATGTGGAACGTTACGTGCCGGACATGTACGCGACGATCCTCTCGGTATTTGTCAATTATCTCCTGCCGATTCTTCTGATGTGGGGCGTGTTTATGCTGCTGTTTCGCAGAATCAACCGCTCGGGCGGGATGTTCGGCGTGGGCAGATCCAATGCCAAGGTCTACGTGCAAAAGGAAACCGGTGTCACGTTCAAGGATGTGGCCGGAGAGGACGAAGCCAAGGAATCCCTGGTCGAGGTGGTGGACTTTTTGCATAACCCCGCCAAGTATTCGCATATCGGCGCGCGCCTGCCCAAGGGTGCCCTGCTTGTGGGGCCTCCCGGAACGGGAAAAACGCTGCTGGCCAAGGCGGTTGCGGGAGAGGCCAGGGTGCCGTTCTTTTCCCTGGCGGGCTCCGATTTTATCGAACTCTACGTCGGCGTCGGCGCAAGCCGTGTCCGCGATCTGTTCAAGGAGGCGTCCAAAACCGCTCCCTGTATCGTATTTATCGACGAGATCGACGCAATCGGGCGCAGCCGTGATTCCAAATACGGCGGCGGCAACGAGGAGAGGGAACAGACCCTCAACCAGCTGCTGTCCGAAATGGACGGCTTTGACTCCTCCAAAGGTGTTTTGATCCTCGGGGCCACGAACCGTCCGGAGATCCTCGACAAGGCGCTTTTGCGTCCCGGACGTTTTGACCGGCGCATCATCGTCGACAAGCCTGATTTAAAGGGACGCGAGGCGATTCTGCGCGTACATGCCAAGGATGTCAAGATGGACGAGACCGTGGATCTCAAGGGCATTGCGCTGGCAACGAGCGGTGCGGTAGGCTCGGATCTCGCCAACATGATCAACGAGGCGGCCATCAATGCCGTCAAGGGCGGAAGGGAGCTGGTCAACCAGCAGGATCTGATGGAGGCGGTCGAGCAGGTGCTTGTCGGAAAAGAAAAAAAGGACCGCATCCTTTCCAAGGAAGAGCGCAAGATCGTATCCTACCACGAGGTCGGACATGCCCTGATCAGCGCCATCCAGAAAAACACCGAGCCGGTACAAAAAATCACGATCGTTCCGCGCACGATGGGCGCACTCGGCTACGTGATGCAGGTGCCGGAGGACGAAAAGTATTTGAAAACCAAGGACGAGCTGCATGACGAAATCGTCGTGACCCTGGGGGGACGTGCGGCGGAGGAGGTCATCTTTAATACCGTTACGACGGGTGCGGAAAATGACATCGAAAAGGCAACGGCAACCGCACGCGACATGGTGACCCTCTACGGCATGAGCGACAAGTTCGGACTGATGCAGCTCGAGACGATCCGCAGCCGGTATCTCGACGGCATCCGCGAGATGAATTGTTCGGACGAGACGGCGGCACAGGTCGACGAGGAGGTCCGCAAATACCTGGAGTCATGCTACAACGAAGCCAAACAGATCATTACGGATCATCTCGATACCATGGACAGGCTGGCCGCATATCTGATCGAGCACGAGACGATCACGGGCAAGGAGTTTATGCGGATCTACCGAGAGACGGAAGGGATTCCCGCGCCTCCCGAAGAAGAGGAAGGAGAACACAGGGAAGGCAGGAGCCGCATCCGTACCAGGCGGGAAGAAAGCGCAAATGTCGGCGAAGACGTGCCCGTCAGGAAGGCTGCGGAGTATGTGCCCGATACCTCTTCCTGGAAGGAGAAGGAAGAGCCGTCCGCACAGGCCGACCCGCAGTCCTCTTCCGACATGCAGGGGTCTTTTGAGGCAGAGGTCAGGGACGATACGATCCGCGTCAGGCAGCAGTATGAGATGCCGGCGACGCCAGCCATGCCGCAGCAGACGGATCCTCATTCCGTACAGGGGGAGACCTCCGCACCGAAAAAAGAGGGGGAGGGGGAAAATCATCCCGCCTCCGCCATGGAGCGGTTGAAGGCGATGCAGGACGAGGGTCGTTTTTCCCACGCAAAGGATGTGTTTGACGACGACTGACACGCAAAAAGACTTTGATGTCAAAGAAGAACTGAAAAAGCTTCCGCACAAGCCGGGTGTGTATATCATGCGTGATGAGGCGGACACGATCATGTATGTCGGCAAGGCGGTCGACCTGCACCAGCGTGTCCGCTCCTATTTTGCAGGCCGCATTACGGGGCGGGGTCCGCAGATTGCGCAGATGGTGCGCCTGATTGCCCGTTTTGAATATATCGTGACGGATTCCGAGCTGGAGGCGCTGATCC
The DNA here is from genome assembly GCA_017448245.1 of Lachnospiraceae bacterium. GTDB lineage: Bacteria > Bacillota > Clostridia > Lachnospirales > Lachnospiraceae > Butyrivibrio. Next base: position 16,491 of record JAFSLV010000002.1, on the reverse strand, counting down.
TTGAAAACAATCTGATCAAAGAAAACAGACCGCGCTACAATACGCTCTTAAAGGACGATAAGACCTACCCCTATATCCGCGTCAGCGTGGGGGAGGCGTATCCGAGAGTCACCATGACCCGCACGATCAAACGGGACAAATCGCGGTATTTCGGGCCCTTTACCTCCGCCGTCGCGGTACGCGATACGATCGATCTGGTCAATCAGATCTACAGCCTGCGTACCTGCAACCGTGTACTGCCCAGGGATATCGACAGGGAAAGGCCTTGTCTGTATTATCACATGCATCTGTGCTGCGCGCCCTGCGAAAGCGGCCACGTGACAAGGGAGGAATACCGTAAACGCGCGGAGGAGGCACTCGGTTTTCTGAACGGCAATTACCGGGAAGCGTTACGTGATCTGAAAAAAAAGATGGAAGAGGCAAGCGCGGGGATGGCGTATGAGGAGGCCGCCCGCCTGAGGGATCTGATCGAAAGCGTCAAACACATTGCGGAAAAACAGACGATGGATTTTGATACGGTCGAAGACCGCGACGTGCTGGCCATTGCCTTTGACGAAGAGACGCGGGGGGACAGCAGGGAGGCGGTGGTACAGGTCTTTTTTGTCCGGGACGGCAAGGTGATCGGCAGGGAGCATTTTTATCTGCGCGTGAGGGACGATGAGAGCGATGCGCTGGAAAGCTTTATCGCACAGTTTTATTCCGGCACGCCCTATATCCCCGCGGAGCTGGTGCTGTCACAGACGCCTCGCAACAGGGAACTGATCGAAGAATGGCTGTCCGCGCGCAAGGGGAGGCGTGTCAGTATCAAAGTACCGGAGCGGGGGAAGAAGGAAAAACTGGTCGAGCTGGCAACGCAAAATGCGGCGCTGGTTCTGGCGAAGGATAAGGAGCGTATCCGGCGGGAGGAGGGCCGCACGATCGGTGCCGTCAAAGAAATCGCCGCACTTCTCGGGCTTTCCGGGGCCGACCGGATGGAGGCATTTGATATTTCCAACATCAGCGGCTATCTGAATGTCGGCTCGATGGTCGTGTACGAGAAAGGAAAGCCCAAAAAAAGCGATTACCGGAAATTCCGGATCCGCTCGGTGGGCGGACCCGACGATTACGCCTGCATGCGGGAGGTGCTCACGAGAAGGTTTGCGCATGCGCTCAGGGAAAAGGAAGCATACGATGCGTTTACGAGACTTCCGGACCTGATTTTGATGGACGGCGGCAAAGGACAGGTACATATTGCGGAAGAGGTGCTCCGGGAGATGTCCCTTGAAATCCCCGTCTGCGGCATGGTCAAGGACGACCGCCACAGGACAAGGGGATTGTATTACAGGGACAAAGAGGTGCCGGTTGATACCGCATCCGCCGGCTTTATGCTGATTACCCGCATCCAGGACGAGGCACACCGTTTTGCCGTTACGTATCACAGATCGCTTCGGACGGATGCACAGACAAAGAGCATCCTGGACGAGATCCCGGGCGTCGGGGCGTCGCGCAGAAAGGCGCTGATGCGCGCGTTTTCGTCCATAGAGGAGATCCGTAATGCGGATGTTGCGACGCTTGCGCGTGTCGACGGCATTCCGATGAAGGTGGCAATCGGCATCCATGCGCATTTCCATCCGGAGAAAGAAGAGGTGACATAAGATGGACGGCGTCAAGCTGACGGAAGTCATGAAAAAAATGAAACTGAAGAATCTCACGAAGGAAGTGGACGTCAAAAAAATCGTCATCACGCAGGCGGACATCAACCGTCCGGCCCTGCAGCTGACGGGATATTTTGAACATTTTGACCGGCACCGCATCCAGATCATCGGCTATGTCGAATACGGCTATATGGAGCATATGAGCGCCGCGTCCAAGCGCAAGCATTTTGAAAAGCTGTTGTCGTTTGACATCCCCTGCGTTATTTTTTCCAGATCGCTTGTGCCGGATCCGCTGTTTCTGAAGATCGCAACAAAACACCGGATCCCGGTTCTTTCTTCCGACATGGTCACCAGCGAGGTGATGGCGGAAATCATCCGCTGGCTCAACGTAAAGCTCGCTCCCTGTATCAGGATCCACGGCGTGCTGGTCGACGTATACGGCGAAGGCGTGCTGATCACGGGAGAAAGCGGCATCGGCAAATCCGAGGCTGCCCTGGAACTGTTGCGCAGGGGACATCGCCTGGTCAGCGATGACGTGGTGGAGATCCGCAAGGTGTCGGATGATACGCTGATCGGCATGGCGCCGGAGCTGACCAAGTATTTTATCGAGCTGCGGGGCATCGGCGTCATCGACGTCAAGACGCTCTTTGGCGTATCCGCGGTCAGGGACACCGCCAATATCGATCTGGTGGTAAGGCTTGAGGAATGGGACAAGGATAAGGATTATGACCGCTTCGGTCTTGAGGAGAGATATACCGAGTACCTCGGCAACAAGGTGGTATGCCATGACATTCCGATCCGTCCGGGCAGGAATCTGGCCATCATCTGTGAGTCCGCCGCCGTCAATCACAGGCAAAAGAAGATGGGATACAACGCGGCGCAGGAGCTCTATGCCAGGGTGCAGGAAAACCTGCGCGCCACACCGAAGACGGGGAAGAGGAAGAGGAAAACGTGACGACACCGGAGCAGATCAGGCAGCAGCTGCCGGAGCATACAGACGGGATTGAGGTGACGTGCCATGAGCCGATGGCAAGGCATACGTCGTTTCGCGCGGGCGGTACGGCGGACGTATTTGTGCGCGCCATGACCAGGGAGGCGCTCGTTAAGAGCCTCGCGTTTTTTACGGAAAACGGTATTCCTTTTGTGATCGTCGGCAACGGCTCCAATCTGCTGGTATCGGATGCGGGCTATCACGGTGCGGTCATCGTGTTGTCCGGCACGGAGTTTTCCAAAATCACGGTGCAGGGGGAAAGGATCCTTGCGGGGGCGGGGGCGATGCTCTCCGATGTGGCAAGGGCGGCAAGGGAGCATGCGCTCGACGGCATGAGCGCACTCTTCGGAATCCCCGGGACCGTCGGCGGCGCACTGTACATGAACGCCGGCGCCTTTGGAACGGAGATCAAAGACGTGTTGCGCCACGCGCGCATTCTCGACCTGGAAGGGGAAAGGATCGAAGAGCGGGTGCTGGACAATGCGGCATGCCATTTCGGCTACCGGACATCGATTGCCAAAGAAAAGATGCTCTGCTTTCTGGAGGGCAGCTTTACGCTGACGCCGGGAGATGCCATACAGATTGAGGACAGGATGCAGATGCTTTTGCAAACAAGAAAGGATAAGCAGCCGCTCGAATACCCGAGCGCGGGTTCCACCTTCAAGCGCCCGCCCGAAGGCTTTGCGGGACAGATGATCATGGAGGCGGGGCTTTCCGGTACGCGCATCGGGGATGCGGAGGTATCCGAAAAACACTGCGGTTTTCTGATCAATAAGGGAAAAGCGACCGCCACGGACATCTGGCGGCTGATGCAGCTGGTGACGAAAAAAGTGGAGGAGACACACGGGGTACGGCTCGTACCGGAAGTGATTCTTTTGGGAGAGTTTGAAGCATGCGTCTGATTATCGTTACGGGAATGAGCGGCGGCGGCAAATCCAGTGCCATCCGGACCCTGGAGGATCTGGGGTATTACTGCGTGGACAACCTGCCGGTATCCCTGATCGAAAAATTTGTCGAGGTGATTTCCATGCCGGGGGCGGAAGTGACCAAGGCGGCCCTCGGACTTGACGTACGTACGGATCATCATTTTAAGGGCGTGGTCGAGGCCGTCGAAAGGATCCGGGAGCAGGGGGTGCCCCTGGAGGTATTGTTCATGGACGCGGCGGACGACGTGCTGATCAAGCGCTACAAGGAAAGCCGCAGGGCACATCCGCTCTCGGGGGATGATTCGCTCGAGCAGGGAATTGCAAGGGAGAGAGAGGTGCTCCGCACCATCCGCGACCGGTCGGATTATGTGATCGACACATCCAGACTCCTGACAAGAGAGCTGAGGGAGACGCTCACGGACGTGTTTGTCCGCGACGAAAAATACAACTCTCTCATGATTACAATCCTGAGCTTTGGTTTTAAATACGGTATCCCGGTGGATGCGGATCTGGTATTTGACGTGCGGTTTTTACCCAATCCCTATTATATCGAAGAACTGAAGCACCTGACCGGAATGGATGCGGGGGTGAGGGAGTATGTCATGGCGGCAAAGGAGGCCGGTATCTTTGTCGAAAAGGCAAGTGACCTTCTGGCTTTTCTGATCCCCGGCTATATCAAAGAGGGGAAAAACCGTCTGGTGATTGCCGTGGGCTGTACCGGCGGTCATCACCGCAGCGTCACCATCGCCAATGCCGTCTATGAAGCGTTGCGCAAGAAAGGGGATTACGGCATCAAGATCGCGCACAGGGATTATCAAAAGTGAACCGGCTGTCATTTTCAAAAAGAGTAAAGGACGAATTGTCACAGGTCGTCAACGGCGCCAACCACTGCCGCGCGGCACAGCGTACGGCGCAGGCGCTCTTTACAAGCAAAGAAAAAGCGTATAATATAGATAAAGTGCCGAAAAGACGCTGTTGCAGGCGCGCTTTTTTGCGGGAAGCGTTTATCCTTTCCGGCTCGATGAGTGATCCCGGGAAGGGATATCATCTGGAATTTTCGTGCCGCACGAAGGCTGCGGCGGATGCACTCGGTGAGGCGCTTTCCGGCTTCGAGATTCATTCTTCCCGGACGACGAGAGGGTCCCGTGAGGCCGTTTATCTCAAGGACAGCGAGGAGATCGCAAGCCTTTTAAACGTCATGGGCGCGCATGTATCGCTGATGGAGATGGAAAACAGCCGGATCCTCAGGCAGATGCGGGGCGTCGTCAACCGGCGCGTCAACTGTGACCAGCACAATATCACGAGGGCCGTTGACGCGGCGCGTATCCAGATCGAGGCGATCACGTATCTGGAAGAAACGGGAGAGTTGAAGAGACTGCCGGCATCCCTGCGCGCAGCCGCCAAGGCAAGAAAAGAAGCACCGGACATGGCACTGAAGGAACTGGCGGAGCATATGAAACCGCCCCTGACCAAATCCGGCATGAACCACAGGCTGCAGAAAATCGTACAGCTTGCGCAGCTAAAGAAAGAGGACAAACACCTTCATGGAGAGAAAAAACATACGGATCGGGGAAGCGCTGACGCTTGACGGCAGACAGATCGCACAGGCGGTGCAGCTGGCGGACAGTTTTGAAAGCGCCCTGCATCTTCTGCAGGACAATGCCCGCATCAATCTGAAAAGCATCATGGGGATGATGACCGTGCAGCTGAAGGCGGGAGACGAAATCACACTGACGGCGGAAGGAAAGGATGAGAAAGAGGCGGTGGCGCGTCTTTCGGAGTTTTTTGGCAAAACGTCATGAAAAACGACCCGAAAATCCTGTTTGTCTATAACCCGCGGGCAGGGAAGGAACGCATCCGTTCCAATCTGCTCGATATGATCGACACCTTATCGATGGCGGGATACGAGGTGACGGCCTGTCCCACGCGGGGAATCGGACATGCGGTGCATGCGGTGCTCGAGAGAGAAGACATCTTTGAGATGGTGGTCTGTGCCGGCGGCGACGGCACGCTCGACGAGGTCGTCTGCGGGATGATGGGATCGGACAAAAAGATTCCGATCGGTTATATCCCCGCGGGTACCACCAATGATTTTGCGGTCAGTCTGGGGATTCCTTCCGTCATGGAAAAGGCGGCAAAGATCGCCGTGCGGGGCAAAAACTTCCGTTGTGATGTCGGCGTGATGAATCAGGCCTACTTTGTCTACACGGCGGCGTTCGGCCTTTTTACGGAAGTGTCCTATAAGACCAAACAGGACATCAAAAACATGCTCGGCCACGCCGCATATATTCTTGAAGGGATCAAACAGCTTACGGACGTGCGCTCGTATCATGTAAAGGCGGTCTACAAGGACGGGGTCATCGACGAAGACTGCATTTTCGGCATGGTGACCAATTCCGTGTCCATCGGCGGCTTTAAGGAGATTACCGGAAAGAATGTCAAACTCAACGACGGACTGTTTGAGGTCACGCTGATCAAAACGCCGCGCAACCTGATTGAGATGTCGGCGATTGTCACGGGGCTTTTGAACCGGGATCTGGTGACGGATATGATGTATTGCTTTAAGACGGATCATCTCATCGTGGACACGGGCGAGGAAGTGGCCTGGACAAGGGACGGTGAGTACGGCGGTGCGCATACGCACGTGGAGATCAGAAATATCCGGGAAGCGATTACCATACGCACACCCGAATATGCGGAAATCACGCTTACAGAGGAAAGGAGTCAGTAACATGAAACACTGCGTACAGTGCGGAAAACAGATCGACGATCATGCACCTTCCTGCGGTTTTTGCGGTGCGGTACAGCCCGTGATGCAGCCGCAGTACGGATCACAGGGTGTATACGGTACACAGCGGGAGGTCCGGACGGTACAGCTGCCGGCGATGGGAATGGATCTGATCTTTGACATTGTCAAAATCGTGGGTCTCTTGCTGATCTTTCTGGGCACCTTTGTCGCGCTCCGGAGGGTTTCGGGAAGCGCGCGCGAGCTGGCAGAGATCGAAGAATACATCAGGATGCGGTATTCGATGTTTTCCGTCAACGCTTTCATCGGTCTTTTGACAATGCTTCTTGCGCTTGCTGGCATTGCGGTGATCCTCGCCGACCGTTTTGTGACAAAACTCGGGATCGTCAAGCTGGCCGTTCCCGCGGCGAGTGCCGTATGGACCTTTCTCGCCATCTGGATCGCAAGAGCCCTGGTACCCGGCAGGATCGTAAAGAGCATGGTCAAGGCCATCTCCGAGGACTGGGGGATCGAATACAGCCTGACAGCCGATGAGATGAAGGATGCAAAGGAGGAGATCGTGCCGCTCTTAAAAAACGGCGGCGGTTTCTGGCTTTTGCTGCTGGGCGTCCTGATCGTGATTGCCGGTATCGTGCTGGGGATCCTGATGGGCGGAGAGATGAGCCGCCTGAACATGGGTGTGGCCGCCGCAAGGCCGGGCGGGGCTGCGCGAGGCGGATACGGACGTGCACCGCGGGGCTATGCGCAACGACAGGACGGCTACGGACATCCGCAGGGCTATGCGCAGGCACCGCAGCAACCACAGGACGGCTACGGACATCCGCAGGGCTATGCGCAGGCACCGCAGCAACCACAGGACGGCTACGGTCAGCCTCAGGGTTATGCGCAGCCGCCACAGGACGGCTACGGGCAGCCGCCGCAGGAGTGAGGCGTTCATAATTTGTTCAAAAGTTCTTCAAAAAATTGTTACACTGAATCATATCCAGGACATTTTTCTCTGTTATAGTGGTAAATACAGAGAGAGAAATTACCAAAAAAACTTTTTCATAATAATGCCGGGTGCGCTGCGGCGCGCCCGGCATCCTCCCTGTTTTCGGGGAGTTTTTTTGTTTTCAGACGGTCTCCGGTTCCGGATATTCCACGTCAAAAGTCTCTACCGTCACGGTTTGCATCACCTGCGGCGTGCGCGGCCGGTCCTGAAAATCCGTCGGGGTTTCGGCGATGGCATTGACAATCTCCATCCCCTCGGTCACCATGCCGAAGGCGGCATAGTCCCCGTCGAGATGCGGCGCGTTGTCATGCATGATAAAAAACTGGCTCCCCGCGGAGTCGGGAATCATGGTGCGCGCCATGGAAAGAACCCCCGGCGTATGCAAAAGATCGTTTTGAAATCCGTTGCTCGTAAACTCGCCGCGGATGCTGTAGCCCGGACCTCCGGTTCCGGTGCCTTCGGGATCTCCGCCCTGCAGCATGAAGCCTTTGATGACGCGGTGAAAGACGGTGCCGTCATAAAAGCCTTTACGGATGAGGGAGATAAAGTTGTTGACGGTATTGGGGGCAACATCCGGATAGAGCTCGGCACGGATGGTGTCTCCGTTTTCCATGGTGATGGTGACGATCGGGTTTTTCGACATGTGTGTGTCCTCCTGATTGAATGGCCCGCCTTTCGGGACATCGTCTGTCCTTTGGGGCTCCTGAGATGAAAATTGTATCCATCATACCATAAGTGGTATCATGGTGTCATGATGAAAAAAATACGCTTTGTGTTGCACACGACGGATGAGACGGCGCGGGATGCCGCCGCTAAGGCATGCGCGCATCTGCAAAAAGAGGGCCTGGACGCACGGGTGACCGGGGACGGGGAGGATACGGCGCAGGAGCGGGAGACGCTTTTTGTCTGCGACGACCCTGCGGATCTGAAAAAAAAGACCGGTGCGGGATGCCGTGCGATCGCTTACCGTCATGCGGCAAACCGTGCGGCGGATTTTTCGGGGGTCGCCTATATCTTTGAGGAGATCGAAGAGATCGATGCCGATTCTTATATCAAGGCATACCAGCGTCTTTCCGGTGAGCCGTGGGAAATCCTCGAAACCAAGAGGCTTCGCCTTCGCGAAAGCACCGTGGAGGATGTGGATGCCTTTTATGAGATCTATCAGCCGCCGGAGATGACCCGGTATATGGAGGGACTGTTCGGGAATCCGGAAGACGAAAAGCGGTACATGGCGGATTACATCCGCAATGTCTATGCGCTGACGGGATTCGGTGTCTGGACGGTGATCGAAAAGGAGACGGGAGACATCGTCGGGCGCTGCGGATATTCGGTCAGGGGCGGTTTTGAGAATACGGAGATCGGGTTTCTGGTCGGCGTCCCCTGGCAGAAAAAAGGATATGCAACGGAAATGATCGGGGCGGTTCTTGCATACGGCAAAGAGGCGCTGCTTTTGGACAGGGTACAGGCGCTGGTCAAGGAGGGCAACGGGGTGTCGCTCAGGCTCCTTTACCGGCTCGGGTTTGAAGCGGTGGAAACGCTCGAGGTGGAGGAGGATATCTACGGCGGCATCTATCCGGGAGAGGGAAACGGCAGGAGGGTACGCGCACATGCACAAAAGGGCCGCTATGTGCGGATGCTGAAGACCTTTTAGGAAAAGTACTTGTATGTCCGAGCCGGATGATGCTATACTGACATCAGTTTTATTGGACACACGCGCATGGCCGCGCACAAGGAGGAGCTATGGCAAATTTTTTTGACAACATGGGAAAGAAGGCAAAGGACTTTTCCGAAACCAACCGGCTCAACGGCGAGCTTGGAAGACTCCGCCAGCAGCGGATGGAGATGTTTTCGCAGCTCGGACAGATGTATTATGACCATAAAAAGTCGGAGAATGCGGACGAACCGGATTATGCACGTCTGATCGAGGCGATCGATGCGGTGAATGCCAATACCCGTGCCGTCGAGGAGAAGATTGCACAGATCAAAGGAGATGCGATCTGCCCCAAGTGCAACGGGATTGTACCGCAGGGCAATCGTTTCTGCCCGCATTGCGGGGGAGAAATGCCGCTGCCCCCTCCGCCGCAGATGCCGCAGTACGGACAGCCCGGTATGGCACCGCCGCCGGGATTCGCACAGCCTCCGATGGGACAGCCTCCGATGGGACAGCCTCCGATGGGCGCACCGGTGCCCGGCGCGGAAACGCCCCTGATGCAGCCCGGGGGAGATGTCTGCAAGAATTGCGGGACGCCGATCCTGCCGAATGCCAAGTTCTGTGCCAAGTGCGGAACCCCTACGGGCTTTGTCGCACCGCCCGCACAGGATACGCCGCCGGAGGAGGATTCCGCACGGGAAGAATCTTCCGCACAGGAAGAACCATCCGCGGAGGAAGAAAAAACGGGGGATCAGCCGCCGGAGGAAAGTACATTCTGAGCGGAAAGAAAGAACTCTTTTAAAAAGGAATTGCAGCGGTGACGCACTTCATCGCACCGAAGAAGCGAAGCATGTCGCAGTAAGCGGTCGCGATGAAGACGTCACCCTTTTTGATGTCCGAAGAATGCTGCATGCGTGCGCCGTAGTGCACATGCCCCTGCCCTTCGGTGATGACAAAGATCTCGAAGCGGGGCGAGCGGATGAGGAAGGGAAACCCGCCGTGCAGGTCGGGCATGGTCCACTCCTCGATCCGAAAGAGGCGGTTCGATAAGAGAATGCGGCAGGAGTCTCTCCCGGAGGGCAGGGCCCCCGTTCCGCTTGGCAAAGGCGCGACCTCCTGCGGACAGGTAATGACATCCAGGGCCTTTTCGATATGGAGGTCTCTTTTTTTGCCGTTTTGCATCCGGTCGTAATCATAGAGCCGGTACGTCAGATTGGAGGTCTGCTGGATCTCCAGAAGGAGCGTTCCGCGCAAGAGCGCGTGGACGGTACCGGCAGGGATATAGAAAAAATCCTCCGTATGTATTTCCTGTTTTTTCAGAAGATGCGCCCAGTCTCCCTCCCGGATCATGCGCGTAAGCGTTTCACGATCCTTTGCACTATGTCCCGCAATGATGGAGGCGCCGGGGGTGTGGTCGAGGATATACCAGCATTCGTTTTTGCCGTAGGGAACGCCCTCCGTCCGCTGTGCGTAAGCATCATCCGGATGGACCTGCACGCTCAGATCGTCGTGCGCATCGATCATTTTGACCAGCAAAGGAAAGGTATCGGAGGGTAGTCCTCCGAACAGATCCCTGCGTTCCCTGTAGAGAACAGACAGCGGCATTCCGTCAAAGGAGGAGCCCAAAACGCAGCTCTCGCCGGGATAAGGGAAGGGGGCACGGGTATCGTCCGGTGCAAGAAGCGCCTCCCCGACCGCACTGACAATCCAGGCCTCTCCCGTGTGCGCGGAGGGGATTTCGTAGCCGAAGCTGTCCCGCAGTGCGGTACCCCCCCAGAGGACCTCTCGGCAGTAGGGACGCATAAAAAGAACCGGTTCGTGCACATTTGGGACATTCATATTTCATATTATAGCACAACATTAGTTATTTTTGTGAAGATTGTATAAAAGAAAGCAAAAGATTTGGCGTATTTTCTAATTGCAATCAGTGAAAAAATCACATAAACTTTTTATGAATAGCATATTTTGCAGAAGCAGAAGGTTTTGGAAGGAGGGTTTTATGATTAGTTTTATTCTCTGCTGCGTCATCATTGTAGGCGGCTATTTCACCTACAGCAAGCTGGTAGAGAACATCTTCGGGCCCGACGACCGTGAGACGCCTGCCGTCGCGATCAATGACGGTGTCGACTACGTCGTCATGCCTCAGTGGAAGATGTTTCTGATCCAGCTCCTCAACATCGCGGGACTCGGTCCCATCAACGGTGCACTGTCCGGCGCGTTCTGGGGCCCCGTCGTGTATCTGTGGATCACCTTCGGTACGGTGTTTGCGGGCTGCGTACACGACTATTTTTCCGGTATGTTGTCAGAGCGTAACAACGGCGCATCGATCTCCGAGGTCGTTACGACCTATCTCGGACCGATCCTCGGTTATGTCATGCGCGTGTTTGCGGTTGTGCTGCTTGTCATGGTCGGTACCGTGTTTGCGGTCGGACCGGCAGGTCTGCTCCGCGTGCTGATCACGGACAACGGTGCCAACGAAGCGGCCGCGGCTGCCTTCTACGGCAAGACGCTGTTCTGGGTCGTCGTAATCCTGATTTATTACTTTATTTCCACCTTCGTGCCGATCGACAAGGTCATCGGCCGCATCTATCCGGTCTTTGGTATCTGCCTGATCGTCATGGCGATCGGCGTCGGCATCGGTGTCTTAAGACTCCAGGGAACGGTCTGCGCCGTTGAGGAAGCAGGCGGTGCCGTATATACGATGCCGGAACTGTGGAACAATTTCCGTTCGCTCCATCCGTCCGGAACGCCGCTCTGGTCGACGATGTTCATCACCGTTGCCTGCGGTGCGTTGTCCGGATTCCATGCCACCCAGTCCCCGATGATGGCGCGCTGCTTAAAGAGTGAGCGCCAGGGCCGTTTCGTCTTTTCCGGCGCGATGACCGCGGAAGGCATCATTGCCATGATCTGGGCGGCGGCAGGCTGCACCTTCTACGGTTCCGTCGGTCTTCATGCGGCGGGACAGGGCGCAGGCGCACCGGTGACGGTGTATGCGATCTCCAAGCTGACCATGGGCGGTGTCTTCGGTGTCGCGATCGCGATGCTCGGCGTTATCGCCTGCCCGATCACCTCGGGTGATACGGCATTCCGTTCCGCAAGACTGACGATTGCCGACTGGTTCAAGATCGATCAGGGCGACATCAAGAAGCGTCTGGGACTTACGATCCCGGTGCTCGGTGTCGGCGCGATCCTCGGTGTAGGCAACGCACTCGGCAAGATCGACTACAACGTGATCTGGAGATACTTCTCCTGGTCCAACCAGACACTCGCGATGATCGTCTTATGGGCGGCGGCGATGTATCTGGCCAAGGAAAAGAAGAATTACTGGATCTGCGCGGTACCCGCGACCTTTATGACGGCCGTTTCCGTGACATATTTCGTGATCGCGGAAGAGTGCCTGGGCTCCATGCTCAATACGTATGAAGTCATCACCAAGGACGACGGCACGACCGGCAGAAAGCTCGTCGAATGGGCAACCGGTGTCGCGTATCCCGCGGGTATCGTCTTTGCGGTGGCCTTCCTTGCGATTTTCCTGTTTGCGGTCAACAAGCAGAAGGGCAAGGCGGAAGCGTCCGCATAAGAAAGACACATCCGCTCAAACGTGGTATAATCATAAACGGCGGAAGGAAGGCAACTTCCTTCCGCCGTTTCCCATCAGGGGTAACATAAGTAAATACAGGGTTCAAGGAGAAGAAAAGACCATGGGACTGATTCCTACATTCCGGATCGGGCAGACGCCGCTTTCTTCGGAGGAGCTGTCCTTCGATAAGCGCAGAGCGCTCAGGGTGGGCCCCTGCGCCATCGGCGACAAGGCGCTCTATGTCAACAGCTTTTATATCAAGCGCATGTATTATGTCGTCTATGCGGACATTGCGCGCGTCTTTAAACGGGTCGCCATGTCCAAGGGAGGATATACCGGAAAGGGCGTCTTCGGCGCAATGGCCTATTTTGTCGTACAGATGAAGGACGGCACGGAAAAGAAATGCAACTTCAAGCATGAGGACGAGGTGGATCTGTTGCTTTCGCAGATGCAAAAGGATCATCCGGAGATTCCGGTTCACAGCGCGGAGGCGGAAAGGAAGCTGAGAGAGGCGGAGGAAAAAGAGCTGGCTTCGTATCTCAGGGAGCTGACACCGGAGGCAAAGAGCGCCGTTACAAAGCTCGAGAACGCAAAGAGCATGCTGAAAATCCGCGCAGGTCTTTCGGAGAATCTTTCGGCAAGCGCCAGGCGCAAGCGCTCCTCCGACATGACCAATCCCTTTTATGTTTACGTTGCGGTCATGATTCTGGTCGCCGCGATCGCCGCGGCGGTGATCGGATTGTTCTTATACTTTTTCATGGATGTGCGCGGCGCGATCTTTGCCGTGCTGGGCGGATTTACCTTTACGTTTCTCGTCGTCAGCGCGCGCGTCCTGCCCACGGGCCGCAACAACAAGGCCGCGGTGCAAAAGGAATGGGAGAACGCGCTCTCCGACATGCGGATCTATCTCGAGGGAGAAAAGGACTTTCCGGTTCCGCCGCAGTATGCGCACCCGATTGTCCTTGACCGGATGATCCGCGCGATCAAAAAAGGAAAGGCCGTCACGGTCGAAGAAGCTTTTGCCTATGTCAAGGAAGAACTGAAGGGGCTCGACAAGAGCGTACAGGTCTCACAGAAGGAATATGACGAAGTGGTCGCGGTCAAGCCGATGTTTTTGATCTGCGATTATCAGTAAAAGACGCGTCACCGCATACGCCATCCGGGGCGGGAAAGGAAACGCTTTTTGGATATCGATATTCTGCAATTTCTGGAACAGGAAGGCATTGCAAGCAGGCTCGTCGAGGGCGTAAAGGAATTTCGTGCGCAGTTTCCGGTGAGGGAGGAGGAATTCCGGGACAGAATCCCCGTGCCGGAGTATCTCTACTACGGAAAAGACGTCTGGGAGAAGGCCATCGCCGCGCTCCTTGCGGGAGAAAACCTGTTGCTCACGGGGCCGAAGGCGACCGGCAAAAACGTGCTTGCGGAAAACCTCGCCTATGTATTCGGCAGACCCGCATGGAACGTATCCTTCCATATCTCGACGGAAGCATCCTTTCTGATCGGCGCGGACACCTATGACGGCGACAAGGTGGTCTTCAGGCCGGGTCCCATCTATCTGACGGCACAAAACGGCGGATTTGTCGTGCTCGACGAGATCAATATGGCAAGAAACGAGGCGCTGGCGGTGCTGCATTCGGCGCTGGATTTCAGGCATATCATCGATGTGCCGGGATACAAAAAGGTCCGCGTGCATGAGGCGGCCCGGTTCATTGCGACGATGAATTACGGTTACGCGGGAACAAGAGACCTGAATGCCGCGCTGGCGAGCCGTTTTGTGGTACTCAATATGCCGGTTGCCACGGAGAAGGATCTTAAAAAACTGATCACCGGCCGTTTTCCCGCGATCAATGATCAGATCTGCGACCAGTTCATGAAGCTCTTTTACGAGCTCGAAAAGAAGGCGTCGCACGCCGATATTTCCGACCGCGCGGTGGATCTGAGGGGCCTTTTAGACGCCCTCAGACTGATCGAAAAGGGAATTGCGTCGGGGGCGGCCCTCGATATGTGCATCGTCAACAAGACCTTTGATCCCTTTGAACAGCAGCTCGTGCGCGACGTGGTGAGCGCAAGACTTCCCGCGGATCTGACCGCGGAGGATGTCTTTACCGCATGAAGACAAAGCGCACGGGTTCCATGCAACGCCGGGCGATGAACCAGGTCTGGAACGCGGCGGGGCGTTATGATTGTGAGGCACCGTTTCTTGCGTTCAAACCGGACGGCTCTCCCGATTTTTATTTGAATACGGTGATCGGACTGGCAATCAGGTGGCTCGACACGGAGGCGCTGAATGCCTTTTTTGCCTCTTATGCGCACAGCGCAAGGGCCCGGGCGCTCGATATGCTTGTGTGGCTCGGGATCGAGCAGTGTCTCTACGAGAAGGAGATTCCGGATCGCCCGATGCTTGCGCATATGCGCAGGCAGTACGCGGAGAGCTTTTTCAAGGAGGAGGAGACACTTTCCCGTCAGGAGATGATGGCGCATAATCCGCGCGTATACGAGCAGATGCGGTTCAGGTGGGGGGAGGTCAGGGGAGACAGGCCCTTTCTCATGACACCGGGCGCAAAAAGACTGTTTGAAAAGTTGCAAATTCCCGGTTCGTGTGATACAAAGGAGCTGATCGGACAGCTGAAAAATATCCTGATTGACGAGTTTCGTTTCCGTGATTTCCGCCTGGGTGCGCATGAGGGGATTCCCGTCAGCGCACAGCTGTCACAGATCCTTCGCAACGTCATGCGCAGGGACGCAAGAATGCAGGATTCCCTGATCGTCAGGGGCAGCGGCACGAGCGCGGAGCAAAGAGCGTCCTTTTTGAGCACAAGGGAGCTTGCGCGCGGCAAAGAGGACGAGGAGTATATCCGCACATGCTTCGGGGAGTGCCTCTATGATCAGGCACAGATGACGGTGCTCGAAAATGCGCTTTGCACAGGGGCCCACGAATCGTGCCGTTTGTGGTATGCCAAAGGCGAGACGCTGCCGGACGAGATGAAGCATAAGGAGGCAAAGCTGCTTGCCGCGGATATCCGTAAACAGCACGAAAAGAACACCGCGTTTTATCAGCGATCTTCCGTAATGATCGCCGCGGGGATCCGCCAGCTGACGGCGCAGCTCGACGCACTTCTTTCGACCTTCCTCGAACCTCTTCCCGAGCGGGCAAGGGAGGGCACCCTGGATGCGGCAAGGGCGTACCGGATGAAGCTCCTGGACGATCCTTATGTCTTTACGCATCCGGGAGACGAGGTGGAGAACAATCTCTCGGTCGATATTCTTCTGGATGCTTCTTCTTCCCGCGCTTCCGCACAGGAAATCATCGCCGCGCAGGCCTATGTGCTGGCAAGGAGCCTTACAAGGTGCCACGTGCCGGTGCAGGTGGAAGCCTTCCGTTCCGTCAAGGGATTTACCGTGCTGCAGCTGCTGAAATCCTATGAGGATGCGGACTGTAACCGGATCTTCAGGTATTATGCGGCAGGCTGGAACCGGGACGGACTGGCACTTGGCGCACTGGAGAAACTCACGGAAAAGGGCGCGGAGAAGAAGCTGTTACTTGTCCTTACGGATGCGCATCCGAACGACTCGCAAAAGATGCCGCCGGAGGAGGGGTCGGTATTTGCAAGGGAATATGACGGCTTTGCCGCGGTCAACGATACGATCGAGGCGGTGGGAAGCCTGAGGGAAAAGCAGTTCATGGTCGGTGCGATCTTTACGGGGAAGACCTCCTATCTGGAAAATCTGCATGCCATTTACGGCAGGTACTATGTGCGGATCCGCAAAACGGAGCAACTGGCCGTCGGCGCGGGCACGCTTCTTGCGCAGATGCTCCGCGAGCTCAAAAACTGAATGGAGTAAAGAAAGTGTCAGTTGAATAAAAAATAAAAGAAAGAGAGTATCTCACCTTTGGGTATAATGGTTTTGGGAAAAAAATACCTTTAAAAGGGGGATACTCTCATGGATTTTATTGTACCACTTCTTGAAGAT
>JAFSLV010000035.1 GCA_017448245.1 Lachnospiraceae bacterium | reverse complement strand
ATCTTTTTGACGAGAACTCTTTCAATCCGCGTGACGAGACTCTTTATACGGGATATATTCACTTTTTCCGCATAAGCGACATACTCCTCTGCGCGATCATAAGTAAGGAAGGTGGAACGAATGAAACACGGCTCCACAGAACCGAACATGAACATAACGATGCCGAGATAAACAATCTCCTCATAACCGCCGAAGGACGCTCTTTGAAGATCACGCTTGAAATTCCGGAGAAGGAAATGACTCAGCCCGTACTCGATATACCGGGGGCATTCCGGTATGGAAACCTTAGGAATGAAACCGTCTTTCTCCGTGATCATCCCGAGATACTTCTGGACAGACTTTGGGGTAGAGCCCTTCACATAAACCGATGTGCAGGAATACAGGCCGTAGCCGTCCCGTACTTTGCGTATGGTACGTCCTTTTGTACGATATTTTTCGACCCAATCAGGATAAACGATCTTGCGTTTCATATGTATAGTATATACGTATATGCTATATTTGGTCAAGAAAAAAAAGAACGGCCTCATGATCCGCTCAATTTTCATGCGTAATCACTGCGTGTGTCAGTAGCAATTGCAATTTTACAATAGTTAATGTAAAATAAATTATAACTATGCCATCCGGCTCGGATGCGCGAACCAAAACGTGCTGTGCGCGTTGGGAGGAATCATGGAACAGAATCTCGGCAACACACAATTTTTCAAGGTCGCGGTGGATAACGAGGAAAACGCAAAACAGGTGCTGGAGGTGATCTACGAAGCACTGATGGAGCGCGGCTACAATCCGGTCAACCAGATTGTCGGGTATATCATGTCCGGAGACCCGACCTACATCACGAGCCACAAAGGCGCTCGCTCGCTGATCATGAAGGTGGAACGCGATGAGCTGGTAGAGGAGATGTTAAAGACCTATATCCGTTACCACGACTGGCCCGGATCGGATTACGACTGATTGCCGCCCCTGCGGTTAAGAGACGGCGGGTGATACCGGTGCGGATCATGGGCCTTGATTACGGCTGGAAGACGGTAGGCGTTGCGGTGAGCGACGAGCTGTTACTGACTGCGCGTGCACTCGAGATCATCCGGAGAAAAGAGCCGAATAAACTGCGACGCACGCTCGCGAGAATAGAAGAACTGATCACCGAATACGATATTTCTGAGATTGTTCTGGGGCTTCCCCTGCACATGGATCTGCGCGTTTCCGATATGGCAAAAGAGGCTTATGCGTTCCGGGAACACCTTGTACGCCGTACGGGACTGCCCGTCACGATGTGGGACGAGCGGCTCACCAGTGTCGAAGCGGAAGAGATTCTCAGAATGAACGGCATCAAAAAGGAAGCGCGAAAAGACTACATTGATATGGTGGCGGCCAAGGTGATACTGGAGTCCTGCCTGGCGCAGCGAAAGGAACGGTCATGACGGAGAAGATCATATTCCGCCCGGAAGGCGGAGAAGATACGGAGTTTTTTATTGTCGGGCAGAGTACGCTGAACGGCAAATCATACATCCTCGTGACGGATGCGGAGGACGGTGACGCGGACGCCTTTATCATGCGCGATGATTCCGCGCCGGAGGAGGAGGAGGCACTCTTCACGGAGGTGACGGAGGAGGAAGAGCTTGCCGCCTGCGCAAAGGTCTTTGCGGATCTGCTGGACGGCGATGACATTTTATTGGAAGTATAAGAAAATATTGGAGGTAACAGATTTTTGAGCAACAATCATTCTAACGACAAAACAGAAAAACTGCAGATTATCCCCTTAGGGGGGCTCGAACAGATCGGCATGAACATCACCGCTTTCTGCTACGGCGACAGCATCATCGTGGTGGACTGCGGACTTGCCTTTCCGGAAGACGACATGCTGGGCATCGACCTGGTGATCCCGGATGTCACGTATCTGAAAGAAAACATCGAAAAGGTCAAGGCCTTTGTCATCACGCACGGGCATGAGGACCATATCGGATCGCTCCCCTATGTCCTCAGGGAGGTCAATGTCCCGATCTATGCGACGCGTCTGACAATGGGGCTCATCGAGCACAAACTCGAAGAGCACAACATGCTGGACATGGTAAAGCGCAAGGTTGTGGGTTTCGGTTCGACGATTACCCTCGGCGATTTCCATGTGGAATTTATCCGCACAAATCACTCGATCGTGGACGCTGCGGCGCTTGCGATTTATACACCGGTCGGCATTCTCGTGCACACCGGCGATTTCAAGGTGGATTACACGCCCGTCTTCGGTGATCCGATCGATTTGCAGCGCTTTGCGGAGATCGGAAAAAAAGGCGTGCTTGAACTGATGTCGGATTCCACCAATGCGGAGCGTCCGGGCTCCACGGCGTCGGAAAAAACCGTCGGTCACACCATGGACACGATCTTTGCGGAGCATGAAAAGACTCGCATCATCATCGCGACCTTTGCATCCAACGTCGACCGCGTGCAGCAGATCATCAACTCCGCCTGCAAGTACGGCCGCAAGGTGGTCGTGCAGGGGCGCAGCATGGTGACGACAATCGACATCGCGGAACGGCTGGGGTATATCAAGGTGCCGGAGAATACGCTGATCGATATCGAGGAGATCAAAAACTATCCGCCCGAGAAAACGGCGATCATCACGACCGGATCCCAGGGTGAGAGCATGGCGGCGCTGTCCCGTATCGCGAGCGGACAGCACAAAAAGATCACGATTGACCAGGGCGATACGGTCATCTTTTCCTCCAACCCGATCCCCGGCAATGAAAAGGCCGTGACCAATGTCATCAACGAGCTGCTGATGAAGGGGGCGGATGTCATCTTCCAGGATGTGCATGTCTCCGGCCACGCCTGTCAGGAGGATCTCAAGCTGATCTATACGCTGGTGAAGCCGAAATACGCGATTCCGGTTCACGGCGAGTACAAGCACCTGATCGCAAACGGCAACATCGCAAGGGATCTGGGTGTGCCGAAGAAAAATGTCTTTATTCTGGAGACCGGCGATATTCTGGAGCTGGATAAGGAGAGCGCTGTGGTGCGCGGGCATGTGCAGACCGGCGCGATCT
>JAFSLV010000034.1 GCA_017448245.1 Lachnospiraceae bacterium | reverse complement strand
TTATGATGCAGAGGATAGGGAAATCTTCCCTTTTTCGTTCTATTTTATTCTTTCAATATCGGATCGCTTTCTCGTTTTGATTTAAGGATAAAGCAAGGGGCCTGGGGATTCTCCCCAGACCCGCTTTGTCTTCAGTCTGAGGTGTGACGCAAATGCGCGTCACACCTTTTTATTTTCCCGGTCCGCGTTCTTTTTGGACGGGCGCCTTTTATCCCTGCGTGCGGCTTTTATCCCTGCGTGCGTCTCCCCGTAAGATAAAAGATCGCAAGTTGCGTGCGGTCGCGCAGCGCAAGTTTCTCGAGAACGGTGCTCAGATAGTTGCGCACCGTTCCCTCGCTTAAAAACATCCTTTCCGCGATTTTCTTGTTGGAGAGACCCTCCGCAATCAGGGCGGTCAGCTCCTGCTCGCGCTCGTTGAGGACGGCGAGATGGGATGTCGTCCCCACGGCGTTTTCTTTCGCGGCCCCGGACAGAAGTGTCGGCATCTTCGCAGTGATTTCTGCGCCAAACACGTTTTGTCCCTCGTATGCCGCGCGGATTGCCGCGGGCAGCGCGCCGTAATCCTGCTTTAAGAGATAGCCGCTGACCCCGAGTCGCAGGGCGCGGATGATGTATTCGTCATCAAGAAAGGTCGTGAGGAGAAGAATGCAGGCCTGCGGGTGCGCCCTCAGAATCCGCTCCGCGGCCTCCAGCCCGCCGGGCACACCTTCCCCGCCCCCTCCTCCATAAGGCATCCGAATATCACTCAGCACCACATCCGGCCCATACTCCTCATACAGCGCCACCGCCTCCGCGCCGCAAGTGCAGGCCGCGCAGACCTCCATCCCCTCCTTCGCAGAGAGAATGGTCTTCAGCGCCATGGTCACCAGCTCGTCATCATCTGCCAGCAGGATTCTGATTACATTGTCCACCCGTGTTTCTCCTTGTGTTTTGCATCTGTCAGGACGCTTCCTGTTCTCTCGGTACCGTCAGAAAAATCCGGAATCCGTTGTCATCGTTGAAGCGGATCGTGCCGCCCAGTGCATTTACCCGCTCGCTCATACCGGCGAGACCGATGCCGCGCCTGTCGCCCGCCGCGGGTGAGTTGCCGTTATCCTGCACAATCATCTGGTACAGCGCCGGATGCTCCGTCATGGAGACCGTTGCCTTTGTGGCCCCGGAATGCTTTGCGATATTGACAAGCGCCTCCTTCAGAATAGTAAAGAAGCAGTATTTGACCTCGCGCGGCATGGAGCGCGAGCACTGGAAGCGGAAGTCCACCGGACAAAACTGAAACTCGTCCAGCAGCGTCTTCGAAGCACGCTCCAGGTCCAGCGAATCGTCGTACAGATCGTGTACGCTCTCGCGGATCGAGGTCATCGCGTCGTTCAGCGATTCGTTTAAGCTGTGCAGGGGCTCAGTCATCGCGTCGTCCTTGTTGACGGTCTGCAGTGCGCCGGTAAGCAGGATGGCGCGCGAGAGCATGTGCCCGACATTGTCATGGATTTCCCTGGCGATCCTGTTGCGCTCCTGGAGCGTTGCGGCGTGGATTTCCGCGTTTTGCTGTGCGCTTAAGGCCTTCTTTTCCTGCGAGGCCGACCGCGTCTCGCTCTCCGCCTCGTCCTTGACGGATTGCAGCTCCTTTCGGAGATGTATCAGCCATGCAAGCGCGATCGCCAGCATCGCCGCCAGAAGGCACCCGGCGACAATCAGCACCAGCAGCTCCGTCCGGGGACGCACGACAAAAAAGGCGGGGAGCGCTGCAATCAGGGGCAGTATCTCTCTGCGGTAACAGGCGTCAAACGTGATGAGCGGCAGAAAGCAGAGCATCTGCGGCAGCGCAAGCGGCAGAAGACAAAACACCCCGCACAGCACCATGAACAGGATACGGCTTGCCGGCAGCTGCGCGGCAAAGGACAGGGCGAGCGCCGTAAACAGGCACAGCACAAGGCGGCTGCCCTGCTCCATCTGCATCGCGTGGACGAGGCCCGTCAGCGCAAACAGGGTTTTCACACCAAGGGTAAAAGCAAGCTCCATTCCTCTATCATATCACATCCGGGGCGGGGCAGGGGATATCGTGCCCTTTATGAGGCGGCGGAGGTGATTATGATATGATGAGAAAGAAGTCGTTTCGCGGCGCGGTCTTCTTTTTTTGAAAAATAAGAAAAGCTTTGTAACGAACGGCTCAAGAGTTGCATTTATATATATAACCGGACGAAGGGAGGAAGCCGATTTGCAGTCCATGGATGAGATTTACAGGCAGTATGCGCAGATGGTATACCGCTACCTGTATTCTTTTACACGGAATGCACATCTTGCGGAGGAGCTGACGCAGGAAACCTTCTTTCAGGCTGTCCGGACGATCCACAGATATGACGGAAAGGCAAAGCTCTCCACATGGCTGTGCGCGATTGCCAAAAACGTCTTCCGCACATGGCAGAGAAAAAATCCTCCGGCGGAGGAATTGCGGCCGGAGGCGCACACCGTCCCGTCCGCCGAAACGCAGGCGCTGCAGTCCGCAGGACACCTGGAGATGATCGCCAGATTGCACAACATGCCCGAGCCGTACCGGGAGGTGCTGTATCTGAGAATCTACGGCGCGCTTTCCTTCCGGGAAATCGGCACGGTATTCGGAAAGACGGAAAACTGGGCAAGAATCACGTTTTACCGGGGCAAAGAAAAGCTGAGAAAGGATGTGGGATATGATGAATGACATTCCTTGTGATGTGGCAAAGGATCTGATGCCGTCCTATATAGACGGGCTGACCTCCGGAGCGAGCAATGCCCTGCTGGAAGCGCATGTGGCAGGCTGCGAGGATTGCCGGCGCACGTTGCAGGCCATGCGCACGGAGGAGGAAATCCCCGGGACTCCGGACCGGGCGGATGCGGAGGAAATCGATTTTCTGAAGAAAAACAGAAAACGCAACCGCATCATTTTAGCGGGCGCCGTCCTTGGTGTACTGTGTTTTCTTGCCCTGTTTTGTGTCCGCGTTTTTGTCATTGGAGAGCCGATGTACGGCGCCATCAACATCTTTGATATCCGGGTGGACGGAAATCATTTATCCATTCAGGGAGAGGCAAGGTCCAACGCGTATTACATCATCAAGGGTTTTTCCGAAACGGAGCAGGACGGTGTTGTGACGTTTACGGCAAGGGGAAGGCGCAGACTCTTTTTCATGGATGAAGAGAGACTGACATTCAACGCCGATTATGATTATGATGTGGATATCCATACGGTCTGCCTGGACGGACGGATCATCTGGCATGACGGGGCGCGTGTTTCCGCGCTTGCGTCCGATGTATATGAGACGCGCCATGACTATATGGGCGATATGCCCGCAAATCAGAAAACCGCAAATGTCCTGAATCTGGGGGCGCATTTCGGACCGTACGAAAATGAGCTGAAGTCGGACGCTGCGCCGCTCACATGGAGGCTTCTGATAAAGGAGGACATTCCGTCCGAAAACAGGGAGGACAAGGAGCGCCTGATGCATTCCTTTGCATATATGATGCTTGCGGTCATCGGGAACCTGGACGCGGTGGAGTTCGTGTACGATTGTGACGGGGAAACGCTTTCGACAGCCGTCACGAAGGAGGACGCGTCCGCATTTTTCGGGCAGGATGTCAAAAACTGCATGACGAGCGCGAGGCTGACGGATGAGCTCCTCCACAAGGCAAATCTCGATTCCTATTCGTATTTTGACAGCACAACTCCTCCGGTTGATCACAGCCTCCGGTTTGGCATGCGGATGGACACGGAGGAGGAAATCTCCTATATCACGTTCGCTTTGTTCCGGGGGGATGCGCTTGTGCAAAGCGGAGGCGGCATGAATGCGGATGAGACACCTCTTTTGGGCGGAGATACGATGTGGTTTGATATAGAAGCGCCGGCTCCTTCCCAGGAGGAGATGCATCTCGAGTTTATCATTCACACGACCGACGGAAAAGAACATCGCGTGGCGGATCGTATCGTTTTCCCGAACGCCTCCGGAACCCTTCAAACACTGATCCTCACGGGAAATGCGGAGGAGGGTTTCCGGATATCGCAGTAGGGAAAATAGTCGTTTTGCCCGTTACGGGCATGTCGCACCGCGGCAATGTGACATTTGTCATGCAGGAAAAGGTGACATCCTTCACTTATAAAGCCTCCTCCTCCGGTGTAAACTGGTGACATCAGGAAGAAGGAGGCTTTTTCGATGGTAGAAATCAAGGACCTGGTAAAACGCTACGGTGACACGCTTGCGCTCGATCATCTGGACCTGACGGTGGAGGAGGGCGAAATCTTCGGGCTGCTCGGGCCAAACGGATCCGGCAAGACGACGACGATCGGCTGCATGCTTGCGCTTCTCAAATACGACCGCGGAGACATACGCCTGTTCGGACGGGAGATGTCGCCGACCGCCTATGACCTCAAACGGCAGATCGGCGTGGTTTTTCAGGACGTCGCGGTCTTTGACAGACTCAGCGTGCAGGAAAACATCGATTACTTCTGCGGCCTGTATGTGCCGGACAAAGAAAAACGCAGGCAGCTCGTGGAGGAGGCGATAGAAGCCACGGGCCTTGCGGAATACCGCAAAAAAGTACCGAAAAAGCTCTCCGGAGGCTTACTTCGCCGCTTAAACATCGCCTGCGGCATCGCGCACAAGCCGAGGCTCATCATTTTGGACGAGCCGACGGTCGCGGTCGACCCGCAGAGCAGAAACCGCATTCTCGAGGATATCCGTGCGCTCAATAAGTCGGGCTCCACGATCATCTACACCTCCCATTACATGGAGGAGGTCGAGCAGATCTGCACGCGCATCGCGATCATCGATCACGGGCAGCAGGTGGCCTGCGGTACGAGCCAGGAGCTGAAGGAAATGATCCGCACCGGAGAGACGGTGACGGTGGAGGGGGTGGCGCTGACTAAGGAACAGCAGCAACACATCCGCACGATGCCGCATGTCTATGATCTTTCCTATGAAAACGAGGAGCTGAAAATCAAATACGAAAACGGCACGGGGCATCTGCTGTCGCTGTTGCACTATCTGGAGGGGGAGGAGGTCCGCTTTGCCAATGTCTTTTCGGAGCAGCCGACCTTGAACGATGTCTTTCTCGAAATCACCGGAAAGGAGTTACGCGACTGATGCAGACGATGAAGTACCGCTTTTTACAAACGCTCCGCGGTTACGGCAACATGTTCTGGGGACTCTTTTATCCGATCATCCTCGCGAGCTTTTTTTACATCGCCTTCGGCGATCTCGGCAAGGATACCTGGACAGAGATCCCCGTGGCGCTGGTGACGGAGGAGGGGGAAGCGCCGTCTGCCCTCTTTGCTTCCTTTATTGATGCCATGGACGGAGAGCTCATCACCGTTACAAGGATGACGGAGGAAGAAGCGCTGGAGGCGCTTGCTGCGGAGGGTGTCGAGGGCATTTTTTTTGCGGACGGCGCAGACGGCAATCCCACCCTCACTGTCGGCAAAAGCGGCATCCGGGAAACCGTGCTTTCGATGCTGCTGGATGCTTATATCAAAAACGCGACGATGTACCGGGAGATCGGCATGGAGCATCCGGAGCGGATCGAGGAGGCGGTCGCCGTGATGGGAGAGGATGTCTCCCATATCCGCGAGGTGACGCTTGGCGGAAAGACTTATGAAACGGTGCTGGAATACTTCTTTGCCTGCATCGCGATGATGTGCTTCTTTGGCTGCTTCACGGGACAGAAGCTCGGGGAGGAGAGCGCGGCCAATGTCTCCGCCTGCGCGGCGAGACGCAGCATTTCGCCGGAGTACAAGAGCAGGGCGGTGCTGACGGATCTCCTGGTCGGCATCACGGTTCAGTTTGTTTCCGCGATCGTGTTCCTGCTCTTTCTGCAATATGTCCTGAGGATTTCCCTCGGCGGCAATTTCTTCGGGATGGCTTTTATCTGTCTGCTCGGCGCGATGGTCGGCGTCTCGCTCGGGATGGTTGTCGGCGGCACGAAGCTGTCCGCGGGCGCAAAGACGACGATTCTGGTGGGACTGCCGCTTTTCCTGTGTTTTCT
Organism: Lachnospiraceae bacterium; assembly: GCA_017448245.1. Taxonomy (GTDB): domain Bacteria; phylum Bacillota; class Clostridia; order Lachnospirales; family Lachnospiraceae; genus Butyrivibrio. The sequence continues at coordinate 32,213 of JAFSLV010000034.1, read as the reverse complement.
GGCAGGGCTGATGTTTGGCGAGATGAAGGTGATCATCGAGCGCAATGTGCCCGTGCTCAACCGCATCAACCCGGCGGCCCTCATCAGCGATGCGCTGTATTACCTCAATATTTACAACGATCCTGCGGCACTGCGGCTGCGCCTCATCCTGCTCTTTGCCTTTGCGGCCGTGATGACCCTTTTGGCCTTCCTTTCCTTACGGAGGACGCGTTATGAAAGCATCTGAACGATCGATGACCGTGTTTCATCTGTATCTGGCAATGATCCGGAAAAATGCCGGCTACATGCTGATGTACTTTGCGATCTTCATGACGATTTCCGTCATGATCACGAGATCGCAGGGAGACGTCGTGCGTCAAATGTTTGCGAAGAGCGCGGTGGGGATTGCGGTGACAGACCGTGACGAAAGTGTGATTTCAAAGGGATTGATCGATTTTCTTGCGCAGGAAAACGAGATCATTCCCTCCGACGGGAACGAGACGGAGCTGACAAGAAAGCTCTACTACCGCGAGGCCGTTTATGTGTTGACGATCCCGGAGGGGTTTGGGGAAAGCCTTACAGACACCTCATCCGAGCCACAGCTCGAGGTCGTCAAGCTGCCCGGCAATGCCGCGGGATATTACCTTGATGCCGACATCGAGCAGTTTCTTTCGCGTGTCGGCACCTACCTTGCGGCGGGCTACGAGGAAAAGGAAGCGGTGGAGAAAGTGCTTGCGCTCAAGGGAAGCGAGTCGGAGGTGCGGATTGCGGAGGGTGCCTATGATTACGACCACATGCCGGAATACGCCTACACCTTCAACTACTATCCTTATCTGTATCTTGCCGTGCTGATTTTCAGCGTGAGCTTTGTACTCAAGGCCTTCCGGGAAAAGCAGGTGGCGGACCGCCTAAAAGCCTGTCCCATACCGGAGCGCACGCAGGCGTTGCAGGGGCTGGTGGCGTTTTGCCTCGTCTTTGTGGTGTTCTGGGTGCTGTCCATCCTGATCCTGCTCGCGGCGGACGGCACGGACTTTTTCTTCAGTCCGCACCGCGGATGGTTTTTGCTCAATTCCTTCCTGTTCCTGATGGTGGCGGCCTCCATCGCCTTTTTCATCGGCAATATCGCAAAGAGCGAGATCGCCATCACGGCGCTCACCAATGTGATCAGCCTCGGGATGTGCTTCCTCGGCGGCGTCTTCGTTTCGCTCGATGTCCTAAACGAAAACGTGCAGCGCTTTTCCCGCTTTCTGCCGGTCTGGTGGTATGTGCGCGTCTGCAATATGCTCGGGATGCGGCAGGGCGGGCTGAATACGGCGGACCTTTCCCTGATCCGGCAGTCCTTCCTGATCCAGGGCGCCTTCGCCGCCGCACTTCTCATGCTCACGCTTTACATCATCAAAAAGCGTTCGGAAAAAGCATAGAGCAGATGACGGGAATCGAACCCGCATATCCAGCTTGGAAGGCTGGTGTTCTACCACTGAACTACATCTGCACAATTCACCCGTTCTTACGGTCTGTGCAACAGGTGCACAGTCCTGTTTATACACGCATCGGGGTGACAGGATTCGAACCTGCGACTTCCTGGTCCCAAACCAGGCGCTCTGCCAAACTGAGCCACACCCCGCAGGGATCGCTGTCAACCAACGCAAAATCCATTATATAAGCGCACCCCGCAATTGTCAATCCTGCGACCCGGGGCGGAGGGACGACATCTGACCTCAGAAAATCTCCGTATAACTGCCCAGATATACAAAACTCTCGCAACTGCTCTCCAGATCATCGATCAGACGCGTAAAGCGCGGTGCATAGACGCTTCCTTCAATGTCGAAATAAAACATGAATTCAAAATTGCGTTCCGGCATCGGGCGGGATTCCAGCTTGTTGATATTGATTCCGTGTGCATAGAAGCGCGACAGTGTCCGGTAGAGAGAGCCCGGGGTGTGCGGCAGCACCAGCATCATCGAGGTGCGGTCCGCACCCGGATAGATCTCCGGCTCCTTTGAGATGCAGATAAACCGGGTATAGTTGTTGGCGCTGTCCTGCACATCCGCCTTCAGACACGCCAGATCATACAGATCCATACAGGAACGGGAGGATAGTGCCGCGATGTCCTCTCTTTCGGACTCCGCAACCATTCGCGCGGCAGCCGCCGTGTTTTCGCAGGGCACAACGTTTACGCCTTGCAGGGTGGAAAGAAAGCCCGCACACTGGCTGATTGCCTGCTCATGCGAATAAATCGTGCGGATATCGGACAGCGCAACGCCTTTTCTTGCCAGCAGATGGTGATCGACCTTGATACGCACGCTTCGGACGATACTGAAATGATGCTGCATCATCAGATCATAGACCTGGTTGACGCTGCCTGCCGTGGAATTTTCGAGAGGCAACATGCCGTAGCGGCACAGTCCTTTCTCGATGGCGGAGAACACGGCAGGGAAGGTATCAAAATACAAGACGTTCGGATGCCGGAAAATACGCGCACAGGCGATCTGCGAATAAGCGCCCTCCACGCCCTGGCAGGCCACCGCCGCATCCTCCGGAAACACCTGCGGCGTCTTCTTTAACGCGTCCCCGATCCCCGCAGACGTTTTTCCCTGTTCTGAGGTATGGCTTCGCTGATAGGATTTGGACAGATCCATCAGCAGACCGTACAGGCTCGTTCCGTAATCCTTTAATTCCTCCGGAAGACGGTCCCTGACTTCATTGATCTTTTCCCGCTCTCTTTGCAGATCGGGTACGGGACGCCCCTCCTTCTTTTTCCACTCAGCAATATCCAGGGATACCTTCATCCGTTGTTCGAATAATTGCAGAAGCTGTTCGTCGATTTCGTTGATCTGTTCCCGGTATGTGTGCAGTTCCATGGTTTCCGCCTTTCTTTGCAATGGTTCAGGATTCGCTGATGATGTCGCGGATACGTCCGATCCGCCGCATCAGACGATCAAATTCTTCCGGCTTCAGGGACTGTGCGCCGTCACAAAGCGCATGCATCGGATCGTTGTGCACCTCGATGATGAGACCGTCCGCGCCGGAGGCTGTCGCCGCAAGCGCCATCGGGGGAACGAGCCTTGCGATTCCCGTGGCGTGGGAGGGATCGACAATGATCGGCAGGTGTGTCAGTTCCCTGAGCATCGAAACCGCAGCCAGATCCAGCGTGTTGCGCGTATAATCGTCAAAGGTACGGATGCCGCGTTCGCACAGAATCACACGGTCATTGCCCTCGGACATGATATATTCCGCACTCATCAGAAATTCCTTCAGCGTATTGGCCAGCCCGCGCTTTAAAAGAACGGGCTTGCTGAGCCGTCCGACCGCCTTGAGCAGCTCAAAATTCTGCATGTTTCTGGCGCCGATCTGGATGACGTCCACATCCTCAAACAGCGCAAGATCCGTCACACCCATGCATTCCGATACAATCGGAAGCCCCGTTTCTTCGCGGGCGGCCTTTAACAGCTCGAGGCCGTCCGCCTTGAGTCCCTGAAAATCATAAGGAGATGTACGCGGCTTGAAGGCGCCTCCACGGAGCATCTGCGCACCGGCCGTCTTGACGGCTCTTGCGACCTCCTTGATCTGTTCCTCGGATTCCACGGAGCAGGGACCCGCAATCACGCAGAAGTTGCCATGCCCCACTTTCACGCCCGCAACATCAACAATGGTATCCTCCGGATGAAATTTGCGGTTGCAGCGTTTGAAGGGATCACTGATCCGCTTCACCGTATCCACGATTTCCATGCTGGCAATCAGTTCCATGTCAATTCTGTCGGTATTGCCCAGAAGGCCGAGCACGGTCTGATAATCGCCGGTGGAGACATGGACTCTTAAGCCCTGCGATTCGATCCACTCGATGAGCTGTGTACGTTTTTCTTCCTGCACGTTGTTTTTTAATACGACGATCATGGCTTATCCTCCCTGATTACAAAGAAGCGGTCCCGCCACCCGGCAGAACCGCTTCATGTCTACAAAACAATCTCGACGCAGTCTATATCCGGGCAACCAAAACAGCGGAGGACGTAAAGTAATAGCCTCCGTAAAAGTAAAAAAATCCGTTCTGTGTTTGTCCCGTCTGTTTTCTGCACATAATGGGGTATATTACACCCTTTTATGCGGGAAGTCAAGTGCCGGATCTGCGGACAAAGATGCATGCGGGATTTGAAAATTCGGACATAAAGTCGGATTGAAACCAAAGCGGAAATAATCTTCTGTTGATGCAAAAACGTAAATAATCCTCTTGACAGGAGGAAGGAGGAGATATATAATTCAACATATGAACAATTATTCAAATGATAAAATGAATTTTGCGGATGAAAACGAGTTATACGATCTGGCGGAGCTGTTCAAGGTATTCGGAGACTCCACGCGGATCCGCATCCTGTCGGCACTGTACGGCAGGGAGTGCTGCGTGCAGGATATTGCGGACGGACTCAAGATGACCCCGTCGGCCGTATCGCACCAGCTCAAGATTTTGAAGCAGTCGAAGCTTGTCGGTAACCGCCGCGAGGGCAAGCAGATCTTTTACTTTCTCGCGGACGACCATGTTCGTTCGATCATCGCGATCGGATTGGAACACCTGCGTGAATAGGATTTTGCAGCGACGGGGCGCATTCACGCGTGAACACAGGTGAATGGACCAAGGGGCGCATTCACGCAAGGACAAAATGAAAGGAGCACCATCATGAAAAAGAAATTCAACTGCGAAGTGGACTGCGCGGACTGCGCCGCCAAGATGGAGGACGCCATCAAGAAGATCGACGGTGTCATTGACGCGCGTGTGAATTTCATGACGCAGAAGTTTACGCTCGAGGCGGAAGACGACCGCTTTGACGAAATCGTACAGCTGGCCGTCAAGGCGTGCAAAAAGGTCGAGCCGGATGCTGTGATCACAGTGAGCTGAGCGGCAGCCCGGTCGTGCTTGCACGAACCGGCGCTGACATTCAGCGAACGTGCATCATGAGGAACGAAGCGATGCGGAGCAGCGCGGGAGTTCCGAATGATGAGGCCTGGTAAAGCTGCGTTAGCAGCGACAGGCCGGGTGATCACAATAGATACAGCTTAGGAAATCAACGAACCGGTGCGCACAGAAGGATACCGATATGACTGCAAAGCTGCGCAAAAACTTATACCGCATTCTCATCACCCTCGCCCTCTTTGCCGTACTCCTCGTCCTGGAGCACACGGGCCGGTTCGAGGCCTGGGCTTTGCCGTGGTATGCGGAGTTTGCGCTCTTTGCCCTTCCCTATCTTCTGATCGGATATGATGTCATCCTCAAGGCCTGTAAGACGATCCGTAACGGTCAGGTCTTTGACGAACACTTTCTGATGATGATCGCGACATTCGCCGCTTTCGCAATCGGTGAGTATCCTGAGGCGCTCGCGGTCATGCTCTTTTACCAGACCGGTGAATGGTTCCAGTCCTATGCGGTCGGAAAATCCAGACAGTCGATCAAAGATCTCATGGAGATCGCGCCGGAGATCGCACATGTCTTATGCGAGGACGGCTCCTTTACGGAGGAGGATCCGGAGGAAGTCTCTGTCGGCGCGGTGATCCTCGTAAAGCCCGGGGAAAAGATTCCGCTCGACGGCGAAGTAACCGACGGTGAATCCTTCCTTGACACCGCCGCGCTGACCGGTGAATCCGTGCCGAGAAAGGCCTCTCCCGGCGACACGGTGATCAGCGGCTGCGTCAACGGCGAAGGGACGCTGCGCATCCTGGTGACAAAGGAATACGAAGATTCCACGGTCGCAAAGATTCTGGACCTCGTCGAAAATGCCAGCAACAAAAAAGCGGAGACGGAACAGTTTATCACGCGCTTTGCAAGGTATTACACACCGGTGGTCACGATCGGCGCTGTTTTACTGGCTGTAATACCGCCGCTCGCCATCGGCGCCGCGTGGTCCGAATGGATCCGCCGCGCCTGTGTCTTTCTGATCGTGTCCTGTCCCTGTGCACTCGTGATTTCCGTGCCGCTCGGCTTCTTCGGCGGGATCGGTGCGGCGTCCCGTATGGGGATTTTGGTCAAGGGCTCCAACTATCTGGAGGCGGTCGCCCGTGTAAAGACGGTGGTCTTTGACAAAACCGGCACGCTGACGAAGGGGAACTTCCGCGTGATGCAGATTTTGCCTGCGGGAGCGGAAAATGAAAAGATTATCGAAGATCCTTCCGGAAACGATGCATGGAACGAAGCACAGATCGAATTACTCAGGCTGGCGGCACTTGCCGAACAATACTCCAACCATCCGATCGCGCGTTCCGTCCGCGAGGCGTATGAGGAAGTGCTTCGTGCGGATGCTTCCGCAGAAATGAACATGGAGGACATCCGTGACGTCACGGAAGAAGCAGGACACGGCGTGCGGGCGGTATATAAAGGAAAAGAACTGCTCGCGGGAAATGAAAAACTGATGACGTCGCACGAAATACAGACCGGCGCGGATGCCGTATCCGGCACAATCGTGCATGTGGCACATGACGGTACATACCTCGGCGCGATCGTGATCTCCGACGAACTCAAAGAAGAAACCAAAGGCGCACTCGCGCAGATGAAGCGCGCGGGCGTCAAAAAGTGCGTGATGCTGACAGGCGATCACAAGGCCACTGCCGGGGCGGTTGCGGCGGAGGCCGGCATCGACGAGGTACACTCGGAGCTTCTGCCGGGCGATAAGGTTGCGGCGCTTGAAAACCTTATGAAAGAGGAAGCGGATGAGAAGGTTGCCTTTGTCGGCGACGGCGTGAATGATGCTCCCGTTTTGATGCGCGCCGACGTCGGCATCGCCATGGGCGCGATGGGTTCGGATGCCGCGATCGAAGCGGCGGACATCGTGCTGATGGATGACCGCATCACAAAAATCGCGACCGTGGTGGATATTGCACGCAGGACACTGACGATCGTGAAGCAGAATATCGTATTTGCGATCGGCGTGAAGCTGCTCATCCTTGCACTCGGGGCACTCGGGCTTGCGTCCATGTGGCTTGCCGTGTTCGCGGATGTGGGCGTCGCGGTGATCGCGATTCTCAATTCGATGCGAATGCTGGGATACAGGGTCTGAAGCGGGACGCAGCCATGCCTGCATGAGCTGCAAAACAACGAAACAATCCGCGGTATGGCGGCAATTTTCAGGGGCATCAGTTAGAGAGCACTCACCATAAATAGAGGAGACAAACCATGTTTTTGGAAATCAACGGCATTCAAAAATCCTACGGCACGGGAGATGCCAGGGTCGATGTACTCAAGGGGATTGAACTGAAGGTGGAGGAGGGAGAGTTTGTCGTGCTGCTCGGGCCGTCCGGATCCGGAAAGTCGACGCTGTTAAATATCATCGGCGGCATCGACACATCGGATGCGGGAGACATCAACATCCGAGGAGAATCCATGGGACACATGAACGAAAAACGTCTGACGTCCTATCGCAGACAGCATCTGGGTTATATCTTCCAGATGTATAATCTGATCCCCAATCTTACCGTCAGGGAAAACATCGAGGTCGGTGCATATCTCTCCAAACAACCGCTGGATGTCGACGAGCTCCTCGGGACGCTCGGGCTCTCCGAACATCAGGCAAAGCTCCCCAACCAGCTGTCCGGCGGACAGCAGCAGCGCACCTCCATCGGCCGCGCCATTGTCAAAAATCCGGATATCCTGCTCTGCGACGAACCGACGGGCGCACTGGATTATCAAACGTCCAAGGAGATTCTCAAGCTGATCGAAACCGTCAACAGGAAGTATCACAACACCATCATCATGGTGACACACAATGACGCGATCCGTCTGATGGCCGACCGCGTGATAAGACTTCGTGACGGTATCATCCGCAAGGATGAACACAATACACAAAAGGTGGCGGCGGAGGATCTGGAGTGGTGAAGAAGAATCCTCTCAACAAGCGGTTTTTCAGGGAGCTGAAGGGAGATGTCGGGAAGTATGCGGTCATCTTCGTATTGCTGGTTCTTCTGATCAGCGAGGTCTCCGGCTATCTCGTCGCAAGCACCTCCATGCAGCGCGCATATGACGAGAGCTTTGAAGCCTACCGGATCGAGGACGGCAATTTTACGGCGGAGAAAAAGCTGAACAGCGGTCAGCGAAAACGCATCACGGAGCTGGGCGTATCCGTCCATGATCTGTTTTTTACGGAATGGCAGACGGACAGCGGTCTTGTGTTGCGCATCTTTGCCGACAGAGAAGAGGTCAATCTCGTATGCGTGATGGAGGGCAGGCTCCCGGAGCGGTTGGGAGAGATAGCCATCGACAGAATGTGCGCAAAAAACAATCACATAGAAATCGGCGATGTGATCAGCGGAGACGGTCGCAGCTATACCGTGACGGGGCTGGTGGCGTTGTCGGATTATTCGGCGCTCTTTTCCGACAACAACGATACCATGTTTGACGCGGTTCTGTTTGGCGTGGCAGTGGTGACGCCGGAGGATTTTGCGCATTTTTCCGCGGACAGCCTGCATTACAGATATGCGTGGAAATATGACGAGGCGCCTGCGGACGAAAAAGAGGAGAATACGCGCTCCGAAGCGTTTATAAAAGAACTGGCAAGGATCACCGATCTCACCGGCTATATCCCCCGCTATCTGAATCAGGCGATCCGTTTCAGCGGAACGGATCTGGGAGCGGATCGTGCGATGATCGAGGTGTTCCTTTATATCGTGATACTTATTCTTGCTTTTGTATTTGCAATCACGACATCCAATACGATCGCAAGGGAGTCTGCCGTGATCGGCACGCTCCGCGCAAGCGGATATACCAGGGGAGAGCTCGTTCGTCATTATCTGTTTTTGCCGTTATTTGTCACGCTGATTGCCGCGTGTATCGGAAATGTCCTGGGGTATACGATCCTCAAGGACTGGAATGCGGGACTGTACTATAACAGTTATTCCCTGACGACGTATACCACCAGATGGAACGCGACAGCCTTTCTTGAAACCACGGTTTTACCGATTGTCATGATGCTTGTCATTAACCTCGTGATACTGACAAGGAAGCTTGCGCTTTCCCCGCTGCAGTTTTTACGCAGGGAACTGAAAAGAAAAAGCAAGACAAGGGCACTGCCGCTCAACAAACGTATTCCGTTCTTTTCCAGATTCCGGATAAGGGTGATTTTGCAAAATGCGGGTAACTACGCCGTGCTGCTTTTCGGAATCCTGTTTGCCAATTTTATCCTGATGTTCGGACTGATGATGCCCTCCATCCTGGAACGGTACGAGCAGAGGCTTCCGGAAAATATGTTATGCAATTACCAGTATATTTTGCAGTTACCGGCGGGCGCCGTCGATGAAGAAGAAAAGCTCGAAGCGCTGTTTCAGATGATGTTGTATGAGCGTGCCGTGTCAACGGAAAACACCGATGCCGAAAAGTTTTCCGCTTTTGTTCTCAAGAGTCTGCCGGAAGGCGATTACCGGGGCGAGGACATCATGCTGTACGGAATAGGGGAAAACAGCCGCTATGTCAGGGATCCGCTGCCGGAGGGGGCCGTTGTGATTTCATCGACCTTTGCGGAAAAATTCCGCATCGGGGAAGGTGATACCTTTACGCTGACCGAGCCTTACGGAGATCAACGTTATGATTTTACGGTGACCGGGGTCTCGGACTATGAAGGTGCGATCTGCGTCTTTATGCCAAAGGAGGAACTGAATGCACGCTTTGATCTCGGGAAAAACACCTTTACCGGATATCTCTCCGATACGCCGATTGAAGACATCGACGAAGCGTATCTGGGCCAGGTGATCGACATCGACGCACTCACCAAGGTGTCGAGGCAGCTGGACCGCTCGCTGGGAGAGGCCCTGTCGGTCATGAATGCCTTTTCCCTGGTCATCTTTGTCACGCTGATCTATCTGATGTCAAAGACCATTATCGAAAAAAACGCACAGTCGATTTCGATGACCAAGATTCTCGGATATACCGGAGGAGAGATCGGCAGATTGTATATTGTCTCCACCTCCGTCATGGTGGTGCTTTTTGTGCTGATCTCGCTGCCGGTCGGATATCATGTGATTAAAACCCTGTTCCGGGTAATCGTTTTGTCCAAGATGAACGGATGGATTCCTTATTACATAGGGTTCGATGTATATGTCCGTATGGTATGGATGGACTGTCTGGTCTACGGTCTGGTAGCTATACTGGAAATGTTCAGGATCCGGAGAATTCCGATGAGTGAGGCGTTGAAAAATGTCGAGTAAAAAAGAACGGCCGCTCCCGGTTGCGGCTGCAAGGAGGAATGTCATGAAACAAAGAATCGTATCCGCGCTGGTGATTGCGTCGCTTATGACTGCGCTTATGCTTCCGGCACAAGGTGCACTCAGCGCCCGTGCCATGGAGCCGGAAAAGGAGGAATCCGTCAGCATCAAGGCCGATGCCGCAGGAACCGTCTACCGCGTAACAAGCGAGAATATCCTTGCGGTTTCCCATGTCCGCGGCGCCGTGCGCGATGTATCTTTTCTTACGGATATCCGTAATACGGACGGAGAGGAGGAATTCCATACCGGCAGCGGAGGGGCGCTTACCTGGGACAACCTCGGATATGACATCCGCTACGAGGGTGAGGCAAACCCCGGTGATCTGCCGTTTGCGATCCGTATCCGCTATTATCTGGACGGAAAAGAAATGACACCCGAAGAAATCGCGGGAAAAAGCGGAGAGGTGACCATGCGGTTTACATATGACAATCTGACCGCGGGCGAGGAGTACGTACCGTTCCTTTTTGTCACGGCGGTGCTTTTGCCCGTGGATGTTTTTACGGATGTGACATGCGAAAACGCGTCCGTGACCAGGATGGGTGATCATATGATTGTATACGGATATGTGATCCCGGGATTGTCCGAGGCGCTGCATTTGTCCGAATATGAGGGGACAAAGGACATCCGTATCCCGGAACATATGGAGATTACGGCAACGGCCGATGTCTTTGCGCTGGATTTTACCGTTACGCTGGTGACCAACGGCCTGTTCGGCGACCTGGAAACGGATGATCTAGACGACGCGCAGGACCTCGTCGACGGCATGGAGGAGATATCCGATGCGTCCGCCGCGCTGGTCAGCGGCACCACGGATCTGCTGGAGGGCGCAGAAAGGCTGCGCGGTGCGCTTTCTTCTTATACGGAAGCGGGTGCGGCACTCAGGGACGGAGCGGGGGCGCTTGCCGAGGGACTCGGACAGCTCGGAGATCATGCCGATACCCTGAACCGCGGTGCCGAAGCACTCAGGGACGGCGCGGCGCAGTTGCAACAGGCGCTGTCCGGCATCAACCCCGCGGCACTGTCCGGCAATTCGCAGCAGGCGCCGGATCTGTCCGCTGCGGCGCAGGCGATTGCCACACATGCGGCAACGCTTGCGACAGAGCTGCAGAATCTGTCATCCCTTTCACAGGGAGCAGGCACCAATCTGCAAAATACGGGAGATGCTCTCGCACAGAGTGCAACGGTCATCCGGTCAGGCGGGGAGGAGATCGTCACACAAAGCAACTACTTAAAGACGACGCTGGACGGACTGCAGGCAAATATCGACGGACAAATCGCACAGTTATCGTCCTCCTCCACACAGATGGAAAGTGCAATCACAGAGCTTCAAACACAGATCTCCCTTTTCGGGAACGATGCCGCGCATGCACAGGCCAAACAGGCGGCGCAGGATGCGTTTTCGGCCGCACAAAGCGCAAAGCAGGCAACGGATACGGCGCTCGATGCATGCAATGATGTTAAAAGCGCGCTCGGTGCCGCATCGGCCGCGTCAGACACGATACGGACACAGGCACAGACGATTCTTACCTGCGTACCGCAACTCGAACAGATCGCGCAGGGTCTTCAAAATGCGCAGACACCGTCCTACGATCCGACCAATCTTTTGCAGGCGGCACAGGGGATGACCGGTGTCCTGCAGGGCATGCAGCCCTACATGCAGCAGATGACGGAGCTCGGAGACATCGTATCCTCGCTTTCCTCGAGGTTAACCGCGTTGCGGGAAGGCGTTGCGCAACTGTCCGGAGGCGCGTCCGTTCTGGCAGACGGTGTCGGGACCTATACGGCGGGCGTCGCCGGTGCCGCCGCGGGCGCAAGGGAACTTGCGGACGGTACGTCCGCTTTTGCATCCGCAGGAACGGAATTATTGAACGGATATGACGCACTCCTTTCCGGTATCCGCGAGCTTGCGGACGGTATGCGCACCTTTGACGGGGAGGCGATCGACGCACTGAATGAGCTTGCGGGCGAGGAACTCTCGTGTGTGATTGAAGCACTGCGCACGGTCAAGGCGGCGGATGACGCGTATACCACGTTTTCCGGCGCGGGAGAAGGGTACCGTGCAAGCGTGCGCTTTATCATTGAAACGGATGCGGTGAAGCCTTGAAAATAAAGACACCTTGCCGTATACTAAGTGGCATGGAAAAGACACGGATAGCAGAAAGCATACAGATCGGGAATAAAACCGTATCGGACGACGCGGTATTTGTCGTTGCCGAGATGAGTGCCAACCACCTCAAGGATTACCAACGAGCCTGCCGCATCATCCGCGAGGCCGCCGAAGCCGGCGCAGATGCCGTCAAGCTACAGACCTATACGGCGGATACGCTGACGCTCAACTGTGACAAGGAGCGTTTTGTCGAGCACGGCAATCTCTGGGAAGGAACACCGAGCTATCGGCTGTATGAGGAGGCATCGACTCCGTGGGAGTGGCACCCGGGCCTCATGGAGGAAGCGAAAAAGTACGGGATGGAACTGTTTTCTTCGCCCTTTGATCCGACGGCGGTTGCTTTTATGCAGGAGTGCGGGATGCCTGCCTGCAAAATCGCATCATATGAGATCACGGATATTCCCCTGATCCGTCTGTGCGCAAGAACAGGCAGACCGGTGATCATCGCGACGGGTGTCGCTACGAGGGAGGATATCGAAAAAGCGGTCGAGGCATGTCTTGCGGAAGGCAACGGACAGATCGTACTGCTCAAGTGTGTCTCCGCCTACCCGACTCCCTATGAGGCGTGCAATCTCCGCATGATGACATGGCTCAAGGAGACGTATCACTGTATTACGGGAATCTCCGACCATACGATGGGAGGCGCGGTACCGGTGGCGAGTGTCGCGCTCGGCGGGAGGATGATCGAAAAGCATCTGACGCTTCGTCGTGCGGACGGAGGACCCGATGCCGGCTTCTCCATGGAGCCGGAAGAATTTGCCCGCATGGTCGAGGATGTCCGCCATGCACATGCCGCGCTCGGACAAAAAGAATATGATCTGACGGCATTCCAGAAACAGCGGCGCGATGCCGGTGCGCGCTCCCTTTTTGTGACAAAAGACATACGGCGTGGAGAGGTGTTTACGGAAGAAAACATACGATCCATCCGTCCGGGCGGAGGACTGCCGCCGGTGATGATCGATCAGGTGCTGGGAAAAACCGCAATAAGAGATCTCGAAACGGGAGATCCCCTGACAAAGGATGACGTGGAAGGACTCACCTAAGGGTCAAAGAAAAGAAAGCGCATCTTTCAGGACCGTTGCGATATGCTGCATGTGCGATGCGCCATAACGCTGGTCCGCGGGGATCGAGAGGCAGTTTTTCGCAAGCGCACAAGAAGACGGAAAACGGTCCGTGGCATCATTGGGCCGCCAGTGAATATTACAATAGATATCCGCATCGATGAGACGGCGCAGGAGGTCGTCTCTTTTTTCGTTCAACAGAAACAGACAAAACGGAATCATGCCGTCCGCGGGCGCGGGCAGCAGCGTGATCGCCTCCTCGTCCGATAACAGCCCGTGGAGCAGCCGGTAGTTATCTTCACGCTGTTTTCTCACCTGTGCCACATCGGTGCTCTCGAGCAGACGCATGCCCAGGTCGGACATCGGACGGATCGTATAATCGGAAAAGAGGACGTCGTTTGCGTGACGCATCAGAGACAGATAGACATCCTTGTCGTAGAGGTCCGGCGCATCCAGATACATCTGCTTCATCATCTGTGCCGTAAAATAATACGTTGTATATTCATTGACCGACTGCACATCCCCGGGGAGTTCGGGGAGTTTTTCCTTTCCGTAGAGAATGCCGCCGTCCGGCACGGCGAACCATTTGCGGATGCTTCCGATCAGATAATCCCCGAACGCAAAATGCGCGCCGGCTGTCGACAGAAGAGACATCGTGATATCTTCAATGAGCAGGATGCCCTTTTTTTGCAGCGACAAAAACAACTCCATTGCATCGTCTTCGATGACCGTGCCGAAATACTGACAGATATAGACGAGATCGCCGGGTGCGGGTGAGGCGGAGGACAAAAAGGAAGAGTCCGGCTGCAGGTCTTCCCCGACGGGATAGAAAACAACGGGGTTGCCGGCCCTGTGTACGGCATCGGTGACCGAGGTACAGATAAAGGAAGGCAAAAATACACGACGCGACCGGCCGAGAAACTGCAAAAGATGCGTAATGGCGCTGCGTCCCGTGTTGTAATAGGAGGCATGGTAAGAGGCGTCCGCCTCCAGGGGCAGGGCAAAGGATCCGGTGCGGTTCCCTTCAAACAGCGCGGAAGGTTGTATTTCGAGCATGCTGCCGATTTCCATCAGGCGCCTCCTCCCGCACGGATCAGTGCTCCGGCGATTCTTGCGGCACCGTTTCCGTCAAGATGCCTGCGCGCCTCCGTGTGGAGACGAAGCCTCAGCCGGTCGTCCGTGAGCAGCTCGTCAAAATGATAAAACATCCGGTCCATAAATCCCTCGTCCGCAGCCTGTCCCGCGTAACGGCACATGCCTTCGCGCTGCATGTACAAAAGCCCCGGCACCTGATCGGGCGCGGAGGAAAAAGCAATCGTCGGAACACCTACCACCGCAAGCTCGAGTACCGTGGTGCCCCCTGCGGAGATGGCAAGATCCGCACGCTCCATCAGCGAGGCCATGTCCCTGACATCCTCGAGAATCTCGAGCTGCGGATACATGCCGGCGAGTGAAACGAGGCGGTCACGGTGCGTATTGCAGAAACCGGAAACGCAGATATAATGCAGATTTTTGCACAAGGGATGCTTGAGCGCATGTGTAAGAAAGGCGGGCATAAAACCTGTCTGGTCACCGCCGCCGGTGGTGATGAGGACCGTGCGGACCACCGGCTCCACGGTACAGGATGCTTCAAGAAACTCCTTCCGGATGGGCGCATAGGAAGACCCCAGCAGCAACACCGTCTGCGTTCCCTGATAGAGGGCGCGCATGCCGTCTGTGTCACAGGCAAGGTTGTCGTTGATGAGAAGATCTGCCGGAAACGTTTTTGGCAGATTGCTGATCAGAGCAACGTGCTTTTTTTTTCCAAGCGCAAGAAGATAGGGATCATCCGCAGCGTAACTGTCGACAAATACAAGCGACGCGCCGGCCTCATCCGCAACGGAAACCGTCTCCCGGGCATCCGCTTCGTCTTTTTTCCGGAAATCGTTGTCCAGCACACGGCAGGAATATCCTCTTGAGGTGATCAGCGCCTCGGGGATACGGTCCGACGTGACAAAGGAAGCCATGGCATGCATCTCCTTTAAGGCGTCGGCGATGGTGAGACAGCGCATCACGTGCCCCAGACCGATGCCGCCGTTTCCGTCCGTGCGGAAGAGGATATGCGTCCCGGTACTCATAAAAGGGACTCCCGGACACAGATGTCCGCATATCTGAGCGCCGTAACGCCTTCGGGATACTCGTCAAAGCCTTCGCTGAGGCGGACCCCTCCGGCATTTTGTGCGATCATCTTCGGGAAGTTGACGCCACAGACATAGGCCTGCGGATAAGCGCCGCCAAAACGGGGATTGACCTCCAGAAGGAAAAGCCCCTCCTCCGTCTCCATCACATCCATGTCGACGGGACCGCGGAAGGGACAGGACGTTGCGACCCGAAACGCGAGATCCCGGATGTCATCCCTGCGTACGGAGACGGATTTTTCCGTTTCCCCTGCGCGCATGCGGATTTTTTGCAGGACAAAAGCGCCGGCCGGATGCGAGTCACAAAGATCGGCATACAGATGGACTCCGTATTCCGTCCCCGTAAGATACGGCTGGAGGATGAGATCCGGGGATTCTTCACACAGCGCGTCGAGCAGCGCACGCGTACGCACGACCTGATTCCCTTCGCTGCCAGCACCCGCACGGGGTTTGACATAGACGGGAAAGGAGGGGGAAAAGGTGCCCTCCGCGACTTCTTTTGCGGTATGCGTTTCCGCGACGGGGATACCCTCTTTACGCATGGCATCCGCAAAAGCCGCCTTATCGCGGCACAACGCAACGGTCTCCTCTCCGGAGATGACGCAGGTGATGCCCCGCGATTCAAACATCGCGCGGTTTTTTGCCAGAAACAAAAGCTCGTCCTCATGAAGCGGGAGAATCACGTCGATCTGTTCCCTGTCGCACAGTTCAAGAAGAAACGACGGATAAGAGGGATCGTCCATGCGCGGCGCAATGACACAGGCGTCGGACACATAGAGTGCCGGCGCAAGGGCGGAGCAGTCCGTTGTCACGACCCGGTCAAAGCCGTTGGCACGGTCCATGAAATATCCGGTGAGCAGCGTTCGTGTGCCGCAGCTGAGAATGAGAAGATGCATCTTGTGTCCTTTACAGGCGGCCCGCTTCTTTAAGCAGGCGGTACTTGAGTTCCGCTTCCTTCCAGTCTTCTTCGGTATCGATGTCCTGGGCCTCATCCCTTTCGACGATCAGAGGAAAACGCCTCCCGGAAACATGTCCCTTTCCCTCGATAAAAGCGGCCGTATCGTAGGCGTAATACTGCCCGATGTCATGATAATGCACGGGCAGATCCTGGGAGCGGCTCAGTGCGTATTCCGGATAACGGTAAGACAGGAATCCGTCGTCTCCGATCACAAAGGCGCGCTGTGGCGGAAAGGAAAAGGCAGTCACCGGAATCACTTCATGCGCCTTTTGTTTCCGGATCGTCGCAAGAAGCGCGCGCAGTTTGTCCGCGGTGACAAAGGGGGCAGTTGCGTAAACACAGACAAGATATCGAAAGGAACGGTCAAAAGACCGGTACTGTTCGAGAACCTCCAACAGCGCGTCATTGGTGGTGGAATGATCGTCCGCATTTTTTTGGCTGCGCATAAAGGGCACCGAAGCGCCGCATTTTCTGGCAATATAGGCGATCTCCTCATCGTCGGTCGAAACCATGACCTCGTCAAAAACACCGCTGTCCAGCGCCGCACGGATGGAATACGAGATGACGGGCTCTCCGTGGAACGGCCGGATGTTTTTGTGAGGGATGCGTTTGGAACCGCCCCTGGCGGGGATCACGCAGATAGCCTGCTCCATGCGTCACAGCCTCCAGATATCGCGGTTATATTCCGCGATGGTCCGGTCGGAGGAGAAGAAGCCGGCCTTTGCGATATTGACGAGCATCATGCGCTTCCACTTGTCGCGGTTCTCGTAGTCTTCAAACATGCGGTCCTTGGTGCGGATATAATCCTCGAGATCCAGAAGCGTCATGAACCAGTCCTTTTGGAGCAGCTCTTTATGGAGTCTCGTGAGGTTGCGCCTGTGACCGATCTTCATGCACTTGTCGGAAACGATAAAATCCACCGCCTCGCGGATCACCTTGCTCTTTTTGTAGTAATCCGCGGAAACGTAATCCGCTTTTGCGTAATGTTCGATCACCTTTTCGGCGCGTTCGCCAAAGATGTAGATATTGTCATCGCCGACGAGGTGGTGGATCTCCACGTTGGCCCCGTCCTCCGTGCCGATCGTCACCGCGCCGTTTAACATGAATTTCATGTTGCCGGTACCGGACGCTTCCTTGGAGGCAAGGGAGATCTGTTCCGAAACGTCACAGGCGGGGATCAGTTTTTCCGCGTAGGTGACGTTGTAATTCTCTACCATGATGATCTTCATGTATTTGGAGACTTTTTTGTCATTATTGATGAGCTGCTGAAGCACAAGGAGCAGGTGGATGATGTCCTGCGCGATCACATAGGCGGGGGCTGCCTTGGCACCGAAAATATATACCACGGGCCGCGCGGGTTTTTTGCCCCGCCGTATTTCCAGGTATTTGTGGATGATATAGAGCGCGTTCATCTGCTGACGCTTGTACTCGTGCAGCCGCTTGGCCTGGATGTCAAAAATCGCGTCGGGGTCAATAACCACGCCTTCTTTTTCCAGAATATATTCCGCAAGACGTTTTTTGTTGTAACGCTTGATCTCGTCAAGAGCGTCGAGCACCTCCTCGTCATCGGAATAACGCAGGAGCCTCGTCAGCTGCGAGGCCTTTTTCTTGAAACCGGAGCCGATCATCGTGGTCAGATAATCCGAAAGCGGCCGGTTGCAGAGCATCAGCCACCGGCGGAAGGTGATGCCGTTGGTTTTGTTGTTGAAGCGTGAGGGATAGAGCTTGTAAAAATCATGCAGCTCCGTGGTCTTTAAGATCTCCGTATGGAGCGCCGCCACCCCGTTGACGGAGTGTGAATAATGGATATCGATATGTGCCATGTGCACTTTCTTTTTGCTGTCGATGATCTGTACGCTCCGTTCGGGACATTTTTTGGCGATGCGCGCATCCAGTTCCCTGATATAAGGGATGAGTTGCGGCACGACGCGGCGCAGATAGGAGAGGGGCCATGTCTCGAGCGCTTCCGAGAGAATCGTGTGGTTGGTGTAGGAACAGACTTTTGTCACCGTGTCGATCGCATCATCCATGGAGAAAGCCTTGTCCTCGACAAGGATACGGATGAGCTCCGGGATCACGAGTGTCGGATGCGTGTCATTGATCTGGATCTGCGCGTAATCGGGCAGACGGTGCAGATCATATTGCTTTTCACGTATCTGGGACAGAATCAATTGTGCCGCACAGCTTGAAAGAAAGTATTCCTGATAGATACGCAGCAGATTGCCGTCCTCGTCCGAATCATCCGGATAGAGGAAGAGGGTCAGGTTGTTGCGGACGGCCTTTTTGTCAAAACGGATCCCGGAGGTAACGAGAGATTCGTCCACGGTCTCGAGATCAAAAAGGCGCAGCTGGTTGACGCCGGAATCATAGCCCGTCACGGGCAGGTTGTAGAGCCTTGCGGTCACCTTCTTTTTGCCGAAATGCACGTCAAAGGTCGTATCCGTGCGGATCAAAAACGTGTCATCCGACATCCAGACATCTTTTTTGGCGCGCTGCAGATTGGACGAAAAGACCTGCCGGAAGAGTCCGTAGTGCCAGGCAAGTCCGATGCCCTCGCCGGGCAGATGCAGCGTCGTGATCGAATCGAGAAAACAGGCGGCCAGACGTCCGAGCCCGCCGTTGCCGAGCGCCGGCTCCGCCTCCTCTTCCTCGATGTCGGCGAGATCAAATCCGTTCTTTTTGAGGATCCTGGCCACATCGTCGTAGATCCGCAGATTGATCAGATTGTTGGACAGGAGCTTTCCGATCAGAAATTCCATCGAAATGTAATAGATCTTTTTCTCTCCCGCACACGGCTCCGACGAGGCAAGAAGATCATTGACCACCTGTACCAGCACACGGTAAACCTGCCGCACGGAAAGCTGTTTGAGCCGTTTGTGATAACGCTCCTTTGCACAGTCCTCGAGCTGTTCCTCGAGGTGCATGATCAGAATGTCCCGTTGGAGTGACGTATGCTTGGCCATGGCAATCCTCCTTGTGTCAGATGATTATTCCGCCTCCGGAATGTGTACAATCGGCGCCTTTGCTTCCATCACGCTCTTGTAGGCCGGACGGATGATCTTGCCGGCACTGACGAGCTCCTCGAGGCGGTGCGCACTCCACCCGACGATGCGCGCGATCGCAAAGATCGGCGTAAAGAGCTCGAGCGGAATCCCCAGCATCTCATAGACAAAGCCCGAGTAAAAGTCGACGTTGGGGCTGACGCCCTTGTAGATATGACGCTTTTCGGCAATGACCTTCGGCGCGATCCGTTCGATCGCGTGATAGAGGCCCATATCCGCATCCCGTTTTTTCTCGACGGAGAGTTTTTCGACAAACTTGCGAAAGATCCTCTCGCGCGGATCGGAAAGCGAATACACCGCATGTCCCATACCGTAGATGAGTCCCTGATGGTCAAAGACCTTGCCGTCGAGGATCTTCGAGAGGTAGGCAAAGATCTCGTCGTCGTCGTTCCAGTCGCGGACATGCTCCTTGATGTTGCCGATCATCTCGATGACCTTTAGGTTGGCGCCGCCGTGCTTGGGTCCCTTCAGGGAGGACATGGCAGCCGCAATGGTGGCGTAGGTATCGGAACCCGAAGACGTCACGACGCGTGTCGTAAAGGACGAGTTGTTACCGCCGCCGTGCTCCATGTGCAGCACAAGCGCCGCATCGAGCACGCGCGCCTCCGTCCTGGAAAACTTTTTGTCCGGACGCAGCATCAGCAGGATGTTTTCCGCGATGGAAAGATCCTCCTCCGGACGATGGATGTACATGCTGTCGAGGTTGTCATAGTGGTTATATGCGTGATATCCGTAGATGGCCAGCATCGGAAACACGCTTGTCAGAAAGAGCGATTGCCGGATGACATTTTCGAGGTCGATCCGGTCGGCATACGGGTCATAGGAGGCCAGCGTCAGGATCGAGCGCGTCATGGAATTCATCACGTCCCTGGAGGGCGCCTTCATGATGACGTCGCGCACAAAGTTGGTCGGAAGCTTCCTGTTCTCCGCAAGCTTTTCAAAGAAGACCTTTGCCTGATGGTCGCTCGGAAGATCCCCGAACAAAAGGAGATAGGCCAGATGCTCGTAGGCAAAGCGGTGATTGCCGTATTTGCGCACGAGATCCTTGACATTGTACCCGCGATACCACAGCTGTCCGTCGCAGGGTGTGTGCTTGCCGTTGGAATCGTCAAAGGAGATGACGGCCGAGATGTTGGTGAGCCCCGTCAGGACGCCCCGTCCGTTCAGATCGCGAAGACCGCGGTTGACGCTGAATTTTTCAAACAGCGCATCGTCGATCGTATCATTTTTGACCAGTCTTTTGACCTGGGTCTGTGCATAAGCGAGCATCTGGTCCTCAAAGCCCAGATATCTCTTTTTGCGTTTCAGATTTGTCGTTGTCATGTGAAATCCCCCGTTTGAAACGTTCTTACATCTTTAAAGTGTATCATAACCGCCGCGGACAGCGCAATATCACAGTCCGTTGAAAAAGGTATCGAGCACGAGTAAGCAGGAGAGATTGATGGACAGAGGGTCTTCCTGCAGAATGTGCAGAATCTCTTCTTTGGACAGCTTCATCGGTATGATTTCCTCGCAGAAATCCGGATGTGCCTCGGGGACGCCGTCTACCGTGACATGCGCAATCTGCATCATCTCGTCCGTGAGCCCCGCCGCAAGAAACGCGGGCGGAAGGAGCCGGTCGATGCGAAGAAGCGAAACGCCCGTTTCTTCGTAGAGTTCTCTCCGGATCGCCTCCTCGGCGGACTCACCGGGATCGATCATGCCGCAGGGAAAGGAATAGATAAAGCGGTTGGCGGGATAACGGTATTCTTTCTGCAAAAGAAAATCCCCGTCCGGAAAGCGGGCAACCATTTCAACGGCATTGGCGCCGTGATGCAGGTCCTTTGCGTCTTTGATGAGACGCGGGGAAACCATCTCCCAGTCATAACGGGAGCCGTTGCCGAGATCATAACGGAGCCGGTATTTCTTTAAGAACCCGTCCGCCTGTTGTTCGATGGACAGCAATCGCTTCATAGGGGCACATTTTAACATAAATTAATGAAGTTTGCCAAATAGCGCAAGGCATACTATAATCATACAGGCATTTTTTTACGGAAAGGGGCACACATGAAGATACGGGTGGCGGTAGTCTACGGCGGTCGCTCCACGGAGCATGAGATCTCCATTATCTCCGCGGTTCAGGCGATGCGTGCATTTGATACGGAACGTTATGAAGTGATTCCCGTCTATATGACCAAGGAAAACCTAAGCTATACCGGGGATCTGCTCAGGGACATCTCCTCGTTTCAGGGGGATATCGCCAGGATGCTTGCGGGCGCCGTACAGGTCGACTTTATCAGGGAGGGCAACCGGGTCCTTCTGATGCGCCATGAAAGAAAGCGCTTTGGCGAAAATGTCATCTCGGAGGTGGACGTCGTCTTTCCCGTGGTGCACGGCACCAACGTCGAAGACGGAACGCTGACGGGCTTTTTTGCGACGCTGCGTCTGCCGGTCGTCGGATGCGATGTGCTCTCGGGCGCCGTCGGCATGAACAAGGCCGTGATGAAGGCGGTATGCAAGGCGCATGACATACCGGTGCTCGACTGCAGGACCTACGGATGGAAAGACTACGAGGACGAGGAAAATCTGATGAATGAAATCGAGAGTTCTTTTTCCTATCCGGTCATCGTCAAGCCGGTCAACCTGGGGTCCTCGATCGGCATCAGCCGGGCGGACAACCGCAAGGAGCTGGAAGAAGCGCTGTCGCTTGCTTTTTCTTTTGCCAAAAGGATTCTCGTCGAGCGCGCCATCACCCGACTCAAGGAGGTCAACTGCGCGGTGCTCGGCGACGAGGAGGAAGCGGAGGCCTCGGAGTGCGAATCGCCGCTTGGCGCGGATGAAATACTGAGCTTTGAGGACAAATATATGTCCGGCGCAAAGGGCGCTACAAAGGGCCAAAAGGGCGTTAAAGGAACGGTGCCCGCCAAAGGCGCAAAGAGCGGCGCATCCGGCGCAAAGGGCGCTGGCATGGCTTCGCTGACGAGAAAACTGCCTGCGGATATTACGCCGGAAAAGAGAGAGGAAATCCGGGCGCTGGCCGTCCGCGCCTTTCGCGTGCTCGGCTGTGCGGGCGTTGCCAGGATCGATTTTATGATCGACAAAGAAGATGATGACAGGGTCTATCTCAACGAGATCAATACCGTCCCGGGGTCCCTCTCTTTTTATCTGTGGGAGCCGGCGGGTGTTTCCTACCGGGAGCTTATCGACCGGATGATAGAGATTGCGCTGAAGAAAGAAAGGCAGGAGGAGCAGATCCTCTATTCCTTTGACACCAATGTCTTAGCGGGCGTCCGTCTGTAGCGCGCCTTTATTTTTCTCATAGGTGTGCCGGATCAGCTCTGCGGTATAGGTATGGATCGATTTACGGTCCTCCGCGGACAGGTCGGAAAAACGGAAAGGCGTACCGTATTCGAGGATAACGGGTGCGGAGCGCACAAAGGGCACATGGTCTTCGAAGATCTGCCGCGAGCCGTTGATCGTCATCGTCACGATCGGACAATTTGTGCGCTGGGCGATTTTGAAAGAGCCCTTGTGGAATTCCATGAAACGGTCGGGATCCGCATTGCGCGTGCCCTCCGGATAGATCGCCATGGAGATGCCGCCCCTGATCAGCTCAATCGCCTCGAGGATGGTCTGAAGCCCCTGCCTGACATCGCTGCGGTCGAGGAAGAGACAGTTGACGTAGACCATCAGCCAGGAAAGCAACGGAATCTTTTTCATGCTGTCCTTGCTGATATAGCCGGTATAGGACGGGACGAGACCGTATGAGATCACAATGTCAAAATAGCTCTGGTGGTTGCCGATATACAGCACCGGCTCGTCCGCGGGGATCCTGTCGCGGCCGATTACGGTGAGCCTTGCTCCGGACAGCAGGGTGATCAGGCGAAAGCCGCCGGTGACCCAGCGGAAAACAACGGCGCGTTTTTTCAAAGAGGGGCGAACGGCGGAAATCAGCGCTTCGACGATCAGAAGCGGCAGGCTGATGATCAGGTACAAAACAAGGAAAAGCAGGATCAGAACAGTGCGAATCATACGGTGCTCCGTGTGACGGTCATGCATCAAACAGCTACACAGCCATAGTAGCATATTTTTGAAGGATGGGCAAAGAAACGATCACTATCAAAGGCGGACGCGTGCTGGATCCCGTAACGGAGACGTATACGGAGAAGGATCTGTGCATTAAAACGGACGGGGCATCGCGCACGATCGATGCGACGGGCTGTATCGTGACGGCAGGGCTCGTGGATCCGCACGTGCATTTCCGCGATCCAGGACAGACACAAAAAGAGGATATTTTTACGGGTGCCGCGGCTGCGGCCCGGGGCGGCTACACATCCGTCATTATGATGGGTAATACCGATCCGCATCCGGACAATCCGGAAACGTTGCGTTACATGATCGAAAAAGGGAAGAGGACACCGCTGCACGTCTATGCGTCCGCCAATGTCACCATTGGCATGCAGGGAAGCAGGCTCACGGACATGGAGACGCTCGCGGCGGAGGGGGCGGTATTATTTACCGACGACGGCCTCCCGATTACGGATGAAGAAGTGATGCGAAGCGCCTGTAAGAAGGCGGCGTCGCTGAATAAAATGATTTCCCTGCACGAGGAGGCGCCGGACTTTGTCAGACAGCCGGGCGTGCATGCGGGAAGCGTGGCCAAAGAGATGGGGCTCGAGGGCGCGTCGGAAGAAGCAGAGATCACGATGGTTGCGCGTGACATCGCCATCGCAAGGGAGACGGGCTGCTCCGTCACGGTGCAGCATATCTCCGCCGCCGCATCGGTTGCACTGATCCGGGAAGCAAAAAAGACGTATCCGCACATTCACGCGGAGGCAACGCCGCATCATTTTTCCCTGACGCAGGAAGCCGTGCGGATACACGGTGCGCTCGCCAAGATGAATCCGCCGCTGCGCACGGAAGAAGACCGGCTGGCGATTATCGAAGGCTTAAAGGATGGTACGATCGATATGATTGCCACCGATCACGCGCCGCACACAAAGGAAGAAAAAGAGAGGGAATTTGTCAAGGCGCCGAGCGGCATCATCGGACTGGAGACGGCTTTGTCCCTGGGCATCAAATACCTTGTTCAGCCCGGGCATCTGACGCTTGCACGTCTCATCCGCCTGATGACGTACCTGCCCGCCGTAATCACGGGCATCCCCGCGGGGACACTGGACGGGGAGATCCGGGATGTCGTTGTGTTTGATCCGGAAGCGACATGGGTGGCCGGTCATTACCGGTCCAAAGCGTCCAATTCCCCTTTTACCGGCATGACGCTGCCGGGAGTGGTAAAGATGACAATCTGTAAGGGAAATGTGGTCTATGAAGCTGGTTAAACTGCTGCGCTTTTTGAATATCCATCATGTGGAGATGTGGTTTCTTCCGCTGGTCATGTGCTATTACGAGCTGGTCATGCATATTTCGACCATCGGAGGGTACGGTTTCTTTTCGTTTGCGGTATCGATGCTCTTTGCCCTTGCGACCGGATTTTTACTGCAGCTGATTCGTTCCGCCACGTCGCACCGTCTGCCGCGCAGGATTTTGACATCGGTATTGCTGCTGGTTCCCGCGGTATTTTACAGTGCGTTTTATATCATGTTTTTGCAGTTCAAGGTATACTATGACCTGAATACCATTTTCTTTGGCGCAAAGGACGCGACGCAGGGATTTGGCGGAGAGATCGCGCGTCTGGTCACATCGTTTGCTGGGATTTCGCATATTTTCTTATTTCTGTTGCCGTTCCTTCTCTATGTGGCGGGGATGATCGTGCTGCATGTGCAGCATACCGGCTTCCGTCCGAGATATCATCTGAAAAAACGACTGGCGCTGACGGCGGCCTTTGTTTTTTCGCTGGGAGCCGCGCTGGTGATCGTCAGGCTGCATCCGCGGCTCTATGCGACATTCGGAAAGAATTATTCCTATGCGGCCGCGGTGCGTCAGTTTGGACTGATCCCGGGAGTGGTAAGGGATGCGGCCGGCATTTTGAGCGGAAGCGACCGGCAGGCGACGTTTACCAATGAGACCGTAACGATCCCCACGAGACCGCCACGCGTGGAGGCCGACCCTGCGGCGGAAGAACGGATCGAGATCGAAATCGATTACGGCGTCAACGAACTGGAGATTGATTTTGCGGCACTTGCGGAGGCGGGAGGCGCCTTTGCGGGCATCGACGGCTATGTCGCATCCCAGGTGCCTTCCTCCAAAACGGCCTATACGGGGATCTTTGAGGGAAAAAACCTGATCTTTGTGACGCTGGAAGCATTCAGCGGGTTTATCATCGATGAGGAACTGACACCGACCCTGTACCGGATGCAGCATCAGGGAATTTTCTTTACGGACTTTTACCAGCCGTCGAGTGCTTCGACCACGGGAGGGGAGTATTCCCTGCTCAAGGGACTTCTTCCGATGGCGGGCGCTGCGTCGATGCCAAACACCGCCTATTTTCATAATTACATGACACTGGGTTCGTTCTTTTCGCGGGAGGGATATTTCGGCCAGACATATCACAACGGCGATGCCTATTATTATGACCGTTACCTGACACACAACCGGCTCGGCTATACCTCGCCGTATATGGCATACGGCAGCGGGCTCGAGCAACTGATCGAGCGTCCGTGGCCCAGGAGCGATGTTGACATGATTGAAGCGACGCTTCCTCTCTATGCCTCAGAAGAGCGTTTTAACGTCTATTACATGACGGTGTCGGGACATGCGCCGTATTCGCCGGCCAACAGTTATTATGCCGGCAATCCGTACGGGACGGGACCCAACGGCACCAACTATTTTGCCGAGAAAAACATTGAGCGCGTGGCCGGTACGGAATACTCGGACCTGCTCAAATACTATATCGCCTGCAACCTGGAAGTGGAGGATATGGCACAGAGACTCCTGGATATGCTGGAGGAATACGGCATTCTCGAGGATACCGTGATCGTGATGTGCGCGGATCACTTTCCCTACGGGATCAATGACGGCGGCGGCTACAAGGTCTATCTGGAGGAGCTTTACGGACATCCGATCGCAAACGACTTAGACCGCGACGCCAACAGTCTGATCATATGGACGCCCATGCTCGAGGAGTCGGAGCCGGTTGTGGTCGATACGCCGGTTTCTTCCCTGGACGTGCTGCCGACGCTCCTCAATCTCTTCGGGATGGAATTTGACTCGCGGCTGTTTCCGGGGCGCGATGCGCTGTCCGATGCGCCGGCGCTGGTCTTTAATATCAGCTATGACTGGAAGACGGAATACGGCTCCTATACCGCCGCAACCGGGGAGTTTGTGCCGCATCCGGACGCGGATCTTGCGGAGCTGCCGTCCGATTACGTGGAAAGGGTGTGCGAGGTGGTCAACAACAAGATCGAGTTTTGCCGTTCGCTCACCTATAACGACTATTATTATCATGTCTTTGGCGACACATTGGGAGAGGGCATTGTGCAGCCGCAGATCGTGACACCGCCGTTCCCGCAGACGGAAGAGACTCCCGCGGAAGGGGAAGTGCCCGCGGAAGGAGAAGCACCGCCCGCGGAGGGAGAATCGCCTCCCGCGGAAGCGCCTCCCGCGGAAGCGGCTCCTGCGGAAGCGCCTCCCGCGGAGGGGCAGCCGTGAATCCCGAGACCAAAAAGAAAAAGGTACACGCGCTTGTGGTATCGCAGTCAGAGATCTCACCGGGGATATTTGATCTGCGCCTGCAGTGCGCACTGGCCTATGATGCACGGCCGGGGACCTTTGTGGGGGTATATATTCCCGGAAATGATCTCTTGCTGCCGCGCCCGGTCAGCATCTGTGATGCATCGGGCGATATGCTGCGTCTTGTCTATCGTGTGGCCGGGGATGGCACCGGACGATTGTCCGCCCTTTCGGAAAATGACAGCGTGGATCTGATCGGGATTCTCGGCAACGGCTTTCCGCTGGATAAGGCCGCGGGCAGGGACGTGGTGCTCCTGGGCGGCGGTATCGGCATTCCGCCGATGGTATATCTGATGCGCGTGCTGGGACGTGATCTTTCGGGAACGCCCGGTGCGCCGCGGTCCGTGTGTGCGGTGCTGGGATATCGTAATGCGGATGCTTTTTTATCCGCGGAGTGTGCCGCATACGGCAAAACCCTGATTGCGACCGAGGACGGCAGCAGGGGAATCCGCGGCACGGTGCTCGATGCGCTCAAAAAAGAAAAGATCGCGGCGGACATGATCTGTTCCTGCGGACCAAAACCCATGCTGTCTGCCGTCAAAAAGGCGGCTCCTGCCGGTGAAATCTATCTGTCCCTGGAGGAGCGCATGGCCTGCGGTGTGGGGGTGTGTCTCGGCTGTGTGTGCGAAACGGCGGATACCGATCCGCATTCGATGGTGCATAACGCCCGTGTATGCACGGAGGGACCGGTGTTTGAAGCGTCCCGCGTGATTCTGTAATGCCTGCGGGCAGTTGCTTTTTTTTCCGATTTATATTATATTCATAGTCAGGTATAGCGGTATATATGTATGCATGAGTTGGAGGAGAAGATCATTGAACAACCTGGTGCAGAGATCTTTGTCTTTTTTGTTGTGTCTTGCCCTGATCGTATCGATCAATACCCGTTCGATGGCAGAAGAAGATCCGGCGGAGAACCCCGTCATAACGGAGCAGGCTGCGGAAAGCGGTGATGCGCTTTTGACGGATCCTTCCGCGGGGGACGAGGCAGCCACCCCGGAGGAAGTCTCCGTACAGGAAGCGGACGCATCTCCCGGAGATATGCTGCCGCAGGAGACGGACGCCCTGACGGGTGATACGGTGCCGCGGGAGACGGACACTGTACCGGAGGGCACACTGCCCGAAAACACGGACATGTCGCCGGAGGATGCACTGCCGCGGGAGACGGACACGGTGCCGGAAGGTACGCTTTCCGCGGATCCCGTGCCGCAAGATTTGCTGCGCGCCGGGACGACGGTTCCCGCACAGGCCGCATCGGGCGGAGAGATCGGCTTTCAACTGGAGATCTATAACTATTCCGGCTATAAAGTGGACGAACTGGATCTGATCCCGTGGAGTTTTCCTGACGATACGGATACGGTTGCTTTCAGAACCAAAGACACCGCACCGGGCGGACTGCCGCAGGAGATTCCCTGTGTTGTGGACGGAGCATCCGGTGTATTTGCCTGGGAAGGACTCAACGATGCCGTGGTATATCCGGCCGCCATGTACGGCTCGGATACGATGCGCACGCTGGGCAGGGCGTATTCCCTGCACAGGGAGGAGCAGCCGGACGGAAGTGTGCAGTATTACTGTCTGACCATGTACGGCGTGCGTTTTGATCTGAATGAGGATGTGGTGCTCCGGTTACAATACCGGCCGGTGGCACAGATCGTAACAGAACGGTTCTATCAGGCAGCCGAAGGCACGGTCACGGTGGATGCCGCATTATATGCGGACGAGGATGACGAGACAAAGCCCGACGCGCTGTATTACGGGAGGATACCGGACGGTATCGTGCTGCATGCCACACGTCTTTCGGGGGCGGATGCGGCGCCTTATTACGACCGGCTCAATCAAAACAAGAGCAATCTGACGTCACTGGATGCGGATGATTTTTCGGATGACAACACGCTGTTGTACCGGCTGTCCTTTACGGGCCCTTCTTATATCGGCAAGTATCTGTTTGTAAATCCCGAGGGAGAGGAAGTCTCCTACAATCCGGAGGCCGTCACCTACCGGTTTACCTTTGGTGAGGGACAACTGTCCGCACTGGGGGCGACGTCCCGGGAGGATCTGATCATTTCTTATCTGACGGCATCGGGGCAGACCGTCGATGCGCCGGATGAGGTGTTTGAGGTGCAGTTGGATCCCGCAAAAGACATCGTTTCGATGGAACTGTATCGCCCGGCGGTGATTGCTTTTGCCAAAAAAACGGAAGCCACCGGTCTCGGGGACGGCAGTACGCTGCAGGAAAAGATCTATGCCGCACCCGATCATACACCGACCGAGATCGTGATCGATACGTCTCTTCTGGTCACGGAAACGGTGGTTGTGCCGGCGGAAAAGGAGATCATCCTCGTCAACGAACAGACAATGACGCGCGCACCGCAAAGCAACGTACATATCGAGGCCGCGCCGGAGATGACGACTCCGCTGTTTGATGTAAAGGGTTCGCTTACGCTCAACGGTCCCAACCTTGCCGGCGCCAAAGGCGGCGTGGTCAGGGTCAGTGCGCAGGGCGCACGGTTTACGCTGTCTTCCGGAGATATCTACGGCGGAACAGTGAGCAGCCAGAACACGGGTGCCGTCACGGTGCTGAAGGGGGCGACCTTTATCATGACCGGCGGCTGCGTCAGGGATACCATCGCGGAAGCATCGTTTTCTTCCGCGGTATATATCAATGACGGCGGTACATTTGACATGTCCGGCGGCAGGATCTTTAATAACCGGAACACGTTTTACAAAAGCGCGAATTCTTTTAACAATTATGTTGCCGGCGGCGTGATCGTCAAAGACTGGGGCGGCGGCCCTGCCACGATGAATATGAGCGGCGGGGAGATCACGGGCAATACAAGCTATAACGGCGGCGGTGTCACGATCATCGGCGATTCCTCGCTGACCATGACCGGCGGGTCAATTACCAATAACCGCGCGGATCACTTTGGCGGCGGTATCTGTGTCACCGGTATGGGGCCGAAAGCAGGACAGGCAGGTCCCGGACAGAGCGCACAGAGCAATATCGCGCACGCCAGCACCTTTTCCATGCTGGGCGGGACGATTTCCGGTAACCGCGCCGAGACCGGCGGAGGGATCTATCTCAACTCGGATCATGTGGTATTGAGCGCGGGAAGGATCGAAAATAATGTCGCAAGCAGCAAGGGCGGCGGGATCTACGTATCGCAGGTACCCCGGACGCTCTATCTCGAAAATACACTGATCACCGCCAATAAGGCGTTGTCACTCGGCGGAGGGATCTGGCTGTGCCCGACGGGGTCGGCGAGACTCTTTGCGGATAACGGCGTGGCGCTCTTTGACAATACAGCGGAACAGGCCGGAGACGATTTTGTATCGCTCAGAAGCGGGTCCGGCACCGGATCATCGGATTACTTCGGGACGAGCAAGGTGCTTGAGGTCCATCTGAGTGACCGTCTGCCCGGAGGAGGCGCCGTGGCCTGGTACGGGGACGGTGCGCTGGCAAGAAATGTCATTACGGATTACGGCGTTGCGGATACCTCCGTACCGCGGTTTGATTCCTCCAATCCCGGAGAGCGCATTCATGTGCAGGGATCCGTGGATTATCTGGCATTAAAGGCAATCGTCACCGGGGCGGACAAGGAGCTCGCACGCGGGGCAACGAGTCTCGTCATTACGGGCAATCAGGCCAGATACGGGGGCGGCATCGGCTCCAACGGAAATATGACGATCACGGGCGATGAGCCGGAAGAATGGTCGCTGGAGGTGCAAAAGATCTGGGAGGATGTGCCGGATGCCGACATGCCCGCACAGATCGTTGTGGAACTACTGGAAAACGGTGTGGTCAGGGACCGTGCTGTACTGACCGCGGATAACGGATGGTCGGCGATCTTTACGAGCATCCCCGCAACGGCAAAGGATGCGCTGTCTCTGCGTGAAGTGACGGGCGGCTTTGAGGTGCGCTACAGTGCCATCACGCAAAAGGAAGCATATCTGATGTCGGCTACGATCACCAACCGGCTGCCGGAGACTCCGCCGCCGCCGGAAACTCCTCCGCCGCCGGACAACCCTCCGCCGCCGGACAATCCTCCGCCGCCGGAGACCCCTCCGCCGCCGGAGACCCCTCCGCCGCCGGAGACCCCTCCGGAAATACCGCCTCCTCCGGAAGTACCGGAGGTCCCTGCGGTTCTGGGGGCCGTGCAGGAAGCACCCCAGGTACTGGGTGCCCGCAGACCCGGTGAACCGGCGGTCCTCGGGGCCAGAAGAGGACCTACGGGCGGGATCAGGCAGACGCGCCATATGATGCTCTTTACAGGGGCGATGAGCGGGCTGATTGTGCTGATGAGCATGGGGACAAAGAAAAAGAAAGACTGAGTTCTGCATTTATAAAGGGAGCGCCCCGGCGGTTTGCCTGACCGCCGGGGCGCTTGCGGTTGACACGGGGGCGCGCGGGTGATATATTATTAAGGCTGCGTTCGCGAAAAACGCCGCTTACGTCCGTCCGGTCGCAACTGCCGATTGAAGAAGGCATGGGGAGAGGGCATCCGTAAGTGCGAGGTACGCCAGACCTGCGGTCTGTCGTCCCGCGGCTTCGCCGCTTATGTCCGTCCGTCATCGCCTGCCGGTCGAAGCAAGAGTGGGGAGAGGACATCCGTAAGTGCGAGGTACGCCAGACCTGCGGTCTGTCGTCCCGCGGCTTCGCCGCTTATGCCCGTCCGTCATCGCCTGCCGGTCGAAGCAAGCGTGGGGAGAGGACATCCGTAAGTGCGAGGTACGCCAGACCTGCGGTCTGTCGTCCCGCGGCTTCGCCGCTTATGTCCGTCCAGTCGTAACTGCCGCCGCAAGCAAGCTTGCGCGTCAGTCCGGTCGCACTTACTCATTTATCGGGGCTTATAGCTCAGCCGGTTAGAGCGCACGCCTGATAAGCGTGAGGTCGGTGGTTCGAGTCCACTTAAGCCC
>JAFSLV010000033.1 GCA_017448245.1 Lachnospiraceae bacterium | reverse complement strand
GCTATCTGTCGCAGGAGTTCGACGGCTGGAAGATGGCGTATCATCGTCGTCATCGTCATGATACGACGGCTGCGTTGCGGGCTGCGACGGTGTCGCGGGCTGCGCGGGCGTTGCCGGCTGTGCAGGTGTCGCAGGCTGCGCGGGTGTTGCCGGCTGTGCAGGTGTCGCAGGCTGCGGCGTGGCGGGCGTTCCGGTCTGCGGCTGCGTTGTCGCGGGCTGCGGTGCTGCTGCGGGCTGTGTACCCGTTACGGTTGTTGTCTCTTCATTATACGCGAGAACGCTTCCGCTGAAGGCGTCGATCTCTACCTCGTATTCCGTACTGCCGTAATAGAATTCTATTTCATACAGCATCTTACCGTCATCGTTATCGAGCTTGGTTTTTGTAAAAATGATCTCCGCGTCCGCTGCGACACCCGCGCGTGTGACGGCTGCCACTCTCGCTTCATCAACGCCGATGTAGGCGGTATGACCAGCATGCAGCTGTGTCTGTGCCTGCGTGATCTGTGTTCCCTGCTCTGTCTGCACGCGATATCCCTCGATCGCCTCATCGCTCCGTGCAAGGATCAGGCCGTCCGAGGCACGCACCGTGTATTCATACTCCACGCCGTTTGCGATAAAGATCACCTCATAGACAAAGACACCGCGTTCAAACTCAAATTCCGTACGGACAATCACGGCATCCTCCGGCAAAACGCCCGCGTCAATGAACGCAAAACTCGCTGCCGCATCCGCGCCGACGGAATTGTTCTGTGCGATCTGGTCAAAAGCGTACGCGCCCCCCGCGCCGATGACCGCAATGCTCAAAATCACGATCAACGCCGTAATCACCGCTCCTTTTGTGATCCGGAACAACTCTTTCATCTGTCCTCTCCCTTACCGCCTGTTTATACCCGTTTCGTCAAAATTTAGTATAGATTCCTTTTATTAGAAAAAGATTAGAAAGCTCACGCACGCAGCACGTAGCCTGCGCCCCGCACGGTGTGGATCAGTTTGTCCTCGCCCTCCGCGTCGATTTTCTTTCGCAGGTAGCTGATATACACATCCACCACATTGGTACCGCCTTCATAATCAAAATTCCAGATATGATCTTCGATCTTTTCTCTCGAAAGCACCGTACCGGCATTGTGCATCAGATATTCCAGAAGCGCATACTCCTTGGCGCTCAGATCGATGACACGGTCGCCTCTTTTGACAACATGCGCCGCCACGTCCATCTGTAAGTTGCCGACCTCCAGCAGCGTATCCGCCTCACGGAACACCGTGCGCGTCATTGCCCGGATCCTGGCCTTGAGCTCGTCAAACGCAAACGGCTTGACCAGATAGTCATTGGCTCCCATGTCCAGTCCCCTGACGCGGTCCGTGACCGCGTCGCGCGCCGTCAGAAACAACACGGGCGTGGTTTTCTTCATGTCACGCAGATGCTTCAGTACGGTAAACCCGTCCGCCTTCGGCATCATGATGTCCAGGATCACCGCGTCATAATCGGCCGCATCCAGACAGTCAATCGCTTCTTCCCCGTCAAAGCAGGCATCCACGCTGTAGCCTTCCTCCGTCAGGCGCTTTGTCACGATATGGTTCAGATCCGCTTCGTCTTCCGCAAATAACAGTCTCATCGTACTCCCTCCGGCCGCAATCCGCGACACGTTTTCTTTGTTCAGTTACGCACACCGCCGGGCCCCGCCGCCGCGGGAAAGGTCACCGTAAAGGTCGTTCCCTCGCCCGGTGCGCTCTTTACCTGTATCCCTGCGCCATGCAGCTCCGCTATCCGCTGTACCATGGACAACCCCAGTCCCGTTCCCTTTTGCGAACGGGAGGACTCCGCACGGTAAAAGCGGTCAAATAGAAACGGCAGATGTTCTTCGGCGATACCGATGCCGTTGTCCTCCACCTCCAGCGTGACCTTCTGTCCGCCGGTCAGACGCACCTCGATCATGCCGTTTTCGTTGCCGTAACGGTAGGCATTGCTGATCAGATTCTGCAGCATCCTGGTCAGAAGCATCTTGTTTCCGTTCACATATATGTCATCCGGTACCCGCGCATACAGCGTGATCTCATTGGTCTTCAGCATCGCCATGTCCGCACAGATCCCGCGCACGAGCTCCGAAAAATCGAGAACGGTGAGCGGATAGTTTTCCGCCTTCTGTTCCATCCTCGTATAGTCGAGCATATCATTGATCAGGCCGTTCATCCTCGCGCCCTGCCTGCGGATGGTGCGCAGCGCATCCTCATACTCCCGTGTCGTTCGCTCCTTATCGAGCGTGTATTCACATTGGGCCATGATCACCGACATCGGCGTGCGCAGCTCATGTGAAGCATCCGACGTAAAGCGGCGCTCCGTTTCAAAGGACGCATCCAGGCGTTCCACCATCTCATCAAAGGTGTCCGCAAGACGGTGTACCTCGTCGTCCGGTCCCTCGAGCGCAATGCGGCGTTTCAAATCCGTACCTCCGGAGATCTCCGCCGCCGTCCTTTCGATATTCCTGAGCGGTGTCAGCATCCTGCCTGTCAGCAGATAGGAAACGATCACCGCAAGCAGGATCAGTGCCGGCAACAGCACCGATGCCACGCGCGTGATATCGCGCAGCTGTTCGTTCTGTGCCGTCATCGGCATCACGCCCCTCAGCCACAACGCATCCGTTCCTTCGATCGTCATCTTTCTTTCGTAGATCTCATACTGGATGCCGTTCACCCTGAGCCTGCGCATCGCATTGTCCGCAAACGCCTGCCCGTCCATCTGTCTGGCCAGCGGGTTGGTCCCGTAGAGGAGCGTACCGTCTCCGGTATACAGCGCGGTATGCACATCGTTGATGATATCCAGAAAATCATCATCGATTTCCAGATAACCGCCGTCATATTCGATAAAAATATCTCCGCCGATCGTATCGCGTGCCTGCGCCATGCTGCGGATATAGAGGACCTCATCCGCATTGGCGTTGACGCTTTCGAGGAGGTATTTCCTCGCCGTTGCGCGCAGTACCGAAGCGCTGATCAGCCGCATCGTCAAAAAGGTTGCCAATACGATTACGATCAGCGCGGCCGCAAAAAACAGCGTCATTTTCATCCGGATGGACCAGTGCTTCATACGGTTACGCTAATTCCTCAACATTAGAAACAGATTAGAGTCTTTTTTATCATACCATTCATTTTGGATACATGGTATACTGTTATGGAAGAAATACGTACGAAAGGATGTTCTGATATGACGGTACTTGCTACCGGCGGCGCAGGCTTTATCGGCTCCCACACCGCCGTCGAACTATTACGGGAAGGATACGATGTCGTCATCGCCGACAATCTCTATAACGCAAGCCCGAAGGTGATCGGCCGCATCGCGCAGATCACCGGAAAGACGCCCCGCTTTTACGAAATCGACGTCAGCGACCGCACCGCGCTGAACGGCCTCTTTGAAAAAGAGATGATCGATGCCGTGATTCATTTTGCGGGATACAAGGCGGTCGGAGAGTCGGTCGAAAAGCCGCTCGAATACTATACCAACAATCTCAATACGACACTGGTGCTGTGTGATGTCATGCGTGCGCACGGCTGCAAAAAGATCGTCTTTTCTTCCTCCGCGACCGTTTACGGGGATCCGGCGGAGATTCCGATCACGGAACACTGCCCTCTGGGGGAACGCACCAATCCCTACGGGGAGACCAAGGCGATGCAGGAGCGGATCCTTACGGATCTGTGGAAGAGCGACCATGACTGGCAGGTGATGCTTTTACGTTATTTCAATCCGATCGGCGCCGACGAGAGCGGTCTGATCGGCGAAGATCCCAAGGGCATCCCCAACAATCTCGTGCCTTATGTCGCGCGCGTTGCCGCGGGCACGCTCCGCGAAGTGCATGTCTTTGGTAACGACTATCCGACACCGGACGGCACGGGCGTCAGGGATTATATCCATGTCACCGATCTGGCCCGCGGCCATGTGGCGGCCCTCCGGGCTTTTGATCGTCTGAAGGATGTACAGATCTTTAATCTCGGTACCGGACGGGGCAACAGCGTCCTCGAGGTCATCCGTGCCTTTGAGGATGCCTGCGGCAAAAAAATCCCCTTTGTGATCGACGGACGCAGGGCCGGTGATATCGCTGCCTGCTATGCGGACACTTCCCGTGCAAAGGATCTGCTGCATTGGGAAGCACAAAAGACCATCGCGGACATGTGCGCGGACTCGTGGCGCTGGCAGTCCGCCAATCCGGAAGGCTATGCAGACTGATCCCCGGCAGAAAATGTCCAATACCGCGTTTTTGCTCGCACTGATCTCAATCCCTTTGAGCATCACGGGTTATTTTTCGCTGGCCGTTGCGGGGGTCGCCGTGATGCTTGCGGTACTCTCCCTTGACGAAAACGGCAAAGGAAGCGCCAAAACGCGCTATGCGATTCTCATTGCCGCCTTTACGATCGGCGTCAGCCTGATACTGATTGTCAATGTGATTTTTAACGTTCTGCTTCCGGCCATGAACGATCCCGCGGCACTGGCGGAGCTGGACAGATTGTATATGGAGAATTTCGGATTCAGCTTAAGCGAATACCTGGAGCAGCTCAATGGAAACTGAACACGCATCCTTCCGGACATCCGCGCAGTTAAAAGCACAGGCAAGAACGGTGCTGCTCGGCAGATACGGGCTCACAATCAGCGCAACGGTCATCTTTCTGGTGATCTATATGACGGTATTCGGTTTTGTGTCGCCGCCGCCGGACACCACCCTCACACTCATTTGGCTGGAGATCACCTCGGTCGTGTTGCGGCTTTTTTCCGGTCTGTTTGCGTCGGGACTTGCTTTTCTCTACCTCAATCTCGTCTACGGACAGCCGGCCTCCGTCGGGGATCTCTTCCATGCGTTTAAGGAAATGCCGCTCAAGGCGATCGCGCTGCAGATCGTTTTTGTCCTTGCGGCACTCGCGGCCAATCTTCCGTCCATCATCTATGAACTGACCGCGGGAGATAACTACCGTCTTTTGGTCGCACTGATCCTTATGGCAGCGGTTCCCGTTCTTACCTTTGTCCTGACACTTCCTTTTTCGCAGGTCTACTTTCTCCTGCAGGATTTTCCGGAACGCGATGTGCCCTCCCTGTTACGTGCGAGCGCAAGGCTGATGAACGGGCATAAGCTGCGTCTGTTTCTTTTGACACTGTCCTTTCTCCCGCTCTTTCTCGTGTGCGTGGTGACGCTTTTTCTGCCGATGCTGTGGTTATACTCCTACTATGAAGCAGCCCT
This sequence comes from Lachnospiraceae bacterium, assembly GCA_017448245.1. Taxonomy (GTDB): domain Bacteria; phylum Bacillota; class Clostridia; order Lachnospirales; family Lachnospiraceae; genus Butyrivibrio. Next base: position 44,013 of record JAFSLV010000033.1, on the reverse strand, counting down.
TGCGGTATTCTATAAAGACTTGATGGAAGGTGGACGTCATGGATCTGCTTGACATGATCCGCAGCATCGACAAACCGCATACGGAAGACGTTCTGCATCCTCTTTCGACGATCTGGGGCGAGCATCCCTCGCTTCCGGACGCACTGCCCGAATATCCGAGACCCCGGCTCGTGCGGGATTCCTTTTTGTCCCTGAACGGCGTCTGGCATTATGCGATCACGGACAGTGACGCGCAGCCGGATACGCCGGACGGCAGAATCCTCGTTCCGTTTTCTCCGGAATGCCGGCTCTCCGGTGTGGAGCGACAGCTCAAGCCCGACGAATATCTCTGGTATTTCAGGGAACTGCCCGCATTTCCCAGGCCCGCGGAGGCAGCACGGCTTCTCCTGCATTTTGGCGCCGTCGACCAGATCTGCGAGGTATATGTCAACGATACCTATCTGTGTACGCATGTCGGCGGCTATCTGCCTTTTACCGCGGATATCACCGAAGCGATCCGTGATCCTTCCGCACCGGGGCGTCTCACACTGCGCGTCCGCGATCTTTCACAGACCTCCTATCATTCGAGAGGCAAGCAGACGCTCGAGCGCGGCGGGATGTATTATACGGCACAGTCCGGCATCTGGCAGAGCGTATGGATGGAGTGGGTACCGGATCGCTTTGTCACGCAGCTGAGCGTTACGCCGCATGATGACCTCACGAGCATCACCGTATCGCTTGAGACCTCTGCGCCCGGCAGTGTGGAAGTGTTCCTGCTGGATGAGGAGGGACGTCCCTTTACCAGGGGACTGTGCACCACGAGCACACAGCCGACCGGCGAAAATCCCCTGCTCCTTAGCCGGTCCGGCTCCGATCTCGCGCCCTGCAATCACAAAAGCGAAGGATTTTATCCCGCGCACGTGCGTCTCTATATCCCCGAAGCACATCCGTGGACACCGGAGGACCCTTACCTCTACCGGATGCGGGTCTGCGCGGATGACGATACGATCGAGACCTACTTTGCGATGCGCACCTTTGGTGTGGCGCCGGACGCACAGGACGTCATGCGCTTTACGCTGAACGGCAAGCCGTTCTTTTTGCACGGCGTGCTCGACCAGGGCTACTGGCCGGAATCTCTGATGACCCCGCCCTCCGACAAGGCGCTCGTCTATGATATCACACGGGTCAAATACCTGGGTTTTAATATGATCCGCAAGCATATCAAGATCGAATGCGCCAGATGGTATTATCACTGTGACCGTCTCGGCATGATCGTCTGGCAGGACATGGTGAGCGGCGGTACTTCTTACGCCAAACCGCTGACGAGTTATCTGCCGACGCTCTTCCCCGGTGTCTTTACGCATATCCACGACGGTCCTTTGAAATACCGGATGCTGTCCCGCGCGGACAAGGAGGGCAGAAAACAGTGGGAACAGGAGATGCGCGGTACGATCGCGTATCTGAAGGGTACACCCTCGATTGCCGCCTGGGTATTGTTCAATGAAGGCTGGGGACAGTTTGAGGCAAATGCGATGACGAAAATCGCCAGAAGTCTCGATCCGTCAAGGCCGATCGACCAGGCGAGCGGATGGTTTGATCAGGGCGGCGGGGATTTCCTCAGCGTGCACAATTATTTCCGCAAGATCAGCGTGCTGTCGGATAAGCACAACCGCGCCTTTATCGTATCGGAATACGGAGGGTATGCCTGTCACATCGACGGTCACTCCTCCGTGGACCGCATCTACGGTTATCACAAATTTGCGACGACCGAGGAACTCGAAGACGCCTACCGCAAGCTCCTCACACAGACCATCTTTCCGCTGATCGAAAAAGGGCTGTGCGGTGCCGTCTATACACAGGTGTCCGATATCGAGGAAGAGGTCAACGGACTGATGACCTACGACCGCAAGATCACGAAGGTGCGCCCTGTACCTTTGCCGTGATCTTCGGCAGCTGCTCTCCCCGGATCTCGATAACGGGTCCGCCCTTTCCCCTGATATAATCTCCCGTGATCGTCACGCGCCCGATATTATCATCCTTGGGAATCTCATACATGATATCCAGCATAAATTCCTCGATGATCGCACGCAGGGCTCTCGCGCCGGTGTCCTTTTCGAGCGCCTTGTCGGCAATCGCTTCCAGTGCGGAATCATCAAAGCGCAGATCTACCTCATCGAGTGCCAGAAGCTTCTGATACTGTTTTAAGATCGCGTTTTTCGGTTCCTTCAGGATACGGATCAGCATCTCCTTGTCCAGTGCGGACAAGGCACAGATGATCGGCAGCCTTCCCAGAAACTCCGGAATCATGCCGTATTTGCGCAGATCCTCGACGGTGGCTTTGGACAGGATGTTTTTGTCATCATCGTTTTCATCCTTGAGCATCGAGTTAAAGCCGATGGCCGTTTCCAGATTGAGGCGCTGTTTGACCACGTCCTCGAGATCCGGAAATGCGCCGCCGCAGATGAAGAGAATATTGCGCGTATTGACGGTGGTCATCGGCACCATGGCATTTTTGGAGCTCGCGCCGACCGGTACCTCGATGTCGGCGCCCTCTAAAAGCTTGAGCATCCCCTGCTGCACGGATTCGCCGCTGACGTCACGGCTGTTGACATTCTTCTTTTTGGCGATCTTGTCGATCTCGTCGATAAAGATGATCCCCTGCTCCGTACGCTCGATATCGTTGCCGGCCGCCGCCAGGAGCTTTGACACAACGGATTCGATGTCGTCGCCGATATAGCCGGCCTCGGTCAGCGAAGTCGCATCGGCCACCGCCAGCGGTACATCGAGAAGTCTTGCCAGCGTCCGCACAAGATAGGTCTTACCGCTTCCCGTGGGACCGAGCATCAGGATGTTGGACTTTTCGATTTCGATGTCGTCCATCGTGCCGGTTTTGACACGCTTGTAATGATTATAGACTGCCACCGAGATGATCTTCTTGGCCTGTTCCTGACCGACGACATAATCGTCGAGCCGCTCCTTGATATGATGCGGCGCGGGAATGTTTTTGATATCAAAGACCGGCTGAATGTCGCTTTCTTTTTCCTTTTTCTTTTTTACCCGCTGGGAATTGGGAATGCCGGCGGCATCCTGCCCCATGCCCATCATCGGAAAGCCGCCCAGTCCGTTTTTGTTGAGCTCGTTCATCAGCTGCGGATTGTTCAGCAGATTGTTGTAGTCATACTGACTGACCGCATCCATGGTGCGGTGCATACAGTCTTCGCAGATATTGATATGATTGGGAAGATTGTACATCCGCCCCGCCTTGGACTCGGGACGACGGCAGATAAAACAGATCTGCTCGTAGTCGTCCTTTTTTTCGCCCGCCGGCGAACCCTTGCTCTCTTTCTTTCCGGTACCCTTTGTTTCGTCTCCGGTGACTTCCCTGTAATCTTCCATGTGTATTCCCTCCGGCTGTCTCAACCGTACTCTTCTTCGAGCCACGCTTCAAACATCAGCAAAAACCACAGTTGTGTCCGCCATCTGTCCCGCATGATAAAATCATCCCATATCTGTTTCACGACATTGCCGTCGAGCAGCCCCTGTTCACGTATCTTTTTTTCATCAATCAGTGACTCGGCCCACTCCCTGAGCTGACCCTTTAACCACTTCTGAACCGGAATCGCAAAGCCGGTCTTTTTGCGCTCCATCATCGCGCGCGGCACATGACGGTAGAGCACGTCCCTGAGGATCAGCTTGCCGGTCTGCTCCCTGCGCAGGAAGGATAACGGAAGCGTCCACGCAAATTCCACCACATCCTTATCGAGCAGGGGCACTCTCGTCTCGAGCGACACCGCCATCGCGCAGCGGTCGACCTTGACCAGAATGTCATCCGGATGATACATCCGCATGTCCATCAGCATGATATCCTTTGCCACCGATCCCATTTCGTCACAGCCGGCGATGCCGTCCGTATAGGCATAGGGCAGCCGGTCTTTTTCAAGCGCGATCTCCGATGCGCCGTAGGTCCCTTCAAACAGCTGCCGGTAGAGTGACTCGGGGCTCTTTGCGTCCACGAGCTTGGCGACTGCCTCCCAGTGCGCATTCCGGTACAGCGGCGATTTCGTGATTGCTCCTTTGGCCAGACGCCGCACGGGATGCGGAATGTGACGGATTTTATTCCAGACGCCTTCTACACTCGTATAGGAATTGTAGCCGCCAAAGAGTTCATCCCCGCCGTCACCGGACAGGGATACCGTCACATGCTCTCTCGTCATGCGGCTCACCAGAAAGGTCGGGATCTGCGAACTGTCCGCAAAAGGCTCCCCGAACATACGCGAAAGCAAAGGAATCACTTCCATGGCGTCTTTTTCCGTGATATAGAGCTCCGTATGCGACGTTCCCAGATGCGCGGCAATCTCCTTTGCGTATTCCGCTTCGTTGTACGCGGGATCGTTCATGCCGATTGTAAAGCTCCTCACGCTGCCGGGGCTGATGCTCTGCATCAGCGCCACGCATGTGGCGGAATCGATGCCTCCGGATAAAAACGCGCCGACCGGTACATCGGCCACCATCTGTCCTCGGATCGATTCCGTAATCAGGCGCTCGAGCTCTGCCGAAGCCTCTTCAAAGGATCCGCGAAACGGTGCAACGCGCCCTTTGCGCGCAACTTCCCGCACGGACCAGTATGTATCGATCGTCTCCGAACCGGGTGTGAAGGGTGCATGGAGCGTCAGCTTTTTTCCGGGCTCCAGCTTGAATATGTCCCGGTAGATCGTGTGCGGCGCGGGAATATATCCGTGCGCAAAGTAGATACCGAGCACCTTCCGGTTGATCTCAGGCGTGAACGCGGAGAGTGTGCGGATGCATCCGATATCGGACGCAAAGACAAACGCGTCCTTTACATACCCGTAATACAGGGGCTTTTCTCCGATACGGTCACGAAACAGCGTGATTGTATGTGACTCTTTGTCATATAACGCGACGGCAAACATCCCCTTGATCAGCGACAGTGTCTCATCGATCCCGAGATGCTCGAGCGCCTCCAGAAGAATCTCGGAGTCGGAAGTGCCGCGAAACTCCGTGACATTCCGTTCCGCGAGCTTTTCTTTGAGCAGGGGAAAATTATAGATCTCTCCGTTATAGACCATCATGAAGCGTCCGGAATGCGACATCATCGGCTGCGCACCCGTCTCACCGAGCCCGATGACCGCAAGACGCACATGACCGAGCACGACATCGCCGTCTTCCGAGATCCACGTGCCGTCCGCGTCGGGACCTCTGTGCGACATCCGCCGCTTCATCGCCTCGATATCGTCCGCCGCTTTCTTACCGTAATGAAGGAGTCCCGCAATCCCGCACATCCAAGATTACTCCGCTTACTGTCCGTCGTCTTCTTCGGCGCCTTCTTCCTCTTCGGGCGCCTCCGTAGGAAGATAGCCGTCTTTCGGCTGCAGCGTGATCTGTATCTTCTGTTCGACCGTGCCGCCTGCCGTCCTGTGGTCGATGATCACATCGACGACGTCTCCCGCCGCAAAAAATTCCAATGCGCTGATCAGTTCATCCGCCGTCGTCACCTCGATATCATCCACCTGTTTGATGACGTCACCGACGACGAGTCCCGCGCGCTCGCCCGCGCTGTCCTCGTGTACCGCCGTCACATAAGCGCCGGTGACGTCGTCCGCCGTGGTGACGGATATGCCGATATAGCCGCGTTCTTCCTCCGGAACACGTTCGTGGATGCCGAGATTCATCAACCGTTCGATTGTCTCCCTCGCCTTGGTGATCGGGATGGCAAAGCCGATGCCCTCCACGGCCGATCCGTCGACACGCAGCGTGTTGATGCCGATCACTTCTCCCCAGCTGTTGAGGAGCGCACCGCCGCTGTTGCCGTGATTGATTGCCGCATCCGTCTGGATGAAGCGGCCGGTCAGACCTTCGTCGCTCGTGACCTCCCTGTCCAGCGCACTGACAACGCCCGTGGTCACGGACTGACCGAGTCCCTGCGCGTTACCGATGGCGATGACCGGTTCTCCCATCTGCAGCAGATCGGAATCTCCAAGTGTCGCCACGCTGATCATCTGCTGTGTATAGGCATCAATGTCCGCCATCTGTACCACGATGACCGCCAGATCCATCCCCGCGTTGGTGCCCCTGACCTGGGCAGGCGCCTCCCCGTCGCCGAGGAAACGCACCTTGAGCTCATTGGCCCCGGAGATCACGTGATTGTTGGTCACGATCAGGAGCTCGGTGTCGCTCTTCCCGATGATGACACCGCTGCCGGTGCCCATCACGTCATACTCATAGACGCCGTAGATCGTGCGCTCGCGTTCGGTAAAGGAATTGTCGATCGCAACGATCGAGGGAATCACCTGCTTGACGACCTCCGTCACGTCCGTGACCACCGTTCTCGTATCTTCGGATACATTGAGCGTGATCGTGGAAGAGCCGGGTTCTGCCTGCTGTCCCGCGGGCGGATTCTGTGTCTGTGCACCGCCGGGCGTCTCCTGTGTGGCCACGGGCGCGGGATCCGGTGTTGCGGCGGGTGTCGGTCTGCCGTTCCTGACATTATTGAGTACCGTTGCCAGCATTCCGGCCATCACGGCGACGGCAAGAATCAGCGCGACAACCGTCGTCACCACACGTCCGGTGAGCCGCTTCTTGCGGACGACCTCCTCCGGCTCCGGCGGGATCAGATACTCCGGTGCCGTGTCATTTTGCACATCCTCCTGATTATAAAAATAATAATTCATTCCGGACATATGCTGTCATCCTCCTCTATCACGCGCACATCCATATAATCAAACGAAATATCTTCCACGAAATTGTCCTTTGTAAACCTGCATGCGGCATATCTCTGAAAGTCACTGACATTCTTCTTTAACCAGATCGGTTTGCCGACATCAAACGCGTCGCACCCCTCCTCGATCGCACGGCGCACCTTGTGCGTTCTGGTATCAAAGGAATCGTCCTCAACGATCATGTCGTGCGTCAGACGGTTGTCGGTAAAGAGACGGATCCATAGTCTGAACATCACACGCTCCTACAATGCGATGCCCGCTTTTTTCAAAAGCGCGCGCGCACTTTCCACGCTGTCGATGCCGGTACGGTTCTTGACCGGGGCAAATTCATGCTCCCGCACCACCTCAAATACCACACAGCTGTCGAGCTCATGGATCATGTCGAGCACCAGCTGCTCAAACTTGCAGCCGTTGGGCTTGTCCGGTTTGACCGGATTGCCTTCTTCATCGATATGCGCAATCTTTTTTTCCACCACATGCAGCGGCAGCTCGTCATCCATGATCCGCTTCAGCGCGGGTTCATAAAACAGATAATTCAAAATCACGCCGAAATTGTATGCGGGATCTCCTTTTTCGTTTTTGGCGTCCTTCATCTCGTCCGTGAGATCATAATACTCAACGATCGAAGGATGTCCGTCCTCGAGACAGATCACACCGACCGCCTCGTCGGGCGCCGCCTTCCTTACGACCTTGGCGCCGCACTCTGCGTGCTGTTCGATCGTCGCCCCGATAAAGACCGGATCGCAGATGCGCTGCAACACATTGTCGACCGCAAAGATATTGATCCACTCGATTCCCTCTTTGTGCAATACGTCATCCAGATGTGCCTTGCACATCGACAGATACCATCCGGCATTGCCGTTGGGAGAGGTTGCGATCGCAGACTTACTCTCCATAAACACCTTCCCGTCATAGTCACAGGCGGGTGCCATGTCCTGCATGAAAAAGGTCACCTTCTCTTCCGGATATCCGAAGTATTTTTTTTCTTTCAGAAACGCAACCGTCGCATCGTGATTTTTTTCACTCGTCATGATGAAGAGCCGGGGAAAAGCGCCGACACGATCCGTCACCTCCAGGAGATTCTCGATCAGGCGCTGGAAGATATAGACATGCTTTGTCTCGCCGAGATCATACATCCCCTTCGGGTCGTCGCTTCCGAGTCTCGTCCCCATGCCTCCGGCCAGAAGACACGCCGCCACCCTGCCGTCGCGAATTGCCTGTGCGCCGGTTGCTTCGAGCTCATCCTTTCTTTGTGAGATTTCATCCAGTTCGAGCGCATCGAGCGGTGCAAACACACCGCGCGGCGCCGCCTGGCCGCGGTAGCGCATGTTGTCCAGCACGGCAAAATCCGTCCGTTCGATCTGTGACAAAAGACGCGCCCTTTCTTCCCCGTCGAGCGCATCATAATATCGAAGTACATGTGTCTGTCCGTATGCTTCCAGTTTTTTCTTTGCTTCCCCGTAGGTCATATCATCTGCCTCATATAGTCTTCCAGTGCCTCATGCCAGTCCGGGAACGTACAGGCTCCCGTCAGACGCAGCATCATGTTGTCGAGAATCGAATACATCGGACGCGGCGCACTCTGCGGATTCTTTTTTGTATATTCGGCGGTCGAGACGCGTTCCACCCGCGTGTCTTTCCCCGCCAGACGAAAAACCTCTTCGGCAAAATCCGCCCAGGAACAGCTCCCTTCGCAGGTCGCGTGAAAGATCCCGTAATTGTCCGTAAATGCCAGCGCACGCACCGCAAGCGAGAGCGCATCCGCCGATGTCGGCGTGCCTGTCTGGTCATCCACCACACTGACCGTGTCATGTGTCCCGGACAATCTCAGCATCGTGCGCGCAAAGTTATTGCCGTCGCCGTAGAGCCAGGCGGTGCGAAGGATCGCAAACCGTCCGCAAAACATCTGTACCATCTGCTCGCCGGCGAGTTTGGACCTGCCGTAGACACTCTGCGGTGATGTCGGATCCCACTCCGTGTAGGGACGCGACGCCCTTCCGTCAAAGACATAGTCCGTGGAGACATGAATCAGCTGTGCGCCATGCCTCTCCGCTGCCATGGCGAGATTGCGCGGACCGATCGCATTGATCAGATAAGACAGGTCACTGTCTTCTTCCTGTTTGTCGACCGCGGTATAGGCGGCACAGTTGATGATCACATCCGCCTTCGCGTCCGCAACCGCGGCCGCGACCTGCCCGGCATCCGTGATATCCAGCGCACGATGTCCCGTCTTCCCGGCCACAGCCGGCGCTTCCGTTTCGATCAGCGTCACGTCCTGACCGGCATATGCTTTTTTGACCGCTCGTCCGAGCTGACCGTTTGCGCCCGTTACCAGTATCGTCTTTTGCATCTTATTCTCCGAGGCCTTCCTCGACGGCCGCAACCAGCGCCGCAAGCGCTTCCTCTTCATCATTGCCCGAACACACCAGTGTGATCTCATCGCCGCACTTGACGCCGCTTCCGAGGATACTCAGGATGCTCTTCGCGTTGGCGGTGCCGCCGTTGTATTCAAAGGCCGTATGTGCCTTGTAGAGCAGTGCAATCTTGTAGAGATATTCCGTCGGTTTCAGACTGAGTCCCGTCGCGTTTTTCACGGTGACCTGTTGTTTTACCATGACGCGTTTTTCCTTTACAGCATTGTTTTTTGTATCAGCTCGGCCAGCTTCTTTGCTTCCGATTCGATCTCTTCCAGATTTTGTCCCTCGATCATCACGCGTACGAGAGGCTCCGTTCCGGACGGACGGATCAATACTCTTCCGTTTCCTTCAAAACGGTCTTCGATCTCTTTGATCGCCGCAACGATCTCGGGATACTCCATGTAACTGTCTTTTTTATGTGTCGGTACCTTGGCGTTGACGAGCGCCTGCGGCATTACCTGCATGATCCCCGCAAGCTCCGACAGGGGCTTTTTGGTATCCGCCATCACCTGCAGCAGATGCAGCGCACTCAGCAGGCCGTCTCCCGTGGTCGCCTCATCGAGGAAGATGATGTGACCGGACTGCTCGCCGCCAAGCGAAAAACCGCCCTCCTGCATCCGCTCGAGCACGTAGCGGTCACCGACTTTGGTCTGTTCGATCGTGATACCCTCGCGCTCTCCCATCCGGAAAAATCCGAGATTGCTCATCACGGTCGCCACGATCGTATCCTTTTTGAGGAGACCCTTTTCCTTCATGTACTTGCCGACGATGGACATGATCTGGTCGCCGTCGACCGTCTCTCCCTTTTCGTCGACCGCGAGAAAACGGTCCGCGTCTCCGTCAAAGGCAATACCGATGCGCGCGCCCTCGGCCACGACGCGTGCTTTGAGTTCTTCCATATGCGTCGACCCGCAGCCGGCATTGATGTTGGTACCGTCGGGATTGACGTGAATCGCAATCGCGTCCGCGCCCAGCTGGCGGAACGCCTCGATCGATGTATAGGAGGCCGCACCCTCCGCACAGTCGACGACCATCTTCATCCCGCTTAAGTCGACATCGACCACCGTGATGTTGTGATTGATATACTGTTCTCTCGCATCGGGACGCTGCTTGATCCTGCCGACGGAAGCGCCGGTCGCAAAGGTCACGCCCTTCATCCCGCTGTTGATGAGGGCTTCGATCTCATCCTCGAGCGCATCGGGCAGCTTGTACCCGCTGCCGTCAAAAAACTTGATGCCGTTAAATTCCATCGGATTGTGCGAGGCGCTGATCACGACACCCGCGTCCACTTTGTATTTGCGTGCAAGATACGCAACCGCGGGGGTCGGCAATACGCCCAGATACACGGCATCGGCGCCGACACTGCAGGCACCCGCCATCAGGGCGTTGGCCAGCATGTCGCCGGAGAGCCTCGTGTCACAACCGACCATGATGGTCGGACGGTGCTTGTTTTCCCTCGATAAAACCCACGCGCCGGCCTGCCCCAGCTGCATGGCAAGTGCGGGGGTCAGTTCTTCGTTGGCCACGCCGCGTACTCCGTCTGTTCCGAACAGTCTCATAGTACTCCCTTCGGTCGTACCATGAGGCGATTCGGACATCTATAATCGCTTACGCGATGGTCCTCATCGCCGCTTGGCACAATCCACACGTTCTCACGGACTCAGCAGCAAGTGCTTCGTCCTGATTACTACTTACATTTCAATAATCCTGCGGCGTTGCCTTCGACGCCGCTTGGCACAATCCACACGTTCTCACGGACTCAGCAGCAAGTGCTTCGTCCTTATTGCAGTCTCAGGGTTACGGGTACGGTTCCCACGATGCGCAGTCCGTCCGGCTGTCTGAGTACCGCAAAGGTCTCGATCTGCTCCGGCGGTGCGGCCGCGTCCGCACCGATCGCAGCGCCGACATCCACCGCAAAGACCATCTCTTCCACATTGAGCGCTTCGACCGTTTCCTCCAGTCCCACCACCGTCACCGTGAAGGCGGTCTCTTCTCCCGTAACGATCTCATACGACGCGCCCTCGGGTATGTTTTCCAGAATGATGCGCGTATACGGCACATGCCGTTCCGTCGTAAATTCGATCTGTACGGGAATCGTAACCTCCGCCGACAGATCCTGCGGATCATGTGCCAGCGTGACTCCGGCCGGCAGGAACGGCGCTATGCGTACAGAGGTCACCAGCTCCTGCGTCCTGCCGCTGATATCGAGCGTTTCACCCTCGAGCACGATCTCCGTCACATCCTGTATCTGCGCCGCGGTACCGGCGATTGTCACGGTTTCCGGTTGAATCAGCGCATCTCCCGCGACCATATAACCGGTCTCCGGCGTTCCGGTGTACCTCGCCCTGAGCGGCACCGTACGCACCGTCAGGATCGCGACCTGCACGCGCACGGAGGTGATGTTTTGCGTGATCGCCGTATCCCGGATCAGAACATCCTGCGCGTCATAGAGCCGGATATCCGCTTCCGTACCGATTTCCGAGGTAAAGCCCGTAACATCCACGTCGGCCACCGCACTGGCTACATTGTCCACGCGCGATGCGGGGCCGGAGATCCGCACGAGGTTCTGTGCCGGCGAGATCTGTCCGATCACATAGCCGTCGGTGAGCTCGCCGCTGGTCGTAACGGTCAGTGCAATCGTCCGCGTCTTGCGGTCCTCGATATTGAGCCGCACATCCTCGATAGAGCCCGTGATACGCGTGATATCCGATGCGTTTTTGTTGACGCTGAGATGAATCGGCACGGTATCCCTGCTCGTCAGCTCCGACAGGTCCGCCGTTGCGATGATGTTGTCTCTGGAGAGAGATTCCGCAATCGAACGGTTGGCGGTCACCGTCACCGTCGCCACCGTGTCGGTATTATCGAGTATCTCATACACCTGTCCCGCATCCGTCAGCACGCTCGTATTGCGCAGCGTCACCGGGATGTTATAAAAGGGCACACTGATCACGGGATCGTTGTAATTGGTTACCAGAAACCATAAAAGCGCGGCCAGCAGCACACTGGCCAGCTTCCATCCCCAGTTATGCGACAATCTTCCAAGCAGCGAAGTGTTTTCTTTCATTTTGCCTTCGCCCCCCTCCATACGCGCCTGCGCACCGTTTCCTCCGGCTTATCCTGGATCTGCCTGAGCCTCTCCTTGAGCCGGTCCGCATCCACACCGCGCTCGAGTTCTCCGCCCATCGCGATACTGATCTTTCCGGTCTCCTCCGAGACGATGATCGTGAGCGAGTCCGTCGCTTCCGATACGCCGACCCCCGCACGGTGTCTGGTGCCGAGGTCCTTGTCCAGGTTCATGTTGTCGGACAGTGGCAGATAGCAGGTCGCGGAAACCACGCGGTCACCGCGGATGATCACCGCCCCGTCATGCAGCGGTGTGTTGTGCTCGAAAATATTGATCAGCAGCTGGCTCGATACGATGGCATCGACTTCGATTCCGGTCAGCTCATAATCCGCCAGCGAATTTTCATGCTCGATCACGATCAGAGCGCCGGTTCTGACCTTGGCCATCTCAAACGAAGCGCGCGTGATCTCCGTGATCGTCTTGTCGGAAAAACGTCCGCTGTTACGTGTGTCAAAAGGAAAGAGCCCGGAAAAATGACTCTTGCGGCCCAGTCCCTCCAGTGCCTTTCTCAGCTCCGGCTGCAGGATAACCACAATGGCTATGATCATGATACTCAGAACATTTTCGACGATCCAGATGATCGTCGTCATATTAAAGATCAGCGCGATGAAAATAAAAACAAGAATCACCACCAGTCCGCGGAACAACGACCAGATCCGCGTGTTCCTGACCCATACCAGAAAGTGATACACCACAAAACTGATGATCAGGATCTCCACGATATCCGTCGCACGGATCCGCGGCATATGCAGTGCCGGCAGACTGTTTTGTAAGAAGTACTCGATTTGCTGCAACATAGGCTACTTGGCTTTAATCGCGTGCTGACGTTCTTTGGTCAGCATCCCGCTGTCTTTTCCCTCCCTTTTCCTGTGAGGGGTCGCTTTGGTCTCTCCCTTATGCTCTGTCTTGTGCTCTTCCGCTCCCTCATGTGCGCGGTTGATGCTCTTGGTCAGCGGCTTTCTCTCCTGTAATACAATCTTCGGAACCGCCTTGACATAGTAATAATACTCCTCATCTTCAAACTGTACCTGCTCCACGCGCGAATAGTCCAGATTGAATCTGAAAAAGAGAATCAGAAATCCCACGCACACGCCCAGAATCGTCCCGAAAATCGCACCGATGACGCCCACGTCCGCATCGAGCGCAAGATCACCGATGAGCAGGATGATCAGATTGACAAAAGCCCCCGCGGCGATGGCAATCATCCATGCGCGGTTGATCGAAAGCCTTCTGACAAACCAGATCACAAATGCGGCCACCGTAAACGCCGCGATACAGACGAGCATCGTCTTGTCACCGATCATGGCGGTGACGATGCTCTGGATCTTGCCGAGCGACTCACCCGCCCCCTCCACGGACAGGACACCCTCGCCGGCGTCTCCTCCTGCGGCACCCCGCAGGAAAAACCAGATCACCACGCCAAAGATCATCGACAGCACCGAAACCGGGGGAAAGAGCAGTCCCACGACAAACGGCATGACGGACGGTATGTGCATGGCAAGCAGTACCGGCGTCAGCAGCATCACAAATGCGTCGTGCGGGGAAAATCTGTAATACATCAGATAGATGCACAAAAACAATACGATCGCGATCGCACAGCTCTCGAGCGAATGCCGGTAGAGATGCGCGATAATCAGAAGCGCGCAGGCCAGCGCCGTAAAGCCCATCGGCAGTACCGCGCACAACAGCGACAACAAAAGCGTCACAAAAAAGGATGACAGCATCGCCCAGTAGCCCATGCGGCCGTTGATCAGACCGATACATACGAGCGCAACCAAAAAACGCACGCCGTATTTGACATACTGTTCATAGCGGATATACAGGATCCGGATGGTCTGTCTGATTTCCAGTAACGATGTAATGTCCATAATCCCCTAACGATGCCGACGGTAATACTTTTCCAGCTTTTTGAGATTGCCGTAATACGCACGGGCACGCTTCCTGGATCTTGTATAGCGTACGGAGTACACGATATAGGACACCACCACGTACACCGCAACCAGCACGACATACAGCATCACGTAGCGGCCGATGTCGTCAAACCCGTTGCCGTCATAAAAATCCTGCAGCAACTCATTAAAGTGGAACATCACGTACATTCCGATCAAAACGGCATACAACACCGTAGCGGCTATAACGGATTTTACGATCTCAAATCCGACATAGTCGCCACGGTAATACTGGTTGACCTTTGCCCCTTCATGGCGCAGCCTTTCGGCCTGTGCCGCCATTTTGGTCATGAGAATGACGCGTTGCTCATTGATCATATCTTAGTTTTTGATGAAACGCATACCGCCTTTATTCTTGAGTTCCTTCTGTGCCGCGTCGAGCGCCGCCTGGCGTCTCGCCTCGATCCCCGGGCGCACCGATGCGTTGAGGTTGTTGGTCATGGTAGCCTTGCACTTTTCGCAAAAACGTCCCGTCGAAATCGGCTCACCGCACTGCTCACAGGCAAGCGCGCCGCTTCCCTTCGAAAACTCCAGACGCTCCTCGCGTACCCACTGTTTGATCTGGTTTTCCGGAACCTCGCAGGCTTCCGCCACTTCCTTGATTCCCTGTCCCGGATTCTCCTTGATGTAGTCCTTGACCTTCTGGAAATCCTGCTCGAGTTCCTTTCTGCAACTCTCACAGATCGGCTGGCCCGCTACATAGTTGAAGATCTTACCGCATCTGGAACAATTTCTGACACCCATCCCATACCTCCGTTTCTACTGTGCCTACAGCAAACTTATGATTGCAACTGTCCGATTGCAGGCGTAAATACATAAACGAAACGCACACCGCTTTGCTTTAACAATGAGGCGATCTCGTCCGCCGTGCTGCCGGTCGTATATATATCGTCCACCAACGCGACGCTCTTTAATGATACATCATTTTTCTTCATAATAAAAGCATTTTTCAAATTATTACGTCTGCCGTAATAATCCAGTTCCTTTTGCGGTTTTGTGTCCCGAACGCGTGTTATGATATCGTTCATTACCGGTACCCTGAGATGCCCGGAAAGCGCACGGGCAAAGACTTCGGCCTGATTGTAGCCGCGCTTTTGCAGCTTCTTTTTTGCCAGCGGCACGGGAATCAGGGCATCCAGGGAAAGCCTGCCGAGGGCTCTTTTGTTGCGCTTCACAAAACGCCCGGCATAATAGGATGCGTATTCCTGCCTGCCCTTGTATTTGAAACGATAGACGCTCGGCGCGACATCACGGTAGGAAAAGAGGGAAAACCCGCGGTCAAAGGCATGATCGATCCGCAGACAGTCCCCGCAGTAGCCCTCATCCTTTTGGCGGGCAGAAAGCGGTTTACCGCATTTGGCACAGGTCTCTTCGGGAAGCGCGGGGAACACACCCCTGCAATCCCTGCAGACATCGGCGCCCGCGGGCGACACCGCATCGTCACACACGGGACAGCGGCGCGGATAGAGCATGTGCATCACGGCATCGAAGGTACGTCCCATATCTGCTCCTTTAATCCCGTGAAACGTGCGGCCTGTTCGGCATTGTCGATCATCTCCTGCACGGTTGCGGGATCCCCCAGCATCACGACCAGCTGACGGGCTCTGGTCACCGCGGTATATAAGAGATTGCGGTTAAAGAGCATCCTGGGCCCCGCAAGCAGCGGCAGCACCACCGCCGGATATTCGCTCCCCTGGCTCTTGTGGATCGTCTGCGCATAGGCAAGCTCGAGTTCCGACGCTTCGGAAAACGGATAGGTGACGCACCGCGCGTCGTCAAATTCCACCACCAGATATCCCGCGCGCGGCCTTATCTCCCGGATCAGTCCGAGATCGCCGTTAAAGACGCCCTCGCCCCGCTCCGTCACGATCCCCCATTTTCCGGACACCTCCCACTGTGCCTGATAATTGTTTTTGACCTGCATGACCTTGTCGCCCTCGCGGAAGATCCTCTCACCGAAGGCCTGCTCCCGCTTCCCCGGACCGGGCGGATTGAGCGCCTCCTGCAGCAGGCGGTTGAGCGCCGACGCGCCGAGCGGTCCTTTTTTCATCGGCACGAGTACCTGGATCTGCGAGGCGTCTACCTGCAGATACGGCGGGAGCTTGTCGCGCACGAGGGAGACGATGTGACCGAGAATCACCTCTGTCCGGTCTCTCTTCAGGAAAAAGAAATCCCTTCCGCTGTTGTCGAGCGTGATGTGCTCTCCCTTGCGGATATGATGTGCGTTGAGGATGATGTCCGACGCCTCCTCCTGCCGGAAGATCCGGTCAAGAATCACCGTCGGAAAACGCCCCGAGGCGATCAGGTCGCGCAGCACCTGCCCCGGACCGACACTCGGCAGCTGGTTGGCGTCACCCACAAGAATCAGACGGGTCCCCTCCGCCACGGCCTTGAGCAGACTGTAAAACAGATGAATATCCACCATCGACATCTCATCGATGATCACGGCATCCGCCTCGAGCGGATTGTGTTCATCCCTCTCAAACCGCGCGTGCACGAGTCCGCCCTCATCCGGAACACCGCGTACCTCCAGCAGGCGGTGAATGGTTTTGGCCTCATACCCCGTTGCTTCGGACATCCTTCTGGCCGCACGCCCCGTCGGTGCGGCGAGCAGCACCTCGAGTCCTCTTGCCTCAAACAGGCGCAGGATCGTATTGATGGTCGTCGTTTTGCCGGTTCCCGGTCCTCCGGTGATGATGACGACCCCGCCGCCGAGACTTGCGCAGACCGCCTTTTTCTGCAAGGCATCGGGGATAACGCCGCTTGCCCTGCCGATGCGCGCGATCTCCGCATCCAGCGCTTCGTCAAAGGCTTCTTCGTCCGCTACGCTGACCGCGCGGTTGATGCGTGTCAGCATCGCCGCGCACCCGCGCTCTTCATGATACACCGGGGCCGCATAGATGCGTGTGGTATCGCCTGTCACACGCTCGTCTTCCGTACCGTCTTCCGCGGAGACCATCATGATGCGCCCGTCCATCTGCAGACGAAGGAGCTCGTTTTCCACCAGTGCGTCCTCTACCCGCGCTTCGAGCAGTATCTGCAGCTGTTTCTTCAGTACGCTCCCCGGCAGATAGCAGTGTCCTTCCTGCGCCGCGTGATAGAGCGCATACAGGAGGCCTCCCCTCACACGGAATTCACTTTCGCGCGCAATGCCCGCTTTTATCGCGATCTCATCCGCCGTCTTAAAACCGATCCCCTCGATTTCGTCGGCCAGACGGTAGGGATTTTCACGCATTACGCTGTATACTTCGTCTCCGTACCTGCGGATGATCCGCGCCGCCTTTTCCCCGCCGATGCCATATCCCTGCAGAAAGATCAGTGCGGCTCTTGTGGACTGCTTTTCCCGCATTGCGATGCCGATCTCGCGCGCTTTGTTGAGAGAGATGCCCTTGACCCCGGCCAGACGTTCCGGCTCCTCCTCCATCACGCGGAAGGTGTCGTCGCCAAAGAGCGCAACGATCCGCGCGGCGGTCACGGCGCCGACGCCTTTGACCGCGCCGGAAGCAAGGTAGCGTTCCATCTGCGTCGCATCGTCCGGCAGCATGATGCGCACGCTCTCCACGCGGAACTGCTCGCCGTAGACGGCATGCTCCGTGTACTCGCCCGTGCACTCTAAGATGTCGCCCGTGTCCGCCGCGGGCATCGATCCCACGCAGGTCATTTCCTCGCCGTCCGTAACGAGCGCCAGCACCGTATAACCGTTTTCCGCGTTGCGGTAAACGATGTTTTTTACATAACCGGTGAGAATTTCCATGAATCTATGGTAATATTTATTTTATACTTTGTCAATATTTAGATCATATTATTTTTCTTTTTATTCCTGCCTGTTTCTGTCTTTTTCTATTCCTTGACCATCTGCTGGCCGACAAACAGATGCAGCAGAATATCCCTGAGGTGGGAATACAGCGCCGTGAAGGTGGCAACCAGAAAGACCATGCCGCCGATCACAAAACCCGCACCGTAGAACCGCGCGTCGCCAATGGCGCACAGGATACCGAGCACCGTCGTGCTGACGGCATAGAGCAAAAGACTCACATACACCAGCCGGTAGTCAAAATACATCAGTACCAGAAGCAGCGCATAACCCGATGCGTAGAGCGCGTAGCCCACGCAGAGCACGCGGAAAATCCCCGTCATCTCCGGCGTGATGCCCGGCAAAACCGCGTTGAGAATCAGCGAACCGAACACGATACAGATGAGCGTGACAAAAAACTGCTTGATCAGGCAATAGAAAATTTCGTCAAACAGCGTGCGCTTCATCAGGCGTTCCGCCTTTTTCAGTTCGGTGATGCTGCCGCCGCCGTTGATCAGACGGATGTAACGGAAATAATAGGGATAGAAATTGACCTCCAGGGACGTCGTGATATTGATGATCGTGATGATGCAGGTCAGAAACGCGAGCATGGCCGGCATGTCATAGAGTGCGCATTGGCGCAGTCCGCCCGCGACGGTCTGTCCCGCCGGGGAAAACCACATGATCACGATGTGACCGTAGAGCGCGACCTGCAGACAGATGCCGGTGATCACCAGCTCCCTGTGTTTTTCCAAATGCTTCAAAAACGCAAAGGCGCTGCCCTTTCCTCTCGGGAAAAAGCCCGAAAGCAGCACATGATAACAGACCGAAAGAATCCCGTAGGCGATGATCACCGCAAGCATCACCGCGTAGGACAGATCGCCGCCAAACACCTTCACAATGGCCCATCCCGCAATCAGACCGCAGATCACCGCCGCAAAAAACGCAAGCAGGATGCCCATATAGTTTTTGATGGCGGACAGATAATTGATCTGCATCCAGACAATCACATAGATGCCGAACAAAATGAGCGCGGGAACCGCCGCGTAAAGCGGAATACGCATAAAGTATAAAAACACTCCGTACAAAATCTCTCCGGTCCCCAACAGCATCGTGACGCTGCCGAAAAAGGACGGCATGACCTTTTCGTATTCTTCGGTGTACAAAACATCCGCGACATAGCGGACCACGACGAGCGCGAACGAATTGACCCACACCACCGAAAACAGCGTCGTGTAGGTGATGAGCCCGTTCATCATCAGACGCTCCGGCGTCATCGTCACACCCGCGTGATCAAAAATCAGGCGCAGCCCCGCCAAAAGCGAGATGCTCAAAAACATCGGTCCCGTCACGACCACGCCGGACATCGCGTAGGCCTTGAACAGATTCAGAACCCCCTTCTTCGCGAACGCCTTTTTCAGTTCGAATCCGATGCCTGCCATGCTTCCTCGTACATCCTCCTGTAACTCGAAACCATCTTGCGGTTGGTATAAAACGCGTTCACGCGCGCCCTGCCGTTCTCCGCCATGTGCTGTCTCAGATAGGCGTCACCGCCCATCAGAACGATCGCGTTCGCGAGCAGCGTCGCGTTCATGGGCGGCACGATCATGCCCGCCGTCCCGTGTCCGTCCTCGGCAAGCAACAGCTCCCTGCAGCATCCCACGTCCGTCGCGATGCAGGGCCGGCCCGCTGCGAGTGATTCGAGGATGCTCAGCGGCTGCCCCTCGGAGATGGACGTCAGCAGCGTGAAATCAAACTTTTGAAGATATTCGCGCACATCCACCATGCCTGTGAAAATGATGCGGTCCTCAAAGCCGGACTGCCTGACCACGCGGACACATTCCTCGCGGTATTCCTCGTCATCCGTATCGCCGAGAATGTAGAGCTTTGCGACCTCGAGAATCTGCTCCGCCTCGATAAACGCGTAGATCATGGTCTTGAGATCCTTGATCCTTGCGATGCGCACGACGGCACCGATCGCGATCTCGTTTTCGTCCTCCTCCTTGAGCGGAAGATCCATAAACCGTTCCTCGTGGATGCCGTTAGGGATGACCAGCTGCCGCTCCGCAGCCGCACCGATTTCGTGCTGGATGCGCTTTGCCCCCTGAAAGAGCGACGTGATCCGGCTCGCGTGCGAGTAGGCGCAATCGGACAGCGTGTAAAAGAAATCGATCCAGAGCGTCCTGAAACGCGGCACCAGCCAGTCGGCGCGCAAAAGCTCCTCCTCCCGTTCTCTCGTATAAATGCCGTGCTCCGTCAAAAGAAAGGGCCTTCCCGTCTTCCACGCCGCAAGCGACCCCAGGGCACCCGCGTATCCGGTGGAAACGGCGTGGTACATGTCCGCGTCCGGCACCGTCTGCCCGATCAGAAACAGAATCGGCATCACGATGCTGCGCACCGTGTAGAAATAATCCGAGAATCCGACGTTCGGATAATACGTCTCGCAGTCGCGCATCAGAAGATCGGTAAAAATATCGCTGACCATGAGATCGGCGGGATTGATATGGCGTTTCTGGAACAGCTCAAACAAAACATCCCAGTCCACCTTTTTGGACACAAACAGATTCGACAGCTCCTCGTGCTGTTTTGCGGTAAAAAAGCCGTCACGATAGCGCCTGCTGTATTTGAGCTTCAGTGCCGTATCAAGAAAGACCTCGTGCACGTCGCTCACGTTATCCGGCAGTTCATAGCAGAAATTACCGCGATCCTCTTCCTTTGCGCCGATGCACCAGAGCACAAACTCCACATCCGGCAAATCCCGGATCAGGTTGTGCGCCCAGCTGGAGACGCCGCCGTGGATATACGGATAACTGCCCTCGAATATCATACAGACTTTCATGTCATACCCCTACCAGACCCGCTCCGCGATGACAAGCAGCGCGAGCAGCGCAAAGGCCGCGATAACACCGATGATTCTGTGGATCCGGTACTCATTCATTCCGTTTCACCTCTCCAAAACGCATACCACCGTCTTCCCGCCTGGTTGAGATAGACGCCCCGATCCTTTACCTGCTGCAGGATTTCGTCGATCCCGTCCCGGTCCTTTTGCAAAAAGCGGTATCCGCAGGCCATCTGATACGAACGCATCTCCGCAGGAAACGCGGCCAACGTCTCTTCGACCGCTTTTTTTGTATCCTCGTCCGGCACGTCCGCCTCCATCAGAAACCTCAGATAGGCCTCCCGGTGATCCATATCCTTCGGGTCGGCCTCAATCAGCTGCTCATAGCCCTCTTTCAGCGCGTTCCGGTAGGTGCGCGCGATGGCGGGCGGCAAAATGCCGCTGTCGAGATATTCTTTTAAGAGTGCACAATACTGTTCGAGGGTCACACGGTCACCCGGGTTTTCCTTAAGAAATGCCTCCCGCACCGCGATGTCGTGCTCGTGGTCCCTGCGGAAGGTCATCATGCGCGTCGACGCAAAGTGCGCAAGCTCCGTGTCATCGGAGGCCGCAATCTTTTGCAACAGGCGGATATTGTCGGACTCCCTTGCTTCGAGCAGATGAAACATCAGGCGTCTGCGGATCTCCTCGCCCTCCTCGACCATCGCTTCCTCGACGGGCACGATCAGATTCTCGTCCGCATCCTCGTCCTCCTCGACGGCTTCCGCCTCATCGGTGACGGCGCTGATATGCAAAAAACCGCGGTCTGCGTCCGGCATGCGCCTGAGCAAAAAAGCTTCGGCCAAAAACAGGGCGCAGCCCGCAAAGGGCACCAGCCAGACCACCGGCAGCATATAAGACGCACCGGAAACGGACCTCCCTTTTCCGAGGGCGGTCACGAACACACAAAGGATCAGATGTACCGCAAGAAGCATCCTCATATCCATCAGTCGGTCACACTCCGGACAATCTCCGAATCAATGCCGTCGGAGCGCAGTTTTTCCATGACAATCCGGGCGCCGTCCTCACCCGTTCCCGGCAACAGCAGCAGCAGGCGGTTTTGCGTGTCCGCGCCGATCACGTCATCGCCGCGGATGGTGCGGGATGCCCGGCGCACCGCTTCCCTGACCGTCATGTTGACGGGTTTTAAGTGGAGCAGACTGTGACGCTCGGAAACGCGGCCCGTGTCGTCGCAGAAACCCCTGACCAGTTTGGCAAACTCGGATTCCGCCATCAGACCGGCCTCCATGATCTGGCCCTCCAGATCGCCGTGCAGACGCATGGCCCTGACAAGATCGACGGAAATGATGCCCGTCACCACGGAAAACTTATTGGCGTATTCCGTGTTCATATGCCGGTATTTGGAATCGGTCACCATGATGATGCCGCTCATTTCGTCGCCGGACAAAATGGCCGCGGCAAAGGCGGGATAGCCTGCCTTCAGCTCGCGGTTCACATAGGTCTGTTTATCCTTGAGCATCTCATAGATCTCGGGATAGTCTTTCAGACTGATGGTCTCCGGAACGCGCCTTGCCGCGCCTCTCGAGCGCGCCTGCTCCGTATAGTGTTCGCCGGCGCCGACACGCTTATAGATCGCGATATTGCGGCTTTCGAGCATTTCCTCCATGCTCGCGACCGCCTCCTTGTAGAGATCCTTGTCGTCCGCCGCCTCGATCCGTTTTAACAGCGCGTAGATCCGCCCGTAGCTGTTGCGGAAACCGAGGATCTGGTTTTGGAAATCCTCTTTGCTTTCCCGTGCACGGGCATAGAGGCCGTTCAGAAACACGTAGCGGTCCTTTTGCAGCGCCGATTCGGCGCGCGCCCTGTCAATCTCGTCATTTTTGTGATCGCACAGATAACCGCTGATGCCGCCGGCAAGCACATAGAGTGCGGGCGGAATCAGTGCCGCGGGCTCCCTGAACAGCACAAAGATGTTTTGCTTTGTGACAACACTCACGAGATACAGGATCACTGCGATCACTGCACCGGCAATCCCCGCCGCGAGCCCGTCCATCATGCCGAGCAGCAGCACGGCCGCAAGGCGGATGTCCCACGCGGAAAACAGACCGCCGTCGGGAACGAGCCTCGCCAAAAGCTCGGCAACGCCCATGATCAGTACCAGATCGAGAGGATGACGGATACCGGTGAAACGCTTTTTCTTTCCCTGCGCATCCCCGTCACTCTCCCCGGTTTCGGAGGCACTCTTCTTTTCGTTCACAACGCCCCTGTAAAGCGCTTCGATGTCGTCCTCCAGGCGGTTGACCGGCTCCCAGTCAAAATCGTCCTGAACCTGTTTTTCTTCGAGATACATCGGAAACGCGTACTGCTCACCGAGCCACCCGACCTTGAGTCCCGGCATCAGCCCGGTCAGAAGCTCCGCGAATTTGCCGTACTGCATCCGGTTTCCGCCTCCGAGGTTTAAGGTGCGGATGTCCTCATCGCCCGGATCGTCCAAAACGCGCATCAAAAACGTCCCGAGATCCTCGTCACAGATCAGATCGATCTCGCGCTCGGGTTCCGCGCGCAGAATAATCTCGCCCTCCTTTCCGGCCAGACGCATCAGATAACAGGTTCTCGTGCCGGAAGGCTCTTTTGTGTAAATATAAGGCAGACGGATGATGCGTGTCTTAATGCCGCAGTTGTTTTGGAAAACCCGGCACAGATCCTCGCAGGCCGTGTTGATGATATAGCGCGCGCGTCCCTCGAGCACCGTTTCCTTGTCTTTGTTTTCGAGCTCGTTGGAGGTCACATACAAAAACATCCCGACGTCATATTTTCTCGCGAGGGTCAGGGTGACCTCGAGGCGCTCGAGCTCCTTATAGACATCGAGTCCGCCGTCCAGATCGTATGAGAAAAAAAGAATCGCATCAAAATGATACGCGACAAAAATATCCTCAAGTTCTTCCAGTTTATGGTAGCGGTGGACGGCAAGCTTCTTGCCGGACTTCATGTTCGTATCGACACTCCTTGCCGCTACGCAGTGATGTTCCGTCAAAAACAGATCAAAGAAACGGTCCGTAACGGGAAGCATGTTCCCGACGAAAAGAAGTTCCATGTTGTCTCCTTAGCCGTGATATTCGCCGTTGTACTGGATCAGTGTCACATCGCGCACCTGCTCCAGCTCCCTGATTTTCTCCGTAAACACGAGATTGTCATTTTTGAGCATCACTTCGATGGCCATCTCGTTGGTGTCGCCGCGCATGGTGCGTGATTTCACGTAGTGCCGCGTGCCCGACAGCTTGCGCAGAATCTCACCGCCGGAGGCGTCCCCGTCGTAGTGGACCACCATGATATAGATCGCGCCGCGCGACTGTTTGTGATAAAAAACATACAGCATCACAAACATCACGACAAACGAGATAAACGCCAAAAGAAACATGCCCGCACCGACGGTGATACCGGTCGTGATCGCCCAGAACAGATACAAAAGATCCAGCGGATCCTTCACCGCGGTACGGTAACGCACGATGGACAACGCACCGACCATACCCAGCGATATCACCACGTTCGTGCTGATCGCGAGTGTCACCATACAGGTCAGAACCGTCATGCCCACCAGGGTGACCGCAAAGCTGCGCGAATAGATCACGCCCGCGTAAAACCGCTTATAGATCAGATAGATGAGACAGCCTAAAATCAGCGACAACAGCAGGCAGATCACAAGCTTTCGCACATCCACCTCGGAAAACACCCGCGATTCCAGAAATGATTTTTTGATGATATCGTTGATACTCATGGCGCACCCTCTCTTTGCCAGTAGCTGTAATGCGTTTCCGCGTCCCTGTAGTAGCCGTATCCACGCAAAAAGGCAGTCCGTTCACAGCAAAACACGTATTTCGAAACCGCGCTGATTTCCGCAGCCTTCGGCGGCACGATCTGCCGGATCACCTGCGGCAGAAACTCGGTAAACTTGACCTCCATCACGAGCATATCCGCATCCATCACATGCACCACGGGAAGCGACGGATCAAAAATGTCGCCGCTCATGACGGGCACGCGCAGGTCCAGATCAAACGTCACGCGCACGGTGCCGTCTTCCAAAAGAAACGGTTCCCTGTCATAGTCAACCAGCACCCGCGGCCGCAGCACCTTCGAGACGTACTCGCAATAAAACTCCTGCAGAAGCGGTTGCGGGGAGGTCAGGCAAAACGAAACATCCCCGTTCAGAATCCTTTCGACCTCTTCTCTTGTCAGCGACGCGTCTTCTTTGAAAATATAGTTTTCGCGCTTCAGCTTCCGCTCCAGCTTGATGACCCTGTCCGAATAATCGTAAAAGCGGATGCGGTATTTGCTGCGGGCATAAACGCCCATGTTTTTTTCTTCGTAAGCGGAATCGAAATAGTCGTCAAAATACAGACTGCGGATTATATAGACGCCGTCCGTCGCGTGGGGATCGGTTGCCATCAGCGGCTTAAGCCTTGACTTCAGGGCTTCCTTTTCTCCCATGCTGACGAGATATTTCCGTTCATGCCGAAACTGCGCAGGTCTCATCATTCCACAGATACCGTTCCGTCCGCGTTCACATAAAACACGCGCACGCCGCTGAACTGGTGCCAGCCTTCCGCGTCTTCGAAATGGTAATTGTCAAACGCGCTCTGTTCGTTGCCGTCTTCATCGCGCACCCATACGCGGACAAAGTATTGTCCTGAAGGCAGAGCGTCTGTTTTCAGTGTCCGCTCCGTGCCCTCGTATTCCGCAACGATCTCATTCATTTCCGGGTCACGCGCGATCTGCGCCTGATAGGAAAGCGCACCGCCCTGCAAATCAACCGATTCGCTCCAATGCAGGGTCAGCGTCTTATTTGCAATTTCCGGCACGCCGATGTAAAACGGCATCGGCGCTTCAAGGGACTGCCTGTAATTGTCATAGTAGAAAGAAACCATCGCAGGCAGGCGGTCCGCCACTTCCTCATAGGCACTTCTTTGGTTCGACAATAAGTTATGCGCCATGTCCGGTTCGTTAAAGACGTATTGTGTTGTGACAGAGCGGTAAACGTCCGTCATCTGCTTCAGCCGCTCTTCATTCATATACGCGTACAGGTCTTCCACCGCCGCGTCCAGTGCCTCACGGAAGTCTTCCGATTGCAGGCATCTGCGGAACAGGACGTTACCCCAGTAATTGCTGATACCGCGGTTCCAGGGCGATTCCGTTTTGTGCCAGCCGACGATATTTATGTCATCCGTACCGAAACCGGCGTCCAAATCCCATGGCAGAATATACCAGGTATCCGCGCTCAGCGGACTGTACAGATAAAAGTTATTGTTTTGGGAATCCGTGTTGCCGGTCAGAATCTGAAACGCCAGCCAGTACGTCAGATTGGTAACGTCAAAATGTTTTTCCAGCACTTCCTCGATCGGGATCTCCTCGTTGTTGACGTCCTCGAGCATCGCGATCAGCTTTGCGTGATCCGTATCGCCCTTGATCTCCAAGCGCTTTTCAAACGCCGCCTGGTTAAATGCCGGGTCATCGCCCATACGGATCTCATCCTCATAGCGGTAAAACTCGCAGTTGATTGCCTTGTAAAGATGGCCGTTGCGGTCAAAGCCGTGCGCGCGCAGCGCCTTTCTGTTCCAGACCTCCACCTGCGTGTACAGGCCGTAATCCACAAACTCCGCATCCGGACCCGCGGTTTCGTCTTTCACATACAGATGTACAAATCGGGTACGCAGGCTCGGCAGCTCCTCGATCCCCTTCAGCAGATCAAAGGCGAGCTTGTTGCGGAAGCGCAGATAATCGCTGACATGCTTGTTCAGGGCGATGGTCGTCATGCCGTTCCATTCGCCGTGATTGGGTTTGATGCTGATCTTGTAGCTTTTCTGAACATTTCTGGAGGAGGATTCTCCCCGGATCTGGACCGTGACGTTCGGCACCGTCTCATCATAGCCAAAGGCGCCCTCCGTGGGACCGTTCTCGTCGCCCACCTGCAGCAGCCCTTCCACCCTGTAACGGTCGATGCCTCTTTCCGTGTAGTAATATGCCGGATGGGCATTGACCTCTTCCCAGGTGTGATTGGTCCCCTCCGAGGCGTTGCCCGTCCGGACCGTCAGATACATCGTGATGACATTGCCTTCGTCTTCATCATCATAGAGATAGCGGCTGTCCTGCAGCGGGCCTCCGGAAGACGTCATGTCCGTAAGGGTTTCGTCGGTTTCCGCAAGCGCGTTCTGCTCCGCTTCCCTTACCCCTTCCGCGACATAGGATACCGTCTCTGCGCCAACGTTCCAAAAGCGTACCAAAAGCGCAAATATCACCGCGGGTATGATCAAAAGCCATACGGGATCTTTTCCTTTTTCATTCGCCTTTGTCTGTTTTGGTTCCATGAGTCATACCCCGTTTGATAATTTTGCGGCGGACAAAAAGGAGGCTCTTGAGCTTGCGCTCTCCCTGATCCCGGAGGGATCCGTGTGATCCTCGTGGATGAAGTGCTCGGCTTTTAACCCTCCGCGGTCTTTCCGGGGGCGGACGCCTGCGCGTCGAGCTCCTCAGGGGTGATCCGGTTGCCGAGATTGACCTTCATGTTTTCATACAGCATCTGCGCAAGACCGAGACCCTGCGTCTCGGTCGCGGTCTTGCAAAGCGACTGCAGGGTGTTGTCGCGGAAGAAATTGACCAGGGTATCGTTGGTCTTGTCGCCTCCCGCGTCCTTTTTGAACACATCCACCGACTTTTGCATTTCCTTGAAGACCTGCTCCAGAAAATACGCCTCAAACTCCTTGCAGGCGCTCATCAGCTCCTCGTCGGTGGACGCGGCGCCGGTGCGCTGCGCGGTCTGACGGAGCTTTTCGACGTTGGCCGCCGTCGCGTCCTGGTAGGCGCGCTGCGCGGCAAGATCGGCACTGCTTAGGCTACTGAGTTCCATAGGGTTATCCTTTTATCAACGCTTGAGCTGGTTGGCTGTCTGCATCATCTGGTCGGTCGTCTGGATCGAGGTCGAGTTCATCTCGTAGGCACGCTGTGCAATGATGAGATTGACCATCTCCGTTGCGACGTTGACGCTGGACCCTTCCAGATATCCCGTGGCGATACTCGATTTGACGAGATCGTCGTTGGTCGCTTCATTCAGTGCGGGTCCCGAAGCCTCGGTCACCGCAAAGGCGGTGTTGCCGATGCGCTCCATGCCGCCGAAGTTGTTAAACTGCCACAGACCGATCGTCTGGCCGAGCGGCTCCGGTACGCCTGTCTCGATATTTTCATACATGATGCCTCCGTCCTTTGCGATCTGCAGACGGGAGGAGATGAGGTTGGGTCCCACACGGATCTCATTGCCCTCGGTATTTAAGATCGGGTTGCCCTCGGAATTGGTCAGCACAAGCTCCGTGCCCTCCAGATTGCCGAGCGCCCAGGTAAAATCACCGTTGCGCGTATAATAGGTCTCGCCGTTGACATCGTGGTAGGCAAAGAGTCCCTTTCCCTGGATCGCGAGCGCGGTCTCCGAGTCATTGGCAAGGAGCGGTCCCTGATTGAAAAAGTTGGTGATTGCGTTGACGCGTACACCCAGTCCCACCTCGGAATCGGTCGGCTTGGGATCGCCGTTGGCGGTCGTTGCGGGAGATTGCAGGTCCTGATACAGAAGAGACTTAAACTGCACACCCTGTGCCTTGTATCCGACCGAATTGACGTTGGCCAGATTGTTGGAAATCGTGTCGACGTTGGTCTGCTGGGCATTCATTCCCGCTGCGCCTGTCCATAAGCTTCTTACCATGACTAAGCCTCCTTATGCACTGATCAGCCGTTCAGTCTCCCCACCTGTGACACCGCGATTGCGAGTGTCTCATCCTCTGTCTGGATCATCGTGGCATTTGCCTCATACTGTCTCTGAATGGCGATCATGTTGACCATCTCATCCACCGTCGAGACATTGGATTGCTCGAGATATCCCTGATATACCGTGCCGGTCGCGGGGATCTGTACCGCACCCTCCACCGGCTCGAAAAAGTTTTCCCCGTAACGCATCAGCGTATTGTAATCCTCAAAATCCGTACGCCCGATTTCCGCAACCACGACTCCGTTTTGCCAGATCTGTCCCTGCATGTTGACGGCGGTTTCCGCGAGCGGATCCAACAGGATATGATTGCCGTTCATGTCGAGCACGTAGTCGCCGTCCTGGGTGACGAGCGTCCCGTCCTCCCGCAGCGTGAAATTGCCGTCGCGGGTATACATGATCGTGGTCTGTCCCGCCTCGTCGCGGCGGACATTGGGTGCCTTGTTGGTGTACTCAATCATGAAAAAGCCGTTGCCGCCCAGAGCAAAGTCAAAGGTCTCGTCCGTCACGCGAAACGGCCCCTGTGACCAGTCCACGTAGGTCTCCCCGAGCTTGACGCCCAGGTTGAGCGTGCCGAGCGGCCTTGCGGCAAAGGTATCGGAACGGTCCTTGATCTTGATGCCGAGAACGTCAGAAAACGGCTGCGACACACTGCCCTCTTTTTTGAAGCCCGTCGTGTTGACATTGGCGAGGTTATTGGTCGTGATATCCATGCGATGCTGCTCGTTTCGCATTGCCGTATAGGCTGTGTACAGGCCTTTGACCATGGTTGCTCCCTTCGGTCTTTATTTCCGTCCGATTGTGCAAGCACATCATCCGGTGACTTTGGCTCGCTCAATCATCATGATATCCGGCTAAGAACTCCACATATCGTCCCGTTCCGACCGCAACGGCGGTCATCGGATCTTCCGCGGTGACGGTGTTGATGCCCGTCTTCGAGGCGATCAGGTCTTCGAGACCTCTCAGCAGGGCGCCGCCTCCCGTCAGAACGATTCCTCTGTCCGCAATATCCGCCGCCAGCTCCGGCGGGGTCTTTTCCAATACGGAGTGGATCGCCTCGACGATCTGAGCCGTCGTTTCCCTTAATGCTTCCTCCGTCTCTTCACTCGATACCTTAACGGTCTTGGGCAGGCCCGTCACCAGATTTCTGCCCCTGACGTCCATATAGTCCACCTCTGCGTGCGGGTAAGCGCTGCCGATCCGGATCTTGATATCCTCCGCCGAGCGCTCCCCGATGAGGAGGTTGTGCTTTCTGCGCATGTACCTGACGATCGCCTCGTCAAAGTCGTCTCCCGCGATCTTGACGGAGGCCGATACGACCGTGCCGCCAAGAGAAATCACCGCGATGTCCGAGGTGCCGCCGCCGATATCGACGACCATGTTGCCGCAGGGTTTGGTGATATCGATGCCTGCGCCGATCGCTGCCGCAATCGGTTCCTCGATGATGCGGACGTCTCTCGCCCCCGCCATCAGGGTCGCGTCCTCGACCGCCTTGCGCTCCACCTCCGTGACGCCGGAGGGGACACACACCGCAATGAGCGGTTTTCTGAATGCCCTGTGGCCGATCGCCTTGGTGATGAAGTGCTTCATCATCTGCTCCGTGACCTTGTAATCCGAG
The DNA here is from genome assembly GCA_017448245.1 of Lachnospiraceae bacterium. Classification (GTDB taxonomy): domain Bacteria; phylum Bacillota; class Clostridia; order Lachnospirales; family Lachnospiraceae; genus Butyrivibrio. Next base: position 13,756 of record JAFSLV010000033.1, on the reverse strand, counting down.
ATCACGCCCTGCCTCAAGGGCCTCACGGCCACGATATTGCCGGGGGTACGTCCCAGCATGAGCCTTGCGTCCTCGCCGATTGCCTTGATCTTTTCGGTATCGCGGTCATAGGCGACGACCGACGGCTCTTTTAACACGACACCCTTCCCCCGGATATATACCAGGATGGAAGCCGTGCCGAGGTCTATTCCAATATCGCTGTATTGCATTGCGTTTTGCCCCTTTCAAAAGTCATACTGTCAGTAGTATATCACAAAAAGGGGGCAGATGAAATATATTCAAATAAGGCAGAGTCTTGCTATCGCAAGCCTCACGTCCATTCGGCAATCGCACCGCTCACGTTGTATCGCGTTGCTTTTTGCCTCATGTCCGTTGCGCCGGCAAATGTCTGCACGGTCCTGCGTACAAGTCCGCGTCCCGGCAGCCGCTTGCCGGCAGCCTATACGCACACAAACGAAAAAACCCGCTTCACCCTTTGAAACGGATCCTTCCGTCAATGTTGTTTTCTCATCATACGCTTCCTTGTGTAATGACGTGTTGTTTGGTTGTTACACCTCTATTATCGGCAGGAACCGGAAAAAACTTAACCCCGCGAAAATATGTTTGGCACTTATCATATGATATAGGTGTCAAATGTCATGACGACGATCTTGCTTGCAAGAATCGTCGAATGACTTTGGACGCCGCCCGACATGGTGAAAGCTCCGGCGGAGCTTTCACGGGTGCGCGGGAGTTTCGAAGAAACGGAGCAATCCGTATATCATTACGTAGAGGTAGCCATCGCGTAAGCGATTTGATACAATTGTGTTATAGGAGAATTTAACATATGAGTTTTCCGAAACTTCTAAAAAGCCTCAGAAAGTCAAAGAAAATCTCACAGGAAAAGTTAGGCCAGGGCTTGTCATCCTCCAATTCCTTTATTTCGCGAATTGAACGGGGAGAGTATAAAACAGACAAAATGACAAGAGAATTCCTGATCGGGAGACTTGGCTACTCCGTAGAAGGGTTTGAAGAGTACTTACGGCCGGAGGAGGCCGAATTGTTTCATGCAAGACATCAGATTCTTGAGTCACTTCATAACCGGAATGCCACAGGTTTTAACCGTGCATTGAAACTGTATGATCACCTCCTGCCCAAAAACCATGCCATTGCGAAGCAGTTTTCTCTCATGATGCATGCACATCTAAAAAAAGAATCGGGCGTTTCGTCCGGGGAACTGCACAAATTGTACTCGGAAGCTATGGCGTGTACCATCCCTTCCGCGGCATCTGTTAATCCTGGCACGGTGCTGTTATCCGTTTCCGAACTGAACATTCTGTTAGAGTATACTTTTACCATTTCTGACGCACGTGTACGGAAAGAACGATTGCGCGACTTGATCAGCCTTGCCCAAAGCAATCACTACGAATTACTTCTGCAATCAAAGATCCTTCCCAAGGCGGTGTGTTATTATCTGCAGTCGCTTATAAAAGATGACGATGCGGATATATGGACAGCAGAAAGTCTTGAGATATGTAGCCAAACACTTGATATACTTCGCAGGACACAGCGATCTTACTATTTGACAGAACTGCTCGAATTACGCGAATACCTCCTTGAGCGCAGAACAAAAAGCGTATGCACGGACGTCCGTTTGCTTGGAGATATGGATCAAAACAACAGATGGAAAAAGGCCTTTTTGGAAGCGTATCACGCCTATGATATCCCGACGAAGATGACACATGACGCATATATATATAATTCCACGGAAAACTACTCCATCGGTCATGTCATTCGTGTGCGAAGGAATATGTTTGGATATACCCAAAAAGAGCTGGGCGATCTGGCAAATATCGGAATGGCTACCGTATACAGAGCAGAAAAAGATAATGCACGAACACAGACAGATACTTTTCGCAGGTTATTCACCGCTCTGAATCTGCCTGCAGAGTCCATGATGCGTTTTGTAATTACGGAAGATGCATCGGTCTTTGACATGCTGGAGCTGTCCAAAAAAAGTTTTTCCAACGGACGCTTTGCGGAAGCAAGAAAAATCCTGAAACAAGTCATACAAAAGATCCCCATGGAGGAGCGAATAAACCGGCAGTATGTCGACCGAATGGAATGCATGATGGATTATCGACAGAATCTCATCGATACGGATGAATGCATTTCACGTTTAAAGAAATGCCTCGAACTGACCGTTCCCTATGAAAGTATTATAAAAGGTAAAGAGATCTTTTTATCAAAGGGGGAATTGAATTGTCTTCAAAACCTGGCGGTGGTATGTAACAGATCTCAAAAAGATATAACTCCATTGATTACCGTCTTCGAAACGCATTTTAGAAACATACAAGACACCGGATTAATCGGTATTTATATTAACTTATATGAATTTGTAATGTCACTGGTTGAAAGTGTCTACGGAAACAATCAGGAATATAAAAAGTCTGATGACATCAGTCATTTCACAATAAAAGAATGCCTGAAAAGGTATCGCATCGGCGTTTTGGAAAGAAACCTGTATAATCTTTATTGGAATAAAAGCAAAACGCAGAACGTCAACAAGCGCCAGGCAACGGACATATTGTACCGCTGCCTGGCATTGAGTGAATTCTGTAACAACCATGGACAAAGAGAGTTTTATCTGAGTAAAATCAATTCTTTCTGTTAGAGAAAGATTTCAGTCGGAATATCATAATCATCCTGCGGCTCCGCAGGCTCCTCGTTTATATACCCTCCGTTGTCTGCAGGCGGACAAGACGGCAATATGATGATGATTGCCAGTGCGCTAAAAAACAATATAAATACTTGTCGCATTACATTTGCTCTTCTCATAGAAACATCCTCCGTATGATAAATAAATCAATCACTATATGCAGTATGAATCAACCCCGGTTGTTAATCAATATTCATTGTCAGCATATTTTTACGAACGAAGACTTATGCTGTAAATGATTATTTACTATCGCTGTTTTACGCATTACAATCTTCATGAAACACGCGATAACCTGTTATGAAATCAAATGAGATTTGCCAATTAATAATCCAACAAAGGAGGTCTTTATGAAGACAAAAAGAATGGCGAGAAAAACCATGGCACTGATCATGAGTTTCTGTATTTTTGCGTCAAACGGCGTGACAGCAATTGCGGCAGGACCGGCAGACGGACCGCAAACGCATTTCGAAGACTCGGCAATGTCTGACTCTCTGATTACACTGAAGGCCGGACACCCCGGAGAGGTGGTGTCGCCACAGTCTTTAAGTGCTGCGACGCTGCTTTCATTAGCAGCGATATATATTGCAACATATCAGACATACACAGATGCAGCATATCATTTTGGGATGTTCTGTAGAAATAACGGGGTTGGCTATTGGGCCGGTCAGTCTGCGCTGTATTTGGCGTTCGGAGGTGCGCTTCCCAACATTGTAAATGTTCCTCTGGCCATATACTATGATAACGGCTGGAATTCTCGTTGACCTGCACAAATATGAAAGATGAAAGAATAACCGAAAGGACGGAAAACGAGACATTCACACCCACCTTCGAACAACGGATCTTTAAATGGTTATTTACGATAGGCGGTGCCCTTTTATTATTCTATGAAATAGCAAAACTGGCAACCGGACGGGCGGTGCTGTTCAAAGACGGGTGGCCGGTGATCGGTGAGTGGGCAATGCTTTATTTAGATGTATATGTTTTGATGTGCGGGCTGTTGTACTACCGACTCGCAAGAAAAAGAAAAGATTGAATCATGTGAATTCAACAGGAGAAATCTACTAAATAATGATCCGACGTGTTCTATCGGTACAATTGATTCTTTGCATTTTTTGCCTGCTGTGCGGCTGTGCTACAGCCTCACAGCAGGCAGGCCTGACAGATGGCCGTGAAGAAATAACGGTAATCAACGATGTGTATGTACATGACTTGGATCTGTCCGGCAGATTTGACTCCATTACAGGCGTTGTAAAGACACAGAGCGGCTCGATCGTGGTTGCGGGTATGTCTGATTATCATCCGTATGTTTCCGTGATTGATGTAAGCGGGAATGAACTCACGGGATATATACCGGAACATCCGGATAACGGGGATGCATCCATTATTGGCATATGCGCACATGAAGAGGACGGTTATATCCTCTATTTTCCGTCCGGTATCGTGTTCTATACGGACAGGGGCGAGGTAAAGGAATCCATTGATATATCCGATGAATCCCTCACGCAAGGTGAGACTCTCTTTGGCCCCTTTCATTTGACGGAACATTCCGTTCTTCTCTGGTCATCCGATCAGATATATTGCATTGACGGACACAAATCGCTTTCCGTAACCGGCTTGGAGTCCGGACAACAAATCTGCGGTATATTGCGTCATGCAGACCATTGCTATATCCTGCTCGCCGATGGGGGTACGACTGTACTGCGCAAAATAAACAAAACAACTATGCAATCCGAGCAGGAAATGACAACAGATGAAATACACAGACTTTCATCCACTGCATTCAGCGGATTTGAAAATGAATTATTCCTGAATACATCGACCAGTGTCTACACGTTTGATACAACGCAATACATCCCGGAGAAAATCTTTGATTGGGAACAAGCCGGATTCTCCGGTGGTGATATCTGCCATATGGTATCACTGAAGAACGGTGAATTATTATGCGCGATGCGCAATAACAATGTGTTGAATCGCATTGAAATCATCGAGGACACATCGCAACGCAAAAAAATCACGATCGGTGCAATTAACCGTGAAGGTAATGACCTGGAGCCGTATGTTGCTCGGTTTAACGCCTCACAGGATGCGTATTTTGCGGAAATCATCTATTATGGTCCTGAAAATACATCGAGGTTAAAAACCGAATTGATTGCCGGCACGGCGCCTGATGTGCTGCTGCTGAATGAGACAACCATCACTGTTTCCGAAGCGTCATTTACCGATCTGCTACCGCTGCTCAACGAGGACGAAACACTTGCCGGAGACGACCTTGTTGAAAACATCTTTCAACTGATGCTGATGGAGGGGAAGATGTTGTTTGCAATGGATTCCTTTTGGTTTGTCACGATCACCGGACGCAGCCAGACGGTAGGAGACCGTAATACATGGACGACAAAGGACTTTGAACAATTATTGGCGGCGCACCCAGAATCCTATACCTTTAACTGGTGGCAGAACCGGCAATTTTTGGGTGCGCACGCAGCCATGATGAGTATCGGTGACTGCGTAGATTTTGACACAATGACATGTGATTTTGAAAAAGACAGTTTTACAGACCTGCTATCCTTTATCGAAATTGCCGGGGCATTGTGTGCACCAGAAGGTGCAATGCAGGATGACGATGAGCGCATTCTTTTGCAGTTTCATGGGGCACAAAATGAACTTCATGCAAACGGATGCGCCCTGACCTATGGCCCCGGCAATTACAGTTATATCGGATTTCCGAATGACGAAGGGACCCCCGGCGGATATTTTGAACCGAGTCCTTTTGGACTTGTCTTTGCCATACCGCAGCAGACCGCAAATAAAGACGCAGCCTGGCAGTTTATCCGCGGTATCTATGACAGAGAATGGCAGGATCGTGAGATCATGCCGGGTGCACCATTTGGCAGCGGTTTTGCAGTGACAAAAGCTTCTCGTGACGCACGTATCGAGCATATACAGGAAATGGAAGATGCGCATTGCACCGAAGAGGATGTCTCAAAGATGCTGGAAGCAATGGAGCAAACGACCTCCTTCTATTATCCGGAAGATATCCTGTACGACATCATTTATGAAGAGATCACCGCATTTCTCTCCGGACAGAAATCCGCCGAAGAAACAGCGCATGTCGTTCAGTCGCGTGTAAGCCTGTATTTGGAGGAACGCAGGTAGGATACTTCCTCTTTATTCCCGGCCCGTCGGATGATACAATAAACACATGGCGGAATCGGCTTTTGAAAGAACCGGGGGGCTCCTCGGAAAAGAAGGGCTTGAAAGACTGTCGCGCGCACGTGTAGCTGTTTTTGGTATCGGCGGTGTCGGCGGATATGTGGTGGAGGCGCTTGCAAGAAGCGGGATCGGTGCACTCGATCTGATCGACCGCGATGTGGTCGCGCTCTCCAATCTGAACCGTCAGATCATCGCGACGACCGATACCATCGGACGCGAAAAGACCGTGGTTGCCAGAGAACGCGTCCTGCGTATCCACCCGGGCTGCGCTGTCACCTGCCACCGGACCTTCTTTTTGCCGGAGAGTGCGGATGCCTTTGATTTTTCTCTCTATGACTATGTGGCGGACGCCGTCGATACCGTGACCGGCAAGCTGGCGATTATAGAAAAGGCAAGGGAGGCATGCGTCCCCGTCATCTCCTGCATGGGGGCCGGCAACAAGCTGGATCCCACGGCCTTCCGTGTCGCCGATCTCTATGATACCCGCGTCTGCCCTCTCGCCAAGGTGATGCGCAGGGAATGCAGAAAGCGCGGCATCGACCATCTCAAGGTCATCTATTCCACGGAAGAGCCAAAAAGCGACGCACGCCCGCCGGCATCCGTCGCCTTTGTTCCGTCCGTTGCCGGACTCATCATCGCCTCGGAGATCATCAAGGACCTGACGTCGGCATAGATCAGCGGTTTTCGCTGTAGGCTGTCACCTGCACGCACGGCGTGCTCGCGGGATCCGCAAACCAGATCAGCGACACTTCATAATCGTTACATGTAAACTGCGTCGCATAATAATCGCCCTGCCGTACGGGATCTTCCGCTTTGATGCCTTCTTTTTCCAGCGCCTCACGGATCTGCGTCCATGTGCCGTCCGACGGGATACCCGGAAGCAATTCCCATCCCTCACCGACCGTGACGAGATACATAAATCTGCTTGCCATAAAGGTATTCCTGTCAAAAGGATCGCCCCATTCATAGGGATAAAAAGTGAGTCCCTCCAGATCCGGATGATACACCGACAGGACGTCTCCCTGCATCCCGGGATACAGATCGAGTGCCAGATCGTCACCGTAACGGTCCGCCACCTCTCCCATCGTCATCTCAAAAAAATCGAGTATCGCAGGCCTTTGCTCTTTTTCCTCTTCCGGTGCTTTCGCTTCTTCCCGGTCCTGTGTCTCTCCGGACGCCGCCTCTGTTACTTCCTCCGGTTCGTCCGATTCCATGTCCGCATTCTCCGTATCGCCGGCATCTTCCGTTTCGGATGACGAAACCTCTTTCGTCGCCGCCGGCGCCGCCTCTTTTTTGCTTCCACAGGCAACCGTAAAGCACATCACGCACATCATCATGATGATTGTCAGGATTGTCTTCTTCATGTCCGTATCCTTTCCTCCGTATCGCCGCATCTTACATCACTTTCTTTTCGTGCAGCCTCTAAAAGTCCCATCCGGCATAGCCGCGGATGCCGTGCGTGTCATAGTAGGCAAAGCCAAAATCGCTGACACTGAATTTGTACGGCTCTCCATCGATATTCTGCAGTGCAAAATAATAGCAGTAGCGTCCGTCCGGCCGGTCATTATCGACATGTACGACATTCATCATGCCCATGTTGTACGTGGCATCATATATGGCTCTCATCCCCTGCTGGCCTTCTCCCAGCTGATTCATCCGCATGGTACCGTTCCACAATCCGTTCGTCACGGAGCCTGTCAACGTCGCATACAGACGGGGCGGCACCTCCGACCCGGCATCATCGGTAATCACCTGATGCGCCTCAAACGATTCATCCCGATAAGATGTATAATAACCGGATGTCACATACTTATAAGACATATGGGACCCTTCCGGCACATCGTGATCCCAGGTGCCCACATCCAGATATCCGCTGCCGGCCCATACCCCTTCGCCCTGGCGGATATCTCCGTCTGCCCAGTCTCCCCAGTAGAGCATATAGTTGCACAGTCTCGTCAGTGCGATCTGCGCGTCCCTCGGGACTCTGTCCATATAATAGACGCCGACGCGTCCGTGCGCCGTATCGATCATTACAGGCATCTGATCCCTGATCCCGTCAAAGAGCTCATAGACCGCATCATAGGATGCGCCGTGCAAAAGAGTCTGTATCTCCTCATAGGATTCCTGTTCGCACAATGCAGCAAACTGCGTCAGCTCATCAAGCACCGGTGCCAGAAGAGAATCCTCCTGTGCCGCGGCATCCTCTGCTCCGGAAGGTGCGCCTCCGGCGTTGTCACCCTGTGACGCATCGTTTTGTCCCGGTGCGCCGGCAGCATCCCCGCTGTCACTTGTTCCTTGCGCACCGCGCGGCTCCGCCTGTACCTCCTGCCTTGCAGGCGTATCATTGCGGGAAGTGACCGCGGGAATGACAAAGAATGCGCCCGCACCGATGACCACTGCCGCGGCCGCACCGATCAGGATCTTGACCGCCAGGGGAAGCCCTCCTTTTGCGGCGGTGCCTGCTGCCGTACCCGCAACACTTCCGACGCCCGAAAGTCCCGTGGCCTGTGCCGCATAGTTTTGTGCATGACCAGCGCCCGCCATCGCGGCACCCGGGGCGCCCTGTAGATGACCAGCGCCCATGCCGGCTCCCGCGCCCGCACCGGATGTTACGACATGGCCCGCACCCGCACCGATACGGCCAAAGATCCGCTGCAGGCATCCCGCTGCCGCATCCGGTTCCATCGCGTACGCCTCGCTGTTACGCAGCAGCAGCACAAGGAACGGGATCGCCGCAAGGCCGTAGATTTTGGTACCCCTTTTCTCGAGGTCCAGTACCTTTGTTTCTATTTTTTGTTTTCCGTACCGCAGCCGGCTCTTGACCGTGGCTTCGTTGAGACCCAGCTCCTGTGCGATTTCCCTGACGCTCATCTCTCCATAGTAGTGCATGGAGATGATCGCTCTCTGGTCGTCGGGAATGTCGTCCAGTATCTCCTTCAGGAGTCTTGCCGTTTCCTGCCGGTCGATCACCACCTCCGGGAGCGAACGCGGATCGGTATCCTCAAACTCCACCTCCGCATCCTCCGCGTCGAGCGGCGCCATGGCCGAAAACATCACGGCCTTGCGCTCCCGGAAATAGTCCATCGTACGGTTTTTGGCGATCTTCTTTACCCAGGGGCGGAATTTGTCCGCCTCCTGCAGCTGGTGCAGATTGGAAAAGGCCTTGACATAGCTGTCCTGTACAATATCAAGCACCGTGTCTTCTTCTTTGACCATCGACTTGACCAGCGCATAAACGGGATTGTACGTAGCGTTATAGAGCGTGGTCTGCGCCATCGAATCGCTCCGGATCGCCCTTTCGATCAGCTCCTGCGTGAAAACCTGTGTGTTTCCTGTGTCCTGCATACTCTTCACCTTCAATTGATGTTATTCTTCGTCACCGGCGCTTTGCAGTATCTCGAGGATCCGCCTGAGCAGCTCCTGTGCGACCTTCGGATGCATGATATAGATCTCATCCAGCAGCCGGAACAGTTCCTGCAATTCCCTGTCGCTCATATGTGCGCCTCGCCTTTCATTGTACCCCAGCCCGTGTCGGACACGCAACCGTTTCCGTCTGAAGAAGGCTATCTGTTTCTGCCCTTTCCCCGGGCCATTATTCAAGATTTCGTATGTCCTTCAAAATACCGGACAGATCTCCCGCATACAGATAGGTATCCTCATCGATGCCGTTCTTTTCAATCTCGTCCAGATACCGGAGCATAATCGTGTCCATCACTTCCCCGAAAAATCCGCCCTCTTCCAGTATCGCTACACACTCATCCCGTTCAACATCTTCGATGAGATACGACAGCTCGGTGACATACATCCGCAAATCCTCTTCGCTCATTTCCCGGATCCAGGACATTTCCCTGTCTCTCTGCTCCGCCTGCTGCTGTTCCTGCTGCCTGAGTCTCTCCGCCTCTCTTTCAGCGGCGAGCTCCGGATTCCTGTCCTCCCATGTCAGCCAGTCTTTCCCGTCATATAAAACCAATCCGGTGCTGTCTTCGTTGATAATGTAGTCAAATGTCTCTTTGTCAACGACGTCGAAACTGTCCGTGATCCAGTTGTCATGTTCCGATGAGAGCATTCCCTGCTTTCCGCTATTGACAAGCTTTAATGTCAGCGGACAGTACTTTGCATAAGACGAATTCTTCTCTCTGCCGGAGTCATACTCTTTGAGCAGGTAGATGACCGCCACATCTTCCTCGATTTCGATGGTACCGCGATGGCTGCCGCTACGCTCGTTCATGTAGACCACCGTACCATCCTTCCTGATTTCCATGGCGATGTTATAACTGTCCTCAAAGAAGAGCGTATAGTAGCCCACGTAATCCCTGATGCCGGGCTTCCTTGCGCCGCAGCCCGTAAACGTCGCAAGCGCGAGTACAAAAACCATCGCCAAAAGCCATAACCGTTTTTTAATTGTGTGTTCCATTGGACACCTCCCTTGTGTTGTCCGTCCCTTGAGGACATCGGCTGTCCTGTAAGGGCTCCCTTGTGTTGTCCGTCCCTTGAGGACATCGGTTTGCTGTATCTGCCCCTAAGACGGAAAAAGAGGTCCGCAGGATTTAAAAAACCGAAAAAAAGCAAAAAAAATTACGCACACGCGAACGCGTGTGCGTAATCCGCGGCGAAACCCGCTTATTTACGCGATTTGGGAAGCATCTTTTTGATATACTGCCCCGTATAGGAGGCCTTGTGTGCGGCGATCTGTTCCGGCGTGCCGCTCGCAACAAGCGTGCCGCCGCGGGAACCTCCCTCAGGCCCTAAGTCAATGATATAATCGGCACATTTGATGACATCGAGATTGTGTTCGATGACGATCACCGTATTGCCTGCCTCGACCAGTTTTTGCAGGATCATGACGAGGCGTCCGACGTCCTCAAAGTGCAGTCCCGTCGTCGGCTCATCCAGAATATAGACCGTGCGTCCCGTGGCGACTTTGGAGAGCTCCGTCGCGAGCTTGACGCGCTGCGCTTCTCCGCCGGAGAGTTCGGTCGACGGCTGCCCGAGCTTGATATATCCGAGACCCACATCGTAGAGGGTACGGATCTTTCTGCGAATCGTCGGCACGTTTTCAAAAAACTGCAGCGCCTCCTCCACGCGCATGTCGAGCACATCATAGATATTTTTTCCTTTATAGTGTACCTCCAGCGTCTCCCGGTTATAGCGCTTGCCGTGGCAGACCTCGCAGGGCACATAGACATCCGGCAAAAAGTGCATCTCGATCTTGATGATGCCGTCACCGGCACAGGCTTCACAGCGTCCGCCCTTGACGTTAAAAGAAAACCGGCCCTTCTGATAGCCCCTGGCCTTGGCATCGGGCGTACCCGCAAAGAGCGTGCGGATCATGTCGAAAACACCCGTATAGGTCGCGGGATTGGATCTGGGCGTGCGCCCGATCGGCGACTGGTCGATGTTGATGACCTTGTCGAGCTGTTCCATGCCGGTGATGCTCTTATGCCTGCCGGGAATCGTACGCGCGCGATTGAGGTCTCTTGCCAGACGCTTGTACAGGATCTCGTTGACCAGGGAGCTCTTGCCGGATCCGGACACCCCCGTCACGCAGGTAAAGACACCCAGCGGAAACTGCACGTCGATCTTTTTCAGATTGTTTTCCTGCGCACCCTTCACCGTGAGAAATCCGGCCGGCTTTTTGCGCACGCCGGGCACGGGGATACTCTTTTTGCCCGCAAGATACTGGCCCGTGACCGATTCCTTGACCTTCATGATCTCTTCCGCGGTGCCGAGCGCCACAACCTTTCCGCCGTGACTGCCGGCGCCGGGGCCTATATCCACGATAAAGTCCGCGGCCCGCATTGTATCCTCGTCATGCTCGACGACGAGCAGCGTATTGCCGAGATCGCGCAGATTCTTCAGGGTATTAAGGAGCTTGTCGTTATCTCTCTGGTGCAGACCGATCGACGGTTCATCAAGGATATAGCAGACACCGCACAGTCCGGATCCGATCTGGGTCGCGAGGCGGATGCGCTGTGCCTCTCCACCGGAGAGCGACCCGGTCGCTCTGGTCAGTGTCAGATAGTCGAGTCCCACATCGATCAAAAAGCCCACGCGGGCACGGATTTCTTTTAATACCTGCTCCCCGATCAGCGTCTGCTGTTTTGTCAGCTTCATCTTTTGGAGATAGGCATGCAGCTCGTCGACACTCATCGACGTGACCTCGTGGATATTCTTGCCGGAGACGGTGACGGCGAGCGACTCCGGCTTGAGACGCTGTCCCTTGCATGCGTCACAGGGCGTGATGCGCATATACTCTTCGTACTCCTGCTTCATCGTCTCCGAAAACGTCTCGCGGTATCGCTGCTCGACATTGGCGATCAGCCCTTCAAAGGTCACCGGATAGTCTCCGACGCCGCGCTGTCCTTCGTAATGCACGGTCACGGAACGCTCCGTGCCGTAGATGATGACATCCTGCACCTTTTGCGTAAGATCCTCAAACGGCGTATCGAGACTGAACCGGTACGATTTGGCAAGCGCCTCGAGCAACGCGTGGGAAAAACTTCCGTCCTTTGCGGAGGACTGCCATCCCGGCACGACGATCGCGCCCTCGTTGAGCGACAGTCTGCGGTCGGGAATCATGAGGTCGGCGTCAAATTCCATCTTATACCCTAAGCCGGCGCAAACGGGACAGGCGCCATAGGGATTGTTAAAAGAAAACGATCTCGGCTCGATCTCGGAAATCGAAATCCCGCAGTCGGGACAGGCAAAGGACTGGGAAAAGGTCATCTCATTTCCGCCGATGACATCGACCGTGAGCAGCCCTTCCGTCATGGAAAGTGCGGACTCGATGGAATCGACGAGTCTCGTGCGGAAGGCATCCGCCTCTTCCCTGTCTCCCTCTCCCCGGATGACGAGACGGTCGACGATGATCTCGACCGAGTGCTTGATATTCTTGTCGAGCTCGATCTCCTCCGAAAGATCATACTGGCTGCCGTCGATGCGCACGCGCACGTAGCCCGCACGTCTTGCACGGTCGAGCGCTTTTTCATGCCGGCCCTTTTTGCCGCGCACGATCGGCGCTAAGATCTGGAACTTTGTGCCTTCGTCAAGCTCGAGAATCCGTGCCGCCATCTCGTCGACGGTCTGACGGCGGATCTCCCGGCCGCAGTTCGGGCAGTGCGGAATGCCGATGCGTGCATAGAGCAGACGGAAATAGTCATAGATCTCCGTCACCGTCCCGACAGTGGAGCGCGGATTGCGGTTAGTTGATTTCTGGTCGATGGAGATGGTAGGCGAGAGTCCGTCAATCTTTTCCACGTCCGGTTTTTCCATCTGACCGAGAAACATGCGCGCGTACGACGACAACGACTCCATGTAACGGCGCTGCCCCTCCGCAAAAATCGTATCAAAGGCAAGCGACGATTTGCCGCTGCCGGAGAGCCCCGTCAGCACGGTGAGCGTGCCGCGCGGGATGTTGACGTCGAGGTGCTTGAGATTATTCTCGTTGGCGCCGATGACGCGGATATAATCGTGGATATCCTTCGGCAGCATCTTGCGTGCGGTGGTGTTTTTCTTTGTCATGTGCCTGTTGTCCGGCATGGTTTTTCCTCTTTTCGTACGAACATGATAAAAAGCCACAATCTTCATCCTATACGCTTTTTATCCAAAATGCAACGAATTGCGTCGAGTTTCCTCTGCTTGTCATCTCTTAGATCCTCTTTTTCGGGTTGTCTGCCGGGAGGTCGCCTGACTTCCCGTAAATCGCGGGCTGATTATAATTATAAACTATATATAAATATTCTATTGACAAATCATTCTCCGTATGTTATCTTGTTTTCGTCACAGGCGGTCAGTCGGCCGTCAAACAGCAAATCTACGGAGGTTTTTCTATGTCATCTGTAACGCACG
>JAFSLV010000032.1 GCA_017448245.1 Lachnospiraceae bacterium | reverse complement strand
TCCGCGTGGCCGGGGCAGTCGACGTGCGCATAGTGACGATTGGCCGTCTCGTACTCGATGTGTGCGGTGGAGATCGTGATACCACGCTCTCTCTCTTCGGGAGCTTTATCGATCATGTCAAACGGGACCGCCTCGCCGGATCCGGATCTGTCATGAAGAACCGTCGTGATCGCAGCCGTCAGTGTCGTCTTGCCGTGATCGACGTGACCGATCGTTCCGATGTTGCAGTGCGGTTTGCTTCTGTCAAATTTCGCCTTTGCCATTGTACCATTTCCTCCTTAAGAAAAAAGTTGCTCGTTTATCTTCTGATTTCATTTATTTCAAATGCCGACAATACCGATTATATTAGATATTGCGGCATATTTCAAGCGAAACTTTATCAGTTTCCCTTGTTATTTAAGACTTTTTCCTGCACGTTCTTGGGCACGGGCTCGTATTTCTCGAAAAACATCGAGTAATTGCCTCTGCCCTGCGTGCGGGAACGCAGGTCGGTCGCGTAACCGAACATCTCCGCAAGCGGTACGAACGCTCTCACGATCTTGCCGCCGCCCAGGTCATCCATGCCTTCGACACGGCCGCGCCTCGAGTTGATGTCCCCGATGACGTCGCCCATGTACTCTTCCGGCATCGTGACCTCGACCTTCATGATGGGCTCGAGCAGCTGCGGGGCAGCCTTGCTCATCGCGTCCTTAAAGGCCATGGAGCCTGCGATATGGAAGGCCATCTCGGACGAGTCGACCTCGTGGTAAGAACCGTCGTAGACGACCGCGTGAATACCGACCACCGGGAAGCCGCCGAGCGACCCCGCCTTCATCGCCTCCTCGATACCCTCGGAGATCGGATTGATATACTCCTTGGGAATCGCACCGCCGACGACCTCGGATTCAAATTTGTAGAGCTCCTCGCCGTTGGCATCCATCGGCGCAAAACGGACCTTACAGTGACCGTACTGGCCGCGTCCGCCGGACTGTCTGGCATACTTGGACTCGACTTCGACTTCCTTGGTAAAGGCCTCCTTGTACGCGACCTGCGGCGCGCCGACGTTGGCCTCGACCTTGAACTCCCTGAGCAGTCTGTCGACGATGATCTCTAAGTGCAGCTCGCCCATACCGGCGATGATCGTCTGTCCCGTTTCGGTATTGGTATGCGCACGGAAGGTCGGATCCTCCTCCGCGAGTTTGGCAAGCGCCTCGCCGAGCTTTTGCTGTCCGGCCTTGGTCTTGGGCTCGATCGCAAGCTCGATGACGGGCTCCGGAAATTCCATCGACTCCAGGATGACCGGATGCTGCTCGTCACAGATCGTATCGCCCGTCGTCGTCAGCTTAAAGCCGACCGCCGCGGCGATGTCTCCGGAAAAGACCTCCTCCAGCTCCGCACGCTTGTTGGCATGCATCTGCAGGATACGGCCGATGCGCTCCTTCTTGTCCTTGGTCGCATTGAGGATATAAGAGCCGGATTTGCATTTGCCGGAATAGACGCGGAAAAACGCGAGCTTTCCGACAAACGGATCCGCCATGATCTTGAAGGCCAGCGCGGAAAACGGCTCGTCATCCGAAGCATGGCGCTCGATCTCGTTGCCGTCCTTGTCGACGCCCTTGATCGCCGGGATGTCGGTCGGGGCCGGCAAAAACTCAACAACTGCGTCCAGCAGCTTCTGTACGCCCTTGTTGCGGTAGGCCGTGCCGTTGCACAC
The DNA here is from genome assembly GCA_017448245.1 of Lachnospiraceae bacterium. Classification (GTDB taxonomy): domain Bacteria; phylum Bacillota; class Clostridia; order Lachnospirales; family Lachnospiraceae; genus Butyrivibrio. Next base: position 22,175 of record JAFSLV010000032.1, on the reverse strand, counting down.
AGGCACCGCCGTCGATTCGCAGCAGCCCTTGCGCAGTGCCGCCTTGAGCTCCTCGACCGTGGGCTCCGTGCCGTCCAAAAATTTTTCCGTCAGTGCGTCGTCGAGTTCGCAGATCGCCTCGACCATCTCGTCGTGGCGCATCTGCGCTTCGTCCGCCAGATCCGCCGGGATATCCGTGATCTCGACGTCGTCGCCCTTTTCGCCGCGGAAATAATACGCCTTCATCTCAAAGAGATCGATCAGGCCCTGATACTGGTCCTCCGCGCCGATCGGGATGTTGATCGGGATCGGATTCTTGCCGAGACGGTCCCTGATCATGTCGACGTCCTTGAAAAAGTCCGCGCCGACGATGTCCATTTTGTTGATAAACGCGATACGCGGCACGCCGTACGTGTCCGCCTGCCGCCAGACGTTTTCGGACTGGGGCTCGACACCGTTCTTGGCGTCAAACACGCCGACCGCGCCGTCCAGGACGCGCAGGGAACGCTCCACCTCGACGGTGAAATCCACGTGTCCGGGCGTGTCGATGATGTTGATGCGGTGCTCCTCGGCACCGGCCTTGGGCTTGTTGTTCTCATGGACGGTCCAGTGGCAGGTCGTCGCCGCGGACGTGATCGTGATGCCGCGCTCCTGCTCCTGCTCCATCCAGTCCATGGTCGCCGTTCCGTCATGCGTATCGCCGATTTTGTAATTGATTCCCGTGTAATACAGGATGCGCTCGGTCAGCGTCGTCTTGCCCGCGTCGATGTGGGCGATGATGCCGATGTTGCGTGTCCTTTCCAGGGGGTACTCACGATTAGCCATATCTTTCCTCTCTTCTCAACCTTTAGCGATCGGATTTGCCTTGGCAAATCCGCCCTCGCGACGCGCGGCCGTGCCTGCACGGCATCTTCCGTACGCGCGTCTGCGATCTTGCAGGCAAGGTGTTGGTCACTGCAGGTTTTAACGCAGTTAAAACCTGTAGTGACTAAACGCCTTGTTAGCCTCGGCCATCTTGTGCATGTCTTCTTTACGCTTGACGGATGCGCCGGTGTTGTTGTACGCGTCCATGATCTCTCCCGCCAGGCGGTCGATCATGGTCTTCTCACCGCGCTTTCTCGAAAAAGTCACCATCCATCTGAGTGCGAGCGCCTGTCTGCGGTCGGGACGCACCTCGATCGGCACCTGATAGGTGGCGCCGCCGATACGGCGTGCTTTGACCTCAAGCGCGGGCATGATATTGTTCATGGCCTGCTCGAAAATCTCGAGTGCGGGTTTTCCGATTTTTTCCTCGGATTTGGCGAATGCGCCGTAGACGATACGCTGCGCGACACCCTTTTTGCCGTCGAGCATCACGCCGTTGATGAGTTTGGTGACAACCTTGTTGTTGTAGAGCGGGTCCTCTAAGACCTCGCGTTTCGCAATATGACCTTTTCTAGGCACTTTGCTTCCCTCCTTCTTTTTGTTTCACCCTCTTGTTCGCTTATGACGCTTTCTGCTTGTCTGCGATTTCCTCTGCTGCGTCATCGTCGGTCAATGTAGCGCTGCTACACCTCCCTCCTCTTCCTTGCACAGAAAACCGCATCCTGCGCAGTAAGCGCCAACGCTCGCATCGGGCGAAACATGGAATGGTATACTGTATCTCAGGTACTCACTAAGGTTGTCCTTAGTGTCAGTGCTTGCTTTCTATAAAGATTTACAGAATGCCTACACTATGAAATTGTTTTTTACTTCTTGGGTCTCTTCGCGCCGTATTTGCTGCGGGCCTGCTTGCGGTTCGCAACGCCTGCGGTGTCGAGCGTGCCGCGGATGATGTGGTAACGCGTACCGGGCAGATCCTTGACACGGCCGCCGCGGATGAGGACGACCGAGTGCTCCTGGAGATTGTGACCTTCTCCGGGAATATAGCTCGTGACCTCGATACCGTTTGACAGACGCACTCTCGCGATCTTACGCAGCGCAGAGTTCGGCTTTTTCGGTGTCGCCGTCTTGACCGCCGTGCACACGCCGCGCTTCTGCGGGGAAGCGGTCGCGGTGGTGCGCTTGTGCAGGGAGTTAAATCCCTTGAGCAGCGCGGGTGCCGTCGACTTCTTCACCGAAGACTGGCGCTCTTTCCGTACCAGCTGGTTAAATGTAGGCATTCCTTTTTGCTCCTTTCCGCAGCGCCATCCCTCACGTCCTGCTCGGGATGAACGGCTGCTGCTTCAAGGACGCACGTCCTGTGCAGTCCTTTCTTACAGCGCCATCCCCCATGTCCTGTCCGGGATGAACGGCTGCTATCTGTACCGCGCCTTTTTGCGCAGCACACAATATTATACCCACTTCGCTGTCCGCTGTCAACAAGGGAATCACGAGAAAACAGGGCGTTTTGCATCTTTTGCTCACGCCGCCTCCTGCGTCCGCACGATCTTACGGAGGACGGGCAACAGCCGTGCCGCAAGGAGCCCGATTACAAGACCCGTCACGGCGCCCGCGATCATGAGCGGAGGAATCAGATAGAGTACCCCGTACGTCTTTACGACCAGTGCCGCAACCAGAAGCTGCCCCGCATTGTGGGCGACGCCTCCCGAGACACTCACCCCGGAGATGCTAAAGCGCTTGCTCTTTTTGAGCAGCGCCATGACAACAAAGGATACCGCTCCCCCCGCAAGGGAAAAAAGAATCGCGGAGATCCCGCCGAACAGAAAGCCGGACAGCAAAATCCGCATCACGTTCACGGCCAGCGCCGCCCGCGCACCGTACAGATATAAGAGCAACACGACCGCCAGATTGGCGAGCCCCAGCTTCATGCCCGGCACGCCGAAAGGCAAAGGAATCTGCGACTCGATATAAGAGAGGATAAGGGCTGCCGCCAGCATCAGTCCCGTTACCTGCAGCCCTGCTGTACGCATGTCCTTATCCTCCCGCGGTTTTGTCTGTCATGCAGTTTCTTTACTCTTCGTCCTCTTCTTCGTCTTCCTCGTACTCTTCTTCGTCGATGTCCTCGTCGTCCTCCGCGACATCCTCGACATCCTCGTCATATTCGTCTTCTTCGTCGTCATCGATGACTTCATCCTCAAAATCGTCATCGACCGGAGGCTCTTTCAGGATCAGACGGATCGGATCACGGAAGTTGGCGTCGGTATTGATCTCGGTCGCGCGGTAGCGCTTCATGCCGGTACCGGCCGGGATCAGCTTACCGATAATGACATTTTCCTTTAAGCCGATGAGCGGATCGACCTTGCCCTTGATGGCCGCCTCCGTCAGCACCTTGGTCGTCTCCTGGAAGGAGGCCGCGGACAGGAAGCTGTTGGTCGCAAGTGCCGCCTTCGTGATACCGAGGATCACCTGCTTGCCGGTTGCCGCCGTCTTACCTTCCGCCTCGAGCCTTGCGTTGACATCTTCAAAATCCAGCACGTCGACGAGCGTCCCCGGCAAAAATCCGGCGTCGCCGCCCTCTTCCACGCGCACCTTTTTCAGCATCTGGCGCACGATGACCTCGATATGCTTGTCGCAGATATCCACGCCCTGGAAGCGGTAGACGCGCTGCACCTCACGCAGCAGATAATCCTGTGCGGCGCGGATGCCCTTGATCTTTAACAGATCGTGCGGGTTGACGCTTCCGTCCGTCAGCTCGTCTCCGGCTTCCACCTGGTCCTTGTCGCTCACCTTGATGCGGGCGCCGTAAGGGATCAGGTAGGTACGGGAATCACCCTTTTCGTCGTCGGTCACGACGACCTCGCGTTTTTTCTTGGTATCATTGATCTGCACGGTACCCGCGATCTCGGAGATGATCGCGAGACCCTTGGGCTTTCTCGCCTCAAAGAGCTCCTCGACACGCGGAAGACCCTGGGTGATATCACCGCCCGCCACACCACCGGTGTGGAAGGTACGCATCGTCAGCTGCGTGCCGGGCTCGCCGATCGACTGTGCGGCGATGATGCCGACCGCCTCGCCGACCTGCACGGCCTCGCCGGTCGCCATGTTGGAGCCGTAGCAGCGTGCGCAGATCCCCACGTGCGAGCGGCAGGTGAGAATCGTGCGGATCCTGACGGCCGCCTGCGGATCGACCGTCCTGGTGACGGTGCCGTCCTCTTCCTTCGTTTCTTTGGTATGCATCGCAATGATGCGGTCCGCGCGGAACGGTGTGATCATGTGATTCTTCTTCACGATCACCTCGCCCTTGTCGTCGACGATATCCTCACAGGAAAACCTCCCGACGATACGGTCCCTGAGCGGTTCGATCACTTCCCTTCCGTTCATGAACGCACGCACCGTCATACCGGGGATCTCGTCCCTGCCCTCACAGCAGTCGATCTCACGGATGATGAGTTCCTGCGACACGTCGACCATGCGTCTCGTCAGATATCCGGAGTCCGCGGTACGAAGTGCCGTATCGGACAGACCCTTTCTCGCGCCGTGCGCGGAGATGAAATATTCCAGAACGTCCAGGCCCTCGCGGAAATTGGACTTGATCGGGAGCTCGATGGTACGTCCCGTCGTGTCCGCCATGAGGCCGCGCATACCGGCGAGCTGTTTGATCTGCTGGTTAGAACCGCGCGCACCGGAGTCGGCCATCATGTAGATGTTGTTGTATTTGTCGAGGCCCTTGAGCAGCACGTCCGTCAGTTCCTTGTCGGTCTGCGTCCAGGTCTCGATGACGGCACGGTAACGCTCTTCTTCCGTCGACATACCCATGCGGTAATTTTCAAAAATCGCATCGACCGTTTCCTGCGCCTTGTCGAGCATCTCCTGCTTCTGTGCGGGCACCGTCATGTCGGAAATCGAAACCGTCATCGCGGCAATCGTCGAATAGTGATAGCCGATCGACTTGATGTCGTCGAGTACCTCCGCCGTACCGAAGGTGCCGTGCGTATTGATGAGCCGCTCGATGATCTGCTTTAACAGCTTGCTCGTGACCATAAAATCGATCTCGAGCTTTAAGAAATTCTTCGGATCGCTCCGGTCGACAAAGCCCAGATCCTGCGGCAGGATCTCGTTAAAGAGGAACCGTCCGAGTGTCGATGTCACGACGCCCCTGACCTCTTTGCCCTCGGGCGTTTTTTTGGTCACGCGCACATTGATGCGGCTCTGCAGCGTGATGTTGCCGTTTTCGTAAGCAAGGATCGCCTCCGACACACTCTTGAAATAGTGATCCTCGCCCCTTGCGCCTTCGCGCATCTGCGTCAGATAATAGATCCCCAGTACCATGTCCTGCGTCGGCACCGTCACGGGGCCGCCGTCCGAAGGCTTTAAGAGATTGTTCGGAGACAGCATGAGGAAACGGCACTCCGCCTGCGCCTCGACCGAAAGCGGCAGATGCACCGCCATCTGGTCACCGTCAAAGTCCGCGTTGAAGGGCGTGCAGGCAAGCGGATGAAGCTTGATCGCCTTACCCTCGACGAGGATCGGCTCAAAGGCCTGAATGCCGAGTCTGTGCAGCGTGGGCGCGCGGTTGAGCATGACCGGATGCTCCTTGATGACGTCTTCGAGGACGTCCCACACCTCGGTCTTCAATCCCTCGACCAGCTTCTTTGCGTTTTTGATGTTCTGCGAAATCCCGCGGAACACGAGTTCCTTCATGACAAAGGGCTTAAAGAGCTCGATCGCCATTTCCTTGGGCAGACCGCACTGATAGATCTTGAGCTCGGGACCGACGACGATAACGCTTCGGCCCGAGTAGTCGACACGCTTGCCCAGCAGGTTCTGGCGGAAACGGCCGCTCTTTCCCTTGAGCATGTCGGACAGGGATTTGAGCGCGCGGTTGCCGGGGCCGGTAACGGGTCTTCCCCTGCGGCCGTTGTCGATGAGGGAGTCCACCGCCTCCTGCAGCATGCGCTTTTCATTGCGCACGATGATGTCCGGCGCACCCAGCTCCAGCAGTCTCTTCAGACGGTTATTGCGGTTGATGATACGACGGTAGAGATCGTTTAAGTCACTCGTCGCAAAACGTCCGCCGTCGAGCTGCACCATGGGACGCAGGTCCGGAGGGATGACCGGAATGCAGTCCATGATCATCCATGTCGGATCGTTGCCCGACTCGCGGAAGGATTCCACGACCTCCAGGCGCTTGATGATGCGCGCGCGCTTCTGTCCGGTCGTCGACTCCAGCCCTTCTCTCAGTTCCTCATACTCGGCCTCGAGATCGATCGCCTGCAGCAGCTCCTTGATCGACTCCGCGCCCATGCCCGCGCGGAAGGAAAGTCCCCACTGGTCATAGGCCTCCTGGAATTCTTTTTCGGACAGCACCTGCTTGTATTCGAGCGACGTGCTGCCGGGATCGAGCACGATATAGGACGCAAAATAGAGCACCTTTTCCAGGATGCGCGGCGAAAGATCGAGCAATAACCCCATACGCGAGGGGATGCCCTTGAAATACCAGATATGCGACACGGGGGCCGCCAGCTCGATATGACCCATGCGCTCGCGGCGCACGCTTGACTTGGTGACCTCGACGCCGCAGCGGTCGCAGATCACGCCCTTGTAGCGGATCTTTTTATACTTGCCGCAGTGGCATTCCCAGTCCTTGGTCGGCCCGAAGATCTTTTCGCAGAAGAGACCGTCACGCTCGGGCTTTAAGGTGCGATAGTTGATGGTCTCCGGGCGCGTGACCTCGCCGTGCGACCAGTCGCGGATCTTGTCGGGACTCGCAAGCCCGATGCGGATCGCGTCAAAGGTCATCGGCTGGTAGACCGGACCTCTCGAAAAACGGCCGCTCGTTGCGCTGTTGATTGCTTTGTTCATTGTGGAATCAGACATAATTATTCCTCCTCGACGAGCGCGTCGTCTTCTTCGTAGACAGCATCATCCTCTTCATCCGCCACCATTTCGCCCGACTCGTCAAAGCGCTGTTTGGAAAAGCCGTGCGCCGCAAACGATTCCTGCGAATAATCGCGCCGCATGTCGCCTTCCATTTCATAGCGGTAGTCGTTGTCCGTATAATCGACCGTCTCCATGATCTCGACCTCGGAGTTGTCGTCGCGCAGGACCCTGACATCGAGTCCGAGCGACTGCAGCTCCTTGAGCAGCACCTTGAAGGATTCCGGTACGCCGGGCTCCGGGATGTTCTCGCCCTTGATGATCGACTCGTACGTCTTGACGCGTCCGATGACGTCGTCCGACTTCATCGTGAGGATCTCCTGCAGCGTGTAGGCCGCCCCGTATGCCTCGAGTGCCCACACCTCCATCTCGCCGAAACGCTGTCCGCCAAACTGTGCCTTGCCGCCCAGAGGCTGCTGTGTGACCAGCGAGTAAGGTCCCGTCGAACGCGCATGGATCTTGTCGTCGACCAGATGGTGGAGCTTGAGATAGTGCATGTAGCCCACGGTCGTCGGCGCATCAAACTTTTCGCCGGTGCGTCCGTCTCTCAACTGCACCTTGCCGTCCGGCGTGATCGGCACGCCCTTCCAGAGCTCGCGGTTGTCCTGGTGTTCCTTCAGATATTCGAGGATCTCCGGAAGCAGCTCCGCTTTATGCTTTTTCTCAAATTCCTTCCATTCGAGATTGACGTAGTCATTGGCCAGTTCCAGTGTTTCCTGGATGTCATCCTCGTTGGCGCCGTCAAAGATCGGTGTCGCGACGTTAAAGCCGAGCGCCTTTGCGGCCAGCGACAGGTGGATCTCCAGAACCTGTCCGATATTCATACGACTCGGCACGCCCAGCGGATTCAATACGATATCGAGCGGGCGGCCGTTCGGCAGATAGGGCATATCCTCGATCGGAAGGATACGGCTGACGACACCCTTGTTTCCGTGACGTCCCGCCATCTTGTCGCCGACCGAGATCTTGCGCTTCTGCGCGATATAGATGCGCACCGCTTCGTTGACGCCGGGTGTGAGCTCGTCGCCGTTTTCTCTCGTAAAGACCTTGGCGTCAACGACGATCCCGTACTCACCGTGCGGCACCTTTAAGGAGGTGTCTCTCACCTCGCGGGCCTTTTCGCCAAAGATCGCGCGAAGGAGTCTTTCCTCCGCCGTCAGCTCCGTCTCTCCCTTGGGCGTCACCTTGCCGACCAGGATGTCTCCCGCACGGACCTCCGCACCGATGCGGATGATGCCGTTTTCGTCGAGATCCTTTAAGGCGTCCTCACCGACGCCCGGCACGTCCCTCGTGATCTCCTCGGGTCCGAGCTTGGTTTCTCTTGCCTCTGCCTCATATTCTTCGATATGGATCGAGGTAAAGACATCGTCCCGCACGAGGCGCTCCGACAAAAGAACCGCGTCCTCGTAGTTGTAGCCTTCCCAGGTCATGAAACCGATCAGCGGATTTTTTCCGAGCCCCAGCTCGCCGCCCGCGGTCGAGGCACCGTCCGCGATGACCTGTCCCGCCGTGATGTGATCGCCCTTTTGCACGATCGGCTTCTGGTTGTAGCAGTTGGACTGGTTGGAGCGCTGGAATTTCAGGAGGTTGTATTCCTGCTTTCCGCCCTCGTCGTTTTTGACCTTGATCACGCAGGCATCGACATACTCGACCGTCGCGTCTTTTTCCGCAACCACGCAGACACCCGAGTCGATCGCCGCCTTGGATTCGACACCGGTACCGACCACCGGCGCTTCCGTCGTGAGCAGCGGCACCGCCTGACGCTGCATGTTGGAGCCCATCAGTGCGCGGTTGGCATCGTCATTTTCCAGGAAGGGAATCAGCGCCGTCGCGACGGAGAAGACCATCTTCGGCGACACGTCCATGTATTCAAACATCTGCTTGGGATATTCGCTCGTCTCGTCCTTATAACGGCCGGACGCGGTATTGCGGACAAAAAATCCCTTGGCATCGAGCGGCGTATTGGCCTGCGCGACGTGATAATTGTCCTCCTCGTCCGCGGTCAGATAATCGACCTCGTCCGTGACACGCGGATTTTCGGGATCCTTCAAATCGACCTTGCGGTAAGGCGATTCGATAAAGCCGTACTCATTGATGCGTGCATAGGACGCGAGCGAGTTGATCAGACCGATGTTGGGACCTTCCGGCGTCTCGATCGGGCACATGCGTCCGTAATGTGTATAGTGCACGTCACGCACCTCGAAACCGGCACGGTCTCTTGAAAGACCGCCGGGACCCAGCGCCGACAGACGTCTCTTGTGCGTGAGCTCGCCGAGCGGATTGTTCTGGTCCATGAACTGCGACAGCTGCGACGAACCGAAGAATTCCTTGACGGCCGCCTGCACGGGCTTGATATTGATGAGCGTCTGCGCGGACACGTCCTCCGCGTCATGCGTCGTCATGCGCTCTCTCACGACGCGCTCGAGGCGCGACAAGCCGATGCGGTACTGGTTCTGCAACAGCTCACCGACGCAGCGGATGCGGCGGTTGCCCAGATGGTCGATGTCATCGTCATGGCCGACGCCGTATTCGAGCGTGCAGTTATAGTTGATGGAAGAAAGAATATCCTCTCTTGTGATGTGCTTGGGCACGAGCTCGTGTGCATTGAGCCTGATGACCTCCGCGACATCGCCGGTCGTTTCTCCGGACTGGAAGGCATCGAGGATCTCCTTTAACTTGGGATAATACACCAGCTCCGTGATGCCCAGCTCCTTCGGATTGCAGTCGACATACTCCGTGATATTGACCATCATGTTGGAGATGACGCGGACGTTGCGCTCGTCGCCCTGCACCTCGACATAGGGAACCGCGGCGTTCTGGATGCGCTCCGCAAGCGCCTTGTCCGCCTTTGTTCCCGCCGCGGCGATCACTTCGCCGGTCGAGGGATCCACCACATCCCCGGCAAAGACACGGCCGACGATGCGGTTCCTGTAATGGAGCTTTTTGTTAAATTTGTAACGTCCGACCTTGGCGAGGTCGTACCGCCTCGGATCAAAGAACATGGAAAAGATGAGCGACTGCGCGCTTTCAACGGAAAGCGGCTCGCCAGGACGGATCTTGCGATAGAGCTCCAGAAGACCCGTTTCGTAATTGTTGGAAGGGTCTTTTTTGAGGGACTCGATGAGCTTGGGATCCTCGCCGAAGAAATTGATGATCTCCTCGTTGGTCGAAAGACCCATCGCGCGGATGAGCACCGTTACCGGCACCTTTCTCGTACGGTCGACGCGTACGTAAAAGACATCGTTGGAGTCCGTCTCGTACTCGAGCCATGCACCGCGGTTGGGAATGACCGTGCAGGAGATGAGCTGCTTACCGAGCTTGTCGTGCGTCAGCGCGTAATAGATGCCGGGGCTTCTGACGAGCTGCGAGACAATGACACGCTCCGCGCCGTTGATGACAAAGGTGCCCGTCGCCGTCATCAGCGGAAGGTCGCCCATGAAGATCTCATGCTCGGTGATCTCGTCCTTGTCTTTATTATGAAGACGTACCTTCACCTTGAGGGGCGCCGCATAGGTCGTGTCGCGCTCCTTACACTTGGCGATATCATACTTGATCTCGTCCTCGCAGAGCTTGAAGCCGACAAACTCGAGCGAGAGCTTACCGCCGTAGTCCTCGATCGGTGAGATGTCCGCAAACGCTTCCTTGAGGCCGTCTTCGAGAAACCACTGGTACGAGTCCTTCTGGACCTCGATCAGATTGGGCATCTCGAGCACTTCCTTCTGGCGCGAATAGCTCATGCGGGTACTGTTTCCCGCTGGTACCGGATGAATCCTGTGCTTTTCCATGGGCAGTCTCCTAAATTATGAATTGTTTGAAAAAAAACCGCAAAAAAACTCCAAAACCCGGGGTTTTATCCGGATGGTTCGCATCAAAAAAGTCGACGATATTCTGGTATGCGTCGTACCATGAACAACAATCACTCCGTCTTATGTAATATGGAAAGAATGGTTTAGAATAGTAGTGTTTCTCTCAATTTGCGTCGCAAAGCAACAAAGAATATACCACAAAAAACGGGACGCGTCAAGTAAAACTTTTCGCGTCCCGCCATTTTCTTTTGTGCGAACAGATGTTTTATTTGAGTGTGACCTTGGCGCCCTCGGCTTCGAGCTTGCCCTTGATCTCCTCGGCCTCCGCCTTGGGAGCGCCTTCCTTGACCACCTTGGGTGCGCCTTCGACGAGGTCCTTGGACTCCTTGAGGCCTAAGCCCGTGATCTCGCGGACGACCTTGATGACCTTGACCTTGTTGGGGCCGACATCGGTCAGCTCGACGTCAAAGTCGGTCTTCTCTTCCGCCGCCGCACCGCCGTCGCCCGCGCCGGCTGCCGCCACGACCACGCCCGCCGCCGCGGACACGCCAAATTCCTCTTCACAAGCTTTTACCAGATCATTTAATTCGATGACGGTCAACTCTTTGATCGCGTCAATGATTTCCGCTGTGCTCATTTTTGCCATGATGTTCTCCTCTCATCGTATTGATAGAATGTTGCTTTTATTTACGTTTTGATTTTCATAAGGAAGTTCTTCGCACTAACCTCGAACTTCGTCTTCGACTCGTTCTCGCTAAGTTGCGAAGAACGACCTCGCAACGGGCTCAACCTTCGCTGTCAGCCGCGGGTTCAGCCGATGCGTTTTCGTCTTCCGGTGCAACGGCAGCATCTTCGGTCTTTTCCTCTGCGGGCGCTTCTGCTGCCTCAGCCTTTACTTCACCAGTAGCATCGCCGGCTGCCTCGGTGGCATCCTCTGCTTTCACTTCTTCCGGTGCAGCAGCGGCTTCGCTCGGTTTCCCCTCGTTGCTTTCGGTCTGCTCGGCGATCTGCTTTACGACTCTTGCGAAGTTGGCGATCGGCGACTGGATCGATCCGAGGAGCTTCGAGAGCAGCTCGTCTCTCGACGGGATCTTTGCGATCTCCGCAAGTGCCGCCGCGTCATAAAACTTGCCTTCGACCACACCGCCCTTGAGTTCGAGCTTGTCATTGGTCTTGGCAAATTTGGAAAGCACGCGTGCCGGCGCCGCCGGATCCTCGGTCGAAACCGCAAGGGCGCTCGGGCCGTTGAGCAGGTCTTTTAACTGCTCATAGTCGGTGCCCTCAAACGCACGCAGCATCATCGTGTTCTTGTAGATCTTGTAAAACACGTTGTCGGCGCGCAGGTTTCTGCGCAGCTGCGTATCCTGTGCCACGGTCAGACCTCTGGCATCGACCAGCACCACCGCCTGCGCGTCCTTGACGTGATCGGCGATTTCCTGAATGATCGGCTGTTTCAATTCGACTTTTGCCATTTGTGTTTTCTCCTTTCCTGCGCATGGCGCAAATTCTGTGCAGGAGACTGTCCCTTTTCAAAAAGAAAAGCCCCTGTATGATCCAAAGACATACGGAGGCTGTACTATCCTGTGATATGTACCATCGTTCCTCACCTCGGCTGGCGGCTGCTTGCGCGGCGCTTACGACTCCCGTCACCTGCTGTCTTCGGTCCGGCCGCTTTTTGCGACCGCTCTCTACCTTACCACGCGCCGCCCCGCCTGTCAAGAGCCAGGTCGGTCAAAGGGGACGGTTCTCAGTGGCTTGTTTTCGGTCAATGGGGACAGTTCTCAGCGGCTTCCTCGAGAAAGTCCACAATATCCGCCGCATCGGGCGGGCATCCCGGGCAGGACCGTGCAAAAGAAGCCGTACAGCGCCCGATTCCGAGTGCCCCCGCAACACCCCGAAAGCCCTGTCCGACGCTGACCGTTTCGGTCAATCGTCGGAGTGTTCCTCTTTTTTCCATCCGGGAAAGCGCCCGGATCAATGCGCCGTAGCATGCAGAGCAGGCCTCACGCTGTTCGGCATGCTTTGCCAGACGCGCAATGCGTCCGGAGGGCCTGATGACACTTTCCGTCCCGCGTCCCGTCCTGTCTTGTGCGTCCTCTCCCGGTCCGAACTCCTCCAGGGGTTCGTTTACATACACGCGATGCGCCTTTGTCACATCCGCACTCCCGACGCCGAGCTGCTCCGCAAGACGCACATACGGTACATCATCGACCGCGTAGCCCATCGCCGTGCACACATATGCATCGCACAGAACGGGATCCCGAAACGCCAGAATCCGGTTCATGACGACGGGATTGCCGCCGTCCTCAAAATCGAGATCACCACAGATATTGTCGACCAGGATAAAATCGTTTTTGCAGACCGTATTGAGATGCGCAATCGGCCTGGTCAGCCCCAATGCATGAAATCTTCTTTTTTCAAAATCGGGGATGACGCCCTTGTTATTTTTGAGGGCACATGTCACCTTCGTCTGTCCGTGTCCCTTGAAGACCGGCAGATTGATCATAAAATCAACCGCCATCGCACGGTCACAGACGGCGATCTCCATGCCCCGCGCGTCATACGTCGTATAGGTGTCTTTTTTCATATCGTAAAATGGAACACCGTACCGCTGACAGACACGGTCATGATAACAGACCTGAAAGACATCGTCCGTTCTTGCGCCGACCCAGGAGCTTTCCATCACGGACAGTTCTCCGAAACCGTGTGCCTGCAGATATTCGATCGCACCGGCCAGAATCTCCGGATGCGTCGTCGCGCCTTCCTCCGGCGGTGTCGTCGTCACAAGATTGGGCTTTAAGGCAACGCTTTTTCCCGTATCCCCGATCAGTGCGGCAAGATTGCACGCCTCGAGGAGACGGATCGTCATCTCCCGATAATCCGTTCCGTGGATAAAAAACATGTCATTTTTTTTCATACATGTGTCTTAACAAATCCGGCCACCGAGAACCGTCCCTTCCGGCCTTTATCAATATGGCCCTGAAACTTGCTTCATCAGCTTTCTGACTCCTATCATACCATTTTATGCCTTCTCTCTCAATGTTACGGTAGTGTCCTGTTACGGTAGTGTCCCTCTCAACGGCATATAGCTTGAGCGCCTTTTTCTCGCGCGAAAGAAGTGTACCCGTCAATTTCGCGCAAGCGGACATACAGGTGTATTGAAATATGCGCACTATGAATGTTGACTACGGTGCCTTTTCGATATATTCTTAAGCTAACATAGCCAACAACAAGCGACACACTATAATCGGTTTCATGGTTCGTAGAATTGTTTCAGTCGTAATCATAACGATGTTGCTGTGCGGATGCTCATTATCCGCACAGCCATCATCCCATAATGTCTCCGACACCAATAACTCATCGGACGCGATTCTGATAGATGAAGTTTCCGTTGATCCAATTGACGTGTCCGGGCATATGGAATCAATCATTGGCGTTGTAAAAACAACGGACGGTTCCATAGTCGTCGCCGGTTTGTACGATCACGCACCGCGTATTCTTCTCTTGGACATGAACGGTTCCGTGACTGCGACATACGAACCGGAAGATCCTGCCGCAGAGGGAAACTCACTTCTCGGAATATGCGAAAATACAGACGGCGGTTACACTCTGTATTTTGAAACCGCCCTTATTTCTTATGATATAACCGGCACCAAAAAGCACGGCATTGATATCTCTCAATATAGCGAAAACCTTAAAACGTATTATTTTCAAATCATTCACATTACGGGCCGCACCTATGCCTTCAGAAACGAAAACAACTTCTTTTTCATCAATGATAATCAAACATGGGATTTATCCGCAACGGCCGGAAACAAATTCGTTTCTGCTTATCACAAAGGTCAAAACACCTGTGTATTAACATCAGGAAACGGAACCGTTCAGATCGGCGTCATGGACAGTCTGTTTACATCCGTGACTTACGAATCCTCAATCAGCGAATCGCTTCATTATATCGGAACCGTTTTCACCGGGCTGCCGGAGAATGGCTCTCACCCCGCAAATAACGGGCTCTCTCTTTATGACATTGACGCATCAGATGGAATACCGGCTAAACTCTTTGACTGGTCCCAGACAGGTCTGCCCGGTTACAATGTCACTTATTTGGCCGATCTTGGCGAAAACCGGTTTTTATGCAGTTTGAGAGATGAATCTGTCCTGTATATGCTGCGTGCCGGAAACAATACGATCGAAAAAAAGCTGATTACCGTTGCAGGGGTCAAAGACTTTAGTTTTGCGCTGGATTCATACGTTTCATTCTTTAATGCAAATAACGATTCTTACTACGCTGAAATTATTTATTATGATTATGAAGATACGGATCGTTTGAAAGCCGAACTGCTCACGGGACAGGCTCCCGATGTCATCACTCTTGGTGCCACGCAAATACAATTAAACGAAAACATTTTAACCGATCTGCTTCCGTTTGTTGAAAATGATGATTCAATATCGCGGGACGATTTTTTTGAGCCCGTTTTTTCCCTCTCGCTTGTTAACGGAAAAATGCTATATGCCTTTGATACGTTTGAGTATTATACCCTTGTCGGAAGATCCGGCGATGTCGGTGACAGATACACCTGGAATATGGAAGATGCCAGGGAATTGTTTCAACATTCGGATCATTATACATTTAACTGGTGGATGACGCCCGAGCAGTTAATGGGCTGGGCCGGGGTCATAAGTCTCGGCGAATATGTGGATTTAAACACGATGACCTGTGATTTTGAAAACGATTCATTCATATCACTTATGGAGTTTTGTAAGCTCGCAGGTAACAGGCTTGCTCCGGAAGGTACACGTTACGATTTTGAAGACAACATCCTTCTGACATTCCAATGCATAAACAGTATATACTATCCCAATTATCTGATTCACAACTACGGGACACGCGATATTTCATATATCGGATTTCCAAATAATACAAACAAACCGGGGGCCTGTATCATGGATAACTCATCCGGTTTATCTTTCGCTATACCCGAATCAACGCAGGACAAACAGGCCGCATGGACATTTGTTCGCGCCATCTATTCTCCTGCCTGGTTGGAATATGATACAAACTCTTTCCGGTCCGGTTTCCCTATGACAAAGAGCAGTTTGGATGCTTCCATCGAAAACGCACTTTCATCCGGCGAACACGATATGATCATGACACGAGACGACATTATGCGCCTGTTATCTGCCATAGAACAGACGGATTCCTTCTACTTTGCCGATATCAAACTCTTCATGATTATCCAGGAAGAAAGTGCATCCTTCTTTAGCGGCGCAAAAACCGCAGAAGAAGCGGCGCACATTATACAATCACGCATCAGTCTCTATCTCTCCGAACAGCCGTAACGTCTTTTTTCAGTGTTTTATTTCCGGATGCGTCGTCCCTTCCGGCCTTTATTGCATCTCCCACTCCGTGTCTTTGAGATTGGAATAGATATAGACCGCCGCCGATACCGCACAGATCAGGAACATGATCACCGACAGCGCGGCCGCCCGGTTATACGAAAGGTATTTGTTGAACTGGTCAAAGAGCGCGATGCCCAGCATCTTCGGCGAATTGCCGCCCATCAGATACGGCGTCGTAAAAGAGCCGACATTGGTCATCCACACAAAGGTGGCGGCAATGATGACATCCTTGACGGACAGCGGCAGAATCATGCTTGTCAGCACCTTGAAACGGCTTGCACCGACATCCCGTGCCCCCTCGATGATGGAGTCGGGGATCGCTCCGAGACCCGCCGTGATCATCATCGCGGCAAAAGGAATATTGAACCAGAGATTCATGACGATCAGTCCCTGCGCATGATACATCAGCCCCAGATGGATGTCTTTTCCGAATACAAGTCCGATACGGTTGATCAGACCGGAGTCGCGGATGATGGTGATCATCGCATAGACGGCACACATGGCAGGCACAAAGCGGGGCAAAAGATACAACGCGCCGATGGTTCTCGAGATCCTCGAATGGGAAAATCTCAGATACAGCGCAAGCAGATAGGCGACAAAGATGGCGATCGCCACCGTCATCACGACGACAAACAGCGTATACAGCAGATTCTTAAACTGCGCGGGCGTCGTAAAGAAGTAGGTATAATTGCTAAAGGTAAAAGCTCCCGTCGTCTGGTCCTTAAAGCTGCGCACCACCGCCAGCGCAATCGGATAGGCGACCGTCAGCATGACGGTCAGAAAGGCCGGTAATACCATCCCGTATGCAACCAGCATCTGCCTGATCTTTTTACCCATGACCGTTCCCTTTCCTTTGCGTACACTTACTCTTACAGGAGCTTTTTCTTTCCGGGCCGCCGCCCCCTGTACGCGGGGACAGCGACCCGTTTTCATCACATGCGACTGTCTGCCTGCTTATTCCGGAATCGAAGCAAGCGGTGCGATTTCATTGTCCCAGCGCTCGTTGAACGATGTGCCGAGATTGCCGATCGACATGATGCGGAAATTGGAAACATCGAGATCCTGGAGATCCTCATAACCGCTCATGTCCATGCCGGAGGTATCGATCAGCGGGATCGCAGCCATCTGCTCCACCATGATCTGCTGCGCCTCGGGCGTGATCATAAAGTTGATGAAGGCAGCTGCGCCTTCCGGATTGGAGCCGATGGTCGGGATTGCAAGCGTCTGCAAAGAGCCCGTAAAGGACGGATCGATCTGCGTGATCTTGATACTCTCGCGCAGCTCGCCGCTGGCTCTCTGCGAGAGCACCATGTCTGCCCAGTTCGGGCACATGTCGATCTCGCCCTGGTTCAACAGATCCAGGGAGCCCTGGTTCTTGTTCGGATAGACGATGGAGCCGCCCGAGCTGTACATATACGGATTGATGGACTTTAAGAACTCAAAGCCCTCGTCCCACTGTTCCATCCACTGCTCATCCGCGGAGGTAATCGCTTCTTCCGGCAGATAGTTGTAGACGGAGGTGCGGACAAAGGAGTCGCCCGCGCCGCCCGTGCCGGGCACATTGTAGACGAAACGGCCGGGGTTGGCTTCCATCCATGCGACCAGCTCATCGAGGGTCTTGGGCGGCTCCGGCACCTTTTCGGAATCATAGGCCAAAATGACGGTCGTGCCGCGGTACGGCTGTACGCGGTCCGGCGCGACGGAGCTCTTCGCGGCGACATTGCCGCGGTTCGGAATCATCGTGTTGTCGAGCGGAAGGAACGAATCCTCACCGACCAGCGCGATGATCTTGGAGAGATCGTCGCCGCTAAAGTCGACCAGATCGTATTCCGTATTCTCCTGGCCTGCCTGATAGGCCGCCGCCAGACCGTCGGTCATGGCTGCCTGGCCCGTGCCGCTCGCCTGGAAATTGAGCACCGCCGTATACTGACCCGCGTATTCGGAGTTGTTATTGAACTCTTCGATCAGGGTCTCAAAGATCTGACGCACGTTGTCGGAACCGGTAGCCCAGATGTGCACGGTGCCGCCGCCTTCGCCCGAAGGCTCGGAAGCTTCGCCTCCGCCGCTCTCGGCCGCAGGGGTCGAGGTTGCGGGCGCCGCTGCTCCGCCGCCGCCGCTTCCGCCGCAGCCGGCCAGTGTTGCGCACACAAGCGTGAGCGCAAAGACCAATGCTCCAAGTTTTCTCATTTTCATTTTGTTACCTCCCTTTCGTGGGTGTATGTGTGTTACAACAACGGGAAGAACCCGTAATTGTCCCGACTCATTCCTGCGCTTTGTCAAAAACCGTATGCTTTCCGAGCCTGAGCGATACCCGGTCGCCGACACTGAGTGTCTCGCTCTGCGCACGGTCGATGTTACACTTGATGACATTGTCTCCCTGCTGCACGGTCAGCACCACATAGTGCCCGAGCAGCATGATGGTGCGCACCTCGCTCTCGAGATCTCCCTGCCCCTGAGGCAGCACCGTGATGTCCTCCGGCCGGACGGCGATCGTCTTTCCCTCGCGTTCGATAAAATTCATCTCGCCGATAAAGGAGGCCACGTGCAGCGTCTCCGGATTGTCATAGATGTCGGCCGGCGTGCCGATCTGGTCGATCTTTCCCTTGTTCATGACGACGATGCGGTGGGAAATGGCCATCGCCTCTTCCTGGTCGTGCGTGACAAAGAGGACGGTGATCCCGAGGTTTTGCTGGATCTTTTTGAGTTCCTCCCGCATCTGGTGGCGGATCTTGGCGTCGAGCGCGGAAAAAGGCTCGTCGAGAAGCAACAGTTCTGGCTTGAGCAAAAGAGACCTCGCAATTGCCACGCGCTGCTGCTGTCCGCCCGACAGCTGGCTCGGAAACTTCTTTTCCATGCCGGGAATACCCACCATGTCCAGCATTTCCGTGATACGCGTCTTTTGCTCGTCCGCGGGGATTTTGCGGAGCTTGAGACCGTAGGCGAGATTCTCGTAGACATTCATGTGCGGCCAGAGGTTATAGCTCTGGAAGACCATGGCCGTCGGCCGTTTTTCCGGAGGCATGTGGATGATGGAACGTCCGTTGATCTGAATATCGCCTTCCGTCACGTCGAGAAAGCCGCCGACCGTCCGGAGAATGGTGGACTTGCCGCAGCCCGAGGGCCCGAGCAGCGTCACGATCTCTCCCTCGTGCACCTGTAATCCGATATGCGCGACACCGTCCCCGTTGGGATACGTTTTGGTCATGTCGAGCAGTTCCAGCATTACTTTCTTTTCACTCATGTCAAAAGACTCCTCCGATAAACTTATTTCATCTTAAAGCCGCCGGAGATCGCTTCGGGGCCGATGTATTTGCGCATCAGGAAAATCATCAGTACGCTCGGCAGGATCAGAAGAATCGCAAAGACCGCACCGATCTGCACCGCCGACGAATCCAGAATGATCCCGTACATCGCCACGGGCATCGTCTGGATGCGGCCCATGCCGACCAGCATCGTCCCCTGCGCTTCCTCCATGGACGCGAGGAAGGTATAGAGCGTTGCGACCGATATGCCGGGCATCGCCATCGGCATCGTCACCTTGAAAAAGGTCCTGACCGGTCCCGCGCCGACATCCCGCGCCGCCTCCTCCTGCTGCCTGTGCACGGCGCGGAAGGCACTCGCCGGCAGCCACACCATAAACATCATGGAATTGATCAGATGGATGATGATGACGCCGGGATAGGTCCCCATCAGACCGTATTTATAAAAGAGCACCGCGACGGACGTATAGATCCCGAGCTTGGGGAACGCGTTTGTCAGCAGGAAGGAAAACATAAATACTTTTCTTGCCGGATACTTGAAGCGGGCGATCGAATAAGCCGCCGGAATGCAGATCACCATCGAAAGGAGTGCTGTGATGATGGCGATGATAAAGGACTGGATCATCGAGGTGACAAGGGATTTCTGCTGGAAGATATACTGCCACCACTTGACGCCCCAGATCTGCGGAAAGACATGCGGGACCTCGTACTTGTCCGCAAAGGCCAGCATGATCATGTTACACAGCGGCCCGTAGAAAAAGAGAATGAACACCGCAAGGATGATAAATTCCCAGAATTTATGCTTGCCGACCGCATGATAAAAACGTCTTGGATTGAGCATTTTGAACATCGCCGGTTTCTCCTGCGCCTTGGCGCACAACAAAACTTTTTTCCTTGGGAGCAAAAATAAATTATATCAATTTTGAGAAAAAAAATCAATCATTTCTGTGCATTTTCTTCAACCCGGCCCCTGGGTATCCGGTATTTTTTTGTGCAATTTCACGAATCCCGCGTTTTATTTCTTCCCGTGCTTTCTGAATGCCGCACTTTGGTTTACAATCCAAAGAAGGGGATGCGCGTCCCCGCCGAAAATGCTTTTCGCGTACACGCAGGAGGATATGCGGATGAAAAAAGAAACCTATGACAGTCTCATCATCGGACCGCTGTCAAAGGACATCATGATCGACTGTCATGATGTCGAGACGAGGCTCCTCGGAGGCGCCTGCGTCCAGTCCGGCTATGCGGCCTCCAATGTCGGCGCCCGCACCGCCGTCTTTACCAGGGCCTCCGCGGACACGGACGTCTATAACGCGTTTGCCGGATGTCCCGCCGATATTTACTGGAAGCCCTCCGCGCAGACCACCTCCATCCGGAACAAGTATTTCACCGAAGACAAGGAAACCCGTTCGTGCACGCTTTTGTCCCGGTCGGACCCGATTTCCTTTGCGGACCTGCCGCCGGTGGAGACGCGGATCTTTCATTTTGCGGGCCTCGTCGTCGGGGATTTTGACGAAGACATCTTTGCCGCGGCATCCCGGCACGGCAGGGTGGCCGTGGACGTGCAGTGCCTCCTGCGCAGGGAAGAGGAAGACCACTCCATGGCCTTTCATGACTGGGAGAAAAAAAAGGACCTCCTGCCCTTCATCGATTTTCTCAAAACGGACGCGGCGGAGGCACGGATTCTGACGGGACTCGACGACCGCAAAGAAGCGGCAAAACAGCTGCATGACATGGGCGCAAAGGAAATCCTCATCACGCATAATACGGAAGTGCTTGCCTATGACGGTCAGGATTTTCATACCTGTCCGATCCGCGCGCGCAACCTCTCCGGAAGAACCGGCCGGGGCGACACCACCTTTGCGGGTTATCTGGTCGAGCGACTTCACGCGGGGATCCCCGAAGCGCTCCTCTTTGCGACCGCGCTCGTCTCCCTCAAGATGGAAACGCCGGGACCTTTCTCGGGCACGCGCGGGGATGTCCTTGACTACATTGATACGTTTTATACATGAAACGGCCATGATCGGAAAGACACTCATCACCGCACACAGCGGCGCGGACAACACCGCGCCGAACAGTCTCTCCTTTGTGCACCGTGCGCTTTCCTCACCGGCGGATACGATCGAGGTGGATGTGCGGCTGCACAAAAGCGGCCTGCTGTATCTGTCGCATGACGCTGTTGACGAGGAGGAATCTGCGCTCCTTTCTCTGCGGGAAGTATTGGAGACGATCCGTGCGGGATCAAAAAGAATCAACTGCGACTTAAAAGAACCGGGCCTTGAACAGGCCGTCTGCGCGCTGGCGCGGGAAGCGGGGCTTTCGGGCCGTCTCATTCTCACCGGCACGGTATCCCCCGCTTTCATGAAGGAAAGCGGTCTTTTGCGGGATGCGGAAGTGTATCTGAATATCGAAGAGATGATCCCCGGTCTGTATCCGCGCTGTCTCGCAGAGCCGAAAGAGATCCCCGTTGCGGCGCGGGAAATGGCGGACATCTGCCATACGTACGGCATCGGCTGTATCAATGCCAATCATCTGCTGGCAACCGGGGACTTCCTTTCGGTCATACGGGAAGAGGGACTCTCCGTCTCGGTCTGGACCGTGGACGAAGCGCCCCTCTTCCGTCATTTTTTACGGGAAAAAGTCTGCAATATCACGACACGGAATCTGTCCCTTTCGGAAGGCGGCTGATCCGGTCGCTTCCGTTTTTATTTCTCTTCCTTCTCCTTCTTTCCGCCCTTTAAGAGCGCCGCAAGTCCGAGTCCCGCAAAGAGGATCGACATCATGCTGGTATCAGCGTTTCTCGTCTCTCCGGTCTTGCCTCTTCTTGCGCCAAAGACGACGGAGTCGGTATCGGTCCTGCGCATCTGTCCGAGGACCGCGGGGGCGTTGGCATCCGCCATGCCGGCCACTTCCTCCTCTTCCTCCTCTTCCTCTT
>JAFSLV010000031.1 GCA_017448245.1 Lachnospiraceae bacterium | reverse complement strand
AATCTTCAAGAAGTGGTACAATAAAATCCATGAGAGTATCCCCCTTTTAAAGGTATTTTTTTCCCAAAACCATTATACCCAAAGGTGAGATACTCTCTTTCTTTTATTTTTTATTCAACTGACACTTTCTTTACTCCATTAGCGGACGTGCCCGCAGCCCCTCCGCGGGATGGCCGCTATACAATGATCAGCTGCTTTTCGTACTCGCTCCTGACCGGATAGGCCTCCTTCTTCAAAAAGCACCGGTCATATACAAAAGAAGCGCGGATATCCTCCCTGAGCAGCGTCAGTGCCTGCGGATCATCCGCAAGCTGCTTCTTTGCCTGCGCGAGCCTGGTGATCAGCGGCACCTTTCCCTCCGCCTTGATCCGGTTGAGCAGGGGCGACGCGCTCTTTTTAAATCCGAGCACGCGCGCATAGACCGTACGCTTCCTGAGCAGCGTGTCATAAGACGACTGCGGCATGTGCAAAAAGATATGCATCAGTGCCCTGCGCACCCTGGCCTGTGTGAGATCCTTGGTATGCAGCGCCGCAATAAAATCCTGCAGGTTCAGCACGCCCGGCAGCGTTTTGTAGATCCTTGCCGCCAGCTCCGGTCCGACGTCCGCGATTTTGGCCACACCCTCTTCGTTTTCGAGGGAGAGCACATGCACAAGCCCCGGAAAGATCTCCTCCTGCACGGCATAGGCATGCCCCGCATGGGAAGGATAGTCGCGCAGCAGCATCGCGCAGCTCTCCGGCATCTGTGCCTTGCGGATGCGCTTTTGCTGGGAAAGAAGCGACTGCCGGATCGAAAACGCGTCCACGCCCGCGGTCCGCTTGACCGTCACGGGCTCGATCCTTGCCTTTAGCTTCATGATCTGCTTGATATACTCGACACCGAGAAGATTGTTTTTCTCCTCGATGAGCTTTGCGCCCTTTTTGTCCTCCGGCATACAGATCGCAAGCGCCTTCATGCGCGCCGTCGGAAAATCGTCCCCCTGCTTTAAGTTACGCTGCAGATGCAGACGGAAAGCCGGCGGCTCGTCCGCAAGTATCCTGGCAATCGTGTGCAGGCGCCCGATCTGTGCGCACTCCGAACCAAAGACGAGCGTATCGACAACACCGAGTTTCTGCAGCAGCGATACCGCACCGAGAGCAAAATACTCGGCACTGCCGAGCGCGTAGTAATGGGGCAGCTCAAAGACCGCATCCGCGCCGTTGGCCAGCGCCATGCGCGTGCGCGTGTATTTTTCGATGAGCGCCGCTTCCCCGCGCTGGCAAAAGTCCCCGCTCATGACGACGAGACAATAATCGGCTCCCGTGATTTCTTTTGCCTTGCGCAGGATCCCCGCATGGCCGTTATGAAACGGATTGAATTCCGCGATGACTGCAACTGTTTTCATCTTGTCAACCGGTTCTTTAATCGTTATACTTATACTGTGCGGCTTTCAGATTATAGCCTAATTTTCTCACGAATACAAGATAAGAAAGGGGTACAAACGAATGAAGGTTCTGGTCATCAACTGCGGTTCTTCCTCACTGAAATACCAGCTGATCGATTCCGACACCGAGGGCGTCATCGCCAAGGGGTTGTGCGAGCGCATCGGTATCGACGGCGGCATCATCTCCTATGCGCCCGAGGGCGGCGAAAAAGAGGAGCAACAGATCGAGATGCCCGATCACAAAAAAGCGATCGAGCTCGTCATCTCTTATCTGACGAACGAAAAGACGGGCGTTGTCAAATCACTCTCCGAGATCGGTGCGGTCGGCCACCGCATCGTCCACGGCGGTGAGAAATTCACGCAGTCCGTCATCATCAACGACGAAGTCAAAAAAGCCATCGAGGAAGTATCGGATCTCGCGCCGCTGCACAATCCCGCCAACCTCATCGGCGTCAATGCCTGCGAAGCGCTGATGCCCGGTGTCCCGATGGTGGCGGTCTTTGATACGGCCTTCCATCAGACGATGCCGGAGGAGGCGTATCTGTATGCCCTTCCTTATGAATACTACGAAAAATACCGCATCCGCCGCTACGGCTTCCACGGAACGAGCCACGCCTATGTGAGCGCACGCATTGCGGAGATCCTCGGCAAGAAAAAAGAGGACCTGAAGACGATCGTCTGCCACCTGGGCAACGGCGCCTCCATCTCCGCCGTCAGGAACGGCAAGTGCATCGACACATCGATGGGCCTGACCCCGCTCGAAGGCCTCATCATGGGAACGCGCAGCGGCGATCTCGATGCCTCGATCGTCGAGTATATCTGCAAAAAAGAAAATCTCTCCGTTGCCGAGGTGGAAAACATCCTCAATAAAAAATCCGGTGTCCTCGGACTCTCCGCGGGCCTTGGCAGCGATTTCCGCGATCTCGAAAAGGGTTATAACGAGGGCAACGCCGGTGGAAAGCGCGCGATCGAAGGCTTTGTCTACCGCGTCGTCAAGTACATCGGCGCCTATGCGGCGGCGCTGGACGGCGTGGACGTTATCTGCTTCACGGCGGGCGTCGGCGAAAACTCTGGGTTTGTCCGCCAAAAGATCGTGGACCGCATCGACTTCCTCGGTATCACGCTGGATGAGGAAGCAAACAAAAAGCGCGGCGAGGAGATCCGGATTTCGACCCCCGATTCCAGGGTGCAGGTCTATGTTGTTCCGACCAACGAAGAGCTTGCGATCGCAAGAGATACGGTGGCGCTCGTCAAATAAAGGAAGCGTGTCCCGACCGGGCAACCGCTTCATGTGAAATCAAAAGACCGCGGCCGTGCGCCGCGGTCTTTTTTACTCTCCTTTACATTCCGGATGCGGGGAGTAAACGCGTATGATTTATTCCGCCTGCATGAGCTCAGGCAGCGTCTTTTCAAAATCCACGCCGTACCACGGCTTTTCCGGATTGTCGAGCGTCACGCGGATCGTATGCGCCGTATAGTCCGCGGCGATCCGCATCGCGTCCTGCCAGCTCTTTCCCCGCATCATCTCTCCGACACAGGTCGAAGAAAAGAGATCACCCGTGCCGTGATACGTGGCATCGACCCTGTCATTCTGGTAGACATAGTACGCGTCTTTGTCCCGGTCATATCCCATGACGCCGGTCTTTCCTTCCGAGAGGGAGACACCGGTCAGCACCGAGATGCGTGCGCCCAGATCGTTGAGTGCCGAAAGCAGCTCTTTGATATAGGCCTCGTCATAGGTCTCCCTGTACTCCGTGCCGGTCATAAAGCACGCCTCCGTGATATTGGGAACGATGATGTCCGCATGCGCACACAGCTCCGCGTTCTTTTTGGCATATGCCATGTCAAAGGCCGGATAGAGTCTGCCGTTGTCCGCCATGACAGGATCGACGATGATGGTTGTATCCTCTGCGCGAAACGTCGCAAACAGCGTCTTCATCTGGTCGATCTGTTCCGCCGTGCCCAGATATCCGGTATAGATCGCGTCAAAATGCACGTTTTCCGACTGCCAGTGCCGGCAGACGGGTTCGATCTGGTCGGACAGATCCTTGCAGGTAAAATTCCGGAACATCGTATGCGTCGACAGCACGGCCGTCGGCAGGATCACGCACTCGACCCCGAGCGCGGAGATCACCGGCAGCGCAATCGTGACGGAACATTTTCCGAGGCAGGAGATATCCTGTATTGTCAATACTCTCTTCATCATTCGTACTCCTTTATTCACAAAAAAATACCGCTTTTCATCATACACCCGACCGGCGGTTTTGTCATTGCTTTTTTGTGAAAGATATGTGAATTCCGCGGATGTCCGCCTGCTTTGCGGACGGCCCGTCTTCATTGACAAAGCATAGGCCGTTTGGTAGAATGATTGACGTGGCGCATCTTCTGGATCGTCACGGATGCTGCTGTAGCACAGTCGGTAGTGCGTCGCATTGGTAGTGCGGAGGTCACGGGTCCGATTCCCGTCAGCAGCTCTCGCGTAGCTACGAGCCACGCGAAAAAGAAACGCAGACACCAACCGCGAGTTTACTCGCAGGGTGGTGTGTGCGTTTCTTTTGTCATGCGGCGACAGCCGCGGGACAAGATTTGCAAAGCAAATCTTGTACTGGCGTGGCTCGTGTATGCATGCGGCGACAGCCGCGGGACAAGATTTGCAAAGCAAATCTTGTCCTTGCGTGGCTCGTGTGTATGGTTGATTTTTTCCCCGATTTGAAATACAATGCGCATACAAACCATGCAGGCACCTTACGACTACCGCACGGTCCTAAGCGCCGCCTCCGCGGAGATCACGGAAAAGAACTCCCGCTTCATCGGTGACATCTTTCCCGTCACTACCGAAGCGCAGGCGCAGGCGCGTATCACGGAAGTGCAAAAAAAATATCACGACGCGAGACACCATTGCTTTGGCTATATCCTCGGAAGCGACGGTGCGTTTCAGCGTGCCTCGGACAACGGCGAGCCGCAGGGCACCGCGGGCAGACCGATTCTCCGGGTGCTGACCGGTGCGCGGCTCACCGATGTGCTCATCGTCGTTACGCGCTATTTCGGTGGCACGCTCCTCGGGACCGGAGGCCTCACGCGCGCCTACACGCAGGCCGCACAGGAGGCCTGTGCTCGCGCGGACATCGTCACGTATACGATGGGCCGTACGATTTCCTTTACCTCGGATTATGCGCACGTGGCCACTGTCCTGCATTACTTCCGGGAAAAACAGATCGATCCGGGAGCTCCCGTCTATGAAGAAAACGTGCGCTTTGAGGTATTTGTCCCCGAAGCGCACGTCGCTCTCTATGTAAACGATTTAACGAATATTTTTAACGGAAATATCGATATATCCGAAAGCGATCCGCTCTACCTTCCGATCCCCTCCTGACGCTACTCTCCGTCTCCGCCTCCGCCTTCCTCCGCCGGCGGCGGGAAGAACCTGCGCACCGTATGGTCCTTGGCAAACTGCTCGACGCAGTCATGCGCAAAAGGCCCCGCCGTCTGTGCGGCCTGTTCATCCGACTGCCCGTTGGTCTTGAGGAATTCCATCGTCTGGTTATAGATCACCTGCTCCGCATCCGGTCTCGACCAGAAGGCCTCGTCATGCTCGCACAGATTGCGCACGACCCGCTCATTTCCGTTTTCGTCGGTCTCGATCCGGATATCCGATTCGTCCGCCGCGACACCTGCTGCCGCCCTCGTCCCCTTGGCGACCGCCTCCGGCTCCACCGGCGGAAGCCACGCGGCACCCGCCTGCCGGAACGGACAAAAGCTGTTGGCCTCGCGGTGCGTCATCACGCAGATCTCACCCGCGATATGCTGGTCACAGGTCTCCTCCGGAACCGTCCCCTCTTCAAACCATTCGGTATTCTGTGTCGCGTCACACAAGCCCGGCACGCAGAGCTTGCCGGAAATCGAGCATACCGTCGCCTGCACGAGTCCCGCAGGCTGCGTAAAATCCCTCCACTCGAGTCCCGCATGCACGGGCTCCATGACCTTCCGCCAGAGCGTGCTCGCCACCGACGTATTGATCAGCTGCTGGTTATTGTCATAGCCGACCCAGGTCGTTGCCGTATAATAATCCGTATAGCCGGAAAACCACACGTCCTTGTTGTCCGTGGTGGTACCCGTTTTTCCCGCGATCGCGGTCGTGCCGAAATTGGTGAGGCCGCCCGTTCCGCCGCGGACCACATCCTGCATGGCGCTCGTGATCAGCCATGCCGTCGTCTCCTTCATCACGCGGTGCGTCTCCGGCGTCGTATGGTCGATCAGCACATTGCCCTGCGCATCCTCGACCCTTGTATAATAGACCGGCTTACAGTAGACGCCGCCGTTGGCCATCGCCGCATAGGCGGCATTGAGCTCAACATTGGTGACACCGTGCGTGATACCGCCGAGCGCCAGCGACTGCTGGATGTCGGAGTAGATCTCCGTTCCGATCTGTTCGGAACCGACCAGCGTCGTAAATCCGAAATTCTGCAGATAATCATAGCCGAGCTGCGGCGTGATCCAGGTCAGCGTTTTAACCGTCACGACATTGGCGGAGTCGCGGATCGCGTTGCGGATCGTATACATGCCGCGATACTCCCCGCCCCAGTGGTTGCGCACGAGGCGACCGTTTTCATACGCAAACGGCGCGTCATTGATCGTTGAAGCGAGCGTAAAGCCCGCGTCATCCAGCGCGGGTACAAAGGTCGATACCACCTTGAAGCAGCTGCCCGGCTGCCTCGTCGTATCCGTCGCACGGTTCAGGGTACGCGAGGCCGTCTTTTGCCCGCGTCCGCCGACCATGGCCACGACATAACCCGTGCGCTGGTCGGAAATCGTCAGCGACGCCTGCGGCTGCAGCGTGAGCGTCACACGCTCGTCCAGAACGGAATCACCCTCCGCCATCACGGCCGTCTTGTACTCCTCGACCGCGGCATAGGCCTCTTCCTCCGTTGCGTAGAGGCGGTTGTAATTGGCATTGAACTGTTTGAAATACGTTTCCAGCATTTCCTGCGAATGATTCTCCAGCGTCCCGTCCGCCTTTTCGATCGTAAGCGCATAGGACAAAAGAATCTGCGTATACGGCGGGAAATTGTCCGGATTGGCAAAGACCTCGTCTGCGATCTGCTGGATCCTCGGATCCTGCGTCGAATAGATCTTTAAGCCTCCCGCGTACATCAGCGCAAAGGCCTGCGTCTCGCTGTAACCGAGCGCCATCAGGTCCTCGAGAAGCGCAACGGTGAGCGCATCCACAAAATAACTCGTGATGTCGCTGCCCTCCTGTTCGCGGTTGACGACCTGGATGCGGCTGTAGACATCGTCCGCCATCGCCTGCTGGTATTCCGCTTCCGTGATGTACCCCTGCTCCTTCATGTTGTTGAGGACACGGGTGCGGCGCTGTGCGTTGGCCTCCGGATGCGAGATCGGATTATAGCCGGAAGGATTCTGCGTGATGCCCGCGATACAGGCGGACTCCGAAAGCGTCAGCTCCGACACGGACTTGCCGAAATAACGCAGTGCCGCGGCCTGCACGCCGAGCGTGTTCTGCCCGAGGTTGACCGTGTTCATGTAATTGAGCAGGATGTCATCCTTGGACATCGTCTTTTCGAGCTGTATGGCCAGGAACCACTCCTGTACCTTACGCTTGTATTTGGCGACGCCCTCCTGCCCGATCCAGTCGGTAAAGACGTTGTTCTTGAGCAGCTGCTGCGTGATCGTCGATGCGCCCTGATTGAATTCGCCGCTCTCGAGTCCCGTAAAGAAGGCACGGATGATACCGTAGATATCGATGCCGTTGTGCTGGTAAAAGCGCTCGTCCTCGATCGCGACAAAGGCATCCTTCATGGTCTGCGGGATCATCTCCCAGCTCACGGGGATACGGTTGGAATCCGCGGAGACGAGCTTGGCGATCTGATTGCCCTCGGTATCATAGACAAAGGTGGAATAACCCCTTGGCGTCACGGACAGACCCGTGATGTCCGGCGCCGACTGCAGCATGCCGCGGAAAGCGCCCAGCCCCAATGCCCCCGATATCGCGATCGCCGCAATCATCACGACGATGGCGACATTAAAGATCATCACCGACAGCTTGCGGTAGAGTTTTTCCGAAAGGCCCAGAATCTCCCGCTCTTGTCTTTTTACACCTCTTTTTGTATAATCCATAACGTGTCTATTATAACACAAAACATGAGGATTGTATGCCACGCAGACTGACAGAACAACTCGAAGCGACCCCCGTGATCGCGGCGGTCAAAAATGAGGAAGGCCTCGCGCGCGCCCTGGCCTCCGATATCGGCGTCGTCTTTATTCTGTACGGCGATCTGCGCACGATCATTGACATCGTGGCACGCGTAAAGGAACAGGGCAAGCTCGCCCTTGTGCATATCGATCTGATCGGCGGTCTCTCCGGCAAGGAGATCAGTGTCGATTATATAAAGGAACAGGTGCAGGCGGACGGGATCCTCTCGACGCATCCCTCCCTCATCCGGCATGCCCGCTCGATCGGCCTGCTGACGGTACTGCGCATCTTCATGCTCGATTCCATGTCGCTCGAAAATGTGACACACCAGTGTGATCTGGCGCATCCGGACTGCGTGGAGATCCTGCCGGGACCCATGCCCAAGGTCGTCCGGAGGGTGCATGAGCTGTGCCGCGTCCCGCTGATTGCGGGCGGCCTCATCCTGGACAAGGAAGACATACTTCATGCGCTCGACGCCGGCGCCATCAGCGTCTCGACCACCAAAAGCGCCTTGTGGGAGGTCTGAGTAAATTATTTATACAATATACCGAATTGTCTGATAGATTTGCGGCTATTTGCTGTTTACAACTACATTTCGTTTTGTTAAAATAGCATTATCTGAATATGATGCTTGAGAAGAGAGCGCGGCAACAGCCACCGGGGGGTGGTATGTTGGAGGCGCTCTTTTTTGACGGCATCGGGATACATGGAGGAAGCTTATGGCAAAATACATCATGGCACTCGATTCCGGCACCACCTCAAACCGCTGTATTCTCTTTAACGAGCGCAGCGAGATCTGCTCGGTCGCGCAAAAAGAATTTACGCAGTTTTTTCCGCAGCCCGGATGGGTGGAGCACGATGCGGGAGAGATCTGGGCAACGCAGCTCTCCGTCGCCGTCGAAGCGATGCAAAAGGCGGGTGCGACCGCTGCGGACATCGCCGCGATCGGCATCACCAACCAGCGCGAGACGACGATTCTGTGGGACCGCAACACCGGCGAGCCCGTCTCTCACGCGATCGTATGGCAGTGCCGACGCACCTCCGACTACTGCGACACATTAAAAGAAAAAGGCCTCACGGACATGATCCGTGAAAAAACGGGACTCGTGATCGATGCCTATTTTTCCGCGACCAAGATCCGCTGGATCCTGGAAAACGTCGAGGGGGTACGTGAACGCGCGAAAAAAGGCGAGATCCTCTTTGGTACCGTGGAGACCTGGCTCATCTGGAAACTGACCGGCGGAAAGGTGCATGTCACCGATTATTCCAACGCTTCGCGCACGATGCTCTTTAACATCAACACGCTCACCTGGGACGAAGACATCCTCAAAGAGCTGGATATTCCGAAAGAGATCCTGCCGGAGGTACAACCGTCGAGCCACGTCTACGGCACAACGGATCCTTCTTTCTTTGGCGGGGAGATCCCGATCGCCGGCGCCGGCGGAGACCAGCAGTGCGCGCTCTTCGGACAGACCTGCTTCCATGAGGGCGAAGCCAAAAACACCTACGGCACCGGCTGTTTTATGCTGATGAATACCGGCGAAAAAAAGGTGACCTCGAAAAACGGTCTGGTCACGACGATCGCATGGGGCGAAGGCGGCAGCGTCAATTACGCACTCGAAGGCTCGATCTTTGTTGCGGGCGCATCGATCCAGTGGCTCAGGGATGAGCTGAAGATCATCGATGCCGCACCCGATTCCGAATACATGGCGATGAAGGTTCCGGATACCAACGGCTGCTACGTCGTGCCCGCCTTTACGGGACTCGGCGCCCCCTACTGGGATCAGTACGCGCGCGGCGCCATCGTCGGCCTCACGAGGGGTGTCAACAAATATCACATCATCCGCGCGACGCTCGAATCGCTCGCTTTCCAGACCTCGGACGTGCTCGCCGCCATGGAATCCGACTCCGGTATCCGCCTGACCTCTCTCAAGGTCGACGGCGGCGCGTGTAAAAACAATTTCCTCATGCAGTTCCAGTCGGACATCATCGGCGCACCGGTCAACCGTCCGTCCTGCGTCGAGACGACCGCGATGGGTGCGGCTTATTTTGCGGGACTCGCCGTCGGCTTCTGGAAGAGCCGCGACGACGTCATCAAAAACCAGCAGATCGACCGTGTCTTCCATCCGCAAATGGAAGAAGCCGAGAGAATGCGTCAGCTTGCCGGATGGAAACGTGCGGTACAGACAACCTTTGGCTGGGCCAGGGGATAAAAAGATTCAGGAGGATCAACTATGTATGACATTGTAGTAATCGGCGCGGGAGTATCGGGCTGCGCGATCGCAAGAGAGCTTTCGCGTTACGATGCCTCTGTTCTCGTCGTCGACCGGGAGGAGGATGTATGCTGCGGCACCTCCAAGGCCAATTCGGCCATCGTTCACGCGGGCTTCGACGCCGCGGAAGGCAGCCTCATGGCGCAGATGAACGTACGCGGCAACCGGATGATGGATGATCTCGCACGCGATCTCGACATCCCCTTCAAAAGAAACGGCGCCTTCGTCGTATGCATCGACGAAACGCAGCGTGACGGCCTGAATGCGCTGCTTGCGCGCGGCGAAAAAAACGGCGTCGAGGGACTGCGCATCGTCGAAAAAGAAGAACTGCACCGGATGGAACCCAATCTTTCGGATGACGCGGTCTGTGCGCTCTACGCACCCTCGAGCGGCATCATCTGTCCGTTCCGCCTCACGATCGCGATGGCCGAATGCGCCGCACAAAACGGCGTGGAGTTCCGTTTCAATACCCGCGTCGACGCGCTGCTGCGTAATGCCGAAGGCAACTGGCACTTAACGACCAGCACGGGACCGATCGTCACCCGTTACGTCATCAACGCGGCAGGTGTCTACTCCGCCGATTTTCATAACCGTGTCAGCACGAAGCAGCTCCACATCGTGCCTCGCCGCGGCGATTACTGCCTGCTCGACCGCGAGGCCGGTACGCATGTGTCACACACGATTTTTCCGCAGCCGACCGCGATGGGCAAAGGCATCCTCGTCACGCCCACCATCCACGGCAATCTCATGGTCGGCCCCACCGCGATCGACATCGACAATCTCGAAGCGACCGCAACGACCGCGGAAGGGATCGACACGCTGATCGCCGGCGCCTCTGCGTATGTCAAAGATCTGCCGATCCGCAAGGTCATCACCTCTTTTGCCGGACTGCGCGCCCATGAGGACGGACACGAATTTGTCCTCGGCGAACCGGAGGACGCACCGCACTTTATCGACTGTGCGGGCATCGAATCGCCGGGACTCACCTCCGCCCCCGCCATCGGCGAATACATCGGCAATCTCATGAAAGAAAAAATGTCACTCAGGGAAAAGAGCGGCTGGAACGGCATCCGCAAGGATGTCCTCAAGCCCGTCGGGATCGATATCGAAAAAAGAAATGCGCTCATCAAAGAGAATCCCGCCTACGGCACGATCATCTGCCGCTGCGAGACGATCTCCGAAGGTGAGATCATCGACGCGATCAGGCGTCCGCTCGGTGCCAGGAGTCTGGACGGCATCAAGCGCAGGACACGCGCCGGCATGGGGCGCTGTCAGGCCGGCTTTTGTTCGCCGCGCGTCATGGAAATCCTCCACCGCGAGCTCGACCTTCCGATGGATGAGATTACCAAGTCCGGCAGACAGAGTGTCATGGTCTTTGGACAGACCAAAGCGGGAGGAGGTGTGATCAGATGAAGGATTATGAAATCGTGATCGTCGGAGGAGGACCCGCGGGACTTGCCGCCGCGCTTTCCGCCAAAGAAGCAGGCTGTGACAGCGTCGTGATCTTAGAGCGCGACTCCGTCCTCGGAGGCATCCTCAACCAGTGCATTCATAACGGGTTCGGTCTGCATACATTTAAGGAAGAACTGACCGGCCCCGAATATGCCGCGCGTTACATCGACCGTGTCCTCGAAGCGGGCATCGATTACAAAACGGATACGATGGTCATGGATATCGCGCCGGACAAAACCGTGACCGCCATGAACCGCACGGACGGCATGTTTACGATTCATGCCAAAGCGGTCGTGCTTGCGATGGGCTGCCGGGAGCGCCCGAGAGGCGCACTCAACATCCCGGGCTACCGCCCGGCAGGGATCTATTCCGCGGGCACCGCACAACGTCTCGTCAATATCGAAGGCTTTATGCCGGGCCGGGAGGTCGTCATCCTGGGCTCTGGCGATATCGGCCTCATCATGGCCAGGCGCATGACCTTTGAAGGCGCGCACGTGCAGTGCGTCGCGGAGCTCATGCCTTACAGCGGAGGCTTAAAGCGCAATATCGTGCAGTGTCTCAACGACTATGATATCCCGCTTCTTTTGTCCCACACCGTCGTCGATATCGACGGCAAGGACCGGGTGCGCGGTGTGACGATCGCCGAAGTGGACGAAAAAAACAAACCGATCCCCGGCACCGAGGTCTGTTATCCCTGCGATACGCTCCTTTTGTCTACGGGACTGATTCCGGAAAACGAGCTGTCCCGTGAAGCCGGCGTTGAGATGCATCCGGTGACGGGAGGACCCACAGTCAACGAATCCTTTGAGACCTCTCTCGAGGGCGTCTTTGCCTGCGGCAACGTGCTGCACGTGCATGACCTCGTCGACTATGTGTCGGAGGAAGCGGTGCGGGCCGGTGCGCATGCCGCCGCCTATTGTCTCGGCAACGTGCGGGCTTCACGGAAAGAGGATACGATCACGGTCAGGGCGACGGGCGGTGCGAGATACACCGTACCCTCGACCGTTCAGTGCGACCGGCTGGGCGATCTTTTGACCATCCGCTTCCGTGTAGGTGCAGTCTACAAGGACGCCTACGTTTCGGTATATCTCGGCGACGAGCGTGTGACGCATCTCAAAAAACGCGTGATCGCGCCCGGCGAGATGGAGCAGGTGATACTCAAAAAAGAACAGCTCACCGCACATGAAGGGTTAAAGGAAATCACCGTCACGATTGAAAACGAATAAGTGCATGCTGCCGGCCGTGCACCGCGTGCCGGCACATCGCCCGTAAGAAAGGAAGATCCTGCATTATGGAAAAAAGAGAACTGACCTGTATCGGCTGCCCCATGGGCTGCACGGTCACCGTCGAGATGAACGGCGGGCAGATCGTGAATGTCACGGGCAATACCTGTAAGATCGGCGATACCTACGCCAGAAAAGAAGTCACCAACCCGACGCGCATCGTGACGAGCACCGTCATCGTCGAAGGCGCACCGATGACGCGCCTTCCCGTCAAGACCGCCGCGGACGTCCCCAAATCCGATATTTTCCGCGTCATGGACGTGATCAACCACACACGCGCGAAGGCCCCCGTCCGGATCGGCGACGTCATCATCGAAAACGTCGCCGACACCGGCGTCGATGTCATCGCCACCCGCAACATCGCCTGATGTGCCAAAGGGGACGGTTCTCATTGGCTTGTTTTCGGTCAACGGGGACGGTTCTCAGCGGCCTGCCGCGCCAGATACGACCTGATGCACAGCTTCCAGATCTCATACCCCGCAGGGATGATATGCGTCTGTTCGTCCTGTGAGTATTCCGGCGTGAGATTGCCTTCGCCGTCGGAAAGAGGATAGGCGACATCGATAAATCCCCATCCGTTATCGAGCGCCAGCTCATACAGCATACCGTTGAGTGCGGCGATCTTTGCGCTGTTGAGCGTCTCGCGCCCCATGCCGCCGTATACGTACGTGAGGCTGATGATTACGATTTTGAGATCCGGCGCCGCTTCTTTGATCCGGTCGAGCAATGCGGCATACATATCCGCGACCTCTTCGACGGTTCTGCCTTCGGACAGGTCCATCATCCCCAGAAAGAAAAATGCCGTATCCGCGCCGCTTGCGGGAACTGACTCCCACAGCGGCACCTTCTTTCCCCGGTACATGGGATGATAGCCGTTCCCGGATTCTTCAAGTGCGAGCTCGCAGCTGTATCCGTGCGTCGCAAGGAACATAAACGACTGGAACAGTGCTTCTTCACTGTCCGCGCAGACATTTTGAAAACCGGCCATCACGGAATCGCCGATGCATACGATGCGCTGCGGTGCCGCCTCCACCGGGCCGTCTCCCGCAGAAGCAGACGGCGCCTCCTCTTCCCCGGCATCCGCCCGGAAGGAAACGCCGCCGAGCACGTACGGATTCCGGTACAGCTGAAAGAGCTGCGCATATGCCTGCGCATCTCCCGACGCGATGATCTGCTCTTCTCCGGGATCGGTCATGTGGATTTCTCTTCTCTCCCGCAGTCCCGTTTCCCAGATGTGTGCACGGATCAAAGAGGGATCCTCTCCGCAGAGTGCCCGCACATCGGGATAGCGCGTGAGGTAATCCTCATAATCAATCGAAAGCGACGACAGCACCTCGCCGTCCGTGAGCTCCGGTAAGATCATCTCGAAATCGGCCTCGGCAGGCGACTCTCCGAGGAGTGCCTGCCTCAGCGCCAGTTTCTTTTCCCCGTCAAATCCGGTGATGATCTCCTCCACTTCGGGATCCGTTGAATGATAGAGACGCCCTTCCCTCAGACCGAGCGTGATAAAATGCTGCCACAACGCGTCGGCATCGTAACCGAAAGCGTCCTTCAGATCGGGATAGTCCTCCGCATAACGGACATGGTCAAAATTGTCCCGCGTGAGCATGGGAAACGCGTCCTGTCCCGCACTCTCCCGGGCATCCTGCGCCTCAGCAGCGCCACCCGCGGAACCGGGCGTTGCGGTATCTGATGCGCAGCCGCACATAAGACAGCAGACCGTAAGACAGCAGGACAAAAAAAACGCCGGGTTGTACCGGATTCTGTGTATCGCATTCATGTACAAAATCATACCGTCACGTCCCCTGCGCGTCAATACGTTTCTTTTCGGTCAAAAGGGGACGGTTCCCGGCGGCTTTTTTTCCGTCCACTGAGAACCGTCCCCACAGGCACACCGGCACATGCCGGATTACGAGTTCTCGTCGATATAGACCTGCATCTTGGACTGGATGATCCGCGCGACCTCCTCCGCGCTCTTTTGTCCCTTGAAGAACGGCGTGATCTCTTCCATCACCATCTCCATCATTTTTTCATTATAGCTGTAGGGCGCGTCCAGGCTCTCAAAGAGTGCCATGCACTGATCCACGTCCTCCTGCGTCAGCGGAGGGATCGTGATCTCCTCGCCGCCGAGATAATAGGTGTTGTCGTAATACACCTTTTCCCCGGTCGCCTCGTTGATCCAGAACTGCCGCTCCATCGCGCGCTCGGCCTTGGCCTCGAGCTGCTTTTTGCCGACCGGCAGGCCGTAACTCCCGATATAACGGTCCTGATACTCGTCCAGCAGGAATCTGCGCATGAACTGCCAGCACGCGTCCTTGTCCTTGGCCTTGGCATTCATCGCCAGCTGCATTCCCGCCATCACGGTGCTGCCGCCTTCGCCGCCCTCTCTCGGGAAACCGATAAAGGCAACCTCCTCGCCAAAGACGCCGTAACGCATCTGCGCATACTCTTCAAAGCTGTCATAATACGCCTGCGTCAGAATCGACCGGTCGTTGCGGAAATACGTCTCGCGGTCTCCCTCTTCCCACCAGTTGTCCGGAATCTGGTCCCGGGACGGGAAATTCCCCGCAAAATTGAGCAGATCGATAAATTCTTTTGTGTCAAACTTGGCCCGCTGTTCGCCCCAGTCGACAAAGGACTGCACATCGAGCAGGATGGCCATCTGTACGAAGTCCTCGTTCGACATCGGCCAGCCGAAGAGCTCGTCATACTTGAGCCCCATGTCATTGACCATCCTTGTGAGCGTCTCGTAGTCCCATCTGTCGATCGAATCGGCAAATTTCTTTTTCATCACATACGAACGCGCACTGAAGGTCGGGATGACCATGTAGAGCTTGTCACGGTAGCGGTAGGCATCAAACACATTGGTCATGTAATTGTCCAGTGAGATCTCCGGATCATTGGCAAAATACTCATCGAGCGGCTCGAGGATCCCCTTGGCCTCATACGATTCGATCTGCACGGCGCTCTCGAGGATCATCAGGTCGGGCGCATTGCCGGAGATGATGTCCTGGTTCATCTGCGCATAGCCGGCGTCCCAGTTGCCCTCCGTGATATATTTGGAATAGTCGATCACACTGATCCGGTAGGTATCGTTGGTCCGGTTAAAATTGACCACCTCGCGCCGCACCTCGGAGCTGATCCAGTTGGTGCCGAGCGTCAGCACCGTCTTGTCGGCCACCTCCTCCGGCGGTACCTTGGTCAGCCTGCTGCAGACGACCGTGGAAGGCGCGTCCATCGTCTCCGACTCCCTGAAATAGAAGAGGAAAAATTCCGTCTCGCTCAGCTGCACATAGTTATTGATATAATTGATATCCAAATCCGAATCGATATAGCTCACGATCCGCTCCGGCGCATCGTCCCCGACGTTCCACGTGTAGATGCCGCTTTCATCCGTCAAAAGAAAGTCCGAAGACAGTCCCGGCTTCATGCTGTAGATATCATACATCCACATCCTGTCGGGGAGCATCTCGCCCGCATCCATCTCGCCCTTTTCCGGGTCAAATTGCTGCATGCGTATGCCGCCCTGCTCAAAGCCCATGATAAAGACCTCGCCCTTGCCGTTGACGAGCATGTCGGGCCACTGGTCGGTCTCGTACACGGTCTTGATAAAAGAGCCGTCCTCCTCGCTGTAGAGATCGATTCCGGTATTACTGCTCACGAGCACACCGACATCCTCCACATGCACCATCGAGCCGATGCTGTAAAAATCGGCATTGGCCGGCGGCTGCATCTGCGTTTCAAAGACAACATTGCCTTCCGCGTCATATTTCATCAGGAAGTACTGCTCGGCAGCCGGACCCATATCGTCCCATACGGGCATCTCCATGCCGGGCTCTCCGGTCCCGGTTTCTTCCGTTTCTTCCGTCACTTCCCGCGTCTCTTCTTCCGTCACCTCTTCCTCTGCGGGTGCGGGCAGCTCATCCTCCATCTCTCCGGTGTCCGAAGGGGGTTCGCCGCCTCCCGCGGGCATCATCATGGCACCGCCGCCTGCGCCCGAGCTGTTGAGCATCTCATAAAAGAGCACGTCGTCCTCTCCCGTGCGCTCCCCGTAGATCGTCTTGACGGTATACATATTGTATTCGTTATCAAAGCACTCGCTGCCGTAATAATAATCGGTGACATTGTCATCGAGCACGATCCGGTTGACATCGCCGCCCTCCGGAGAAAAATCAATCCGGTAAAAGACGGAATGGCCAACCACTTCCGCAGGATCTTCCGGAGGCATTCCGTCTCCGGGCGGAATTTCACCTTCCGCGGGAGCCTCTCCTCCTTCGGGCATCTCCCCTTCCGGAGGCATCTCCCCTCCTTCGGGCATTTCGCCTTCCGGGCCCAACGGCATCTCTTCATAGTGATTGCCCGCGGAATAGACCCTTCCGTCCTTAAACACGGGACGGCTGAGCTCATCCATCCGTATGGAGCTGTCCGAAAATGTCACCTCTTCTTCCCGGTAGACGAGATCCTTGTTGACCGTCCCTTCCTGACGTCCGCCGCCGGAGCCCGTGCCCCCCTGGCCCGTACTTTCGGAGGATCCGGCATTCCCGCCGCCTCCGCAGGCACCGAGCATCACTGCCGCCAAAAGGCAGGCGGCCAGCCGCATCATGGTTGTCTTCTTTTTCATACCCTGTTCCTTTCTCCTTCTTGCTTATGTTTTCTTTCTTTTAACTCTCATGCCGTATATACAATCACCGATGCCGGAAAAGACTTCGGCGGCACGCCATGTTTTGTTCCGGTAGGCGCATACGATCTTCACCGTCAGCAGCACGATGGGGATCGCGAGGAAGAGCGCCTGCAGCACCATCACCAGCGCCAGAAAATCCTCCCTGCTGCGCGCGATATTTTCCCAATAAGGATAACGGATCGCCTGGTTCATCATGCTGCGGATGTCATATTCCCTGAGGACATCGAGCAGCCTGAAATTGGAAAAGCGCGTCGTATGATCGATGATCTCCGCCTGTCCCTCTTCCATCCGGAAGGCTTCCCGCACCTGCGTCACGGCAAAATCCCTGACCGGATCCGGCATAACGACCTCATAGCAGGTCATCGACTCGTTGCCGGCGCGCAGCATCCCGTTTTCTCTGAGCGACTCCGCGGGCAGCCAGACCAGCGCCTCAAAAGCGCCCGCCTTTTCCCTCAGTCTCCCTTCCGCACGCCGCACGACGCCGCGCACGATGTGGGGCTTGCCGCCGATATTGACGCTCAGTCCCGCAACATCGTTGCCGCCAAAGAGCTGCCACGCCAGATGCTCGTCGATCAGGATCTGGTCCTCCGTGAGCGCATCCGGACTGTAATACTGTCCGCTCACGAGTTCCAGGGGATGCAGGAAAAAGAAATCACCGCCCGTTCCGATCGCCGTGGCCTCCGCGTTTTTCCCCGCGCGCGATATCGTAACCGCTCCCTCGACCGTGT
The DNA here is from genome assembly GCA_017448245.1 of Lachnospiraceae bacterium. Lineage (GTDB taxonomy): Bacteria > Bacillota > Clostridia > Lachnospirales > Lachnospiraceae > Butyrivibrio. The sequence continues at coordinate 31,810 of JAFSLV010000031.1, read as the reverse complement.
AGCAGTCGACAAAGAGCCTCGCGTCCGGCTCCTTTGCCTCGATCGCGTTTTGGGTCAGCGCCTGGTCGATCAGGAAGGAAAATTCCGAATAACGGTCGATCGAAGCGCCCGCCGTGTCCGCAAAGTAACAGCCGATCTGCGCATAGCCGCCCTCCGGCGCAAAACGCTCGGCGCCCCGGATGTCACCGACGGAACGTATCGTATGCGTCCGCACCAGCTGCAATACCAGCCAGAGCAGGAGGCAGGCAGCGACAACGGCGATCTGTACGATCTGTCTGCGGTTTGGTTTTTTGATCCGTACCTTGTACATGCTTTCTCTTAATAACCGGTATTTGCCAGACGCACTTCCTGTCCCGAGCGGATCGGCGCGGAAGCCGTCGTGATCACGTATTCGTAGCCCTCGAGTGCCGCGGTGATGGCGCTCGTCGTATCATCCTGTGCGACGACATCCACATCGACACGCTGTGCGATATAGCGGTTGCGCAGCGGTGACGAACGCTCGTTGATGATGAGGATGAACTTGCCGTTGTTGTCCTCACGGATCGCGGAGTTGGGAATCGTCATTTCATAGTTGCGCTGTCCCTCGCCCATCCGGATGTTGACGGTCTGTCCCGCCTGCACCTCCGGCGTATCGATGGTGATCGTCACGATCCGCTTGCCCGCGGGATCCTGCGGATCGGGCCGGATCGAAGAGATCTGTGCCTTAAAAGAGCTGTAGGCCCAGGCGTTCTGCGGATCGACCATGTCGCCGGTCTTCAGGCTCTTGGCCTGTTCCGCCGTCACCGAAACCGACATCGTCATCGCCTTGCCGGCGACCTGGATGACGGCCGCCGTCTCGTCCGGCTTGGTCGACTGTCCCGCGACATAGGCAAGGCTCGTCACCGTGCCCTCAACGGGTGCGTTGACCGTGGCGCCCGTCGTGCGCTCCCTGAGACGATCGACCTCCCTGCGTGCGTCCTCGACCTCCTGGAGCTTATTATAGAGCGTGATCTCGTTGCTGATCGATCCTAAGAGCTCCGCGCGCTCCGCCGTCACCTCTTCGAGTGCCGCCGCGGTTTGTGCCTTCTCCGTATCGAGGGCGAGCTTGGCGAGCGTGTATTCCTGCTCGATCTGCGCCTTTTGCTGCGCGGTCTGCGTGGTGATCTGGGACGCGTCGCGGGTATTGTTGGCGATGCGGTTATTGAGCTCGCTGATCCGCGCGTTGATGTTGTTGATCTGGCTCTGCGCGTCGTTGCGTGCCGTCTCTGCGGCGGTGTATGCCGCGTGCTGCGTGGCTTCCGCAGGATCCGTATCGCTCGGCGGTCTGAAATTCCCGCTCCCCAGAGGATCCTCCACCATATTTGCCGTCATCTCCGCCTGTTTGGCCGTCACGATCGCCTCCTGCGCGGTCCTCTCGTTATTGAGCCTTGCGACCTCCGCTTCCGCCTCGGCATTCGAATACTGCTGCGCGCTCGTATCCGCTTCCCCGAGCGAAGCGATCCTGCGGTTATAATCAAGCGTCAGCGCATCGATCCTCGCCTGCACCGATTTGTCCGCTTCCTCCGCCGCGAGGAGTCTTGCGTTGACATCCGCAAGACGCGTGCGGTATTCGCTGATCGACGCGACCTGTCCGTTGCTCGCGCGCAAGATCGTCGCGTCCGTGACGTTTTCCCCGAAGAGCGTGAGCTCAAAATCAAGCTCCGCCGTACGCAGTCTCTTCTCCGCCTCCTCGAGCTCCGTCGACTCCGCGTCCTCCAGATAATAGATCACGTCGTCCTTTTTGACCTCGTCGCCGACCCTGACCGCAACGGATGCGATCTTCCTCGTCTCCGTCAGCACGATGTTGTACGGATCGTCCGCCTCGACCGTCCCGGAGGCCCGGATCTGCGGCGAGATCGTGCCGGACTGCACGTAGGCCGTCGCGACCTCGGGCAGTGACCAGTTCTGGATCGTCCCCGAAAAGAACGTGAGCAGCAGCATCACGACCAGGAATACGATCAGCACATTCTTGATCCGGTCCTTGCGCTTTTGCACCTTCTTTTCGTTTTCGGTTGCCTGTTCCATTTTCTTTTCCCCCTGTCAGCTGTTACGACTGCGGCATCCTACCCTTTGATGCCGCCCTGGTAGGTGATCCCCTCCACGAGATAATCCTCACCGTACAGAAACATCAGCAGTGGCGGCACCATGTAGATCACCGCGACCGCAAACGCAAGCGAGATCTCTCCCGCGTTGATTCTTGACAAAAACACCGACAGCGGATGCAGCTCGTCGTCCGCCAGCAGGATCAGCGGCTGCTCCACCATGTTCCAGTAATCGATAAAGATCAGGATGGCGATCGAAAAGATGCCCCCCTTGCACAACGGCATGCAGACTCTGGAAAAAATCTGCCACTCGCTCGCCCCGTCGATCTGCGCCGCCTCGATCACCGAGTACGGGATCTTGCGGATAAATTTGGTCAGCAGATAGACCGCAAACGGACTGAAGATGCCGGGCAGCCAGATCGCCCATCTGGTGCCCGTCAGATGCAGCCAGTTCGACACGAGGAAATTGGGCACGAGCGTCACCTGATAGGGCATCAGCATCAGTATCACATAGAAGAAAAAGATGATACTGCGCACGCGTCCCTCGTATCTCGCAAATCCGTACGAAGCCAGCGCCGCCACAAACAGCTGGAACACCACGATCGGCACGACGTAGATCACCGAGTTCCAGAATTTGAGCAGATACTCGGGGCTCTTGAGCAGCACGTTGATGTACTGCGTAAAGCTCACCATGTCCGGAATGAATTTGAGGGTCACGGTCTTTGAGATAAAGACCCTGCCGCCCGTCTGCGTCGTCGCAAAGACCGTGCCGTAATTGGCGCTGATCTCCTGCGCGCTCATAAAGGAGTTGGTGATCGTGAGGATGATCGGCGCAAGGAAGAGCACGGCAAAAAACGCACAGATCAGTGTGCCGATGCCGATTTCGATATTTCCGATGATACGTTTTTTTCTTTTAGTCATCACTTTCCCGTGATTCCCCGGGGTGCTGACGCGCCCGGCGCGTCAAAGCGCACCCGTGAACGCTCCCCCGGAGCGTTCACCCCGGAGCGTTCACCCCGGAGCGTTCACCCCTCCACGTCCTTTCCGTAGATGTCCTCCGCCTTGTACATCACAAAGAACAGCACGATGATGACAAGTGACATGATGATCGCCGCGGCGGAGAGCTTCTGGTAATCGAGCGAATTGAACGTATTGTTCATGTAATGCTGCAGCATGTACAGCGAATCATACGGATAATCCCCCGCCAGCAGGTAGACCTCGCGGAATACCTTGAACGAGCTGATGAGCGACATGATCGCCACAAACAGAATCGTCGACGAGAGATAGCGCAGCTTGATCTTGTAGAAGATCTGCCACTTGGTCGCGCCCTCGAGTGCGGCCACCTCGATCAGATCCCCCGGCACGCTCGAGAGCGCCGCCATAAAGAGGATCATGTTGTAGCCTAAGTTTTTCCACAAAAACAGCAACACGACCGGGATCAGCGCGTATTCCGATTTGAGCCAGTCGATCTTGCCCGCGCCGATCATCCGCATCCACTCGTTGACGATGCCGTTGAAATGAAACAGCACCTGCCAGATCAGTACAACCGATGCGATCGGCACCATGATCGGCGAGAGGAAAAAGGTACGGAAGCGGCTCTTAAAAGGGATCTTTGATTCCATCACGACCGCCAGCAGCAGCGACAGCACCACCGCGAGCGGCACCGCGATTGCGGAAAACAACAGCGAATTCTCCGCCGCACGCTGAAACGCCCGGTTATTCCATACACTGATAAAGTTGCTCAGCCCCACAAATTCCGCCTGCACCGGATTGTTGACGAGCGCGTAATAGACGACCACCATAAAAGGCACGACAAAAAATGTCAGCACGCCGATCAGCGAGGGCGACAGATACGCAAGCGAGAGGTACCTGGCCTTTCTCGTCATCCGGGAGCTCTTTTCCGTATGCACTTTTTTCCTTGCGTTTTCCGCAAGCAGCGCGGCGATCTTCATCTGACATATTCCTCGAGGAAGCCGGGGAGCCTGTCCTTCAGCAGATAGCGCCCCGTCCAGTCCGCCGGATGATACATGCCGGAAGAGACGGCGCCCGGTTCCATATCATAATTGATCGCCGTGACATATATCTGCTCCAGCACCCGCGTGCGGTCAAACCAGGGGCTCAGCATCCGGTCGGACACGAGCGCGGAGAGAATCGCCTCGATCTCCTCTTTTCCGGTAAATCGCACCGTCTCCCATTGCCAGTCGGTATAGCCTTCCCCGTTGATCATCTGTGTCTGTTCCGTTTCGTAACCGTACTCGATATCGATCGAGCGCACATCCTCCGCGGAGACATATCTCTCCGTATACAGACGGTGCTTTTTCAAAAAGGCGATCGTCTCCTCATAGGAAGGATAGACCGAAAACGAAATCCATCGTGTGCTGCGGTTGGATGCCGTATATTCAAAGAGCACATAGCCCTCCACCTGCTCGTCACGCATCTCGCGGTACGTGCGGTTGGCCAGATCCGCGCGGAAGCATTCGGCAAATTCCTCATACAGCGCTCCCTCTGCCTCCCTGGTCTGTGCACCGCTGTCATAGAGGAGTCTGCCCGTTGTGGAAGCGAGCGATACGAGCGCCTGGTCGTGACAGACCTGCTCGGAACCGTTTTTATACGGTTCGCTGCCGACGATCCGCTCCATCAGTTCCTCGTCCGCGGCATAGGGGATGCGGACGGTGCGGTATTTTTTTTCTCCGTTTTTCATCCGGTAGAGCAGGGTGTGGTCTCTTCCCGGGATATCATAGATCTCCTCCTCGGTCAGATTGCCAAAGGTCTCGCGATCGATCATGACGAGCTCCGCGATCGCGTCGATGTCGGTCAGATACATGTATTTTTCCGCAAAATCCGAAGCGCTCCCGATGATGTCACCGTTCTCTCCGATACAGACATTGTCCCCATAATAGTAATTGGTGTTCGAAAGAAGCGCACAGCTCTCGACGCGCGCCGCAGTCGGCGTAAAGCGGTCATAACCGATGACGTCGAGCTTGAAGACCAGAAGGATCAGATAGGTCAGCGCGAGGATCACCGGCAGATGCACCGCGCCCTTCAACGCATACCGCACGCCCCTGCGGTACATCGCCTCCGTGATCATCGCGATCAGCGCGGCACTCATCAGGACGGCGACCGCAAGACCGAAAAACGAGGAAGCGTCATCGCCGTAACCGTAGGAGAGAATCCTGAGAAACGATCCCGCAAGGAGCGCGCCGAGCACGGACGCACCGAATTTGACGGCGACATGCAGAGGATACGCGACCAGCGTCGCTCCCGCGTCCTCCGCGCGTCTTTTTTTGTACGCGATATAGGACAGCGCTCCCATAATCAGGGAGATCAGAAGGAGTCCGAAGATATGCGGCGCGCAGGTACGCAGCATATTGCCGAAGCGGACAAGGGGACTCGTCAGCGTCACGCCGCTGACGGATACAAGACCCGCTTCGTCATGCAGCCTCATGATCTGCGTCAGATGCCACGGCACGCTCAACGGCGCGCCGAGCTCCGTATATCCGTGCGCAAAGGTCCTGAAAAACCGTGACATATAGTCGGTGATAACCATGGCGGCCGTGATCTGATAGATAAGCAGATACACGCAGATGATGATCGCATAGACGAGATTGCCCGTGATCATCGCGGCCAGTACCGCCACCATATATACCGCAAGGAAGGTACACAGATCCCTGATCAGCGCATATACCGCTTCATACAGAACGATCTCCGAGAGTGCGCCGAGCGCGGCACCGGTCAGCAGCGTCAGAAAGAGACTCAACAGCTCCACGGTCAGAAATATCAGCAGGCTGTGCGACGTAATCCGCAAAAACCGCTGTCTCCTGCTCATCGGCTGCGATTCGAAAAAGTCGACCTGCTGCGTCGAAAACAGAAACGCAAAGCCCTGCAGCCCGAGCAGTATGCCGAGAAAGACCACAACCACTACGGCAACACTGCCGTTTTCGAAAAACGATGCCAGCCTCGTGGACAGATAGACCTTGCGGTCAAACACCTCGCCGTACTGTGTCATGGTATTCATGTAATTGCGTCCGCCCGCCAGCATCACCGCGCAGGCCGCGGGATAGACGAGCAGCATCGGGATGAGCGAAAAAGCCACCGCCCAGAGTCTGCGCATCGTCATCTCGCGCAGGATCGCCCTGCGTGAAAGCGGCTTAATCAAGGATGAACTTTTTGACGTCATAACCCGCCGCCTCCGTTTCCGAAATAAATACTTCCTCAAGAGAAAGTGTCAGCATCTCCGTAAATACCGTCTGTGCCCTGTCCAGCCTCGCCTGTGTTTCCTCGCGTGTTCCGCGCAGCGTGATCGTATGGAGCCTGCCGCGCACATCGTGCACGAGGACCTCCGCATCCGCAAGGACCTTGTCCGCTTCCTCCTCGCTCGCAAAGACACACTGTACCTTCTGCAGTCCGAGCTTCATCGACTCGACGTCGCGCGAGAGCAAAACGCCGCCCTCGTGCAGGAGTCCCACGTGGTCACAGATGTCCTCGAGCTCCCGAAGCGAGTGCGAGGCGATGACGATCGTGAGGGACTCATCCGCCATCTGTCCCGCAAAGATGGACTTGGCACCCTGCCTCGCGATCGGATCGAGTCCGTCAAAGGTCTCGTCGAGCAGGAGATAGCGCACGTGCGCGGCGACCCCCAGGCAGATGAAGAGCTGCTTCTTCATGCCCTTGCTGAATTCCGCGATCTTCCTGCGCGGATCGAGGGAAAAGCTCCCGAGGAGCTTCAGGCAGTGCATCTCGTCAAAGGACGGATACATCATCGCATAGTAGCGCATCATCTCGAGCGGCGTACTGTTGGTAAAAAAGTACGCTTCGTCCGGCACGAAAAAGATCTCGCGCTTGACCGCGGGGTTGTCGTAGACGGGACGCGCATCGAGCGTGACGCTGCCCTCCGTGGGCCGCAACACTCCCGCGATCAGTCTGAGAAGCGTCGACTTGCCCGCACCGTTCGTGCCGACGAGCCCGAAGATCTCGCCGTCTTCGATGGTCAACCCGATGCGGTTGAGCGCGGTCGTGCGTCCGTATGCTTTTGTCAGTGTCAGTGCTTCAATCATAGATATTATGCCGACATCGCCGGCACCTCCGGATCCTCCATGCCGAGCGCAAGCTCCCGGATCTCTTCGGGCGCGAGTCCCAGTGCGTCCGCCTCGCGGTAGAGTGCCTTAAGGCGCCTTGCCAGTTCCATCTTCTTGTCCTCTTTTAATTTTTCATCGCCGCGCACAAACGCGCCCTTCCCCTTGACCGTGTAGATATAACCCTCACGTTCCAATACGCCGTAGGCCTTCTGGATGGTATTGGGATTGGCGGAGAGCTCCACGGCGAGCGTGCGCACGGAAGGGATCTGCTCGTCCGGGACCAGCACACCCATCAGAATCTGCATTTTGAAATTGTCGACGATCTGTTCAAAGATCGGCCGGCTGTCCCGGTAATCAATCAGCTGCAATGGCATCTCCTCACAACATCAGGTGTCTTACGCATCCGCAGACACAAGATCATGACACCGTTGTCACAAGTGTACTATTTCGGTTAGTACACTAAGATCATACGCCCCCCTCAGGGGGCTTGTCAATCCCTTTTTTACAAAATATCATTCTTCGTGCATAATTGTTCAGAAATCAATCGGGACTGTTCTCAAAATAAACCGGAAACGCATCCTGCTTACTCTTCCATCAGAATCCGTGCGAGCTCGCCGCGCGTGACCACGTCGCCCGCGACATACTCGCTCCAGTCGATGTCACCGCCGGCCCCCAGTGCTTCGAGCACCGGCACGGTGAGCGGATCGGAAGCCTTGGCATTTTTCGGAAGCAGCCCCGCTTCCGCAAGCATCGAAACCGCGTCGTCCTCGGTGCCGGAGCCGCCCAGCAGCGTAAAGAGCGCCAGGGCAAATTCCCCGACCGTCGCATCGTCCGCGACACCGAAGGTCTCCTCGTCCTTTGGCTGCATGTAGCCTGCCTGATAGGCCGCCATCACGTATTCGTAATTGGGATCGTCTTCCGCGAGATCACTGAAGGCCGCGTCCGACAGATCCGCGGCGCCGAACGGATTGCGGACGGACGTATACATATCCTCGACCGCGCCGATCGCGCCCGCGCTTCCCGTCGTCGAGAGCGACCCGTTCTCGATCGCCCTGTCATAGATCCCCGCATAGCCGAGTATCGTCTCCGGTGTCGTCTCCTTGATCTTGCGCATCTGCGTGAGGAAATAGTCCTGCGACTCCCCGACAAAGGCCAGTGACAGCGCACTGATGGCGCCCGACAGCTCGCCCTCCGGCATAGCGTAGTAGGCATAGGTACTCATGATATATCCGTCGATCGTCTCCTGATCCCATTCCTGCGCTTCGAGCTCCTCCGTCAGAGTCTGATAGACCGCAAAGGTCTGCTCGATATTGGGGTCGCGGTACGTCAGCAGATACATGCCGCTGTCCTCGATGATACCGTGCATCACGCTGTAGGCTCCGTACTGGTCGCGCAGCAGCGGATACAGCAGCTGGTCGAGCACGAGGGAGGTAAAGACCTCCATGTCCGCGCTGTATTCTTCGAGTCCCATCTCTTCAAAGCCCGCAAAGATGCCGTTGTACTGGACATTGGATTCGATGATCAGCGCCTCCTCCGCGGCCGGCGCTTCGAGCGCATAGGATACGGGCTCGATCTCTTCGGCATCGAGCGCATCGAGAAATGTCTCCGCGAGTGTCTTGTTGGTTTCGATGTATTCCTCATCGCCCGCAAAGAAGACGACGGCATTGGTGCGGTTGTGGAGCTGCGTCTGTATCTGTGTCAGACGCTCGATCACGGCGTCCGCGTCCTCTTCGAGCGCGGCCTCGACCTCCTCTAAGAACAGATAGTAATCGACGCCGTTCAGATAAGAGCTCATCCGGTAGTAATCGTCATAGAGTCCGAGCCCCCGGATCGCCGCGATCTGGTGCGGTGCCGCGTTGATCGAAGAGCGCAGGGTCGAGCGGATCGAGGATACGCTCTCCGCCAGCTTCTTTGCGTCATCGAGTTTTAAGGAAAAGATGATCTCGTTCATCAGATCGTATCCCTCTTCGAGATCCTCCGTATTGGCGATCCAGGAAAAGGACAGATACGGATGCACGGTCTCCTCCGGCTGCTGCAGACTCACATTGACCGAACCGCTGTAGAGATATCTGGTCGAAAGCGTCTCGATCTCGCCCCTCGTGTGCTCCGTCGTATCGAGATACGAGGTCAGCTGCGTAAAGAGATTGAGATAATGCAGATCCTCCTGCGCAATTCCCTGTGCGTCGAGCATCACCTGGTTGATGCCGACCCCGTCGACACCGGCCACCGCATAGAGCATACGGATATTGTCCTCTTCGGCGGTTTCATCGGTGATGTCATATTCCTTGATCTCCTCCGGCAGTTCGTCGACCGTGACCGCCGTGAGCATCTTGACATAATCCTCCGTCTCTTCCGCTTCCTCTTCGCTTTCCTCCGCTTCTTCCGCATCGGTCTGCGCAACGAGCGCTTCGATCTCCTCCTCCGTCATGTCCTCCTTGATCTGTGCGAGCTCCTGCGCGAGCGCCTCTTCCTGTTCTTCCTTGAGCCCGGGCTCCGTATAGGTCGTCACCAGCGTCGTGAGCTCCGTCTCCGTCAGATATTTTTCCGCGGTATCCCGGAACGATCCGTCCTCGTTCCACTGATCCATCATCGTCACCGCTTCATAATCGATGAGGAGATACCAGGGATCAAAAGAGATCGCATAGTTGTACGCCATCTCCTGGACAAATTCGACACCAACGTTCGCCTGCTCACGGACGATTTTATTTTCGAGCTCCTGCGTCGCCATGACGCCCTCCACGAGCTCCGCGGGGAATCCGTTTTCGATCATCGATACGATCTCTTCGTCCACGATGTTTTTAAACGTCTCCGCATCCGTGCGCTCGACGTTCTCGAGCATAAAGACGACGAGCGGCTCCGGTCCCGAATAGACCATGCCGGCCGTAAAGAGACCGTTGGGCAGCTCCGTCTTCAAGCGCTGTGACAGATCCGACGCGTCCGCGCCGAACAGCACCATCAGATAATCCATGTAATGCAGCTCCTCGTCGGTCATGTCGCGGCAGACAAAGGAATAATAGATGTCCGTCGCGTGGTCGGTGCTGGTACCGGCCGCCGCCGCAAAAGGATACTCCGCGACCACCGCCTCTTCGATCGGTGTATACTCCGTATCCTCAAAGGTAAATTCCTTTTTCTCATACTCCGCAAACGCTTCGTCGAGCAGCTTTAAAAATGCCGTATAATCCTCGATGTCGCCGTAGAGATAGGCGATGCAATTGGAGGGATGATAATACATATCGTGATAGTCCCTGAGCGATTCATAGGTCATCTCCGGGATAAAGGCGGGGTCGCCGCCGGAGATATTGCCGATCGTCGATCCGGGGAAGGATTCCCTGAGCGCGTTCTGATAGGACCAGCTCGAACGGTCCATCGCACCGAGCATCTCGGAATAGACCGTGCCTTCCATGGTCAGCGGCGCGTCCGCGTCATCGAGACGGTATCTCCATGCTTCCTCGCGGTAGATCGACTCGTCCGTCATGATCATCGGATGCAGACAGCTGTCGGTATAGAAATCCGCCAGCTTTAACAGCTGCGCTTCCGAAAGCGACGCCACCGGATACGACGTCATGACGTCATAGGTCATCGCGTTCATAAATGTCTGGTAGGTCTGGTAGCTGAGATTGAAAAAGAGATTCTTCGACGGATACTTTTCGCTTCCGCCGAGCGTCGCATGCTCAAAGACATGCGGCAGACCCGTATTGTCGATCGCGCGCGTCATAAAGGTCAGATTAAAGGAGCGGTTGGTATCGTCATTGCGGATAAACATCAGCCTGGCGCCGGTCTGTTCATGCTCGAACAGACCGATGTCCGCATTGATCACCGGAAACTCGCGCGCCTCCACAAACGCAAAGCCCTCGACGACTTCACCGGGCGCGGGAAAGCCCTCGATCGCGGAAGCCTCTTCGGGCTCCTCTTCCTCCGTCACATCCTCTGCGGGCTCTTCTTCCGTCTGCTGTGTGGAAGCCTCCTGTGTCGAGACTCGCTCCGGTGTATCGGAACCTCCGCCGCATCCCGCAATGAGCCCCGCAACGAGCAGCAGCGCAACCAGGGCATGACCTGTCCTCATCCTGTTCTTTTTCATCATATACTCCCTCCTGTTGTACCCTTGTGTATCCTGTATGATCTCTCCTGCTGCCGGATGACTCAGACGACGATCACGTCATCATCTCCCATGTCGCATTTGGCAAGCGCCTCTTCGTCCGCGATCACGGTGACATCCTGATGCAGCTGCAGCGCACTGGCCGGCACGCGCGGCGTGATGTCCCCAAAGAACGAATCGCGGATCGCATCCTGCTTGGCGCTGCCGGACGCGATGAGCAGGATCCTTCTGGCACGCATGATCGTGCCGACGCCCATCGTGAGCGCACGCGTGGGCACCTGCGAGATATCCTCAAAGAGCCGGCTGTTGGCCTGAATCGTGGACTCCGTGAGATTTTCGATATGCGTCACGCGCGAAAAAGCGTCCGCCGGCTCGCAGAAGCCGATATGTCCGTTGTTGCCGATGCCCAGCAGCTGCAGATCGACGCCGCCGAGCGAACGGATCAGCTTTTCATATCTCTGGCATTCCTTTTTGAGACTCTTGGCCGTGCCGTCCTCGACATGCGTCGAAAATTTGTCGATGTTGACATGGTCAAACAGATACGTATTCATAAAGTACCGGTAGCTGTTGGGATCGTCACCCGCAAGACCCACATACTCGTCGAGATTGACCGTATGCACCTCGGAAAAATCGAGCCTTCCGTCCTCGTACTTTTTGCGGAGCCAGTTGTAGGTACCGATCGGCGTCGTGCCGGTCGCGAGCCCCAGCACGCAGTTCGGCTTGAGAATGATCTGCGACGCGATAAAATCCGCCGCCATATGGCTCATCGCTTCATAGTCTTTTGCTTTGTAGATACGTATCATGGCATCCTCCTTATGATTGTCCGGCCTTTAAAAACAGGCCTTACCGATTCCCTTGCTTTCCCTTGTGTTGTCTGAGTGTTTCCAGTATGTCATCCGGGACAAACAGGCTCCCGTATCCCGTCGCGAGATCCAGTCCCGGTTTGTTGGCGCCGTGAAAATCGCTGCCGCCCGAAACGCACAGATCGTATTCCTTTGCGATCCGCCTGATGAGCCGCTCCTCCTCCCGCGTATGCGTGGAATAGAGCGCTTCGATCCCGACGAGCCCCGCCTCCTTCATCTCGCGGGCAAGACGCCTGAGCTCCTCTTCCGTCAGATGATAGAGCATCGGATGCGCCAGCACCGGCACGCCGCCCGCATGGAGAATGACCCGCACCGCCTCAAAGGGCGTGACCTTCCTGCGCGGGATAAAGCAGGGGCAGCCCTCGCCGATGTAGCGGTCAAAGGCTTCCTTTCTCGTCCGGACGTAGCCCTGTTCGAGCAGATATCTGCCAAAGTGCGCACGCGTGATCACGGCACCGGGATTGGCCTCCTCCAGCGCTTCGGGTGTCACCGGCATCCCCGCCTGTGTCAGCAGCTCACACATCTTGCGGTTTCTCACCACGCGCGATTCGATATATCCCTTGAGATGCGCGGCATAGGCGTCCTGTTTGTAATCGACAAAGAGTCCGACGACATGGATCTCCTGCTCCCGCTCCTCCATCTGCCAGACCGTCGAAAACTCGGTTCCCGGAATGAGCTCGAGCAAAAGATTCTTTTCCCGGATGTGGTCAAAGGCCTCGTCGATCCCGTCCGTCGTGTCATGGTCGGTTATGGCAATCGCCTTTAAGCCCTTTTGCACCGCATAGTCCATGAGTTCCCGCGGTGTATACGTCCCGTCCGACTTATTGGTATGTGTGTGCAGATCGACCATGCGTCTCCCTGTATACGTTCTTATGCCTGATTCTGATAATGGCTGACCTCTTCCTCGTACGGATCGGTCAGATCCACGCGTCTGCCCCTGAATTCCTTTTGCACCACCATGTATTTTTTTTCAAAACCGACCGGATGATAACTCATCTTGGCCTGCCTCACTCCCGCCAGTCCCACATCGTCCTCGCGGTTGACGAGCCTCGCTTCCGGAAACGCGTGCACGAGAAATTCGCGGTTGATCAGCTGGTAGAGGCCGGGAATGCCGGGATCCGCCTTTTCGACGGAGACGACCGCCATCTCCTCGACCGGATTGTACGTGCCGATGCTGATCGCCTCGATCCGGTCATCGATCGTGACCGCGCCGATCCGGTAGCACATGCTGCAGCAATCCGCAAGGATGCGGACGAGCCCTTCGCGCTCCGATGTGAGCGACGCAGCACCGTCCGACGCCTCGTCCCCGTGCGCAGGAAACCAACGGTCGAGAAACGCGATCACCTCGTCCCTGTCGTCGCAGCCAAGCGTGCGGTAGGCCCACCGCCCCTCGTAATCCTTGAGAAACTTGTTGATCAGATTGCGTTTCTTCTGAAACTTTCTGCCGGGCAGGGTCTTCAGCTCCTGTGCGTCATAGAGATAATCCCGGAAATCCTCCTCCTCGCGCACGTAATAGTCCGCGTTGTCAAAGAGTCCGAGCGCGCGCACGCCCTCCTCGTCCGCCAGATAGATCTTGAAGGGCTGCTCGAGCACGTCATTGAAAAAGACGCGCAACACCTCAAAATACTCCGGCAGATGTTCTTCTTTACAATACGGGAGTGCGGCAAAATACTCGCGGTCATTCTTCATCACAATCAAAAGCGCCTCGTCTTTGACCGTCATGTAACGCACGCGGTAATAATCCGCCCAAAGAAAATAATCCAGATAGCCGCTCTCACAGGCCTTACAGGGCCGCAGGCAAAAATACGGCGCAAGTCTTGCGGTATCCTCGGCCTCCGGTATCGAAAACCTCCATTCCATGTCGTGCATTATATCATACTTTGCAACCTTTTTGCATCCTGCGGGACTTGACAGACAGTAAGAATCACGGGAGGAAGGGAACATATGAGCGAAGAAAAACAGGATCTTACAGAACTCCACCACAAGATGGACCTCCTGCTGCAGACGGTCTCACGGATCGAGGAGCGTGTGGTTCATCTCGAAACCGGGCGGATGCCCGCACCGGGGCCGATGACACAGCAGGCGCCGCAGGCGCGTCCCTCACAGCCGCAGATACAGCAGGCACGTCCCTCACAGCCTCAGATGCCGCAACAGCCTGCGCACAGATCCCCCGCGCCGTCCTGGGCACCGCAGATACCGCCCGCGCAACACGGGGCACCGCACGCCGCCGCCTCCATCTACCGGATGCCCGCGCCGCGCGTCGCGCCGCCCCTCGATGCCGTACGTCCCGTATCGCAGGGCAAAAAAGATCGCAACATCGAGTTTGCGGTCGGCGCCAGTGTCCTCTCGGTCATCGGCGTGCTCTTCGTGATCGCGGCCCTCGTCCTCTTCGGAACGACGATGCTGTCCCGCTCGCTCCAGGGACTCTTCCTGTATGTGATCTTTGCGGCGCTGATTCCGGTTTCGGAGCTCTTCGTCCGCAAAAAGATCGAGCGTTTTTCGCAGATACTGACCGCGCTTGCGCTGATCGGTCTCTACGCTTCGACCGTGGTCAATTATCTTTATCTCCATACGATCGGCCCCGTCATCAGCATCGGCATCGTCGTCGCGATTACGGTCTTTGCGCTGTTTTTATCCAAAAACAGGGACTCCTGTGTGATGCGCATCATCCTGCATCTGGGGATCCTCGTCACGCTCTTTCCGTACGGGGACCGGATGGCGCTGCCGGTCTTTGTCAACATCACGCTGATCATCGCGATCGTCAACCTCGCCGCGGTCTTTCTGCCCGTGGTCAGGAACCGCCATATCGCGGATCTCTTTCAGGCGGCATCCTTCGGGCTGTTTTCCCTCGCCTTTGTGATGCACCAGTACCGCGCCGTTTCCACGACCGGCACGGATCTGTTGTATCTGCTGCCGGTCTTCTTTGCGCTCCTTGTCCATGTACTGCTGATCGTTTTCAGAAAACCCGATACCACGTTCCGGTATTTCCTGCTGATCGCGGGCGGGTTTCTCGCGTTCATCGCGTTGACTTTCTTTTATCTCATGCGCATGGGACGGGACTATTCCGCCTTCCTCCTGCTTGCGGCAACGATTCTGTCACTGCCGTATGCGGCGGGTGCGGCCCTGCGCCTTATGCGCAAAAAAGAGGCCCCTGACGAAGCGCTCTTCATGGTGATGCTGCAGTTTCTGTATGCGTCATTCCTGGCCGGCTATCAGTTGCCCGCACTGCATATGATCTGTGCGCTCGTCTGCTTGGCGCTCTCCGTTCTGCTGCATACCTTCGGACGGTTTGAAAAGAGGCATCTTGCGATCACGATCATTGCCGTCTGCGGCACGCTCTCCATGATCTCCATTCCCATTGCCTATGGCTCTGCGGACTACACGCGATGGATGTGGTGGCTGCTTGCCGCGGCACTGCTGGCCTCCTTTTTCGTCACACATACCTTCCATACGGCGATCCTTGTGCTGACAATTGTCTATGTCTGCTTCGGTTATATCCGCAGCGTGCCGACGCTCACGGATATGGATTATCAGATGATCACGGCGGTACCTTCCTTTGCGATCGCGCTGATCCTTTTGGTCGCGTATCTTTTGCCCGCCATGCGTGAAGGGGTGCATCCGCAAGTCTTTGCGTTTGCGTTTATCCCGGTCACCTTTTTGCATCTTTCGCTCATCGCGCGGCATACGGAGGTGCTGCCCTATCTCTTTTTCCTTGCGTCCGGCCTCATCCTGACGGTCTTTTTCGCGGGAAAGGTCCGGGTCTTCGGGGAGAGATTCCGGCTGATCCTCCTCTTTGCCTATCTGACCTATATGACACTGGTCGTCAGGGTGTCGGTGCCGGTCGTGATCTCGATCGTGCTGATGGCGCTCTCGATCGCCGCGGTGGCTGCGGGATTTTTCTTCCGGGAACGCACGGTGCGCATCTACGGACTCTCGCTTGCGATCGTGACCTGCTTTAAGATTGCGCTGTTTGATTTTGCGGAGCTTTTGGACACGCAACGGATCCTGCTCTTCCTCGTATCCGGCATCCTTGCGCTCGTCATCTCCTTCCTCTATATCCGTCTGGAAAAGCGGCTGAAGGAACTGCCGCAGACGCAGCAGCCGCCGGTGCAGCAGCCTCCGCGCTGATGCTTACAGATGTGAGAGAATCACGCTCCAGATCGCACTCGTCGGGCGGGGCAGATAATGGATCCCGTCCGCCGGATCGATCGTGATATTGGCGGCACAGTAGCCGTACAGATCGATGACCCGCACGCCGTTGGCATTGGCCCAGGCGACCATCTGCTGATTGAGCGCGATCATGTTGCTGTTTTCATACCGGGGATGATCGTAGGACGCGAGGGTCTCATCCTGCGTCGGACCCGCCGTGCAGACGATGATCTTCTTTCCCTCCGCCAAAAGAGAGTTATAGAGCGTTTCATAGGCGGCAAAGGAGCCGCCGTCATTGGCACCCATCCAGGTAACAAGCGTATCAAAGCTCTGACGGCCCACGCTGTCGATCACACTCACGAGATAATTACAGGCGGCACCGTGCAGCGCATAGACGGTGATGCCCGAGGCATCCGCGCCGCGGATCTCCTGATCGGAATCCGCAAACATGTCGATCGTGCGCGAATCCCCGACAAAGAGGACGCGGCCGTTTCCCTGCGTCTGCTGCGCGGACTCCGGTGCCGGCGCTTCCTGCGGCACAGGCGCGGGTTGCTGCGGGGGAGGCTGTACCGGCTGAGGCTGCTGCGCAGGAGGGGTTTCGACGGGAGGCGCGGGCGTTTCCACCGTGACCGTCGTCTCCTGCACAGGCGCCTGCACGCCGGGGATCACGGTCGATGCCAAAACCACTGGGATCATCAGCCATATCTTTTGCAGATTGCGCAACAGAAAATGGATCATGCCCGCTCCCTTCTTTTCTTAGTAATCATTGACCACCTTCAACCCCATCGCGCGGAAATGACGGTCTGCCGTGCAGCCCGCGGGCGTATGGATCGTCAGTACGCTCTCTTCTCCTCTTGCGATATCTCTCGCCTCGTTGCCCAGCATCCGAGCGTCGATCGTCTCGACGGAAGCGGGGATGTAGAGTTCCACATGCATCGAACCGTCGTCATCATAGGGCGGCGTGATATAGGTGATCATGTGGTCGATCTGCGTGACACCCTCCGGGAGATAGATCTCCATCGTGGAAGAGATCTCATAGAGCGCACTGCCCGCGACATGCGTGACACCCTCTTCGATCTCCACTCTTTCTCCCGCCTGCTGCGGGATCACATAGAGGGTCGTGCCGTCCGCGGAATAGACGATGCCGTTCACGGACTTGTAGGTCGTATTTCCTTCCGCGACGTTGATCTGTCTCAGATCATGGAGCAGGAAGAAATTGTTGCTTCCGTAATAGGTCTGTATCCCCTCCTCCAGGGTAGAAGGGAGCGACAGGGTCTGCAGATCCGTATTGGTGATCGCACCGGACGCGATCGTCACCACACCCTCCGGCACCGTATATGAGGTGCCGCCCGCACTCAGCGGATAGCGGTGCAGCACGGTCATGTCCTTGTCATAGATGATGCCGTCCGCGACGCGGAAGTACGGGTTTTCTTCGGAGATGACGATCTCGTCATAGCTGATCGAATTGACGCTCTTCCATTCCATGACGCCCGCGCCGATCGTGATGCGGCTGCCGGGAATCGTATAACCGCCCAGATAGATCACGCTGTCCGGAACGACCAGTTCCTCGATTTCGCTGCTCACCGAAAAGGCATTGTCATTGACGGAGACGATCCCGTCCGGGATCCGGTATGTCCCGGCAATCCCTGCCGGCACAAAGAGCAGCAGGTCCTTTGCCTTATTGGTCAGCGCGCCGTCGACCGAGGCATAGCGCGCATTGGCCGCATCGACCGTGACCGCACGGATGCGTCGCCCGGAAAAAGCGTCCTTGCCGATCTCCGTGAGATTCCTGCCAAATGCCAGCTCATCGATGTCCGCATCCGAACCGGAAAAGAACGAGTAGAACGCACCGGCACCGATACGCATCAGCGACTCCGGAAAAACAAACGCGTCCGTCAGTCGCGGCGTTTCGTAAAAGGCAAATTCACCGATCTCTTCGAGCGTCGCGGGATACGTCACGCTCCTGATGACGTCGTTGGACGCAAAGGCATAGTCGAGGATCTCTTTTGTGCCTTCCGTGATCACGATCGTATCGGAGAGCCCTTCCGGATACTGTACGAGGACGCTTCCGTCCGCCGTATAGAGAACGTTTCCGACACTCTTATAATACTCTTCCGTTTCCGTCGTGATCGTCGTGAGCTGTTCGCAGTCCGCAAAGGCACCCGCACGGATCTCCCGCACGGAAGCGGGGATATGGATCGAGGTGATCGCGGTATGACCGAGCGCATAGACATCGATGATCTCTAAGCCTTCGGGCAGCGTGATATCCGCGAGCGACTTACATCTCGAGAAGCAGTCGCCCTCGAGCGTCTTCAGATTCTGCGGGATATTGACTTCTTCGAGCGCCGTACAGCCGCGGAAAGCACCGGAGCCGATGATCTCCACCGTGTCGGGGATCCGGACGGACGTAATCGTCTCGTTTCCGTCAAAGACATAGGCATCGATCAGCGTCACCGGCTGTCCCGCGACGGTCTGCGGGATCGTGATCTGCGTATCGGTCCCTGCATAAGCCTGTAGCATCGCATGGTCTTCATAGACCAGGAAGCTCATCTCTCCCTGCGGCGTTGTGACGACATCCGTCCGCGGAATCGCCGCGTCCTGCAATTCGAGGAGGTCCGACGCATGGATCTCGCCCGTGACGTCACGCACGAGGATCTGCACGTATTTCTTTTCCGACAGCTCCGAGATCGGCACGCTTTCAAAACGGAAGGTGCGGTCGAGCTGCAGGAAATTCGTCCACGTCCACGTATCCCGCTCCCACTCGTAGAACGGGAGGATGTCGCCGTTTTCGTCTCTCGTCTCGATATAGCCACGGATCGTATAGGCGATATAATCCCAGTTGCCCACGTCCACCGTTTCCCTGCCGTTATGGACGGCCACCGTCTCCGGATCAAAGACATCCTCGTTGCGCTCGACATCCATGATATGGAGCGAACCGTCACTGTTCTCCGCAAAGGTCACGTTGTAATTGTCGACGTCGCCCCACGGGAAAAACTCATACGTATTGTGCATCTGCGTATTGAGTGTCTGGTAAACATTGCGCGTCTCATCGGCAGACATCTGCATGACAGGCCAGATCGAGGAATCGTCGATGTCGGTCGCCGCGGCAAAGAGCGGCTGCGTGACCGGTACAAAGAGATTGCCTTCCTCATCCGGCGCGAGGTCGCAGTGGATGACGATCGGAACGAGGACCCCGGGGTCCGACTCGTAGAAGACCGTATAACGGATGCGGTCGCTGAGCCGGATCTGTTCTTTAGTCAGCGCAAGCGTCACGCCGTCCGTCGTGCTCTGCCCCCTGTCAAAAGAAGCAAAGACCGTCTGTACCTCGTCCTCCTCTTCTTCTTTTTCCGTTCCCGGTATCTCGCCCGAGATCCAGGCATCCGTAAAGAGCCGCATATAACGCAGATAGCCTTCCGGCATGTCGTAACCCGTAAGAGGCTCCATGCCGTAATGCTCGAAAAGAACCCGGTTAAAGAAAGGATAATAGAGCGACACACCGCACGCATTGGAGACATTGGAGACGCGGTGCACGACAAAGGAAGAGACCGCTTCCGCAAGCGCCTTTGCCTGCGCGGGATATTTCTCTTCCATGCGAGCGGCAAAGTCCCCCATGTCCACCAGATCGAGACTCTCCGCCGTGCCTCCGGAAGCGGCGATCCCAAAGCCCTTGGTCTTTGCGCGCACCGCACTGAGCTCACGGAAGGCGCCGTTTTGCAGATCCTTCTCCATCCCGGAAAAGAGATCGTCGATTGCGCGCGAGACCTCTTCGACGCGGGACAGATCGAGCACCGAGAGCGTCACGTCCGGATTGAAATACGAGGTCCTGTTTTCCTCATAAAAGGCCGCATAACGTGTGACGATCTCTTCCGCGATCTCTTCCTGTGCGGGGGTGTCATTGTACGCGTCGAGGAAAGAAAAGTTCCAGCCGTAGGCGCTCTCCACCTCCTGCGAGGCGATCATGTAATCCGCGTAAGGAGAAAGGAGTTTTGCCATCTCAAAGCTCGCCATGAGGCAGGCGTCAAAGCCGACGATCGAAAGACGCGCCGCGGAAGAAAAGGCGCTGGCATCGAGTGCGGCCTTGAGCTCTGCGGGCTCCATCATGTCGGCATAGATCTCGTCATAGCAAAAGCCCTGCACGGGGCCAAGGCCGTGATTCCAAAAGATCAGCGTATAGTTTTTGGCGGGATAGTGCGTGACACTGTAATCGAGGAAATCGGCCAGCGTCCCCGGATCTCCCATGTTGGAGAGCTTTCTCGTCCTTGCCTCATGGGCGAGCTCCCCGTCCGCGACGCGGTAGATGCCGTTGGCATCGGAAGAGATGTCGAGCCACCAGCCCCTCGTTCCTCCCGTGCAGACGACGACGTTGGCCGTATCCGTATCCACGCCGCTCTCCTGCATCTCGATCAGATCGCGCGAGGCCGCCTGTCCGTCGGTCTCCAGGTTGGTGCCGACGAGATAGATCATGATCGTATTGTCTCTCTCCGGCTGCACGGCATCCGTCCCCGATACCGGCTGAAAGATATTGTCGGAGGTATCGATGTCGATGACAGCTCCCGCGCCCTGTGAGCCCTCTCCCGGTTTGATGTCGTCCGATTTGATACCGCCTGCCTCCGGTACGGGAGCGGGCGCTTTTGCGCCGCATCCGGTCAGCGCGATCGTCATCGCGAGCATGGCGGCCAGACGTGCGGCCCTTGCTTTTCTTTTTGTATGCATGGAAGATTCCTTTCCTTACTCCTGCCTCTGCCTGTATCAGTATAACATAAAAGAAGGCGCGCAAAAAACCGCTCCCGGAGAAGGAAAGCGGCTTTTTGCGGTATATGGATGCATTATGTAAGGAAAAGCGATCTTAGATGAAGAGGTTACTCGTCTGCTGCCTCTGTTGTTCCTCCTGCCTCTTCTGCATCATGATGCGTGCGGTCTCGAGTACACGGTTGCGGTGCATCTCGTCTGCCTTTTTGAGCTCGCCGCCCAGATCATCCTCCTTGAACGATGCCACGTGGTTGTAGGAGGAGAGCTGGTTGTACGCAATCGCATGATCGATGCGGTTGGACTGTGCGCCCTGCGTGCCGCGCTGCTGCGACACGGTCTTTAACGCATTGTCGATGTCCTTTAAGTTAAAACTCTTTGTAACATCAAAGTCCTTGATGCCGAGCGACTCCAGCGTCATGTTGCCGGGCGTCACGCGCTCCGTCGGGCCCTTGCCGCCCGCCATGATCTCAAAATCACCCTCTTTGGTGCCGTCGAGGAGCTGATGCTCATTGAAGGTCGTATTGCCCGCAATATCGGCGATGCCCTGCTTGAGCTGGTCGATCTCGTCCTGCATCATGCGCTTTTCGTCCGCGCCGTACACCGCGTCGTTCATCGACTTGAGTGCCAGCTCCCTGATGCGCTGCAGGTATTCGGTGACCTCCTCCATCGCGCCGTCGGCGATCCTCGTCACGGACTGTGCGTCCTTGAGATTCTCGGTGCCCTGGTCGATGCCGCGCACCTGCGCCGAGGTCTTCTCGGCAATCGCCGCATCCGAGGGATTGCTGTAAATCCCCGGATAATTGGTGTAATAATTGAATCCGCTGATGCCGTTAATCGCGCCCATAACCACCTCCATGTGACGTGCGGCGGGTGTAAAGACATTTCGCCGGGATTATATTATCATAAAAATAAGTGCTTGTCAATTATTATTTTGTAAATATGATAGTTTATATTATTCCCTCTGTCCCGTTTGCACTTGGGCCGGGGTGTAAGCTAAAATACATATAATGAAGATTTTTCAAAAGACGCTAAAAACTATCGGTATACCGGTGGCCCTGCTTCTTATATTGTGGGGCTGTGCGCGGCAACCGGGAACGGCACCGGCTGCCCCGGGAGCGACTGCCGCACCGGCTGCGTCCTCGCAGGAGACTGCTGCCGCACCGGACGATTCGTCTTCCGCGGGAGAGTCCGCATCCGCACAGGATGTGCCCGCACAGGAGGCTTCTTATACCTCCGCGGAGGATGTGGCACTCTATCTGCATACCTACGGCACGCTCCCGCCCAATTTTGTCACCAAGCAGGAGGCAAGGGAAGCCGGCTGGGACGCGGAGAAAGGCAATCTGCAGGACGTCCTCCCCGGTATGTCGATCGGCGGTGACCGCTTCGGCAACCGTGAGGGACTCCTCCCCGACGCCCCCGGCCGCACCTATTATGAATGCGACATCGACTACCACGGCGGGCGCCGCGGCGCCAAACGCCTCGTCTACTCCGATGACGGCCTGATCTTCTATACCGCAGACCACTACGCGTCCTTCGAGCAGCTGTATTAGTCACGCACTGTTTTGGCAGGCTCTGCCGCGTACACGCTCTGCGATAAGCGCTGTTTTACAGTCCCTGTCACATAAGGAAAGAGGCATATGAGAAAAGTAATCGCGGATCTGAGAAACTGCACGGAACGGGAAGGCCTGCACGATGTGCTGCAGGAAGCCTTTGACTTTCCCTCCCATTACGGACGTAACCTCGATGCGCTCTACGATCTTCTGTGCGAGATATCGGAAGATACCTGCGTCGCCGTCATATTCCCGGAAAGGTCCATGGCAGACGCGGCGGACGACGACGCTCCCACTTCAGCAGGGAGCGAACTGTCCGTCTATCTGGATAAACTCCTCCTTACCTTTACCGATGCGGAATTTGACAATCCGCATCTGTGCGTTTTACAGGCGTAGGCCTGTTGCCCATTATACGAGGACCGGGAATCTTCATAAGACACCTCTGCAAGCACCGGTCTGCGTGTTTTTTCTTTTCGTTTCTGTCAAAAAGCATTTTGTCCTGTTGTCATTTCCATGAAAAAAAGAGCAGCCGAAGCTGCCCTTTTTCTTACACGCCTTCTTTTGAGGCTCAGATCCTGTAAACGTAATCGGCCTTCCTCACTTTCAAACTCTTCTTTGGCGCGATGCCCCCAGCAGCTTGCAACGCCGAGGTCTGCCGCCGCGTTCATCTGCGACAACTGCTTTTTCACCTCGGGGTCTTCCACCACAATGATGATGGGCGATTGCTTGCCCATTGCTTCCATCCACAATAAATGCTCTCCTCTGTTATGAGCAGTTATGATTACTTTTTAGATTTTTTCTTTGTACTCTTTTCTGACAGCCGATTTAACTCCTTATCTATATCTCGTCCGCCGTAGATGACTCGTATTATAGTGACTGTCTTTTTCGCTTCATCCGGTATATAAAACACACCATAATTGTCGACCGGAAAAAGGCGCAGGTTCCGACTATGCCACGGCTCTTTCTCATAGCGTCGATACTTTTCCGGGGACGCGCCGGCCTTCTCTATTGCTTCTTCAATACGTGTTAATTGAGAATCGGCATTTTCCGGGGACAATAGTTCAAAGGCAATATAATCAAATATCGCCTGCAAATCCATTTCGGCTTCATCGGTTATTACAACAGCGTAAGATTTCATTTTGACCTTTTCTTACGGATGCTTGCAAACACTTCTTTTGCCGGCTTAACGCGTCCCGCTTTCATATCCGCATATCCCTTCTCCAGCTCCTCCGACAACTCAGCTTCGCTTAACTCCGATAACACAAGCGGTTTCGTGGCAGGTAATGCGACCTTAAAAGGGATTCCCTTGGTTAAAATAATCTGTTTATAAAACATATTGATCGCATTAGAGGCAGGAACCCCCAACGCAGAAAGAATACTTTCGGCCTGTTCTTTTACATCCGGCTCTATTCGAGCGTACAGATTTGCAGATTTCTGTGCCATCGCCGATACCTCCTTCCCTCGAATACATCAATTATACACGATTGTCCGCACAAAAGCAATATAAACGGCTCATCTCACTTATATTTCCAAACTACCTCGGTACCGATTTTAGGCAGATTCATGATCTCCTCGTTTAAGGTCACAATTTGTGACTTTAAAGACTTCCTCATTCAGATATTATACTATTGCATATAATCTGCACCCTTGCAATGTATCCTCAATCAGAGATGCTTCATCTATTCTTCATAAAGGCAACGGCCGGTTTTACCCGACCGTCACGCTTTCCTTATCCTTTTTTTACACAACCTCATCTTCAGTCTATCCGTTCATTGCCTCTTTCAATCCGTTCCAGTCGGAACCCACTGCGCACTTCCGAACCTGTTCCAGCTTCTTGCGGTCATCCTCCGGAATGCGGTAACCGTGCGTCTGCTGCAAGAGTCTTAAGATTCCATCCTGATCATAAACTTCGATAAACTCGGTTATCGCCTCGTACAATTCGTTCAGTTCTTCCTGTGAAATCTCCGGGAGATCTTCATCCGGCTCATCTGCCTTTTGTAAAAACGGACGGAGAGACGTCTCCAGCTCACGCAGGGAAGCAAGCAGCTTCGGCGTGTCTTCCCTCATAAAGCGCAGGGCTTCCTCCTGCGCCCACTCCTTTCCGCTATCTGCGTAAGCCGTTGTGCCGCTCTCTGCGGAAACAGGCGCTTTGCTGTCTGCGACCGCCTGTACCTGCGGGCTTTGACTTGCCTTCGTACCGCGTTTCTTCACGCGCTCCACCATTTCCTGCGGCAGATATTTCATCAGTGCCGCCTCCAAGGACAAAATCTCCACCGGCTTGGTCAGATAATCCGTGAAGCCCTCCGCAAGATATCTGTCCCTTGCTCCCTGTACCGCATCCGCGGTCAGACAGATGACAGGCGTGTTTTGGTTGCTGCCGCCTTCCTGCGCACGAATGCCCTGCAGCGTTTGTGTCCCGTCCATCTCCGGCATCCGCTGGTCCATCAGAATCAGGTCATACGGCGTATCTTTCGTCATTTGCAGCGCCTGCCGTCCGCCCGTCGCGGTATCGATCCCAAGCTCCGTCTGCTTTAACAGACCCTCCATCACGACGAGGTTCATCTCCGTGTCATCCACCACAAGGATCCGTGCATCCGGCGCACGGAAGGTTTCGCTGTACGCTTCCGATTCCTGTACGTTCTGCTCCGTTTTCTCACGGAAATCCCCGATCGCTTCCTCGCTTACAATCCCCTGCGGAATCCGGATCGTAAAGATGCTGCCTTCTCCGTAGACGCTGTCGACATACACAGTACCGTCCATCAGTTCCAGCAGACTCTGCGTGATGGCAAGTCCTAAGCCCGTTCCCTCGATCGTATTGGTCTGCGTGAGGTCGACGCGTTCAAACTTGGTAAACAGCTTCTCTTTGTCTTCTTCCCGGATGCCGATACCGGTATCCGCAACAGCAACGATCAGATCCAGCTGCCCGATAACGCTGTCGTGTTCCCTTTGCATGGCCGCGTGGGCCGCTTTGCGCTCCCCGCGCACCGTAAGCGTCACGCTTCCCTCATTCGTATATTTTACGGCATTGTTTAAAATGTTGGTGATGACCTGTCTGATTCGCACCTCATCCCCGTACAGCACATCCGGCAGGCTTTCGTCCACGTTGACATGAAAGGCCAGATCCTTGGCGCGCGCACGGAAAACGATCATGTTGCTGACATCGTTTAATACCGCGGAAAGATGATATTCCCCCTTTGCGAGTTCCATCCGGCCCGCCTCGATCTTGCTGAAATCCAGAATATCATTGATGATGGACAGCAGATTTTTCCCGGCGCTTTCCACGTTATGCGCATACAGTCTGATCTTTTCATCCCGGCTCTCCCTGAGGATCATTTCGTTCATCCCGAGCACGGCATTGATCGGCGTACGGATCTCGTGCGACATGTTCGCGAGGAAATCCGATTTGGAGTGGCTGGCTCTCGTGGCCTGTTCCGTCGCCTCCTGTAAACGCTCCGTCGTTGACAGCAGCTGTGTCTGTACCGCTTCATAACGGCCAGCCGCCATCATTTCATTCATCCGGTTCCGCTGTAACAGAAAGTGGCCGACAATCACGAGGGCGCTGTACATCAGGATGTTATACATATCGCGCTGCGCGATGCTTAAGTCCTTTGTCAGAAACAGCATCGTGAAGCATGCGGCATCCATCACCACGATCAGCCCCGTCATGCGGAAGGCATTGTCCACAATCAGGAGGCTTAACCAGATCAGCATGATCGGATAGTCGATCGCGCGCTCCGTTGCATGCATCGAACCCGTCATGATCGCGAATGACAGGATGATCACCATGCCCGTATACGCCATCAGTGTCGCGTGTTTATGAAAAAATCTCCTTGCAAACAGACTCGGAAAATAGCAGACCCCGGTGACACAGAAGAACAGGACAAACGCCGGGCGGAATTCCTTCATGACATTCATAACGATCGTTGCCAGAAACGCCAGCACAAATCCATAGAAGGACAGGGATATAATAATGCGACTGCTCTTTTCGTTCCAGATCAGGATGCTCTCACGGCAGCTTTCATATTCATCCTTTGTCGAGCCATATCTACCGATGTCGGATATACGTGCCGCAAGGGGTTTCTTCTCCGCCTTTCCCTCTGCCTTGATGCCGGTGTCCGCAGGAAGCGCTTCCTCGCGAACGACACGAACGGCCTCATCCGCACGCCCTTCTGCCTTACGCTGCAGGGCGGGCATATTGGACGCCACCGCCACGAGCTCCTTTCCCGTGCGCTCCACGTTGCGCGCATACATCAGCACCTTCTCCTCGTGGCTGTCCCTGAGAATCAGTTCATTCAAGCCGAGCAGCGCCCTGCCCTGCGTCGCAACCTTTTCCGAAAAGGCCTGCAGCAGCGCCGTTCGTCTGGTCTCCTCCTCCAGCTCCTGTCTGGTGCGCATGAGATTCAGGTAATCGGATGTTTCAACGGTAAAGTAAAAAATAAACAGCGCCAGCGTCGGCCCCAGGTAATCGAGGCGCGGCATCAGACCGATCACGGCCTGCAGAATCAGCGTGGAGAAGGTCAGCGCAAATACGCCAGGCAGGATGCGCTTTGTTCTTGCGTTCATGCCGGTTCTGCCGATCAGCATTGTCATCGCGTAAATCAGAAAATAAAACTCCGCCGCAAAACCGGCAAACATCCGGAACCACCCGGTGGCATAGGGAAGGCGCCCAGGCGCGCCAAGGTGCGGCAATGACACGACAAAGTAGATGACCACACTGATCCCCATGACGATCATCACGGCATAGTTGACGCGGTGCAGGTGATTCCTGTATCCTTTCTCCTGCTGTGTGAGTTTTTCCACATAGAGTGTGAAAAAGTAGACCACGAAGAGATTGAGCATATAAGCCACAAGCTGCGTAAACAGGATCATGGCCGGCGGCACGGGAAGATCCGCCCGCGCCAGAAAGACCCACGTCTGTGACAGTGCGTTAGCAAAAAACACAATAACCGCCAGATTGCGGAACTGCACGGTTTTGTATTCCTTGCCCCGTTGTGCGCGGACAATGAACAACAGCACGATATTAAATATGAGCGCCGTTAGATCCACAAAGAGACCGCGGAACGCTTCCATCACGGTCATGTCTCTCACTGTTTGGTCCCTTTCCTTCCGTTAACGGACCGCATCCCCGCATTCCTCCAGTCTTGCCGCCAGCGCCGATATTTCTGCCGCACCGATCAGGCGGGCGCTTGATTTCAGCGCATGTACCCGGATGGTGAAGTTGTCATAGTCTTCCTCCCGCAACGAACGCTCGATCGCGTCCGTGGTGTCGCGGAGGTTGTCGTAAAACGTACTGAGCGTTTTTTCAATCAGTTCATCCGAAGTGAGATATTCCTTGGCCTGCGCGTAATCAAGCGCGGGAATGCCATCGTAGGCCGCCTGCACGGATGACACCTCCATCACATTCCGGCATTCCTCACATCCGTGTTCGTCATGAGATGCCGGAGTGTTCATGGACACACGTCCTGTGTAGTCATCCGTCAGCGCCTGCGGCGCTGCCACCTGTCTCCGCTCCGCTCCGGTCGGCGCAGAACCACTGTCATCTGGATGCGGTGCAGCGATCTGCGCAGAACTGTCGCCCTCCGCCGTGCGCAGGATCTTCTCCGACGGCAGGTACTCCATAAGTGCCGACTCCAGCGCGGGACCTTCCACGGGCTTGGACAGATAGCCGGAGAAGCCTTCGGCCAGATACCGCTCTCTTGCGCCCTGCACCGCGTCGGCCGTAAGGCAGATCACGGGCGTTTCCCTGTTGCGTCCGTTTTCCTGCGTGCGGATGTGCTGCAGCGTTTCCGTTCCGTTCATGCGCGGCATCCGCTGATCCAGAAGAATCAGATCATAGGCCGTCTTTTTGCACAGGGCCAGCGCCTCCTCGCCGCCCGCGGCCGTATCCAGCCGCACCTCCGTGGTCTTTAAGAGTCCCTCGATGACCACGAGATTGAGCTCCGTGTCATCCACGACGAGCACATGCGCGTCCGGCGCACGGAAGGACTCGTGATATGCCTTCATCGCTTTCAATCCGTCCTCATACCGCCGGTGGAAATCGCCGATCGCTTCTTCGCTGACGACCCCCTGCGGGATCCGGACGGAGAAGGTGGAGCCCTCTCCGTAAACGCTCTGCACTTTGATATCCCCCTGCATCATCAGCAGCAGATTCTCGGTGATGGCAAGGCCGAGACCCGTTCCCTCTATCGTATTCGTCTGCACAAGGTCCACACGGCCGAACTTGGTAAACAGGTTTCCGAGGTCCTCTTCCTTAATCCCGATGCCGGTGTCCCTGACGTCGATCATGAGCGTCACCCCGCCGACAACTGGCGTCCGCTGCGCCCCGTCTTCTCCCTGCGCGGCAGGTGGGTGCTGCTCCCCGCCTTCCCCTTGGGGGAAGGTGGCTGCGAAGCAGACGGATGAGGGGTTCTTTCCCCCCTTACGACAAGCGTCACGCTTCCCTCATGCGTGTATTTCACCGCATTCGTCAACAGGTTTGTGATGATCTGGCGCACACGGACTTCGTCGCCGTAGAGACTGTCCGGAATGCTTTCATCCACGTCCACATGAAATTCCAGGTCCTTGCTGCGGGCGCGGAAGGTGATCATGTTGCTGACATCATTGAGCACCGAAGACAGCTGATACGGTGCCTCTACGATCTCCATTTTTCCCGCCTCGATCTTGGAAAAATCAAGAATATCATTGATGATGGAGAGCAGGTTTTTTCCGGCGCTTTCCACGTTGCGCGCGAATGTCGTGATCCGGTGATTGTCGCTTTCCCTTAAGATCATCTCATTCATGCCCAGCACCGCGTTGATCGGCGTTCGGATCTCATGGGACATATCCGCGAGGAAATTACTTTTAGCCTCGTTAGCGGCATCTGCGGATTGTTTTTCAAGTCTCAGAATCTCCGCTTCATAGGATTTCTGCTGTTCACTGATTCTCAGATCATGCGCTTTCCGGTTACTCCTTTCTTCTCTCCGATAAGAAATCGAGTAAAAGGCAGCGATCAGTATAAACACAATTAAGAATGTCAGGATATTCATGACAAGCACACGGTTAACGTCTGCAAACATCTCCCTGTTCTCTATCACAATGATTACATTCCACTGATCCATAACCTTATGAACGATTACCGTACTCAACTTCCCGTCAACATACATTTCAAAGTGTCCGTCCATTGTCTGTTGTGTGTTTTGCATGATTTCCGAACCGTACTCATAATTATATATATTCTGTCCGTTCATCTGCGTATCTCTATGCGCAATGACGGTTCCGTCACCGTCCAGCACGAAGCAATATCCGATACCACTGACATCTGTTTCTTCAACAACAGACTGAATGTATCCGATGATCAGATCCAGAGAAAGAACACTGCCCTGATGATCTTTTAACTGCTTACATATGGAAATAACAACCGATCCTGTCTGCATATCCACATAAGGCTGTGCGATGGTGACAGCACCCCCGGCATCCACCGCCGCCATGTACCAGTCGCGTTCCGATGGTACGTAATCCGCAGGAGGCTCCCAGCCTGAACCATCCATATATAGACCACGTATGTATCCGTACACTCCGGTATAGTTTTCATCAAACTGCACCTGCTGGTTTTCTGTTTCCTGCTCCAGATAGCGGAGAATGTTTCTGTCGGATTCGCCGTTTGCAAGCATATAGTTTACGGTATCCGCCGTTACCCAGAGTACGCTTTTTGCAGTATCCATATAGTTCTGCAATTGTTCCGCCGTGCTGGATGATTTATCCATTGCGTCCTCAAGACTTCTTTCTACAGATATTCTGTAAAACTGACGTGATGTGTAGATCACAACCAGCATCATCAGAAAGAATGTGACAAGCAACGGCAAAATCAGGTTCCACCTGCGATTGATCGCTTTAATTACCGATCCATCATCTGTTCCCGTGTCTCCTCGTCCCGGCTCGTTCTCCGGCTGTATTTTATTCGATTTATCCGGCATGTCATCTTCTGTCAGGAATGTGTCCTGTGTCGCCATCTGTCCCCGACTGAGTGCAATCAGAATTGTGATAACAAGAATTGACAAAGCGACAGAAATGACAAACAGCATGATCATAATAATCCGTGAGGCACTTTCCGAAGGAATTCCCCCTGTCTCGACATTCAGAAGCGACTGCATCCATCCCGCCAGCAAATAGCCGGAAATACTAACACCAATCACCACCGCGACAAAAATTACACGTATTGTATTCCTGAAATCCGCCGTATCGCTTTCCTTTGTCTCTCTTATCCTGTCCCCATGAATTCTTGCGACAGCAACCGGAAGGAAAATGTTAATCGTATATTGCATTACATTGCAGTAGTTATAGGGATCTGACCACTCTGAAGGCCAGGCAAAGCAGGACGCCGTGAAAGCGCCGTATTGAAACGCAACATACAATAACAACAGAATATACGCAGTATTATTATTTGATTTTTTTTCCGCACGCCTCCTGTTAAAAAGGATACCCTGCAGACTGCATACCGCGATCAGGGTGCAGAAAATACCTTGCCATGCATTATTAAAGTACCCGCCATACTGGATGTACAAAAGAAACTGCACAATATTCAGCGGAATCGGGATCAACATAAGGGGATGAAAATAATTTCGTGCATCCTGATCTCTGATATACAATGCGAGCAAAAAAAGCATCACATATCCGACATTCCAGCCAAAATATGCCATCAATTCGGAGCTGTTCGGATAATCCCCCATAATAAAAACAAATACAACCCAGTAATAGTTACTTAGGAAATCTCCAAGCAGAAATCCATTCAGCAACTGATATTCACGCCGTACATGTGCAACATAATAGAAAAAGCACAGGATAAGACCTGTGAGTGTCGCGAATAACGAATAAATATTAATAAGGTTTTCCAGCATAGTTATGTTTCCCCTTCACAGATACATTCTAAACAGGGATTATGCCTTTTTCCTGTATTCTATACACACCCGAAAACCTGTACGTTTCCGAGTAATAAACTGTTCTTATCATATCATAAAACAGTTCAAATATAAATGCTCCATTCACAAAAAATGGCGAAAAATCAATGTTTCAGGCGACTTAGGAACGTGTACAGGACGCTTTTACATCCCGTTCCGTATTGTTCCGTCCTGTCCCGCCGCACCTCAAAAACCCGACTTTTTGCCTTTACATACAGCCACTTACTGCGCTATATCCGTAAATTCCTTCGCGATTTAGCGCACTTTAATTCTTTTTAAACAAATCATCTGCTGTTATAACCGCCTGTAATCTTCCTGAATACATGCCCTCCTTT